>VGXV01000191.1 GCA_016873165.1 Planctomycetota bacterium | reverse complement strand
CTCATTACTGTAAAAAAAGTTTTTTAAACTGTTAAAAAACATTGAAAACCCCTTATAACTGAAAACATTCGCATTTATCCCGCATCTTTTGCGCAACGAAAGCCTACATTGTTATCTCTGCCTTCCGGGTAGCTGCAGCTTCGATAAGCGCTTCTGAGAATATAGTGATGATTCACCCACGAACCTCCTCTCACCACACGGTATTTCCCTTCTTCATACCAATCCTCACACCACTCCCAAACATTTCCTGCCATATCATAACAACCATACGGACTCGCCCCTTCCTTCCGGTCTCCGACAGGCGCAGGAGCGCCGGTATTCGGGTCAAGATTAAAAACAGCCACAGTATGGTCAGGCTGCATGTTTCCCCACGGATATTCCCTTCCGTCAACGCCCCGCGCGGCCTTGCCCCATTCTATTTCCCTGGGCAATCGTTTTCCCGCCCATTTTGCATAGGCAACCGCATCGTTCCAGCTTACGCCGACAACCGGCTGTAAAGGCTTATTAAAGCGCTCGTTATTCCAGAAAAAAGGAATTTTCGCACCTGTTTCATCGATAAACTTCTTATACTGAGAATTTGTTATAGGAAACTTATCAATATAAAACGCATCGACAAAAACAACCTTCCTATCCTCTCCCATAATAAAATTACCGGCTGGTACATATACCATCTCAGAACCGTCTTTCTCATTGATGATACTTTGCTGTGTCTGTGTCATATGCGTATATTCTATAAAAAAATATCCTTGTTTAATTCCCGGCACCAATTAATTCTTTGTTTGCTATAATGTGCGGCATTCTTACCGTGTCGCCTTCCCGCACATTATGTATGTTAAACCAATTTGCTTTCACTTCCAAAGCATACCGCACCTTTTCCTTCGACTCATGAAGATCGAGGCTTAGCGGTTTCATTGCTTCTATTTGTGTAATCAGCCCCTCTTCATTGATAAAAGCGATAGAAAGCGGTATATAAGTATTTTTCATCCAGAATGAAAGTATCCTATTTTCCGGAAAAACAAAAAGCATTCCTTTATTGTCTTCTAATGTATCACGATACATCAACCCTTCCATGTGTTCTTCATGTGTAATCGCCAGCTCAACCTCTAAATCTATTCCGGAAATACTTATCGTCACTACTTTTTTCTCAGGATTCCCGTAACAATTCGTTCTTAAGCAATTGTATACTATACAGACGGAAAATACAGCGAGAAAAAAGTATTTCAATATCCTATTTGTTTTATTCTCCCACTCCAAACTGATCATAAATAAACAAAAAAAGGGGGATTCTTATTGACAATTATTCCATTGGTACGTAGTTTCGTAATTTCATTATATATGAATATTTTACGAACCTCGCCGCCAAAGTCAATCCATTTCTCTCCTTGATTTGTTCACAGCAAGGGGATATAGTTTTAATCAATATGAAATTACACCCGTTTGTCAAAAAAATACTTGATATTATCAATAAATACCGGCTCATTCAGCCGAATGGTTCAATTATTTTT
>VGXV01000190.1 GCA_016873165.1 Planctomycetota bacterium | reverse complement strand
ATTCCACCTACTATTCGGGAACTGAACGGATAAGATGCAAACAAGAAAGGGTAGTGCCAAGAACTTTTCGGCAAGTCCTATGTATTTATTTAGCAAATATTTAACTTTTTTAACTGTCAAAGATCAGTTAGAGAAAATTTAACACGGGAGATAAAACAAAATGATTGAAAAGCTTTTGTACGATATGGATGAAGCTTCTAGCCTTTTAGGGTTGAAAAAAAGCACTCTCTATCAGATGGTCATGCGTAAAGAAATCAATGTTGTTAAAGCTGGTAAACTTAACAAGTTTCGCAGAATCGATTTAGATAACTTCATTTGCAGGAATCTTCAAGAGGCAAAAACCGTTGGTTAAAACCTTAAAATCTCCGGTTGTACGAATCGGCGGCAAGGGCATGATCTCCGGCTGGCTAAGGGAATTCATCCCGGAGCATGTCACATACTGTGAACCGTTTTGCGGCGGCGCAAGCTTGTTATTCAGCAAAGAACATTCACGGGTCGAAGTAATCAACGATATTGATAGCCACTTAATAGGCTTCTTTAACATCTTAAAACATCCTCAAAAAAGAGAAAAGCTTATAAACACGCTGAAATACATGCCCTTTTGCCGTAAGTTGTGGCAAGAGATACGTTTGCGATGGAAGCAAGGGTTGTGTCCGGCTGATGAGGTCGAAAAGGCGGCAAGGTATTTCTTTCTTTCAAAGGCTTCGTTTGCCGGTAATATAGTAAGGGGTGGCTTTGCTTGTCCAAGTATTACCGGACGGAATCCGGCAAAAACCTTCCGTAGTTCTATCGAAAACGTTGGAATAGCGGCGGAACGGCTAAAGTATGTCACGATTGAATGCTTGCCTTATGATGAAGTTATCCGGCGTTATGATAGTCCAGGAACGTTCTTCTATATTGATCCGCCTTATTTAACGGATTCAAACCGACAATGTTATGCACATGGATTCACAGAAAACAACCATTACAGGCTTTCGGAACTGCTTCATGGTATCAAAGGCAAGGCAATGGTTTCGCATTACGCCAGCGAGCTTTACGATACGATAGCCTGTATTCCGGCTGGAACAAATACGCTCGCCAAAGTTTCAAGGGGTCTCATAAATCATCCGGCGGGCAAAAGCCAAAAACAATCGAATGCGTTTGGTGCAATTTTTAAGCGGTTCATTTGCTACAAGTGTGTATAATAAAAACAATTACATGTATTAATTATATTATAATATATAGCTGTTTTCAGGAGCTAAAAACATGACGGAACAAAAACAGGGGGGTGACGAAAAACGGCCAGAAAGCATTGAAAAAAATTACCGAAGCGGCAACAAAAATTTAAGGTGCTTATCGATGGGGGTATAAGTGTTCCAGAAGCTTCTGCGACTGTGGGCATACATGCAACGTATGGTTATTTACTCAAAAAGAAATTTGAAGATGGGCTTCTTACCCCGACTTTCGCAATTCGCGCCAAAAAACGGTTATTTTTGGACATTTGTCGTCTGGGAACCATTGATTTTACTGAAGTCGATTTCAAAAACAGCTTGTAGTGCCGACCTACCCTATTGACGCAGGCA
>VGXV01000189.1 GCA_016873165.1 Planctomycetota bacterium | reverse complement strand
GGAGATACTCGATTATCTGACAAAATTTGTAACGTGGGACCTGGATCGAATCGAACAAACGGGTTATATCCCCGCTTATCTGGAAAGGAAGGCGCATCTCAGCGCACGGGACGAACTGGTCAAGCTAATAGCTGTCTCCTCTAAACAAGATAAGGCTTCAGAATTAACTTTTAAGGGGAAGATTGACCGCATAGATTTGAAGCTTGTCCCTGTATGCCTTAAACAGGGAGCGGTGGAAAATGCCGTGAGTTTCCGTGTGGTGGATTACAAATCCGGGAGGCCTTTGAAAGATAAGCCTATAAAATACGCCGTCAGAGGTCAAAAATTGCAGATCCCCTTTTATATCGTCATGACAGAACGTATACTATCGGAAGAAATTAAGAAGGGGCGTATTTCTCAAGGTCAGGCAAGCCTGGAGGACGCATCTTTTGTTTACGTTGCGCAGGATATGGAGGACAAAAAGGGGAAGCCGAGTGCGCAGGAAAAAACAATCAAAGGAGACGAATGGAAAGATTTTCAGGGGCAATGCTGGGAGACGGTAAAAGAATTTTTGAGTTATATACGCGAAGGTATATTCCCCATTTCGCCCACCGAGGATGCCCAGAAATGTGAGTGGTGCGAATTCGCCACCGTATGCCGAAAAGGCCATCAACCCCAGAAATTCAGGCTTGAGCAGGATGCACGGCTGAAGAAATACCGGGAAATTGGCAATTTGAATATAAGCAAGAAATCAAATAAGACATAACAATTCTATTTATTATGTGAAACCATATAAAATTAATCCTGTTTCTTTTTCAATGACCTCAAAATGTCTATCCAGTGTTAAGAGTGTTGCTTCGTTTGTGTTAGCAACTACTGAAATATAGCAATCTGAGAGTCCGACGGACTTTCCCTTTTGGCGTAATAGATAAGATAATTCACCTGCTTTTCGCCACATTTCGGTAGATTCCGGGAGAAAATCAAACACATGCAGAAATTCCTTTAAAACATCAAGCTCCTTTTGGGACTTTGCCCCCTGTAACAACTCTGCAAGTATAATTCCCAAGCAACAGACCTTGCTGGTATCGATTAATTCCAGAATAACCTTGTAGTAAGGGTCTTTTTTCCTAAAAAACTCGATCCATGCCGATGTATCGACTAAAATCCTATCTAAGTCTTTCATCTTCATGTCTGAGTTTATCTGCTGATTTTGTGAACTCCATCTTGCCAGCCATAGTCTTTATTTTTTCCATCTTTTTCGTTCGTATCTCGTCTTTAATGGCCTTTACGACAGCTTCCGTTTTGCTTTTTGCTTTAATTTCTGACATCAATTCGTCTAACAAAGAATTGGGCAGTGTTATGGTAGTTCTTGACATATAATTCCTCCAGCGTATTATTGTATTTTTTAGCATTGATATTTTATGAATATATATGCTATATTTCAAGCCGAATTTGTATTATTTGTTGCATATACCCTGACGGCATTCATTGGAAAAAGGGGACGCTTCCTCTGTTTCCCTATAATAGGAATAATCTTATTTCATGCCTGATATAAACGACAAGATAAAAACCGCCTGGATCAGGCAATTGAAGGAAGACTGGAAGACGGCAAATTTCCTTTACTTTAAGGACTCTATGCGCC
>VGXV01000188.1 GCA_016873165.1 Planctomycetota bacterium | reverse complement strand
AAAAATCAATTTAAACGGGGCTTTGAATCCATCTCCTAATCCCTTCCAAAAAAGAGGTGTTAACCATTTACCAACTAAATTCCTATTGTAATATCCATCATATAATTTTTGAGCATCCCAACCAATAAGACTATCAAGTGAAACAATTTCATATTTAGTTAAAGTATCGTTTGTAAAATAATAGGCAAGGCTGTCAATATGTGATGTTATGGAATTTCTAAAATAAATATACATTTTAGTTTTTACTAATCCTTTCTCAAGAACACCTATAGAATTAAATCTAATTTTATTCACTTCATAGGCAGAGATTATTATATCTTTTTCTCTTGTTTTTAACATATTATAATTTTTAGTAATAATTTCTTCTTGTTCTATATTCAATAATATAAGTTCATTTTTAAAGTAATCACAAGGAATTGAAATTATTACTGCTGCAATAATAAAAGGAACCCAAAAAATAAATAACCACTTGGAAATATTAACAACCTAAATTCAACCAATAAATGCAACTTTTGCAGAGGAGATAAAGATTAAATTTTTCAAGACAAAGGAGAAAGAGATGAACTCCTTCTCTCTTTGCCCTGATGGATAAAGTTTAATTTTGCCCTCTCCTCGTCAAAAAAAAGTTGCAAATGAAACATATAACCGTCGAACAAAGGTACACCATTTCGGTAATGAAAATTCAAGGCTATAGTCAAATTCAGATATCGAAAGCCATTGATAAAGACAAAAGCACTGTCAGTAGGGAACTTCGTCGCAACTGTGATGGTCGTAGCGGGTGCTATAAACACGAACTTGCTCAACGAAAGTATGAACAAAGAATTAAAGATAAGCCCAAGAATCTACGTTTTACCGAACAGGTAAAACAGTTTGTAGATAAACGGCTTTTAGAAGATTACAGTCCAGAACAAATCGCCGGAAGAGCAAAGATTGAAGGCGTGGATTGCGTTAGTCATGAACGTATTTATCAATATGTATGGAAGGACAAGAAAGACAAAGGCTGTCTGTTTACTCATCTGAGAAGAAAAGGGAGGAAGTACCGTAAACGAGGTGCTGCTAAAGATAGCAGAGGAATAATCAAAGATAGGGTTGACATTTCAAATCGCCCCGCTATTGTTGACCAAAAGCAAAGGTTGGGAGACCTGGAAATAGATACTGTCATTGGAAAAAATCACAAAGGAGCTCTTTTGACTATAAATGACAGAGTAAGCAGTAGGGTGTGGATAGCTAAACTCAATGGAAAAAACGCTGAAGATTTGACACAAAAAGCAATTGAAGTAATGAACCCTTATAAGAAGTGGATGCATACAATCACAGCCGACAACGGGAAAGAATTTGCCGAACATAAAACAATTGCAAATAGTATTCACATCGATTTCTTCTTTGCAAGGCCATACCATTCATGGGAGAGAGGTGCTAATGAAAACGCAAATGGCTTGATTCGCCAATATTTTCCTAAAGGATCCTCTTTTGAAAATGTCTCTGACGATGATGTACAAAGGGTCCAAGATATATTAAACAATCGCCCCAGAAAAAAATTAAAATATTTAACACCAAATGAATTTTTATCAATAAATTTGTCTAATCAAAAAGTTGCATTTGTAACTTGAATTCAGCAAATTACAGGGAACAACAAA
>VGXV01000187.1 GCA_016873165.1 Planctomycetota bacterium | reverse complement strand
CGTAAAGTAATTATTTTCGTTTATTACTTCATATGTTTCTAAATACAGGCTAGTTGACCCTAGCATATTTTGTGGACAATTAATTTTTTTTGAAATTTTACCACAAAATATTATGGCTCTTTTAATAGGGTCTTCTAAGTTTTGTGTGGGTAAATTTTCATAAATCTGGTAAAAATGCTGTTAATATTTTAAGTCTGAGATACACTTGATCTTTAATACCATAGGCTCTACGTTGAATGACACGGACTTTGTTATTGATACCTTCAACCAGTCCAAGAGAGACCTTATTGTTGGGATTACAGTAACTCACAATACTGTCCCAGTGTCGTTCAATCATTTTTACAAATTGGTAAAATGGTTTAAGTCTTGACCATTTCAACTGGGATTTCCAGTTGGTAAAGAATCGTTCGGCGTTGCTGACGCTTTTGTAATCCCAGAGCTTACCAAATGATTCCTTCAAGAGGTAAGCCTTGTAGATACGTTTATTGGCTTTGAAAAGCAGCTTTAATGCCTGCTTGCCCTTTATATCTAAATTGGCTTTATGTGACAAAAGCGTATACTTTTGTCCTTTTATAAAGAATCGTTCTTTCTCACTTACACGGCGATATTCCTGTTTACGGACTGTGTCCATCGCATCACCCAGATGGCGAAGGATGTGAAATTTGTCGTAGACGATTTGGGCATGAGAAATATGTTTTAGCGTGGACTTCCTAAAGGGCTTCCACATGTCCATGACAACAAGGGAAATGTTTTTCTTCTGGCTATCAGAAAGCACATTATAAAACAAATCCAGGTCTTCTTCTCTACGACCTTCACCACCTATCCATATGGGGCGTCCTTTGTCTAAATCACTGACACAGGTCATATAGGTGTGTCCCTTGCGGATAGAAATTTCATCTATTCCTATGGCTCTTAGCCTGGTAATTTTGCCAAAACGACCAACAAGCTCGTTCATGTAGTTTATTTCTATTTGCCTGACTTGATACCAGCTAAGCCGTTCCAGTTCAGCCACTCGCTTGATCGTAAGTTCTCGGCAGAGTCTGCCAACATGACGTTCGTATCGTCTGGTATTTCTTGTATTCGAGGCAAGCCATGATAGCGTCTCTACTTTCACGGCGTTACACTTCTTGCAAAATACACGGCGGTATTCAAACTCAACGTATATCCTGAATGAACCGCTCGAAAGGTCTCTTGCCCGTTTGATTTCGCTATCGTAGTATGTCTTTGATGGTGTATGGCAAACTGAGCAAACGGTTTTTTTTGACGGCGTACAAGTTTTATAACCCTTGCATACCGGTCACCATAAATACCGGTTAATTTATTTCTCGCTCGAAATCCAGGATGCGAATATAATTCTGATAAGGTTTTACAGGTTTTCATGAACACTCCTTTCTCTTGTCTGATGAGTATACCTACTCGTGACAACTTTTTGGAGTTCTATTTTGCCCCGAAAACCTTATTTTTTATGCTATTAAGAAAGAACTATTATGAAAATTTACCCACATAAAACTTAGAAGACCCAGATTTTTAAAGGAGAATATGCCATGAAAACAGGTTTCTTTACGAAGGGTATATTTGCTGTTGTTTTCATATTGCTCTTGTTTCCCTTAAAAACCTTTGGAGAAACTTCTCCGTTTAAAGTAAACA
>VGXV01000186.1 GCA_016873165.1 Planctomycetota bacterium | reverse complement strand
ATTTACATCGGCGCATTACACTTGCATCATTGCTTTCATTGTAAAATCTTACACCGTACCAATTACCGACAGCAGGAGCAGTGCTCGTTCCGTCGTTATTCGTATCTCCTCCCCAGTTGTCATCCCTGTCGGAAGTGAAAAAGATATTTTGACCGATGGCGGCATCCGCAGTCAGCGTTCCGCGAATGTCAAATGTAGTTGGATATCGGAATTTAAGAATATTTTGCGAGCCAATGACCATGGTTGATCCATTTGCAACTGTATAACCATTGTAAAAATAGTAAGGGACCGCCGCGGTGGGTAAAGTCCAGGTGCCCGTATGAGTGGAGTGGTTTACATAAAATGCATTTACGGTGTTGCCTGTAAAATCACAGACACCGCTTATAGTCAGGACACCGGAGCCGGAATAATATACAGGCCATACGTTTGTGGTTACAATACAACTGGTCAAATTAACAGTTGAGTTGGTTTCAGTAAGTATTCCGTTTTTGCAATGGATTATGGTCGTACCATTTAATCCTGCAGTAGAACCAGCGGCAGCATAAATTCCATGCCCAAAGGAAGTCTGGTATCCGGTCAGGTTGATCGAACCGCCGGTCATATTTAGTGTTCCTGAGTTGTAAACACCATAGTAATAGAAGTAAATGGGGTATCTAAAACATACCACCAAATGATTATCTTTGCGGGATATGGAATACCCGCTGACACAAATGGAATTTGAACAAATGTTTTCAAACGAACAGCTATGTATGGAGTATCTTATTGGTTTAAGGTGGCGTGAGGGGTATGTGTGTATGGAATGTGGAAACCATCAGTATTGGCTTCTATCAAGAAGGAGGATTAGTTGTAGAAAATGTAAAAGTCAGATGTCTATAACCCAAGGGACAATTTTTGAGCAATCCAATAAACCATTATCTTTATGGTATAGAACCATTTGGCTAATGGTATCACAAAAGAGCGGTGTAAGTGCAGTAAGTGTTCAAAATATCATGGGATTTGGGAGTTATCAAACTGCATGGACATGGTTGCACAAATTAAGAAAACTTACAGTTTCACCTGACCGAGAGAGATTAAAAGGTAAAGTTGAAATAGACGAGACATTATTGGGTGGTTACAAAGAAGGGAAAAGGGGGCGAGGCGCAGAGGGAAAAAATTTAATTGCTATTGCTGTTGAAATTTTTGAGAAAGGAACTGGACGGGTTCGGTTAAATATAATTCCCAACGCTAAACGGAGTAGTTTAAAAAGATTCATTGAGAACAATATAGAGGCAGGTTCTGAAATCATAACGGACGGATGGAAATCTTATCTGGGCATTGAAGGGTACACGCATACTGTAGTTGAAAAAGAAAGTAGTCATGGTGAGGAAAACTTGTTACCCAATGCCCATCGAGTTGCATCATTATTAAAGAGATGGTTGCTAGGCACACATCAGAATTATATCACAGGAAATAAAACACAGAATTATCTTGACGAGTTTGTGTTCAGATACAATAGACGGAAATCAGCAAGCAGAGGCTTATTGTTTCAACGAGTGATGGAACAAGCGGTCAATCATAAACCAATCAAATATTCTGAGATAATCAACAAAAATCAGATCAGTGGTAAGAATTAGATACCCCAATAGAAGTATTCAATAATTGTACTTGAAAGAGTAGCTGTCCCGC
>VGXV01000185.1 GCA_016873165.1 Planctomycetota bacterium | reverse complement strand
GGTAGTTTCACAGCGGCGTGGTGTTCTCTTGTGTTATCAGCAACCTGCTGCGCTCTGGAACTCAGTATTTCAGGCACAGCGCCTTTAAAGATTGTTTTATCTGCAATGGCAGGTATCCACGCCGTTATTGGCATTGGCGAAGGGTTTATTACCGTTGCTACACTCAGCCTGATTACACGGGTTAGGCCAGACTTGCTGGAATTGCAGAAAATATAAAACGTGACGAGTGTCGTGTGGCACGTTATCAGTATTTCGTCACCCGCCTTATTTTACCCGCGAAACACACAAAAGAACACGAAAGGAAAATTATTTTCGTTTGTTTCGCGTGTTTTGTGGGCTATCCCCATTCGAAATTCTTTGTTCCATTTCCAGCAAATATTTTTTGATGTGCAAACCGGAGGCATATCCAGTTAATGAGCCATCCGAACCAATGACCCGATGGCAGGGGATGACGGGCGGCAGGGGGTTTTTGTTGTTGGCCATGCCAACTGCCCTTGCAGCACGTGGATTTTTAATTTGTTCGGCAACCCACTTATAGGAACGGCATTTTCCATACGGAATTTCCCGCAATTTATTCCATACCATTATCTGGAATGGCGTACCACTGCTTAAATCTAGGGGGAAATCAAAATCTACCTGTTTGCCTTGAAAATATGCCTTTAAAAGGTCTATTTCATATTTCAGGAGTGAGTCGTTTCTCTGAATATTCATCCGTGTTCTTCTATGCACTGAATGGGAAAGTTTGTTATTTTGTACGTTATTTTGAATAAGGCACTCGATGTCATTTTCTGTGGAATATGGGAATGCTATCTGGCAAACACCCTGTGTGCTTTTTGCAATGTACACGTAACCCAACGGTGTTAAAAAGCTGCTGAAATAGAGCGCTTCTGGATTATTTAGGAGAACTTTTGTGTCCAAACGTCAACCTGTATCCTTTAATCATGCCCATAAAAATTAAAGTGATAAAAAGCAATGTGGCAAGTACCGAAATAGCAAGGGTGGTAATCACCCACAGTTCTTTTATGCAATAATTCCACCATCGGTATTGCAAGAGGTGTATACCGAGTTTTTCGAGAAAAAAGAGGATTGCTGAGATAATACCAAATCCCAGAACAAGGTGCTTGATGTCCTGCTTATGAGGCGACATTGAGACCGTAAAAATAATAAGCGCCACTAAAAAGAAGATATGTCGAATATCAGTTATACGGAACTGGTTCCGGAAGGTATTGAAAGTGACCCACACTGCGTCGAGCAGATGCCGTATCAAGTCAAAAAGCCCTTTGAGGGTAAAATGAATCTCCTGTGGAAAGGTACTGCTAAGGTGAACAGGATTAGAAAGTATTTTTGATATGAAAAAGATGAAAAAGGCGCAGCCAAACAGAGGGGCAGCGGCAATGATGAAGTCGAAGAGGAATGGTATCTTGGGTTTGTCATACTTAATTCCTGTGGTATTGGATGTAAAAAGGTTCAGTTCTTTAATCGTAGTCCCGGTAACAAGGCACAGGAGGGCGTGGCTGAGTTCATGAACAATGGCGCCGGGCAGCAGAAACCCCTGTATCATTTTGGTACTGGCATGCTTTATCCACAACCCGCAGGTTGCATAACTGAGGAAGATAATCATGATAAGACCGATTGCTAAGGAAAAGTATATCATAATGTTTGGATTAGATTAACAGAGGCGTTTGGAGATGTCAATCTGAAAAGGTAATTTTCTC
>VGXV01000184.1 GCA_016873165.1 Planctomycetota bacterium | reverse complement strand
GAGAAAATTACCTTTTCAGATTGACATCTCCAAACGCCTCTGTTAATCTAATCCAAACATTATGATATACTTTTCCTTAGCAATCGGTCTTATCATGATTATCTTCCTCAGTTATGCAACCTGCGGGCTGTGGACAAAGTACATCAATACGAAAACGATCAATGGATTCCTCATGCCCGGCACCATCGTTCATGAACTCAGCCATGCCCTTTTGTGCCTTGTCACCGGGACGACTATCAAAGAACTGAATTTGTTTACATCCAATAGCATGGGAATTAAATATGACAAACCCAAAATCCCGTTCCTCTTCGACTTCATCATTGCCGCTGCCCCTCTGTTTGGCTGCGCCTTTTTCATCTTTTTTATATCAAAAATACTATCTAATCCTGTTCACCTTAACAGCACATTTCCCCAGGAAATTCATTTTACCTTTAAAGGGCTTTTTGACCTGATACGGCATCTGCTCGACGCAGTGTGGGTCACTTTCAATACCTTCCGGAACCAGTTCCGTATAACTGATATGCGACATATTTTCTTTTTAGTGGCGCTTATTATTTTTACGGTCTCAATGTCGCCTCATAAGCAGGACATCAAGCACCTTGTTCTGGGATTTGGTATTATCTCAGCAATCCTCTTCTTTCTCGAAAAACTCGGTATACACCTCTTGCAATACCGATGGTGGAATTATTGCATAAAAGAACTGTGGGTGATTACCACCCTTGCTATTTCGGTACTTGCCACATTGCTTTTTATCACCTTAATTTTTATGGGCATGATTAAAGGATACAGGTTGACGTTTGGACACAAAAGTTCTCCTAAATAATCCAGAAGCGCTCTATTTCAGCAGCTTTTTAACACCGTTGGGTTACGTGTACATCGCAAAAAGCACACAGGGTGTTTGCCAGATATCGTTTCCCTACCCCACAGAAAAAGACATTGTACGCATGATTCAAAGCAACGTAATAGTTCATCCCCCCCCAAACCTCCCCCTTTCTCCCCCTCCGGAGGGGGCCAGGGGGAGGACATTCTCCCCCTCAGTGAGGGGGCCAGGGGGAGGAATACAAGGGAACAGTGGGTATTCCCCGCCCCTGGTGGGAGGGGTTAGGGGAGGGGGTGAATTATTACAAAATAACATACTTTCCCATTCAGTGCTTAGAAGAACACGGTTAAATATTCAGAGAAACGATTCACTCCTGAAATATGAAATAGACCTTTTAAAGGCCTATTTTAAAGGCAAACAGGTAGATTTTGATTTCCCCCTAGATTTAAGCAGTGGTACGCCATTCCAGATAATGGTATGGAATAAATTGCGGGAAATTCCGTATGGAGAATGTCGTTCCTATAAGTGGGTTGCCGAACAAATTAAAAATCCCCGTGCTGCCAGGGCAGTTGGCATGGCCAATAACAAAAACCCCCTGCCACCCGTCATTCCCTGCCATCGGGTCATTGGTTCGGATGGCTCATTAACTGGATATGCCTCCGGTTTGCACATCAAAAAATATTTGCTGGAAATGGAAAAAAGAATTTCGAATGGAGATAGCCCACAAAACATGCGAAACAAACGAAAATAATTTTCCTTTCGTGTTCTTTCGTGTGTTTCGCGGGTAAAATAAGGCGGGTGACGAAATATTGATAACGTGCCACACGACACTCGCCACGCTTTATATTTTCTGCAATTCCAGCAAGTCTGGCCTAACCCTTGTAATCAGGCTGAGTGTAGCAACGGTAATAAACCCCTCGCCAATGCCAGTAACGGCGTGGATACCTGCCATTGCA
>VGXV01000183.1 GCA_016873165.1 Planctomycetota bacterium | reverse complement strand
CTTCCTTAGGGTCGTCACTCAGATTATATAATTCAAAACTCCCAACCCCTGATCCTCCTCCGCTCGTAGCACTCGCAGGCGTATTAGTATAAATGAACTTCCACTCATTCGTCCTGACACACCGGAGTCTGACTTCCTCCATCTCCTTTGTGCTCTGAAACCCGCCCAGAATCGTTTCACAAAAAACAGGTCTCGAATCATCTATAAGTTTGCCTTGTATCGCTTTCAGCAAGGAACGTCCCTGTACTCCTTCGGGAATGGGCAAGCCAAGCATCTCCAGGACGGTTGGCATGACATCGATTTGCTGCACCAGTCCGTCTGCTATTCTGTGGCTAATTTTTTCTGGCCACCGGATGATCAACGGTATATGAATAATCTCATCGTACAATTTCGCATTCAATGACGTGGACGCATGGCCAATAAAACCATGTTCAAACAATTCCTCTCCATGATCGGAGGTGATAATGAGTATGGTATTGTCCAGTATGCCCCATTGCCTCATCTTTTCTATAAGTAATCCCATATAATCGTCCAACTGCCTTATTTGCCCGTCATAAAGCGCAATTACAGCTTTTCTTTCTGCGCTGTTAAAACTAACGGAGCCATTCTTGATAACACTCTTCGCTTTTACCACGGTAATGGACTCGGTTTCAGCAGTCATGCCGCCGGGAACATCCTCCTGAAAGATTTTATCATAAGGATTTTGGGGATTATACGGCAAATGCAGCCCATGATAATGATACCATAGAAAAAATCTCTGGTCTTTATATGCCTCCAGCAATTTCAGTAAATCTTCCCCTTCACCGCCCTGAAACGCTTCTTTATCAACCGCATCGAACCCCAGATGCCAGTAATTTTGAATATCGACAAATTTTGGCAACACAGGCGCTACATATCCATTCCCCTTCAAAACTTTTGGCAAGGTCAAAACATTATCTTTCAGGGTTCTGTCCTTTGCATCTACACCATGGGTCGGTGGGTACAAAGACGTAAATAGGGAAATCATCCCTGGGGTAGTCCATGCCGATTGAGAGAAAGCATGGGTAAACAATATTCCCTCTTTGGCAAGTTTGTCAATATTTGGCGTCGTAATACGATTATAACCGTAACAGCCAAAATGGTCCGGTCGGCAGGCATCTATGGTAAAAAGGAGGATATTGGGTCTGTTATTTCCTGTCAATTCAGCCATAGAAGCAGAAACAGAAAAAAACACAATGGTAAGTACAATAATAATTTGATGAAATATATTCAACTTTGCTTATAAATATCAGGTCTCAAAACAAATATAACGAAAAGTTCACCCATTCCGATGGACAGCCAGTTCATAAATATATCCCTTACATCAAAGACTCTGCTGGGCAAAACGCCCTGAATAAGTTCATCAATCGTACCCAACGCACAACCGATAATTGCCGTGTAAAGGTATATTCTTTTATTTTTTACATCAAGCTTTAATGCCCAGAATACCATAGCAACTAATATCCCGTAAAGCAGCAGGTGGAACCGCTCTGCGCCAGCAACACATAAATATTTCAGCACCGCAAGACAGCCTGCTGAAATAACGAAAAAAGCTATATATACGGAAAACTGCCTGACGTGTTTCTGAAATATTAAATAAATAAGGAAATATAACCCTAGCACACATACACAAAACAATCCGAGATAGTTTATGCCACTTCCCCAGTGGTTTAATACAAATCGCCAGAACGCAGTGCCAAAAGGTAAAAATGCATATAGAGCACATGTATAAATAGCGACAATCCACCATCGCCATTC
>VGXV01000182.1 GCA_016873165.1 Planctomycetota bacterium | reverse complement strand
CTTCCTTAGGGTCGTCACTCAGATTATATAATTCAAAACTCCCAACCCCTGATCCTCCTCCGCTCGTAGCACTCGCAGGCGTATTAGTATAAATGAACTTCCACTCATTCGTCCTGACACACCGGAGCCTGATTTCTTCCATCTCTTTTGTGCTCTGAAACCCACCCAGAATCGTTTCACAAAAAACAGGCCGTGAATTATCCGTAAGTTTGCCCTGTGTTGACACCGGCAAGGAATGTCCCTGCAATCCTTGTGGAATTGGCAAACCCAGCATATCCAGGATAGCTGGCATGACATCGATTTGCTGCACGAGATCGCCTACGACCTTGTGTTTAATTTTTTCTGGCCACCGGATGATCAACGGTATATGAATAATCTCGTCATACAATTTCGCATTCAATGATGTGGATGCATGCCCGATAAAACCATGTTCAAATAATTCTTCACCATGATCGGAGGTTATAATGAGTATGGTATTGTCCAGTATGCCCCATAGCCTCATCTTTTCCGCAAGTTGTCCCATGTAATCATCCAATTGCCTTATTTGCCCGTCATAAAGAGCAACTACCGCTTTTTTTTCCGCGCTGTTAAAACTCACGGAACCATTCCTGATAACACTCTTCGCTTTTACCAGGGCAATGGACTCGGTTTCAGCAGTCATGCCGCCGGGAACATCCTCCTGAAAGATTTTATCATAAGGATTTTGGGGATTATACGGCAAATGCAGCCCGTGATAGTGATACCATATAAAAAATCTCTGGTCTTTGTATGCCTCCAGAAGCTTCAGCAAATCTTCTCCTTCTTCACCAGAAAACCGCTCTTTATCTACCGCATCGAAACCCAGATGCCAGTAATTTTGAATATCGACAAACCTCGGCATCACAGGCACTGCATATCCATTCCCCTTCAAAACTTTTGGCAAGGTCAAAACACCCTCTCTCAGAGTTCTGTCCTTTGCATCAACGCCGTGTGTCGGCGGATACAACGATGTAAATATGGAAATCATCCCTGGTGTGGTCCATGCTGATTGGGAGAAGGCGCGGGTAAACAGCACCCCTTCTGAGGCTATCTTATCAATATTCGGAGTCGTGTTACGGCTGTAACCGTAACAACCAAAGTGGTCTGGACGGCAGGCGTCAACCGTGAAAAGCAGTATATTGGGCATGTATTCCTTCGCTTCTGTCCTACTTTCAAGACCAAAGAGAAGTATCAGAAAATACATAACAACGAAGAGTTGTTTCTGCGCACTCATTTAATTATTGGAGTATGAACGGTAATGTTTGGCCTTAATACAAAAATAATAAAAAGTTCGCCCATTCCGCTGGAAAGCCAGTTCATAAAAATATCCCTTACATCGAAGACCCGCATCGGTAAAATACCCTGAATAAGTTCATCAGTAGCGCCTAAGAGAAATGCTAACATGATCGTATATAAATATATTCTATTCCCCTTCACGTGTAGTTTAAAGGCCCAGAATACAATAACACTTAAGATTCCATATAATAACAGGTGGAATCTTTCTGCGCCGGCGACACACATATATTTCAGCAAGGCGAGACAGGCGCCGGATATTGCAAAAAAGGCAAAATACACAGAAGCTTTTTTTACCTGTTTTTGAAACAGCAGGTGGATTAAAAAATAAGTCCCCAGCACACAAGCAAAAAACAATCCGAGATAGTTTATGCCACTTCCCCAGTGGTTTAATACAAATCGCCAGAACGCAGTGCCAAAAGGTAAAAATGCATATAGAGCACATGTATAAATAGCGACAATCCACCATCGCCATTC
>VGXV01000181.1 GCA_016873165.1 Planctomycetota bacterium | reverse complement strand
TGATGGAAAGGCGTTGAAGTAGAACTGAAAATAGGATGTAGATTTTCGCAGACCAGCGCAACAAATTTCATAGTTTCTGCCAGAAAAACGGAATTATAAATACCTTGATAAGGGGTTTGTTGTATTAATTTAAATAACATTACTTTGTTGAAAAACTCGTATAAAAAAATATTTTTAAGTCGTAAGTTGAGTCGGACACAACTTATGACTTTTCAATGCTTTGCGACTAATATTTACCCTTGATTTATTCCTTTACTCCTGGTATTAATTGTACTTGCAATTTTCCGAAACACACAACCAGCGGAGCAAAGGATGAGCATTTTTCAGACAAATATCCCTCTGTTAAACAAGTTCCTTACACACTTCGCCTCCTGCTTCAGCAAAAAACAAATGGCCATGTTTACCCTGGTCATCTATGCCTTGTTCAAAGACTACAAAAGAAACTCCCTTGATGCAATGGCAAAAGCCACTCATACCGATTATCAGAAATTTCAATACTTCTTCTCAGATTCAAAATGGGATATCCAGGCAATCAAACGCACAAGACTGGAAATCATTCAAAAACAAAGAACTACTGCTCCCACCAAAGACGGACTTCTCGCCATCGATGATACAGGCTGCCCTAAACCCTTTGCAAAAAAGACCGAGGGAGCAAAGTGGCAATATTGCGGACCACTCAAACGAGAGGAAGTCTGTAATGTCGGCGTCGGCGCTGCTTTCGTCTCACCATCAAAGCATTTTCCCATCGACATAATTCCCTACCTTCCTGCCAAGGAGTTTCCCAGAGGAAAAAACAACCCTCTGTTCAAAGACAAAATACAAATCGCCCTGGAACTCTTTCATAGCTGCTCAAAAACCATTGATTTCCCTGGCACGGTCTTTGACTCATGGTATGCAACAACGCGATTCCTTACACACATCCACAAGGAAGGCAAAATCTTCTATTCCGAAATAAAATCTAACAGAAACATCTTCATGTACCATCCGGTAAAAAAAATACACTGTTGCATCAAACCAGATGAGCTCGTTACCCTCATCAAAAAGCATTATTGCAATAAAATCAAATTCGTTACATTCAAAACTACGGATGGCTCTGAAGTATCACATAAAACCTATTCGTTCGAGGCAAAGCTTAAAGATTGTGACGTCCCCATCAAGTTTGTTGTCATTTTGGGCAAGTGGAATAAGGATGACGACAATAGCTATCACATCCTCATTACCAACAAACTCAATTCTTCTGCCAAAACAGTTATTACAAACTATCTGCTTCGTTGGGGTATTGAACACTGTTTCAAGGAATTAAAGGACACCTTTTACTTTGATCACTACCAGGTCAGACATATCAACAAGATTGATAGATACTGGAATCTCGTTCGACTGAGCTCACGACGAAGTCTGTCTTGTTGCATGGACTCTCACCTACTGGATCAAACAAAGCTTGTCCTCGTGTAAACGGGGATGCCTATCTTGCTAAAATCCTTGAAACGAAACCCACAACCTTCAACGAAATCAAACAGGCTGTCAATTCTCTTCTCGAATTCGCCTCTACCAGTGCCTTGTCAAAGAACGATAAACTTGCCAATACCTATTTTAAAATTAAATCGAACCGCCTTAAGAAAAAATGCGCCGCTTAATTTTTTAACAAAGTAATGATGGATAAGATATTTTTTACATTTTCAAGATAAGAGAGTCAGAAGGTAGTGCTAGAGATTCGATTGCTACTTCAATTTCCTCTTTTAAAGGTCAGTTAGAAGAACCCTTTTATACAATCAAGCTTCTCTTTGATCTCTT
>VGXV01000180.1 GCA_016873165.1 Planctomycetota bacterium | reverse complement strand
TGGGCGGGACGAAGAATTACCCGAATACGCTATCTGTACGCGGGAATGTGGATTGGCCCATAACGGGGTATTCCGTTATTGGACATATTTATTTATATAGCAATCAGAATTTTATTACGGTTACGCCAACCAGCACGGCAACTTCAACACCCACACTCACTCCTTTGCCGATCTTCACCCCCACGTTGACTCCCACCAGCACGGCAACTTCAACGCCGACATTCACCCCTGTAAACACGGCAACTTCTTGGCCAACAAATACTCCATTAGGTCCATATCAAGATGGAAGCGGAACTTGTTGGGATAGTGGACCTTCTTGGCCTATTTATGATGTGACTTACGAAATTGATTCGAGTATTCCCAATTCTTGGTTTAATTCGATTGGTAATGCTGCCGTAACTTGGACAAGTGTTTTACCAAGCCCGTTTACATTTTCATACTGGATTTTATTTTCTGATAATCTTGTGAAATATGAAGTGCCGCTAGATGACACTATACTAGCTGGTACGGCGGCTCTTCCAATTACAGGGCCATATAATTTGGCTTACACAAAAATTAACCCTCTCAAGACTTGGGATACAAATATTCCACCATCGAGCGATGCTTTTAGCGTGCAAAATGTAATGACCCATGAATTTGGACATTGGCTTTTTCTTTCTGATATATCTGATGCGAGCTGCGCTGACGCAACAATGTATAGGTATGTGGTCAAAGGTGAAATTGAAAAAATCAATCTTTCCACTTACGATGCTAACGGCATCAATTATCAATATCCATAAAAATGGGCGTAGGCAACACATTTAAACTTCCGTTGTTTTGATGCTTCTTAGTATAGATATTAAGAAAGGAATCTTATGAACAAAAAAAATCTCGTAATTTCATTCATTGTTGGAACTATACTATTATCTGGCGTTTTGTTTTTTGAAAACAAAAGAATAAATAGCCCTAATCTTGTGGAAAACAATCCAGCTATAGAACCTGTCACGATCACGCATAATAGCTCAATTGAATTACTGACTATTGATGAGAAAATCGAAAGATCGGAAATCGTCGTAGTTGGCTTAGTTATGAACGTGCTTCCTAGCCAGTGGCTTGCGCCTAACGGAAAAGAATTGAAGAACGCTACTCCAGAAGAGATTTTTCAATCTGGTGGACTATTTACTGATTCGCTTATTTCTGTGGAACAAATGTTAAAAGGAAATTACGATAAACCTGTAGTGCGTGTCCGTTCCTTTGTTGGTGAGACCGAAAAAGTGCGTTGGGTGGATTCAGGTCAGCCCACTTATAAAAGCGAGTCACTTTATCTGTTTTTTCTAAAAAAAGATACTGGACCATCTGCAAGTGTAAACCCAGGAGATTATATGTCTGTAAATTCAGATACTGCTATATATGAAATTATTAATGGCAAAGCAATATCAGCAGATGACGAATGGGTTCTTGAAGAACTGATAGCCTATATTCAAAAATCACTTGTCAGTGATATGCCCTTGTCTACATTGTCTCCTGTTCCAACTGTATCGCTCACAGAACTGCCAACTGAAACGCCCGCACCATAACAAAATCGCCTGTCAACCCAAAACCGCATGAGCTATTCCGTTCATGCGGTTTTGGGTTTATTTTCCTTTCTCGCCTCGTCTAAAATGGGTCATAATTCACCAACTGAATTGAATTGAACCCATGGAATCAACAAACGACGAACTCCGCGAATTTTCCCTGCTCGAACGAATCGAGAGCGACCCTGATGAACAAGATAAAGTCGTTTAGTTTGCGGTGCAACTTTATCTGAATTCACATTGACAA
>VGXV01000179.1 GCA_016873165.1 Planctomycetota bacterium | reverse complement strand
AAAATGCTGTTCCTGTAAGGTATATAATCATCTTACACCTCCAATCAAAATAGTTGATTATCGGACTTGAAATGACTTATACTTATTACCTACATCATAATATCGGCATTTTCAGCAAAAACTTTAGTTGAATCTCAATCGGCATAGCTGCAATCAAAATGATTTTAACTAAAATCTGTGCAATCTGAGAAATCTGTGGTTTCAAAGTCTTTTCATCGGTTTCAGACTTTGCCTCGTTAATTTATGGAAAAATATCTTACTGCTGTTTTTATACTCTATCTCCTTGCCACAATTTCAGGCTACTGGCTCAAGTATCTCAATCTTTCTTATCTGAAAGAGCACGGGACATCAATCCCACCTGAATTTGAGGGTCATATAGACCAGTCGCTGCTCAATAAAACACGTGACTATGTTGTTGAAAACACAAAATTTGAGGTTGTTTCATCCGTTTTTCATACAGCAGTCATTCTGTTTTTCCTGTTCGGCAATCTGCTCAATACATACAACTCGTGGATTGTCTCCCTGAAATTACCTTTCATTATTTCAGGACTAATCTTCTTTTTCCCATTGCTCTATGCCGAAACGCTGCTGGCAATCCCCTTCAGCCTTTACCATACATTTAAAATTGAAAATAAGTACGGATTTACCACTACGACATGGAGATTATGGGCAACAGATTCCATAAAATCGCTCGTAATAACTACGATCCTGCTGGCATTAGTAACCTCTGCCGGACTCCTGATCGTTCAGGCAAGCCCTCATTTATGGTGGTTGTGGATATGGTGTCTCTTCCTCGGCTTTAGTATCGTCATGATGTACGTCTTCCCATACATAATAGAACCACTCTTTAACAAATTTACACCCATTGAAGACGAAACGCTCCGGGAAGGTATTCACAAACTCATGCAAAAGGTGGGTATACAGGTAAAAAGGGTTTTTAAGATGGATGCCTCGAAGAGGACCAAACACACCAATGCCTATTTTACCGGCATTGGAAAGGTGAAGAGAATAATCCTCTATGACACCCTGCTTGAGAAGATGGACAACGATGAAATCCTGTCAGTCCTTGCACATGAGGCGGGACACTGGAAGAAACGGCATCTCTTAAAACACCTCATTGCCTCTGAGCTTATCGCATTGATTGCACTGTATCTGTCATTTCAGATATTTCAAGGCGATTCCCTCATTCATCTCTTCCATTTGAAGGAGAGCACCTTCTTTGCGAAGGTAATTCTTGTAGGTTTTATCGGCTCTATAGTTGCCTTCCCTTTTACTCCCATTTTCAACTATTTTTCCAGAAGGCATGAAATCGAAGCAGACCGTTTTTCGTATGAACTCACGGGAAACAGCCAGGGCATGATCAGCGCCCTTGTGAAACTTTCGAAGGATAACCTCTCGAATCTCCACCCCCATCCCCTCTATGCCGCATTTTACTACTCGCACCCACCCGTGCTGGATAGGATACGAAAACTGCGAGAAATGACCAAAAACAAGGACACATGACAAATATCACTAGCACAGTATAACCGCAACCAAAGACCCCCTGTGTCCCCCCTTCGCAAGGGGGGGGACACAGGGGGATGTTAAAAAAACTTACACAAAAAAGAAGTTTTTACAGGTACAAAGATTTTTCGTAACAATACCGTATTTTGAAAAATTTCAATAACAACAATTTTTTAGCACACTGTGATTGGGGTCGGGAAGGCTTTCGCCTCCCCTCCCACCGAACCGTACAGGCGGGTCTCCCGCATACGGCTCTCCAGTCAATGGTTATCCTTGCGGAATTGGCAGAATGATCTTGGACTGCTGTATCTG
>VGXV01000178.1 GCA_016873165.1 Planctomycetota bacterium | reverse complement strand
ATGCATCTAAAAGTTTTGAGAGGGATCGTTCCCGATACGGTTTCCTCTCCCAGCTTTCGGCGCAAAAGGCACAGAAGCAGGGGCAACCGTTACTGATTTGCAAACTTCCGGTGCCCAGCCCTTCTTCATCATACCATACAGGACCGGATTCCATAGTCCTTACCTGATCAAGATCGTATACAATTGCGCTTTTTACCGGATACGACACATGGGGTTCTTTTGGTACAATTTCTGCCAAAACTTCCTCATCCAAAAGCGAATTTTTTACCCCCCCTTCCCCCCCTTCGTAAGGGGGGGATGCAGGGGGGGTAATTGATTGATGTACGTCCTTCATTTCTCCTTGCGAGGGGGGGGTATTTTCCTCTCCTTGACCCTCATCAAAGACTGGCTTTTTCGTAAGACGGAGGTTCACGAGGGGTTCATCTTGTTGACTACTTGTTTTTTCTGCTGTATCTGGATTTTGTACGACTACTTTATATTGGTGTTCGTATTTATCAGGCTCATAAAACCCGTCTACTTTTCCATGACAGGCATTTAAAATTTCTGCCTTTGTCAAACCAGCAGACTTCCCTTTTTTTACAACCTCCAGAAATTGTTTCATGGAAAATTCCCCTTCACCAATAAGCACAGCATCCACAAGGCCGCAGTTATCTCCAAATCCCTGCTCTTTTATCGGTCCGTGTAAAACTGAGGTTACTGCCGCATTAGCGCCGCCGAGCACAACGATGGGAATTTCCTGACGCATCATGCGTTTGTTTTTGAAGAGTGGGATGCCTGAAAAATGCAGGAGTTTCGGCAAGTTCAGCAACTCAAGCACAACGGAGTTGCTTATACCCATCACATCAAATGCGCACGGGGGTTCTTTCGTGGTTGTGCCTACCCAGAGGGGAATTTTGGAGGCAGTCATTATTTCCAGGTCTTTGGGCGGCGGCAGGAAGGCGAAATCGGTAAAAACCCCTTCAATTCCCTGGGCAATCTGAGCTACCAATCCGTGAGAGATGGATGCCAATACATCGCGGTATGTTGATAATCGGCAAATCAGGAACCGCACCTCTGCTTGTGTAAACAGGGACTGATCCAAGGTATTCGGCTCCCCGCCCTTTAACCACAGCCCATTCAGTGAGAGTGAATGGTAATTTTTTTCGTACCACTGTTTGATTTCCTGTGAGGATTTTACACAATCATAAGGTTTGATGTCGAACATGTTCACCTAACCCGAACGAGTCGGAAGAGATTATAAAACTTATGAGTGTTTATCATCGTTTCAATAACAATATGTTCTTTATGGTATTAAGCGATTCATTAATAATGGAGTTCGGGTTAGTAATCCGATAAAAATTATCTCTGAAGATACTAAAGGGATTGGCATCTTATAGTGTACGCCGGCTTTGACTGACGTATTATAATTGCAATATATATCGAAGAATATTAAAATATGGAGTATATATCAAGCATGAATTGGTAATTAAATATTCACCTTTCAGGAGTTTTCGCATGACGGTGGTCACGGTCAAAAAAAAGTATACCTATAAAGACTATCTCACTATGTCCGACGATAAGAGATATGAATTAATAGGAGGGGAGTTAATCATGATGACACCATCACCCGTTCCTTATCATCAGTGGATATCAAAAAATATAGAGTATGAAATAGAACGCTTTGTCAGAGAAAAGAACCTTGGCAGGGTGTTTGACGCTCCGTGCGATGTCTATCTTGATGATGAAAACGTCGTTCAGCCAGACATACTTTTTATTTCTCGTGAAAGGACGCATATTATTGGCAAAAACAATATTCAGAGTGCGCCCGACCTTGCCATTGAAATACTTTCTG
>VGXV01000177.1 GCA_016873165.1 Planctomycetota bacterium | reverse complement strand
CCTCTATCGCCTCCAGCGGCAAATACCCGTATTCCTCCTGTATCTGCTGCAATATCGGTATTAAATCGCCCGCCTTCCCTTTCCCATACCCCAAAAGTATCGATCGACACTTTGTCAGGTCTACAGATAGTGGAATTTCCTCGCCCTGAATATTTCTCTCTCTTTGCATTTGTATCTCCTCACACTCCTCATTTATTTTAATTGTATAAATGAATTTTCACACATTTCATAATTTTATAAATCTTTGGCAAATCGATCTTTACCTGTTATCCGGAGGATTATCGGTTATTATAACAACATCAGAAACAATAAATATGCCACCAAACCGCTTTCTGATAGGAGTTATCGCCTCTATTATTCTATGTGCTTCGATATCATTACAGATAACCATTATATAACTGTTTTTTAACAGGTCAGTGATTTCGTCTCCAGTCCTTTTTCCCCTGCCTCCTTTTCCGATCACATCTCGTATGACGGTATAGCCGGAAACCCCGATCTCGTCCAAAAGTTCAATAACTGTCTCAATCTCAGCAGAATCCGTTACGATTTCTACTTTTTTTCTATGTTTTATCATATTTCTATTTATTTCCAAAAAAGAGTGATTAAATAAAAATACAGGGGTATGCCAACGATACTGTTAAAAGGAAGCGTTATTGCCAGAGCCATCGGAATATATAGTCTTGGATTTGCATCCGGGATTGACATTCTCATGGCTGCGGGAACGGCAATATACGAAGCGCTGGCGCAAAGAACTGAAAATACCAGCGCATCCGCCATATTTAATCCAATGAGTTTCGCAATGGAAATACCAATACATGCATTGACAACAGGAATTATTATGCTGAAAGCCGGAAGGAAAATGCCCGTATTCTTTACATCTCCAATCCTTTTTGCAGCGATAATCCCCATATCAAGCAAGAAAAAACTCAGCATTCCTTTAAATATATCCTTTGCAAAAGGACTTAATGTGTCCCACCCCTTTTCACCGGAAACCAAACCTATAAACAGACTCCCGGTTATAAGCAGTACAGAACCATTCAGAAATGCTTCATGCAAAACCTTAAACCAGGAAAAACCATGCAGTTCCGGTTCGGATGCTGAACTTTCGTCTTTATTTACCTGTTTGTCAAATAACTTGTAAAGCACGATGCCAATAACAATTGCCGGAGACTCCATAAGAGCAAGCGCAGCCACCATGTACCCACCGGATTCCATGCCGGATGTTTCAAGAAAAGTAATGGCAGTGATAAATGTCACTGCACTGATAGATCCGTATGTAGCGGCAATCGCCGCGGCATTAGCGGCATCCAGCTTGATCTTAAGAATAAAAAATGCATAAACAGGAATAATTGCCGCCATGAGTATAGCAGCGCCAAGGGTAACTAAAACCGCATGGTTGATGCCCGTTTTATGCAGTTCAACTCCGCCATGAAACCCTATGGCGAAGAGCAAATACAGCGAAAAAAGTTTGGGCAACGGTTCAGGAATCTTAAGGTCAGATTTGCAAAACGACGCAATCATTCCCAAAAAGAAAAACAACACCGGTGGATGCAGCAAATTATCTATAATAATGGAAGTATTCATTTCGCTTTACCCCTTCAAAAAAAGGTACTTACCCGCTCTAAAGTTCTTAACTGTTAAACAGTTTCAGATTCTTCAGTATGTAATACTTCCCAAAATAGCATAATTCTCGGTAATTCTCAATTATTCCTGCAAAAGAAAAAACATGGATATCAGAAAAGTCCCTTTACCTTTCCTGTTTCCACATCGACATCAACACGACGAAATGCGGGGTCGGAACACGTTCCGGGCATGAGTTTTATATTTCCCGCTATCGGCACCACAAACCCGGCCCCC
>VGXV01000176.1 GCA_016873165.1 Planctomycetota bacterium | reverse complement strand
AGGTTCAATGAAAGTGTTTCATCATAATTTTGGGAAGGCTATTTTATTGTTTCAATTCCTTATAGGTTCAATGAAAGATTTGGTAAAACTATACTTAGTCTAGCAATGTCTTTTGCAAGTTTCAATTTCTTATAGGTTCAATGAAACCAGAAGCCAGAAAATTCTAAGGTCAATTGACAATTCACTGCCGAAAAGGACAGGATAAAACTATCTCGTCTTTATCCGACACTTGAATGTTGACGAGACACTAGCCTTAAGAGTTTTCGAATAAATACCGATCATTCCAAAAACTAGAAGCAAAACAAAAATGTCATATACTTTTCTCATGTTCTTCATTCCCTATTAGATGTCCTAATTGTCAATAATTAGTCTAGATTCAAAATGAAATAGTTGTAAAACATATTTAAAAGATTTCTTCAAAGCCCGCAAAAACATTTTAATTTAACATAAACCAATATTGTGGAAGTTAGTATTTATTGATAGCTCTGCTCCAGCAATTTGATGTTGCCTGAACTTTTCTAATTTCTTGGGATGAATTATTTTTGATAGTTGGATTTGGCTCATTGAGTTATTTTCACGTTAGCTTGAGAATAAAACTGCATGTCCAATTCTGCTTGTTTTACGATGTACTCCGTTTTCAGCCGCCCTGCTGGAGTTATCTGGTAAAGATAAGCCCTTGACCGCCTCACGCCCGGTATCTTATCAATACGCTTACGCCTAAGAAAACTCCATGATACGAATGTTTTAAACTGCTGTTGAGTGCGGCATCTGGTTGTACCATAAAGCCGTCGAAACTCTTTTATGGTAAACCATTCGTCATCAGGAAACTCAGAGCAAAATTTCAGGATAGTTTTCCACGATAGACAATTTTGCTTACTTTTTCTTGTTATATTTTCTTCCATAGATTTTTGGCCAAAAAAAAAGGGCTGAGGTGGACTGTGATTTAACACAGTTCAACTCAGCCCTTTGCTGTACTATTCTTCAATAGCCGTTAAAGATACTGGTCGGACATTTTCGTGGACTATACAGTATTCAAACTACATTGTCAAAACAAAATTTAAAATTTAATAAGTAATGTTTCGTAGCAACTTTGAAATACTTCCTTTAAGAAGGAGATATATTCAGTAGTTACTGGCATGATGTTATCTCCTGCAATAACCCCTGAATTCCTTTTCCGAAACCAATCTTTCCTGTTTGTCTCTCTCTTTAATCTTCCTCAGAACCTCAGTCCTTGTGGGCAAGTCATCGTTTTCTTTTGCCTCAGCCTTCACTTCCTCAACAATTTCCTTGTGTTCTGCCAGCCGTTGGAATTGTGATACCTGCTTTCTGTTGAATCCTAGTTCAGCAGCTTTTTGCTCTTTGTGAATTATGTGCCCCTGTGGATACATAATTGGTTTAACACCAGGACTGGCCTTTGGAATCGCCTTCAACAAATCGCCGATCCTTGTTTCTGCGTCAAGCAAAGCACCTGCAAGAATGAAGCAATCTAATCTGCCTTTATGTATCCTTTGCGCTTCTAGTTTTCAGGATTGCGGCTTTCGGTGATCAGCCTAGCCCTTAACAAAGTTCTTTTGTGTGATAATTTATAGAGAGGGATATATATTAAGAGGGTTTTTGGTTTTAAGACCCCCTACCCCCCCCCTGTTTCAAGTCGTACCTAAGTCGTACCCTGAATAAAAAGAGAGCAAAAGAAAAGAAACTAGGTAAATAATACTTACAATCCTTACCGTTGAATTTACTGGCTAAATACTAACAGAAAAAAGAAAGGAAAAACAGATAAAAACATGGTAAAAAGTATTAGAAATTTATATATTAAACTTTATATACTCACTATTTTGAAAGGATAATCTATCCGTGGAAGATAATTCCCCTGTCAATGCCAT
>VGXV01000175.1 GCA_016873165.1 Planctomycetota bacterium | reverse complement strand
GGAGATACTCGATTATCTGACAAAATTTGTAACGTGGGACCTGGATCGAATCGAACAAACGGGTTATATCCCCGCTTATCTGGAAAGGAAGGCGCATCTCAGCGCACGGGACGAACTGGTCAAGCTAGTGTCAGTAAGCCCTAAACAGGGTAAGGTATCTGCATTGACCTTTAAAGGGAAGATAGACCGCATAGATTTGAAGCTTGTCCCTGTAAGTCTTAAACAGGGATCGGCGGAAAATGTCGTGAGTTTCCGTGTGGTGGATTACAAATCTGGGAGGCCATTGAAGGATAAGCCGGTAAAATACGCCATCAGAGGACAAAAATTACAACTGCCTTTCTATATTGTTATGGCAGAGCGTATACTCTCGGAAGAGATTAAGAAGGGGCGTATTCCGCAGGGTCAGGCAAGCTTAGAGGACGCATCTTTTGTTTACGTTGCGCAGGATATGGAGGACAAAAAGGGGAAGCAGGGTGCGCCGGAAAAAACAATCAAGGGAGATGAATGGAAGGATTTTCAGGGGCAATGCTGGGAGACGGTAAAGGAATTTTTGCATTATATACGTGAAGGCATATTCCCCATTTCACCTGTTGAAGATACTCAGAAGTGTGAGTGGTGCGAATTTGTTACGACGTGCCGCAAGGGCCATCAGCCCCAGAAATTCAGGCTGGAACAGGATGCGAGGCTGGAGAAATACCGGGAAATCAGCAATTTGAATATCAGCAAAAAAACTAATAAAACATAATAAGTCTATTTATTATGTGAAACCATATAAAATTAATCGGTAGATTCCGGAAGAAAATCAAACACATGCAGAAATTCCTTTAAAACATCAAGCTCTTTTTGGGACTTTGCCCCCTGTAACAACTCTGCAAGTATAATCCCCAAACAACAGACCTTGCTGGTATCGATTAATTCCAGAATAACCTTATAATAAGGGTCTTTTTTCCTGAAGAACTCAATCCATGCTGATGTATCGACCAGGATTTATCGGAGTCTTTCATTTTCATGCCTGAGTTTTTCGGCCGATTTTGTGAACACCATCTTGCCAGCCATAGTTTTTATTTTTTCCATCTTTTTCATCCGTATCTCGTCTTTGATGGCCTTTACGACGGCTTCCGTTTTGCTTTTTGCCTCAATTTCTGACATCAATTCGTCTAACAAAGAATTGGGCAGTGTTATGGTGGTTCTTGACATATATTTGCTCCAGAAAATTATTGTATTTTTAAGCATTGATACTTTATGAATATATATGCTATATTTCAAGCCGAATTTGTATTATTTGTTGCATATACCCTGACGGCATTCATTGGAAAAAGGGGATGCTTCCCCTATTTCCCTATAATAGGAATAATCTTATTTCATGACTGATATAAACGACAAGATAAAAACCGCCTGGATCAGGCAATTGAAGGAAGACTGGAAGACGGCAAATTTCCTTTACTTTAAGGACTCTATGCGCCCCCCAAACTTTGAACTATCTTGTTCAGCGGCGGCATTGGGCAGGTGGGAAGGCGGTTGTCACCGGCGTCTCTCCATCAGCATTATTCTGATAAATACGTATGCCTGGGAATACGTACAGGAGGTTCTTTATCATGAAATGGCGCACCAATACGTGGAGGAAGTTTTAGGAATTTGTGATGATTTTCCCCACGGAGAGGCTTTTAATAGGGTTTGCCGGGAAAAGGGAATTGATCCGGCGGCTACGGGTGACATTCACATCTGGATAGAAAAACGCAAAAACAGATTCACCGTGAGTTCACAAAACCACCAGATACTGGATAAGGTTCACAAGCTGCTGGCATTGGCCCAAAGCCCCAATGAACACGAGGCCCAGACAGCCATGGCTAAGGCCCATGAGTTGTTATTAAGACATAACCTGTCGCTCCTGGATACTCAGGCGAAATGG
>VGXV01000174.1 GCA_016873165.1 Planctomycetota bacterium | reverse complement strand
AACCTTTAATGAATTCAAGAAGGCAATTAATTCTCTTTTGGAATTCTCATCTACACATGCTTTATCAAAGAACGAAAAACTTTCTCAGAAATATTTTAAAATTAAATCCGCTCGGCTTAAGAAAAAACTCGCCGCTTAATTTTTTTAACAAAGTAATGTAGTAATAGAGGAAATATACATAAATGTTACAGGGAATTATCTTTGATATGGACGGCACACTCACCAAGCCTAAGGCAGATTTTGCCGCTATTGAAAGAGAAATTGGCGCAAAGGTTGGTTTTATTTTGGACTATGCGGAAAAATCCAGTCCGGAAGAACTCACAAGGGCAATGGGCATCCTTGAGCGTTTCGAGGAACAAGCGGCAATGGAATCGGAACTCAATGAAGGAGTAACGGAAATACTGAAATTTTTAGAAAAAAAACAATTAAAGACCGCTCTCTTAACGCGCAATTCACGCAAATCGGTCGACACCGTTCTTAAGAAACACAACCTTCGTTTTGAGTTCATCATAAGCCGTGACGACGCCAAGCCAAAACCAGCTCCCGACCCTATTTTCCTGCTCAGCAGAATGATGGATATCCATACCAAACATCTCTTAATGGTTGGCGACTATAAATACGATATTATGTGCGGGAAAGCGGCGGGGACACGAACTGCCCTTTTGCGTTACAAAGAATATGTCGAGACGGAGATAATGCCTGATTTCGAAATAAATTCTCTTAAAGACATCGTGCACATCATAGAGCATTTTGAAAGGACAACGGCAACCGCGCATGAATAAATATTTTTTAAAAATCACTTTTTTCAGCATCTTTGCCCTTGCAACAGGTTTGTTTCCCGTTAACAAAGCGGTACTTTGCAAAGAATCTGCTAATGTCAAAACGTTGGATGAAATCCTTCTTGAGATAGAAAAGGCAGACGGCGAATTTAAAACCATGAAAGCCGATATTGTCATCACCAGAACCATTCCGCTGCTGGATTCCACCGAGGTGTCGCAGGGGAAATTACAGTACAAAAAACCCGACCGATTGCTTTTAAAATTTGACCCGCCCCGCGATGAAGTAAACATCATTGACGGAAAACACATCTGGGTATACCATCCGAAAGAAAAGCAGGTCGAAAAATATTCCGTAACCAGAGAAAAACAAACTGCTCAGGATATAAATTTTTTCGGATTTGGTTATGGGGAATCTGTCGCTTCGGCAAGAAAGGATTATACAATTTCCCTCATGGATACAACACAAATCAAGGGAAAACGTTTTTATGTGCTTGATTTACTCCCCAAAGACACATCATCCCAATATAAGGAAATCCGCCTATGGATAGAGGAAGGGCTATGGCTTCCGGTCAAAATAGAATTGCATGAAAGCGGCGGTGAAGTCATCAATTTAATTGAATTCGACCATATAAAACTCAACAGCCGGATATCAGACAAACTCTTTGTTTTTGATGTCCCGAGGGGAGTAGAAGTCATTGAACCATTTCAATGAAAACCCAATATTTTATTGTTCATTTCCGATACTTCCTTTTGTCCGAATTAAGCCTGATTGTTTTTTCAACGGTCTCTATTGCATTCACTAAGACGTATTGCAATTCACAACTTTTGTAATATTTTAGCTTTTTGAAAAATCAAAGGGATAGAAAAATACAATGAAGCCCCGTTAGCAGTATGTTTGTAGCACAATAGAATACAGTAGGGTAAATAGCTCCGTAGGAGCGATCTGTCTTCTGTCAATCCATATAAACAGGTCTGCGTGAAGAAAAACAGGCCACTCCTACGGAGCTATATAGATGCGCATAATTAAAACGACCTGCTGGTTAAAAAAACGGCTTAAGTAGGCCGTTTATTAAATCAGGGTCTTTCTGGATGGTCTCAAAAGTCAGGGATAATGCTTCACAGAGCGCGTCTTT
>VGXV01000173.1 GCA_016873165.1 Planctomycetota bacterium | reverse complement strand
AGGAATTGAAAATTCCTCAAAATATGAGGTTGGTTTGGTTGCCCGCTTACAGTCCACAATGCAATCCTGTGGAACATATCTGGGATGAGATACGCGAGAAGTGGTTTGCGAACAAGGTGTTTGATAGTATGGATGCAGTTGAGGACATACTAATGGACGCTTTGGTGACACTGGAAAATGACAAGAAAAAAATCGCCGGGATAGCTGGTTTCGACTGGATTATTAGCATTCCTTTGAATGCAACTTAGTATAAAAGACCTAACCATGTTGAGGTAAAGTAGTGATAGCGATAGGAAAGGAAAATAGTAATAGCAAATGTAATAGCATTTCACCTTGAAACTTTTACCTGTTTTATATAATGCTGTTTGTTTTTATGTGATTCATCCGTATCTTTTAGGGTTAGCTTGATGATGCGAAAAGCTGACTCCAACAGCCAGCCCTTAATCCTACTATTTGGAGAATCGTTTATAGTGGAGAAATCAAAAAATGTTGAAGATAGATAAAGCAGAAATTGTCAGCAAGTTAGACAAAGCAAAATTTTACCAAGAGCTTATGCCTTCTTTAAAAAAAGTGGATGGCAAACTGGAGGCGATAGGGCCTTGTCCGCTTTGTGAAGACGATACTAATTCTTATTTAAGCGCGAACCTTGAAACAGGCCTATATCGCTGTTCATGTAATATAATAAGGGGAGATAGATGTTTTTACATTCTACATGGGGAGAAAGGGAGTTGATTTCCAAACGGCATTGCGTGAAATCGGGGCGATGGCTGGCATTGTTGAGTCCAACAAGCCTAGCGACATGTTAAGGTTTAAATACACGGATGAAGCAGGGAATTTGCTTTATATCAAGGAGCGGACTGTATCTGGAAGAAATGTTAGGTCAAAGGATTTTGCCTTCAAACACTTAGAGGGTTGCAAGTGGGTTGAAGGTAGAGGGTATGGACGGACACTTTACCGGCTGCCGGAACTTGTTAATCCAGCTATACCTTTATAGTGGAAGAAGAAAGTGAAGCAGATTTGTTGAACTCATGGGGTTTGATGGCCACCTGCCTTGATTCTGGAATCCACTCGGCTATAAGGGCTAAAAACATTGAAATACTTAGCCAGATACAGCAAATTATTATCCTGCCTGTCAATGATAAACCTGGGCGCAACTATGCTTCAAGGATAGCCAATGAACTTCGTGGCGCGGTTGATACGTTGGAAGTTCTCGAGTTGCCTGGACTTCCAGAAAAGGGCAATATTCTTGATTGGACGGCAATACCTGGCAACGATAAGTATAAGTTACTTGATATTCGTTGAGAAATCAATTAGATGGGAAAAGGTAACCCATAAAAAAAGTGATAGGAAAAATACTATGATTACAAGAAATAGAAGGTTAATCTGCATTCTTATCTTTGTGGCTATATTTTTTGCACTGCGTGCTGTTTTTTCAGAAATTATAAAAATGAGCTATGATATTGACAGTTGGCAGACATGTTTTTGTTTTGTGATCGGATTTGTAATAACTGGTGCGATCAATAGCCGAATGAAATATGCCAAATTTAATTGGGTTTATCCTATGCGAATAGCATCTTTTCTTATTGGTTCTATAGTAGGCGGTTCGGTGATTATATGGCCATTTCTATTAGTTTTTTCTCCTTCGCATTTTCTAAAAATGATTCATTATAACTGGGTAGATATACTTGTTATCACGATAATTGTTTTTTCGTTAGTAAGAATATCTTCATGGATTTCTAAAAATAATCTGAAAATAGAACTTAATATAATTTTAAAGTCTATGTTAGCCCGACTTTCGCAATTCGAGGGGTAGATAACCCGCTGAGCCAGTAAAATCAAGGGGTCGTATAAAAAGGTCGGCACTACATACCAACCCGCCCTGACGCATAAACCTTTGGTGGAGGTTGTTCGGGA
>VGXV01000172.1 GCA_016873165.1 Planctomycetota bacterium | reverse complement strand
AAAAAGAAGGGGAATTTATCGAGATATATGTGAAATGCCCCTTAGATGTTTGTGAACAACGCGATACAAAAGGGCTTTATAAAAAGGCGCGCGCAGGAGAAGTCAAGGAGTTTACCGGCATATCAGCGCCGTATGAAGAGCCTGTAAATCCGGAATTGACGATTGATACATCAAAGATGTCAATTGAGGAATCCACCAGGGCGATACTCAATTATCTTGAACAAAAAGAATATGTGAAGTTTTCGTGACAGGTGTTAATATATTGTTTCTTCTATGATTAAACAATTAGAGGACTTTTTTGAAGAATAGGGACACGCAGTGGGACAATTTTCCGGTTGAAGCCATTGGTGTCCACCCTTACAGCGGCACATTTTCAGCCTATTACGCATTAACTGGTTAGGCCATGCGTTAAAATAAGAAAAAAGTGCGTCACTGATTGAAGCGAAGGCTTCCTGACGCTCAGTCACATTCTTTGCTTTTTTTAATGATTCGGCCCCATCGAGGATGTGCTGCATCATATGTCGGCCTGACCCGTCTTGTTCTGTCTGAATGCCCTGACTGGCGGCATCGATTAAGTTTTGAGCTAAGCCGGAGACTTCGTTTGCCCCGCCTCTTACCATGTAACTATAGATATATTGATAACCCAGCAAGACAGATTGAAAATGTATATAGGTCTTCTTTTCTATGGTAATAACCGTATCATGGCCATGCTCATGCCCTTCATGTGCGAATACCGTAATAGAGAAACCAAAGAAAGAAAATAAAAGTAATAGGGGTGCATTTCTGAAATAATTAATTTTTAACACATTAAACGCCTTGACGATTTCATATAGTTAGTTTTTTTGCACTTTTCTATACAGACTGAGTTCTCTCAGGATATATTTACCGTAACATCCCCGATTCCCTTCCCTAATCCCTTGATTATTGTCGTAGAAAAGAGCGGTTGATTTTGATTTGAAAGGCTTCGCAGTTATGTCAATTTTAGCAGCAGAATGACCGCCGTTAAAGGTATTTAACCAAATACTTTGTTGTTCGATAGTAATGCTTTGAGGGAATATCCTAACCCGAACGAGTCGGAATAGACGAAATACGGAACACAAAATCCAACGCAGATTCTAATGTGTAGGGTGGATTAATGCGTCGTCTTTTACGCCGAATCCACCTTCTTCCATACGATCAAATTGGTGGATTCGCTTCGCTTAATCCACCCTACTCAACTATTTTCCTCCCGAGGGTTTTATTAACAACCCAGTCCCTGTCAGATTCGTTGAGAACCACAGCAAGAAATGTGCTTGCATCTGCCCCAATTTCTATGATTCAAATGTACAACTCAATCACAGAATTGTCAATTATTATATTGATGGGAATAACGTAGTCCTTCAGCCGTGCCGTCATCTTCCATATAATAATTGGTAATTTACTGTTTAGAAAAATTAAGCCCTGTTAAGGGCGTACTGTTTGTAGCAATTAATCGTTAAAACTTGTCCTCGTGAAAATGGGGATACGATTAGCTCCGTAGGAGCGACCTATTTGCATATCAATCATATACAGGTCGCTCCTACGGAGCTATAGTTAACGCAAAAAGAAAGTTGTCATTGCGAAGGCGCAAGCCTGAAGCAATCTCAGGGAAGGATTGCTTTGCTCCGCTCGCAATGGTAATTATGTGTCACCTTACTTAAAACGTTTACTATAATATCTGTTATGACATCCTCTCTTGCTACAAACAGGTTGCTCCTGACGGAGCTCATGCTTGTCCTCGTGAAAACGGGGGGTTGATAAATTTTTCAAAAGACTAAATTGATACAATAATTGTAAATGGTAATTCGTAAATAGTAAATTATACCAATAGAGTACCGTGCTATTGAGCTTTTTTGCACCCACATTCCTCACCCATTGGGCACTTATCGCACTTTCGTTTCTTACAAAAATCCTTTCCGAGTCTTAAAAGCGCGGCCTCGAAGTCAGAGAAGTCCTTGCCTTTGATTGTATGCGC
>VGXV01000171.1 GCA_016873165.1 Planctomycetota bacterium | reverse complement strand
TCACCCATCTTTTTTGTGAGCTTTTTCCAGCCGTCCCAGTCTTCTTCCGAAAGCCCGTCTTCTATGCTGCAGACGGGGTACTTACTTGAAAATTTAGCATAAAGTTCGATCATTTCGTCATGTGTCTTTTTAGCGCCTCCTTCCGACCGTAATACGTATTTCCCTTCCCTGTAAAATTCACTGGCTGCAGGGTCCAGCGCCAGGTAGATATCTCGGCCAGCCTCGTAGCCGGCCTTTTTGATCGACTCCATAATCAGGTCGAGCGCTTCTTCGTTGGTCTTGAGGTTTGGGGCAAAACCTCCCTCGTCACCCACATTGGTGTTATATCCTTTTGATTTCAGCACCGAGCGGAGGTTGTGGAATACCTCCGCGCCCATACGTAATGCCTCGACAAAGCTATTTGCACCAATAGGCACGATCATGAATTCCTGGATATCCATGTTGTTGTCTGCGTGCTTGCCGCCGTTCAGGATATTCATCATGGGGACGGGAAGTACCCTTGCGTTCGTACCGCCGATGTATCGGTAAAGCGGAAGACACAATGCGTTGGCGGCTGCTTTGGCCACAGCCAAAGAGACGCCCAACATGGCGTTTGCGCCCAGTTTTTCCTTGTTTTTCGTTCCGTCCAGCTTTATGAGAAGGCTGTCAATCTCAACCTGTCTGGTTGCATCTAAACCTTCCAGTTTATACGCAATGATTTCATTTACATTTTTAACGGCCGTTTGTACGCCTTTGCCCAGATAGCGCTTCGGTTTGTCCGTATCTCTGAGTTCCAGCGCCTCTCGTTTCCCGGTGGATGCGCCGGAAGGAACGGCGGCACGACCCATCGTTCCGTCTTTTAAAATCACGTCTACTTCTACCGTGGGGTTTCCCCTTGAATCCAAAATCTCCCGTGCCTTAACACAACTAATGGTAGTCAATGCAGTCTCCTGTATTATCTATATATCTTTGATACAAGGTTAGTTATGAGAAATAAAAAAAGTGAAAATACGAGTGGTTTTTGTAGCAAATATTTTATGAATTGTCAAACAGAATATTAATATTTTATAGGAAAAAGGGATTTATTTGGTATATTTATTGTCTGTAAAAATTCTGTATTTTTATTAATAATCTGGAAATTTATATGCGGATTCCATTGGCAAAATATGGGCTAAGAGAGTTGATTGTATTCGGCATCCCGTGCGTAGCCGGAATAGTGTTTTCCGTTGCGCTGTTTCCCTGGGTTGTGCCCATCCCGATCTTCTTTCTGTCGTTTTTGTTTAATTTCTTCCGGGACCCCGAAAGGCGGACGCCGCAGGGCGAGGAGCTTATCATAGCCCCAGCGGATGGGACGGTGTCGCACATCGTTCCTGTCTTTGAAGATAATTACTTAAAATGCGACACAACCAAAATAAGTATTTTTATGTCCGTCCTGAATGTGCACGTAAACCGCGTGCCTGTTCATGGCCGTGTGGAGTTTATCAAGCATACAAAAGGTAAATTTCTGGACGCCAGGGACGATGAGTGTTTTAGCAGTAATGAAAACAATGTGATGGGTTTGTCTCTCATCGGGAGCCAGGCAAAGATTGCCGTAAAGCAAATTGCCGGAAAGATCGCAAAGCGAATTGTCTGTGCCTGCAAAGTAGGTGATGTATTTCAGCAGGGGGAGCGATTTGGCATGATAAAGTTTGGCTCGCGTGTGGAGGTTTTTGTGCCAAATTCAATCAGGTTTGAGGTTATGGTCAAGGTGGGAGAAAAGGTAACAGCCGGGAAGACCATCCTTGGTAAAATACATAGTCAGTAAGATTAGAACGAAACCACAGATTCCACAGATTCTATTTTCAAGAAATTGAGATTTACGATTTTAGATTTCAGATAAAATCGTAAATCGTGAATCATAAATCTCAAATATTATTATTTATGTTTACAGGCATTATCGAAAACTTAGCAACCGTAAAAAAATTGTCCCTGAAGGCAGGGGGGGCAGAACTGTTTCTAGACGTATCGGATCTTTGCAAAGACCTTAAACTTGGCGAAAGTATCGC
>VGXV01000170.1 GCA_016873165.1 Planctomycetota bacterium | reverse complement strand
CATTTTTTGAAAGGTGGCTTTTAATGGCACCATTCTCATAGACATGACCTGGTCTTGTATATCCTTAACGATTTTGCTAAGCTGCGAAAGATTTTTATTTGCGCTGGTATTGGTATTGTTGGCGCTTACTAATACTTCATTCATGAGGGCATTAGCTATTACCAGTTCGCCAACAAGGTTCACGAGGTTATCGAGCTTCTGGGTATCAACCTTTACTGTTTCAGCGGATTTTTTGCCTGTTGTTGATTGAATCTTGAGCGCATTTTCAACCTTTTCAGGAGTGGTTATCCCCTTATCTACTAATATTTCTCCCAGCGGTTTCTCTTGTTCATGTAAAGCAATTTGCAATTGTTCCTGACTAACGTCACCGCTTTCCAGGAGTATCTCACCGAGTTTTTTCGGTTCCGGAGAAATATCTTCGGCATCGTATTGTGAGGTAGAGACAGGTTTTAAATCTGTTTCTGCTTTCTTTTGATTATGTTGAAGCGCAACGGATATCTTTGATAAGAGCGGTTGATAATCAATTAAGTCAGTTGCGGCGTCTTTGTTATTAACCTTTTTCTCCATTACTTCTCTGAGTTTTTTTAATATGTCTATGCCTTCGTAAAGAATTTCTATAATTTCCGGCGTTACTTTTAATTTGGCCTTCCTTGCTTCGTCCAGGAGGGTTTCCAATTCATGGCTTACCTTGCCGATGTCTTTCATCCCCAGGAAGCCGGCGCTGCCCTTCATGCTGTGAATGGGACGGAATATGCTGTTAATAATATCCACGTCTTCCGGATTCTCTTCCAACTGGAGTATTTTGGATTCTACGTCGTCCAGATGATCTCCGGATTCAACGAGGAATTCCTTAACAATTTCAACATCATCCATAATATTTGTAATGTCTTCCATGTTTTGCGCCCTCAATAATTAAATTAGTTCTTGCTTACGAGAAGTTGGCTGTTAGTTAAATGTTTATTTATCTTTTCGATCATTTTTTGCCTTGTAAAAGGCTTTACAAGAAAATCTACTGCGCCAGACCGTACAGCGCCTATTACGTTATCCTGTGTTGGAGAAGAGGAACACATAATAATTGGTATATTATGAGACATAGCATTTCTTTTAATTCGCTCGCAGAGTGTTAAACCGTCCATAATAGGCATATAAATATCCATCAACACGAGGTCAATATGATTTTTTTGAAGCAGAGAGAGCGCATCATTAGGATTGCTTGTAACCATAACTTTATATTCACTGCCCAAAAGTTTCCTGATAATCCGTAAATCGGTATTTGAGTCGTCTACGGCCAGGATAGTTCCTTTAAAATCTTTGTCCTTCTCTTCAATTACCTCAGAAAAAAATTCTTCGCCGATCAATTTTGATATGCTCAATACAAATGGGGCGTCATCAAAACCCATAATTCGCATCGTGGCCGTTAGCGTTAAACACTCTTCATTTAAGACGTCTTCACTCAGTACGGTGTTTATATTCTCTTTATTAATTACCGTTGTGCTTGTTAGTTTGAGATGAATAGGCTTGGGCAGTTTTGGCCTTAATTCATTATCTAACATACCGCATATCTGGTTTGTAAATTCCTTAAAGGCATCCAAACAATCACCATCAAGAATACCTTTGTTTGCATTTTCACGCACTGCGGCATCATCAAGAGTTAACACAAGACTGCCAATGGTGATTGCTTCCTTTATGGTAAGGATGAAATATATTTCTCCTTCATAAAATTCCTCAATTGCAAATCGTGCTATTACGCTGTTCGATGCGGCATTCTTTAAGAAAGAGTCCAGGGTTGTCGATTGCAATACAGGGTTTGTGAGGAAGAACTGTTTGTTCGTTATCTTGCCGCAATCAGTGCAAATCCGTGTAAACGTGCTTACCAGGGTTTCCTCCAGTTTGGATGAAGATATCTTTTTAGCTGGATTATTTTCCATTGTCGTTATTGTTCCGTGAATGTATTATTTCCCGGATTCCTTTAGCAACAGTCCGACGTCAAACTTTTCGCCGCTGGAAATAAATGGCGTCATTAACCACGGGTCCTTGC
>VGXV01000169.1 GCA_016873165.1 Planctomycetota bacterium | reverse complement strand
TAGCTTGACCAGTTCGTCCCGTGCGCTGAGATGCGCCTTCCTTTCCAGATAAGCGGGGATATAACCCGTTTGTTCGATTCGATCCAGGTCCCACGTTACAAATTTTGTCAGATAATCGAGTATCTCCTCCTTTTTGTTCTCCCAGAGGATCGGATACGGGATTGGTATTTTTCGCTCAATATCCGTAAAATATTTTTTTATAATACCATGCAGGAGTTCAATTGGATTTATTTCTTTCGTCTTTTTGTAAAAATATCCCTTCTCTATCAAGTACCCGTAAAAATCCTTTAAAACACAATGATAGAGACTGCCAAGATCAACGGCTGCTATTACGTCAATTTTTTCCGGCTCTTCCAAGGATTCCAATTCGAGGACTTCTCCCATAAAATACTTAAACGGGCAGACACCAAATACCTCAATGGCAGTAGGACTGAGACCACGGCATGCCCGCTTTTCCCACCATTGAGACATATCACCAATAACTCCATCATAGGCCGTTAGAGGCTGATCGTAACTTTCCATAAAACTTAAGGCCGTTTGTGAGCGAGTAAAGAAAACCGGATTAATCCCAAATGCTGTCATAAAACTTGTCCCTATATGTCTTAAACAGGGAGAAGCGGGGTCTATTTTATCAAGCGCCATCCGGATTCCCACTTCTTTGGGTGTAAGCAAGGAGATTTCTTTCCCAAAAAGTTTATCTTTAATCCCACGCGGCACGTAAATGCTAATATCGTCAATATCATTCCTCTTTTTTTCTTCTTTTTCATGAGGACAAGTTTGGAAAGTTTCATTACACCCCCCTGTGTCCCCCCTTGCAAAGGGGGGAATGAGAGGGGTCTTTTTGTCGAGTCCATGCAGGAGGGTAGATACATTTTTAATCTTTTGCAGGATGTCCATAAGGTAATGTGACTGGATTTTTGGTTTTCCCGCTTCATCCGAACGCTCATACAGGAGATAAAGCCGTTCCCGTGCGGCATTCAGCAGGAAGTAAAAGAGTAACCGTTCTTCCTCGAATCCTCTAAGCTTTTCCGGAATGATGTTCCCAAGTGTCTCCGAAAGCTTGCGGCGGATGTGGTCTCTCATAAACGGCTCTTCGGAAATAGCGCGGGGAAACACCTTTTCATTAAGACCCAGGACAAACAAGACACGAAATGGAATGCCTCTTGCCGACATGGCATCCAGCGCCCTCACCCCTCTGCCGTTCTCCAGACCCACAGGCAACCCTTCCTGCCGGCATGCATCCAGGAATGTCTCCACAAATTGATCCTGAGTTACCTCTTCATTCAGGCAGTCCAGGGTGCAAAGCGTTTGCAATAATCCCCCTATTTTGTTCATTATCAATAGGTCTCTTTTTTGATCATCAGGACTTATGCCTTCAGAAGGAATGGTAATATAACTCCTGAGAAAATTGGCTATACTGCAACTCATAGCCAACCATGATGCCTTTTCAGGGATAGAAGACAGGTCGGTTGATAATTTACTCAAAATATTTGTGAGATATTCAGTCTGTTTTTCTGGGATGCGGACACGCCTTCCTGTTTCTTCATCATCTGAAAACAGGGTTTTCACCCTCTCTTTATCCCCCCCTTCGCAAGGGGGGGCTGGAGGGGTAGTTTCATCTTTTTCTATGACATCTTCTGACATATCTGTTTCATCCAATCCAAGTAAGTCCTGCTGCGCAGACTTTGCCTGTTCAAGCCTCGTTAACCAGCACTCAATACCGCCCCGAATGCCCAATCTCCGGCTCAGGATGTCCCAGAGATCAGGACGCGGCGTAACTTCTTTATGATCAAACGCTGGCATCTTGAAGTAAGGCGAATTCAGCAATTCAATAACCATGGGACGGTAAAAATCTTCTCGTTTCAGAAGGAGTATTTGCCGGATAATTTTTACCAAGGGGTATCTTTCCAGAGGTTCATGCGTACTGGTTGTAAACGGAATATAATTTTCCTGAAATATTTTGCTGATGGCTTCGGCGTAAGGTTCGAGAGTCCTTGCTACCACGCCAATCTCATCCATCTTATAACCTGCCTCTGCTAATTT
>VGXV01000168.1 GCA_016873165.1 Planctomycetota bacterium | reverse complement strand
AGATTATATGCTATGCGATACAAGAATCATATGCAATCCTCGTGGTTATGTTGGTTATGAAGCTGTTTCTGAAAATTTTAAGTTGAAAGTTATCGAGGTTTGAAATGTTTATGAAAATTCACCAAATTCAAAAGAAATCCGCTAAAATCACATTCTTTTTAAACTGAAAGTTATTATATTTAATGATTGAAAATGAAAATAATCAAAGAGTATTTTGAGACAGAGTACGAGAAATTAGTTGAGGGGTTGAAAGATGGAAGTTAATAAAATTTATTGTGGTGATAATATGGAATATCTTAAGACATTATCGGATAACACGATTGACTTGATTGTTACTTCACCAAATTACAATAATTGGCGAAACAAGAGGACGCAAGCAAACAGAAAGTTATATTGGGAACGAACAAACATAACTTATGATAATTGTGCTGATAAGGAAGATGACGAAACATATGAAGCAAAACAAGTACAAATTATAAATGAAATGATTAGAATTCTAAAACCAACAGGAACAATATGTTATAATCACAAAGATAGAATATTTAATTTTGAAGTAAAATCCCCTTTGGAATGGATTCTAAAAACAAATGCCAAATATAGACAGAGAATTACTTGGGATAGAGGTGGGATGCAAGCATATAACCCTGTTAGATTTTATAGAGTTGAGGAGGATATTTATATACTTGGCAAAGAAGCAAAGAACTTTACTTGGAACAAAGAAGCAGCAAAGTATTTAAGTATTTGGAAAATTGCACCTAACAGAAATATTTATAAACATAATGCAACTTTTCCAGAGGAATTGGTTAGGAGATGCGTTGAAGCATTTACAAATAAGAATGATATTGTTTTAGACCCATACAACGGGACTGGAACAACAACCAAAGTGGCGCACGATAATGGACGAAAATACATAGGAATTGATAATAGTGAGAGATACTGCAAAATAGCAGAGAAGCGAATAAATGAAAATTTATAAAATCACCGAAGCATATGGAAAAGATTGTAGACACAAACGAGAAATTAGTTAAGGGGTTGAAAGATGTCGAAGATTGAATTGATACAAGGTGATTGTTTGGAAAAGATGAAATATATTCCTGATGGGTCTGTTGATATGATTCTTGCAGATTTGCCTTATGGAATAACAGCTTGCAAGTGGGATAGCGTTCTTCCTCTTGATAAACTATGGGAACAATATAAAAGAGTTATCAAAGAAAATGGAGCAATTGTTTTAACAGCAGCACAGCCTTTTGCTTGGAGATTATGTGCAAGCAATCCCAAATGGTTTAAGTATGAAATAATTTGGGAAAAACCAAACGGGACAAATCCGATGCTTGTAAAAAAGCAACCTTTTAGAACACACGAAAATGTATTGGTTTTTTATAAAAAACAACCGACATACAATCCTCAAATGACTTATGGTCATAGTAACTATAGTGGTTTTTATGATGACACAAAAATTATTGGAGAGGCTTATAATGGCAGCGAAAAGAAATTAATATCAAAACATAAAAAAAATACAGATGGTTCTCGTTATCCTCGTAGCGTTCAAAGATTTGCTCAGGATAGGAGTGGACATCCAACAAAAAAGCCCGTTGAACTTATGGAGTGGCTAATTAAGACTTATACTAATGTTGATGATATAATTCTTGACAACACAATGGGAGAGGGTACTACTGGTGTTGCATGTGTTAAAAATAAAAGAAATTTCATCGGAATAGAACTTGACCCTGAGTATTTCAAAAAAGCAGAGAAACAAATAAATGAAATCTATAATTTGAAAAAGGGGTTTTAATATGTCAATTATTAATTTTGATTTTATGATGGGTTTGACAATTGGTCTTTTGTTGTTACCTGTGATTATTTTTATTGAGTCTATTTGGTATGTGTTTGTTTATCGCGTAATTAAATTTGAAAAAGATAATGAGTGTTACGATTGCGAACATGAATGTCAGCAAGGAAGGCATTGCAAACATGACCAGTAGAGTGTATAATACCATTATAAAAGAAGATGAACATGGAGAGTTTTACTTAGAGTTGCCTGCTGAGTTGCTA
>VGXV01000167.1 GCA_016873165.1 Planctomycetota bacterium | reverse complement strand
TAAGGGGGATTTTAAAGGGAATAATTTAAAAAGGAGATGTTTGTATATGGCGTTATCAAGAATTGCAAGGGAAGTAAAGACATCAGCGACACTTGCCATTACGGCAAAGGCAAAACAACTCGCAGCAAAAGGAATTGACATAGTTGGTTTTGGCGCAGGAGAACCCGATTTTGACGTTCCGGAAAACGTAAAAAACGCAGCAATCAAGGCAATTAATGACGGTTACAGCAAATATACGCCGACGGCGGGTGCGCCCGAATTAAAAGAAGCCATCTGTGAAAAACTTTACAAAGATAATCATTTAAAGTATAACCCCTCACAGATTATTGTTTCGGCAGGGGCCAAGCAATCCATTCTCAATATCGTGCTCGTCTTGTGCGACACGGGAGACGAGGCGATTATTCCTACTCCCTATTGGGTGAGTTATCCGGAAATGGTGGTTATGGCAGGCGCTACACCAATATTTCTCAAAACTACAGATAAAGAGCAGTTCAAAATAACGAAGGAGTCCCTTGCGAAAGCCATCACACCGCGCTCCAAACTGCTCTTCATGAATAGCCCCAGCAATCCAACGGGCATGGTGTATACGGAAAAGGAACTCAGAGAAATCGTAGGTTTTGCCATAGAAAAGGGACTGTATGTTATCTCCGACGAAATCTACGAAAAAATTTTATATGACGGCGCCCGGCATTTTAGCCCCGCTGCGTTTAGTGATGAATGCTATAAAAAGGTTATCACGGTAAATGGGTTTTCAAAGGTGTATGCAATGACCGGCTGGCGATTAGGCTATGCTGCAGGACCGGAAGAAATCATCAAGGCGGCAACAAATATTCAGGACCACACAACTTCCGGCGCCAATTCCGTTGCCCAAAAAGCAGGCGTTGAGGCGCTCAGGGGCAATCAGGATTCAGTCCAAGGAATGGTTCGTGAATTTGATAAGCGGAGAAAATATATCGTCGAACGGCTCAACAAGATACAAGGAATTTCCTGTCTGCTTCCAGAGGGCGCCTTTTATGCCTTCCCAAAGGTATCCGACCTGTACACAAAAAAGATTAGTGGACAATCGGTAACAAATTCATTTGATTTAGTAAATCTATTACTCGAAAAGGCACATGTCGCCTTCGTCCCCGGAGCCCCATTCGGGTCAGACGAGTACATCAGGATTTCTTATGCAACCTCTATGAAAAATATTGAGAAAGGGATTGACCGGTTTGAGAAATTTTTGAGCAGTTAGAAGATCATTTCAGAAAAAGCATAATGTGATAAACGTGTATGGATATTTAAAACTTATCCTGAGCAAAGCGACACTGTAATTTTGCCAATTTTTCTGTGACATTAGCTATGCTTTACGATAAAATGCCAACAAACATAGAATAAAGATAAATATTATCTCAATAAATAAGGAGGGGATTATGATTTTAACTGAAATAGAGAAAATGTCTGCCATTGAACGTTTATAAGCAATGGAAGAGTTGTGGAACTCATTATGTAATGAAGAAGAAATCGAATCTCCGGAATGGCACAAAGACGTTCTCCAAGAAAGAAAAAAGGCTTAATCCGAAAAACGGATTAAGCCTTTTTATTAACTTACCAGAAACTTGCCCCTTTAAATACTTATTCAGCCAGGCAGTTTTCACCTTCGTGGTTGCATTGCGTCTTATCCGTATCGCCCGGTTTCCTCTTCCAACCCAGGAGCATATCGGTATATTCACCATGCTTCCAGAAGTCGTATGCCTTGTGTTTTATACCCACCTGATCCTCTAATGCCCTTATCCGCCTCAGCCTGCTGGCCTCACCCTTAATCTGGATAAGCCAACGGTCTTGCAGGAAAGCGCCCTTTCCGTAAGTAGCGCCGTACATAGCGCCATGAGCCATTGCCTTATATACGGCATTGGTTATATAGACAAGCATTTCAAAGGAAGTGCGTTCTATATCAGAGACGTTAAACATCCTGCCCTCGCCGCCTAACAGGCTAAAGGTATAATGCCCTGCATAATCCGGAGCAAGATCATTCGGCATAGGATCCAGCATGCCATCGTTGTAAAGGTCAGTTACGATCTTCATGGCCTCGCGCCATTTGGTAAAGCTTATCT
>VGXV01000166.1 GCA_016873165.1 Planctomycetota bacterium | reverse complement strand
AATGGTGATATTTTGACACAGCTTAAGAATGAAGGGGTATCTATCTCCTGTTCTACCATGAGAAGGATAATGAAAAGATTGAATGCGTCCGGCCATTCACGCAAGCATACAACTGCATCAGGTGTGAAGAATAAAAGGGGTAAAAAGTCACCTCGTTATGATTATGATAAACCCACAGGATACGATGAATATATCTCCCTCCTTAAACTATGGAAGGGGTAAGATTGCGGTTTTCCGCTGGGTAATAGTTCACCACAGGCGCAAAGGTGGTATTATAGCGGGTTCAAGTTTGCAACTTGAACCCTACGTTTTATATAGTTGACTTTGCCATCAATTGTATAGGGCGCTATTGGCCGAATTAAATTTATGGGTTCAGGTTACAAACCCGCCTGGGGGTCATTTTGGACAGCCCCCGCCGGGAGCGCAAAGGTAGTATTTTTATTTCTTCAAACATTTTTACCGGGAGGCAGGAAAGTATGTCAAACACAAAGGAGTTGGACAGGGCAGTTGCGGAATTGAACAAAAAACTCGAAGAGTTGCAAGGAGTTTTCAACGGTTACAGGGCATTTGTCGCAAGCGCTTCTAAAAGTATGCATGAATCTATTGGCATTTTCCTGGACAAGACTCAGGAAATTATAGAAATGGCTTATACTAAAAACTCCAATTTTAAGTCATTGGAAAAAAAATCGCATGAGATCCTGAATGAGATTAATAAGTTGATCCTGTTAAAAGGAGAATTGCACAGTCTCTCCCGTATCGAAATTAAGGATGATTGTTCTTTCCCATGTTTGACTAAGGCGAATGAAAAGAATCCGGTTAGCAGGGTAGTTGAGGCAAAGCATGAAGTTAAATAAAGGAATTTCAATCTTGTAGGGACAATTCACGAATTGTCCCTATATGCAAATAAATCAAATTGCCGAATACGTAATTGAAAAAAGGAGAAAACGCATGAAGTTCAACATCGGTCAAAAAATTGTATTATTTGGACTGCTTCCATCCATTGCAACAATTTTCTTTATTTACACAATTATTACGGAAAAGATTCATGTTAAGGCAGACGCTGACAGGATTGTTAAATTAAGTCAATATGTTATCAATGCCAGTGGCTTGGTGCATGAACTACAAAAGGAAAGGGGAGCCTCGGCAGTTTACATCGGCAGCAGCGGGAACAAAATGAAAGAGATTCTGGATGACAATAAACGGAATACCGACTCTGCATTGTCATCATTTCAGCAGTACATGACATCTTTTGATGCAAAACAGTATGGTTTGGAATTCAGTCAAAAGGTTTATTCAGTCCAAAGTCAGCTTCATGATCTATCTGCAAAAAGAACCGCTGTGGCCGGACTTTCCATAACAAAAGAGGAAACCATCGGTTACTATACGACCTTAATTGGAAATTTTATAAAATCCATTGATCACGTTGCGCTGCTTGCGAATCATCCGGAGATTTCGGCCGATGCCCATGCCATGGTAAGTTTTATATCGGCAAAGGAAATGGCCGGCATTGAACGGGCGAACCTTTGCGGCATTGCAGCGGCAAATAAAGCGGTTGATACCCACAGTTTAAGTAATTGGATAGCCGCATGGAAAGGGCAGGAAGTGCTTCTGAAAAAATTTGAGTCCCTGGCGTCTCAGGAAGCGATTTCCTTTTATAAATCAAACCATTCCGGGCGGATTGCCGAAAAGGTTTCGGAGATAAGAAACCTGGTATTGGAAAAGGCGAATGAAGGAAACTTTGGAATTACGGGAGACGAGGTTTACGAAGCGGCAACTCAGAGGATTGACATTCTCAAGAACATTGAAAACTATCAGGCGAACGAGCTGGGTAAGAGATCCGCCCTCATTTCGACCGAATCCATGCATGGCATTGTCTTCTATGCAATCATAACGGTCGTGAGCATAGTTGCGACGGTTGTTTTAAATATGATAAACAAAAACCTGGCTACGAAGATTACCACCCTTTTCAAGAATCTCCTTGCAGGTCTCACGAGCGGCGCATCTCAGGTAGCAGCGGCGTCAGAACAGATATCGGCCTCCAGCCAGAGCCTCTCGGAGGGGGCTTCGGAACAAGCGGCATCCGTTGAAGAGACGTCGGCAACGATGGAAGAAATCT
>VGXV01000165.1 GCA_016873165.1 Planctomycetota bacterium | reverse complement strand
AAAAGTATTCTCAAGCGGATATGGAAGGCAAAATAACCCTTGTGGTTTTGCAAAGCCGGACTACCCTTCAAACTGCAATTGATTGCAAGACAGAGTTAAAATCTTTGGTTCAGGAGAATCAAAAGGTACAGATGATTGCAATCATGGATTTAAGGAAAAGACCTTCGCTTATCCCAAAAGGGGTGCTGAAGAAAAAGATTTCCGGGCAGGACCCCACCTCGAAAGAAATTCCTTTTCTCTTAGACTGGGATGGCGCGGTAACGCAGGCGCTTGGAGGTGAGGATAACAAATGCAAGGTATTGGTTGTCGACCATCAGTTGAAAGTCGCATACAAGCAGGAATATAAACCGACAGCAATTAATAGTGAAATAAAACCGTTGCTTGCCGAATTATCCAGAGGACAAAAGTAGGATGAGAGTAATAAGCGGTGTGTTGGTTATAGTAAACGACTTATTAACAGTCTCGAAATAGTATTTACCGACTCTGTGTCATGCCCGAGGACTTTAATCGGGCATCCAGAGAGCAAATACTGCTGGATTCCCGCTAAAAACATGCGGGAATGACAACGGTAATGTACAGACTATTATGAGACCCTTAATAAATAGTTGACATTGAATGCTTGTCATTCCGAGAGAAGCGAGGAATCTTAAGATTTCTCAGTCGCTCTGCTCCTTCGAAATGACAATGTTCTTTTGTCGTTCACTATAGATGATTTTTAATTTCTACATTCCAATATGTGTTTAATAAAAACTATGGGGGTCTTTTTTCACAATATAGCTACCTGCTCGTTCAATATTCTGTCTCTAAGAAGTGGATGTAATGAATCGTATGTTAGCACATCTACGTTTCTGCCCAATAATTCCTCGATATCTATCTTTAAACCTGCAAGATCAAGCAGACTGGCTGTCTCCGGAAGTTCTACCAGAAGGTCTATGTCACTTTCTTCCGTCATTTCACCCCTCACAACAGACCCAAAAAGTGAAGCCCTGCGGACATGATATTTTCTTAAAACCGGCAATATTTTATTCCCTATTTCTTTAATGGTCATTTAAGGAATAGCCACTTCTTTTTCATTTACAACGCTGGAAAGAGGAAACATAGGGGCAAATCTTTATCGGTGAAGATAGTTGTCATTATGAAAGATTTTGACCCTGTAGTCGCTGTAGTCGCCTCCTTAGGTCACTTTTCTTTCATACCTCGAATTATTCAACTTTAGGAGTTTCATTTTTAGAACAAATACATGATAAAATAATATAGCTTGCCTTAAAAAAAGCCATTGCAATAATGACCGCATTTTTATCATTAGCTTTCTCACCATATTTAAACTGAAATACATCAGGATGCCCAAGGTATTGAGTAGGTAGACTCAAAATTTCATTCCATAGGTTACTTTTTATTTTATGATCCCGGGAGTATGGAGCGATTGTGTATCCGTCTGGTATTCTGCTCCCATTTTTATGCCAATAGATTCCCGCAATTATTTTTTCAATAACTCTTCCCAATCGGGACCTTTCAATGTCAAATTTGTATAACTCCTCACCGCCACTATCAAGAATGCCTATTGGAACCATTTTTTCATACAAACTAGTTATTAAGCCACTACTACCTCCAGGGAAAACACGTTCTTCAAGGAGATCCCAAGCTAATTTATTTTCATAGCTTCCCGCTGCAATGACCGTTCTAGCGTATTCATCATCTTTTTTCGTTGACTCATTGTGATAATTACACGCTGGTACAGTAAGGAGCTGGCAATTAGATCGAATGCTTGTGGTAAAGAAACCCTTTGGTGGTATGTGCTCGCCCGTATCCGCCGGCTGATCACACATAAAGCACAATTGTTTTCTTGATCTATCGTAGATATATCTATACATACATTTTTGTAACCTAACATTCATTTTTATCTTTATTCTATAAATGACTGCATGGTATATCATGCTATATCAGCGACTTTCAGATAATTCGTTACTAAGCGAATCAGTTCGTTTTTTATACCAAAATTGGAGGGATAGAGTTGATTACCTTGTAGCTTATATTATTTTTCTTGTCAAGGATTTTCTTTTCGGCAAGGATGGGGGATAAAAGTGAATATTTCACCGCAAATGCCCGCCCTCATGGAAATGGGGGA
>VGXV01000164.1 GCA_016873165.1 Planctomycetota bacterium | reverse complement strand
CAAATCCTTTGCTCCTGTTGTTGGTTGATCAAAAGTTCACAAGTGCAATTAATAGCAGGAGTAAAGGAACAAGTCAAGCACAAAATAAGTTGCAAAGCATTGATTTGTAGTAAGTTAGGTCGAACTCGACTTATGACTTAAAAATATTTTTTAACAAACGTTTTTTAACAAAGTAATGTCAAAGAATTGAAAAGAAATCATCAATCTCTAGGTTTTCAAGCAGATATAGAAATAACTCATATGTCAAAGGATGATCCGAGTTCTGTTTATGATATAGCAGTTCAAGAAAAAGGGAACAAAGAAAATATTTATTACATTGAAGTAAAAGCTTCAAAAGCAAAAATAAGTACGTTTAGTTTTGAAATGTCCGAAAGACAATGGAAATTTGCAGGAGATAACAAGGGCAAATATCAACTGTGGTTTGTTTCTGATGTGCTGAGTAAAGAACCTTTAATATCGGGACCACATGACCCATTATTGCTCGAAGAACAAGGGGAACTTAAGAAGGAAACTAAAATAGAGACTGTTTATTTATGCAAGGTAAAGTTAAAGGTATAAAATGGCAATAAAAACTTTCATTGTATCAATCTTATTCGTCGTAATTGCCGGCTGTGCATCCTTGCCATCTGTTGAAGACAACCAGACAGAACGACAGGTAATTGATATATATGATAATCAGGGAAGGGTAAAAGAGCGCATGTTTATTAAAGATGGCTATATTACGATTTACGACAAGGACTGGAAGACAAAGGGATATGGAAAGGTGCAAAAATAGTTTTTTTTCCGACAAAAAGTATAAGAAATCATTATGCCTCTCATCCGTTTCGCTAATGATATATTTAAAGAATTGAATGAGGTGGTAGCGGCGTAAGGATAAATTGGCGCTTGCTAAAACGCTCAATGTAGTATATATTCAAAATATATATTTACAGGAGGTGTTTTATGAAAACTGCAAAAATTTTCCAAAACGGCCAGAGCCAGGCCGTTCGGCTGCCCAAAGAGTATAGATTCGAGGATGACCATGTATTTATTAAAAAGTCCGGCAATATTGTGATGCTCATTCCAGCCCAAAATTCATGGGATTCCCTGATAAATAGCCTTGATAAATTTACCGATGACTTTATGAGTGAAAGGGCGCAGCCAGAGGCACAGACAAGGGAGTCGTTTTGATGAAATTTATGCTAGATACCAATATATGCATTTACCTTATCAAACAGAAAGATTCCAGGATTCTTGGGCATCTCAAGAGGCATTCCGTGGGAGACATTGGTATATCATCCATTACATTTGCCGAACTTCAGTACGGTGTTGCAAAAAGTCAGCATATTCAGAAAAACAGGCAGGCGCTGAGCGAATTTATTCTGCCTCTTGAAATTGCACTTTTCGATGAAATGGCTGCCGAGACGTATGGGGGTGTAAGGGCAGCCCTTGAAAATGCAGGAAGCCCTATTGGGGCAATGGATACATTGATTGTCTCTCATGCCATGAGTCTTGGAGTAACGCTTGTAACAAATAATATCAGAGAATTCAGGCGTATAAAAGGCTTAAGGGTTGCAAATTGGACGATTTGAGCGTGATCTCCCACATTTGATCGCTTCCCTGTATATTGCCGTTGTGGGGAAGAAAATTAGCGTTTAAGAAAATATCACTAACCATTAAATGGTTGGATTAAAAGGAGAAGATGTTATAATATGGAGAATTTCCCAATGTGCAGGGGCGGGTTTTAAACCTGCCCCTACTGTAATACGATGAATACATGCATGGTGTTTTTCAAAAACTAAATTGTTACATATTTTTTTAATCCCAGAGGAAGGAATTTCATGACAAAAATTTACATGGACAACGCATCAGGCACACCAATACACCCGAAAGTGGTGGAGGCTATGATACCATTTTTAAAGGAAGGTTTTGGCAACCCCTCTAACTTACATCAATTTGGAAGGATTACCAGCGATGCCATACAAACGGCTCGTACACAGGTAGCTAATCTGATTCATGCCAAACCCAATGAAATCACCTTTACCTCAAGTGGTACCGAGGCCAACAATTTTGCCATAAAAGGCATTTTGGCATCCCAGAAAAAAAAGGGAAACCATATTATTACGACACAAATTGAACATTTTTCGGTGCTCAATCCTTTAAAGTCATTAGAGAAATCCGGAT
>VGXV01000163.1 GCA_016873165.1 Planctomycetota bacterium | reverse complement strand
ACTCAAAGTCAAAGGGTTGGATGTGTTGGATGGCACACCTCTCATTGACATTAAGCCTTTTACCCCTCCGTATGACGCCGTTGAAGGAATGAGATACCCCGATTGGGTAAATAAGCTTGAATATTAACAGGACACATAAATGTGTAATCGCGGTATGAAACCTCACAAAGCCATCCGGTTAAAAGGATACGATTATTCACGGGCTGGAGCGTATTTTGTGACGATTTGTACACATAACAAGGAATGTTTGTTTGGTAATGTAGTGGATGGGAATCTGGCGCTGAATGATTTTGGCCGGATGGTTGATTCAGAATGGTCGAAGACTGCAGATATACGAAAGAATGTCATATTAGATAAATACGTAGTGATGCCGAATCATTTTCATGGGATTGTTTTGATCATAGACAACGATGATAATGGCAAGGCACGCCTTGCCACTACAAAATGCAATGTTTCGATGAAAATGGAATTTGGCAAACCCAAACCAGGCTCCTTGCCAGTCATTGTTGGGGCATTTAAATCGGCAGTTACCAAGCAAATCAACTTAGTGCGAAACACACCTGGAAAAGAAGTTTGGCAGCATAATTATTATGAACATATAGTTCGAAACCCAGATGAATTAGACCGTATAAGAGAATATGTCGTTACAAATCCACTGCGATGGCAAATGGACAAAGAAAACCCCGATGGGATACCAGATGAAGAAGAGAAAAAATTCTGGGAAGATTTTTCGTAAATTTGAACTGTCTGTAGTGGCAAGGCGCGCCTTGCCATTGCAAGTATGAATATATGCTGTAAGCGTCTTCGGAAAGAAGGTTCGGAATATTATTTCTAAACTTATGAATGTCTTTGAAGAATATGTCCTGGAATACGATGAGTGGTTTGAGACGCATAAATGGGTTTATCAATCAGAAGTAGAGGCTGTCAGGAAATTCATACCTGAAACAGGGGATGGGATAGAGATTGGCGTTGGGACAGGTCGTTTTTCAATTCCCTTCGGGATAAAAGTCGGCGTTGAACCTGCAAAGGCAATGGCTGAGATTGCAAGGAAGAGGGGAATTTGTGTTTATAATGCAAAGGCAGAAAATCTTCCAATCCGGGAGAATTCCTTTGATTTCGCCCTCATAGTGACAACCCTCTGCTTTTTGGAAAATCCTTTGCAGGCATTGCAAGAAATCAAAAGAATTCTTAAACCTCACGGGAGGATAATAATTGGAATACTGGATGAAAACAGCTCTTTTGGGAAACAATGTGAAGAAAAAAGAACGGTAAATAAATTTTACAAACATGCTAAATTTTATCAAGTAAATCAGGTTTTGGATTGGTTGAAGGATTTTAAATTTGGAAAATTTAAAATTGTTCAAACCATTTTCAAAAATCCGGATAAGATTCAAAGTCTCGAACCTATTGAAGAAGGTTTCGGGAAAGGGTTATTCGTGGTAATTTCAGCGAAAAATAAAAAATCACGAGTTTTGTAGGGTGGATTAAGCGTAAGCGAATCCACCATTTATAAAAGTATTGTTGGTTGATTCGGTGCAAAACTCCACGTTGAACAATTTCTTGTCGAACGGGTTAAGTTTGTAATTTAATTTCAAAACCGTTAAAAACCACGATGGGTTCATACTATGAAAAAGGCGATTATAATTGGAGCAACTTCTGGAATAGGAAGAGAGTTGGCAAAGATACTCTCCCTGAATAACTACGTCGTTGGAATGGCAGGGAGAAGAACTGAACTATTATCCAATCTGCAGAGAGAAATCTCCGGGTCATATATTAAGAGAATTGATGTCGCTGAATCGGAAGAAGCGATAACTTTCTTAAAAGAGCTTATCCAGGAAATGGGTGGAATGGATATGATCGTTATCAGTTCCGGTGTTGGATTTATAAACCCTGAACTTGATTGGAAACAGGAAAAAGAAACAATCGATGTAAATATTTCAGGATTTGCCGCTATCGCGAATGCTGCCTTTAAATATTTTTCCAATCAAGGTTCGGGGTACATTGTCGGCATCTCTTCTATTGCAGCAATTAGAGGGTCTGGTGAAGCGCCTGCATACAATGCATCCAAGGCTTTTGTATCGAATTATCTTGAAGGATTAAGGCAAAAGGCAAATAAGTCTGGCATAGCGATTACTGTTACAGAGATACAACCGGGTTTTGTAAATACGGCAATGGCGAAGGGAGAGGGGTTGTTTTGGGTTGCGCCCCCAGAAAAGGCAGCCCATCAAATTTTTAAGGCA
>VGXV01000162.1 GCA_016873165.1 Planctomycetota bacterium | reverse complement strand
TCAGGCATTACAATACGCTGCATGGCTTGCAGAAGAATCTGTCTACCCCTTAGAAACTGCATCCACATGAAATTTCTAGCAGACATGGGAATTTCACCAAAGACAGTGACATTTTTGCAAGATTTAGTACAGGACGTAATACATTTGACGAAGTAATCTCCAAACATCAGGACGCACTCCAACAAGGTGTCATAATCAGTGTTACTGAAGGACAGATACGTGTACGCCTCCTTCCTATCGAAACAAGTAAATGACTTTTAAGTGGGTGCATAATAAGTTACTGTAGGAAGATTATCTATGCCAGAAGCTATCAAATAAGACTGCTTTTCAAACGCCTATTTTCAAGTTATATGGATAAAAAATACGTAATAATGCATGAAAATATTCCTTAGCTATTTGACAGAACATAAAAAAACCGCAGGGAAATTTCGTCATTCCATAATATTAAAGGGGTTCGATCCATTTTTGGCGCACGATGATATTGAGCCAACAGCCGAATGGGCCGATTCAATTATTCAAAATTTAAAGGATTGCGATATATTTATTCCAATATTAACGAAAGGATTCGAAAATTCCAAATGGGTAAATCAAGAAATTGGAATGGCATATGCTTGGGAAAAGTTAATCGTTCCATTGAAAATTGAATCGGACCCTCCTGCATTTATATCGAAATACCAAGCCCTAAAGTACATAGACAAGCATGAAATATTAATTGAAAAAATAACTGACATTATTGCCGAACGGCCTCAAACGGCTGTTAAATTCAGAGATTTTATAATTCGACGATTAGAAAATAGCAATACATATAATGAAACTGAAGAAATAGTCGAAATACTGATTAAATACGAAAAATATTCTATGACTCAAATATTAAAATTAATAGAGTGTTCCATTTCAAATAGCCAGATATATGATTGCTATAAAGCAAAAGACGAATTACCAAGGTTTGTAGAGAAACATAGGTATACAATAGATCAAAGCATAATGGATAAATTTAAAAAGAAAATGGGAAGAAGATAAAAATGCCGTATAAATGAGTTTTGTAGGGTGGATTAAGCGTAAACGAATCCACCATGTATAAAAATATTGTGGTGGATTCGGCGCAAAAACCAGCGCCTTAATCCACCCTACTTTTGTGTGATGGATTAAGACAGACAGGTCGAATTCACCCTTGCATGAAAGGTAGCAAGGAGCGAATACCTCAGGCTTTATCGGCAACAGGACTGGTATTTCTTTACGGTCGGAACATACTGCCGAGTGTCATTTTTCTTTTTCGAGGATGAACTGAATTTCCTTTTGTAAATTGGGAAGTTTGTTCTTGATAATGTCCCACATGATCTTATAGTTTACCCCAAAGTATTCATGAATAAGGACATTTCTAAAGTCAGATATTTTCCTCCACTCCACAAGGGGGTATTTATCTTTTATTTCTTTTGGGATATTTCCGGAAGCTTCTCCAATTATTTCAAAATTTCTCACAATAGCATCTACTCTCATTTCGTCCTTGAAAAAATCTTCATAGGAAGCATTTTCAGTATATCGCAAGATTTTGCATATAGATGTGACGATATCCTCGAGATAGAGCAAATAATTTCTACGCATAGATTACTTCCTGTAAAATGTCATCTTTTAACTGAGGCCTCAATGCATCAATGGTTACCAAATCGACTTTCCTGTTAAATAAGTCTTCAAGAAAATACTTGAGATCCATAAAATTATCAAACGTTTCATATCCATCTTTTAAATCAATAAGGACATCAATATCGCTGCCTTCTGTTTCTTCGCCCCTTGCAAATGAGCCGAATATTCCTATTTTTTTTACATGATATCTTTCTTTTATAACATCTTCGTATTTTTTTAATATTTCAATTACATTCATTTTTGTACTCCGTCTTATATTCCCGATTACTTGCCTTGATTTTACCTATCATCAAAAGGGAAAGCAACGATTTAAACAAGACATCCAACACTTTCTTTTTATCTTCTTCTGCCTGGTACGATCCTACCTATTGTCAGAAGAAACCGCAGAATTATTATCGTGTGTACAAAGTATCACTACAATAAAAAATTGTCAATAGAGTAACTTCGGCTTAAAAATATTTTAATAAACCTATTCTTGTTCTCATTGATAAGAGTTGGTATTATTTCATTATGGAAATGATGAATAAACAGAAAACTATAGTTTCGATTGTGACTCCTTTAGGTGAAGGTGGCATCGGGAAGATTATTGTCTCAGGCCCCGATACCT
>VGXV01000161.1 GCA_016873165.1 Planctomycetota bacterium | reverse complement strand
GCCGACCGCACATCTCCTCAACGTTAGTTGTTGACCGGACATCCTTAAGTTTCGACTCCACCATGTTTGCTATCATGTCCAACGCCTGAAACACAATATCATACAGTCCTTCTGTGGATTGCAGACCACCTTCTTTAACCTTCACAAACATATCCTCTACCTTATGAGAGAGGGTGACAATATCAACAAATCCCATCATCCTTGCCGTCCCCTTCAGGGTATGGACTTCCCTCATGATCTCTTTGAGCAATTCAAGATTGGATGCGTCCTTTTCAAAGGCAAGAATTGCCCGGTTTAATTTCTGTATCCTGTCCCTGTTCTCGTCAACAAACTTCGGGATAAAGGACGTTATGTCAAAACTATTGCTCATAATATAGTATTACCCTGTTAAGTTAATCCCCCTTAACAAAGGGGGAAAAGGGGTTGTGTCTTTTCTTCGAATGAGAATATTTACAACCCCCTAGCCCCCTTTTCTAAGGGGGATTTTTATTTATCATATCGCCCTAAAACCCGCAAGAATAAAACAAAAGTTCCTATACAATAAATTTATCTTTTAAAAACCCGATTTAAAACAGGCGATGTTCAAACGAAAGATACAGAAATACACCGTATTCGTTCTTTGAACGTCCCAAACCAATCGGAAAGGAAATTCCAGGCACGATCTGCAATCCAGATTCAAGGTTAATGGCAAATCGAGCGCCCGGGTTAATAAAAAACGAGTCATTCCGTGTTTTTGTGCCGAAGCAGGAAGGAATTATCCATAATTTTATTCCCGTGAAGCTCCTCCACATCTTCAGCGGACACTCTGTTACAAATTAAGACAGCCAGTAGCAGCATGGAACAAAATACATATCGGCAACGCAGCATAGAACTGTTCTATCACCCTCCCTATGTCCCTCCCATCAAGGGAGGGATATTTTCATTTGAGTCGTCGAAGACGACATAATTCAATAATCCGCTAACATCCAGTATTAATACCAATTTATCACCCACGGCAAACACCCCTTGAAAGAAGTTTTTAGTCATACGTTTCACGGCAAAGGCAGGGATAGGCGTTATATCCTTTTCCGCCACATGAAATATATCTATTATCTCATCGATTGGTATTACGAACTCTTTACCCTTGAATGACGCGATTATAAATTCCGTCTCACGACGTTTATTTACCCTTTTATCCGGAAATACATTTCGACCGTCGTAGCCCACAATGCCGTCTGCAAAGACTGGAAAAGGCTTATCTCTAACCCCTTCGGAATTTTTCGTTATGGATTTTACATGCGCAGTTTCTATTCCAAAACAGTTTACCCCTATTTTAAACACCAGGATATTCCCCATATCAGGTCTTGAACTTTTTAACTATTTCTTTTAAATCGTCTGCCAGTTTATTCAACTCGGCGACAGCGGCTGTGGTTTGTTTCAATCCCGCAGCCGTCTGTCCAACAACTTCGGATATTTCTTTCATGGTCACTGCCACCTGCTCTGTGGCGCTTTTCTGCTGCTGCGTTGCCATAACGATTTGTTTGGAGGCGTCTGTTGTTTCTTTTGTCAAATTCAGGATAGATTCGATAGCTTGCCCTGCCTTTTGCACCACACCAACACCTTTCTCCACATTCTTTACACTCTGTTCCGTAGATAAAACAGCGGCGTTGGTTGCCACCTGTATCTCTGACACAACGCCTTTTATCTCTTCTGCAGACGTCTTTGTCCGTTCTGCAAGCCTTCGCACCTCTGCCGCCACCACGCCAAACCGTTTGCCAAATTCACCGGCGGCAGACGCCTCTATCGAGGCATTCAAGGCAAGCAAGTGCGTTTCACCCGCAATCTCTTTAATAATTCCCAGCACGTCTCCAATCTTCTGCGCTCTTTCACTGAGAGAAAGAATTTTGGACGCACTGTCCTGTGTCACCCCCTTAATATCTTCCATGATGCGAATCGATGCCGAAACGGCTTCCATACCATGATGGCATGTGGTTTCTGAATCCTCGGCAACTTTTGCTACAGATTCTGCGTTTGCGGCAATCTGTTTCGCAGAAGTGGAAAGTTCCTCAATTGTTGCGGTTATTTCTCCTACAGAGGCGGCCAATTCAGCAGTACCGCTTGATTGTTCCTCGGAACTGGACAACATTTCCACCGAAGCGGAAGAAATGCGTGCAATCGAATCCTGAGATTGTTTGATCAACGAGCGTAGATTTTCAAGCATATAATTAAATGCATTAGCAAGTTCTCCCTTTGCCTGCACGTTTGTTGTCAGGTCTCCCTCGGATATAACAGCCGCCT
>VGXV01000160.1 GCA_016873165.1 Planctomycetota bacterium | reverse complement strand
AAATAGTAGCATATACCCATAAATCTTTCAAGGCTTTTCTCTGCGTTTTTAAGTTTTTTTACGCCCTTGATTGCCCTTGCGTTTCATTTGTAATCTCAGGGCATTCGAGGAAATTCGATTTTAGAAAGAAACTATTTCCAGCTTAGAGTTAGCACACGTGTAACACGAATATTTTTTTGTTGATTAATTCAACACCTTGTGGTAAGACTACTACAATCTTTGTGCTTTTGCCGGAGGATTCAACTATGACAAAAGACGATGTCTTAAAAGCCGTACTTGAATCACCTTCCCTGCCTACCTTGCCAACGGTTGCATATAAACTCATTTCGATTTCGTCGAATGAAGAAATCGGTATGAAGGATATTGCAGATCTCATATCGAAGGATGCCTCCCTTTCAGCAAAAGTATTAAAAATAGCCAATTCAGCCCTTTACAATCTTCCTTGTAAGATAAGCACCATACACCAGGCGGCATCGAGACTTGGAATGAATGCGATTAGAAACCTCACTCTTTCATTTTCTTTTTTATCGGTGAAGGCGAAGAACAAAAAGGACGTATTTAATTATGAAAAATACTGGGAACGGTCATTGTCTAATGCTGTAGCGGCAAAACTTATTATGGCAGAGATCGCCAAATCCGACTGGGAAGAGGTTTTTATTGCCGGGCTTTTACAAAATATTGGAGAACTGATTATAGCCCTCTCACTACCGCAACAGTACGAACAAGTATTATTAGAGGCGTCTAATAGCGGAAAAGACATCGTTGAAATCGAACAGCAAATCATAGGAACAGACCACGCTTGTATTGGATATGAGGTTGCCAAAAGTTGGGGGTTTCCCGCTCAGTTATTAACTCCTATTCAATACCATCATTGTCCGGAAGGTTATAAAGGCAGTGATAAAAATCTTAGGCTTACCGTTGGCGTTGTCTATTTGTCGGGTATAATCACCAATATCCTCTATTCGAAAAATCCCCGGAAATACCATGAGAAATTCCTCAGCGAATCCAAGGTAATGTTTAACTTTGACGATGAGATCATTGACAAGATATTAAAATTTGTGGCCTGGGAAACAACACAAACCGCCCGTTTATTTGGTTTCCATATGGAGAATTCCAGGTCGATTGAAGAAATTCTGCAGGAGGCTAATGTTGCGCTGAGCGCTATAAACATAGCGTACGATCAAAAGAACAGGGAACTCGAAGAAAAAAGCAAACGCCTGGAGGAACTCGTACATCTCGACAGCTTAACAGAATTATATAATCATGGCTATTTCCAGAGCTTTCTTGAAAAGGAGATTAACCTGGCGATACGCAAAAATGCAACGCTCAGTCTCATTATGGCAGACGTTGACAGTTTCAAATATTTTAATGACACATATGGGCACCAGGCCGGTGATTTTATTTTAAAAGAATTAACCAGGTTGATGCGAAAAGCGCTTCGTGACTACGATATGCTTGCTCGTTATGGCGGTGAGGAATTTGCTATTGTTCTTGTTGAAACGACCGGGCAGGAGGCTCAGATTGTGGCAGAAAAACTACGAGAATCAATCGCTATGCATACGTTTATCGATCATAACAAAAAATATACGATTACCTTAAGCTTTGGGGTTGCAGAAATGAAACCTGTCGTAGATACTTTCACAAAAAAGGATTTTATTGGCTTTGCGGATAAGGCTCTGTTTCAGTCCAAGGAGAAAGGCGGAAACAGAGTCACACTCTATGCTCTGTCCAGAAAAAAATGAAAAACAACTAAAATGTATTAACACTCCTATCCAAATCATACGTATTTCATGTCTTTTTTCATTGAGTGAAATCCCTCCGATAACCCCTCGAATTGTTCCTTGTAATTTTCAAGGTATGTTTGTAATATAAATTCACTAATTTGTTATTGCGATTTCAAGAGTAAAGGTCGATGTCGCGTATCAATACACTTACTGGGGTTTGAGTGTGGGAAAGCTAGAGACAGAAGAAGTAATTGATGAAATCGAAAATATAAGGATGTCGTTAGGCTCACATCTGGAAGAGTTGCGGCGCAGGGTCGTTTATTCCGTCATCGCCATTGTTTTTTGCTTTGTAGTATGCTGGTTTTTTAAGGTGCAGATACTGGATATGGCAAAAAACCCGCATAAGTTCGCCATGATAAAGGCCGGACTTTCCACAGAATTGCAGGTGCTGAGTTACCAGGAGGGCTTCTATGCCTACATGAAATTATGTTTTATAACATCGGTTTTTTTTGCCTATCCAATCATCATTTACCAGATATGGCAATTTGTGAGCGTGGGACTGTATAAAA
>VGXV01000159.1 GCA_016873165.1 Planctomycetota bacterium | reverse complement strand
AAATAGTAGCATATACCCATAAATCTTTCAAGGCTTTTCTCTGCGTTTTTAAGTTTTTTTACGCCCTTGATTGCCCTTGCGTTTCATTTGTAATCTCAGGGCATTCGAGGAAATTCGATTTTAGAAATAAACTATTTCCAGCTTAGAGTTAGCACACGTGTAACACGAATATTTTTTTGTTGATTAATTCAACACCTTGTGGTAAGACTACTACCACTGCTATTCACTAATCTTTATGCTTTTGCCGGAGGATTCAACTATGACAAAAGACGAAGTCTTAAAAGCCGTACTTGAATCACCTTCCCTGCCTACCTTGCCAACGGTTGCATATAAACTCATTTCGATTTCTTCGAATGAAGAAATCGGCATGAAGGATATTGCAGAACTCATATCGAAGGATGCCTCCCTTTCGGCAAAAGTATTAAAAATAGCCAATTCAGCCCTTTACAATCTTCCTTGTAAGATAAGCACCATACACCAGGCGGCGTCGAGACTTGGAATGAATGCGATCAGAAACCTCACTCTTTCATTTTCTTTTTTATCGGTGAAGGCGAAGAACAAAAAGGACGTATTTAATTATGAAAAATACTGGGAACGGTCATTGTCTAACGCTGTAGCGGCAAAACTTATCATGGCAGAGATCGCCAAATCCGACTGGGAAGAGGTTTTTATTGCCGGGCTTTTACAAGATATTGGAGAACTGATTATAGCCCTCTCATTACCGCAACACTATGAGCAAGTAATCTTAGGGATGTCTCATAGCGAAAAAGACATCGTTGAAATCGAACAGCAAATCATAGGGGCAGACCACGCTTGTATTGGATATGAGGTTGCCAAAAGTTGGGGGTTTCCCGTTCAGTTATTAACTCCTATCCAATACCATCATTGTCCGGAAGGCTACAAAGGCAGGGATAAAAATCTTAGGTTTATCGTTGGTGTTGTCTATTTGTCTGGAATAATCACCAGCATTCTCTTTTCGAAGAATCCTCAGAAATACCATCAAAAATTTCTCGGCGAATCCAAGGCAATGCTTAACTTCAACGATGAAATCATTGACAAGATATTAAAGCATGTTGTCTCGGAAACAACACAAACCGCCCGTTTATTTGGTTTCCATATGGAGAATTCCAGGTCGATTGAAGAAATTCTGCAGGAGGCTAATGTTGCGCTGAGCGCTATAAACATAGCGTACGATCAAAAGAACAGGGAACTCGAAGAAAAAAGCAAACGCCTGGAGGAACTCGTACATCTCGACAGCTTAACAGAATTATATAATCATGGCTATTTCCAGAGCTTTCTTGAAAAGGAGATTAACCTGGCGATACGCAAAAATGCAACGCTCAGCCTGATTATGGCAGACGTTGACTGTTTCAAATATTTTAATGATAAATATGGGCATCAGGCCGGTGATTTTATTTTAAAAGAATTATGCAAGTTGATGCGAGAAGCGCTCCGCGACTACGACATGATTGCCCGTTACGGCGGTGAGGAATTCGCCATTGTTCTTGTTGAAACGACCGGGCAGGAGGCTCAGATTGTGGCAGAAAAACTACGGGAACAAATTGCTCTGCATACGTTTATCGATAATAACAAACAATACACGATTACCGTAAGCTTCGGGGTTGCGGAAATGAAGCCTGCCGTAGATACTTTTACAAAAAATGAGCTTATCGGGTTTGCGGATAAGGCACTGTTTCAGTCCAAGGAGAAAGGCGGAAACTGCGTCACATTCTATGCTCTGTCCAGAAGAAAATGAAAAACAACTAAAAGGTATTAACACTCCTATCCAAATCATACGTATTTCACGTCTTTTTTCTTAGAGTGAAATCCCTCAGATAACCCCTCGAATTGTTCCTTGTAATTTTCAAGGTATGTTTGTAATATAAATTCACTAATTTGTTATTGCGATTTCAAGAATAAAGGTCGATGTCGCGTATCAATACACTTACCGGGGTTCGCGTGTGGGAAAGCTAGAGACAGAAGAAGTAATTGATGAAATCGAAAATATAAGGATGTCGTTAGGCTCACATCTGGAAGAGTTGCGGCGCAGGGTTGTTTATTCCATTATCGCCATTGTTCTTTGCTTTATAGTATGCTGGTTTTTTAAGGTACAGATACTGGATATGGCAAAAAACCCGCATAAGTTCGCCATGACAAAAGCAGGCCTTTCCACGGAATTACAGGTGCTGAGTTACCAGGAGGGCTTCTATGCCTACATGAAATTATGTTTTATAACATCGGTTTTTTTTGCCTATCCAATCATCATTTACCAGATATGGCAATTTGTGAGCGTGGGACTGTATAAAA
>VGXV01000158.1 GCA_016873165.1 Planctomycetota bacterium | reverse complement strand
TAGGATTATATAACGTTAGTATATATTTTAACATCTCTTCTTCATTTGGAAAGACTTTTCTTAAAAAGGGAATGGCCTCCTCAACATTCCCCTGCTTTAAAAAAACGAGTCCTATATTACCATATGCCGCAATTAAATCCTCATCCAATTGAATAGACTTTTTATATTCTTCGACAGCCAGTTCATAATTTCCATTTCTATAGTAAACGGTGCCTAAATTATTGTGTAATGCAGCATTGTTTGGATTGCCGCTAATGAGGGTCTTATACTCAGTAACTGCGCGATTATAATCGCCCTTCATTTTATACGCCAGCGCAAGTGCGGCACGGACTTCATGATTCGATGGAAATTCATTGATCGCCTGATTGTATATTGAGATGGCTCTGTCGTATTCCAGGACATCCATATATCTATTTCCCCTCAGCAATAAGCGAATGTCATAGGGAGTGCTTGTCATCCAACACCATGTTAAGGTGGATAATGTTATTAAACTCACAACCAAAAACCTTCTTTTCCGTTGAATAGTTTCCAATAATGGAACACCCTTGTTCTCAAGGAATTTTATAATTAACATGCCAAAACACAAACCCCATGCTGCGCCGAGAAATGTCTGAAAACTCCCCAGCCACTTTTGTGTGTAATACGCAACGACCAGCCCACCGAAGATGAGCATAAATTCGTAATACCAGTTATAATTCCATTGCTGCGGAATCAGCCATTTGAACCGTCGTGTAATCGATATTGCATTCCAACCCCATCTGTAGCTTAATGTTCCATTCGGACAAGCATTGGTACAGGCAAGGCAACGGATACAGTTCGCATTTACAACGGCGCTATATTGGGCAATTTCTTCATGCACCCAAATTCCCATAGTGCAACTTTTGGTACAAGTCATACAACCCTTACACACGCTAACCCTACGAATACGCCAGAAGCTGAAATTGTCAAAGACTGCAAGCATGGGCGCCCATGGACATACGTACCGGCAAAATGCCCTTGAACCCATAAGATAAATAAACAGAAATGCATCAAACAGGACAAACAAAATAATGATAATTGGACTTCTGGGCAGGTCTACGGTCATTACCTGCGTCTCACCAAACCCTATGTGGAATTGCGGAGGGCCGTAAATAAGCCAGAATTCATAGATAGCCGTTAATGTCTTCAGAAGAAAGACATATTGGATGATGTTTGCATTCGAGTGGATGATTTTGGGGTTTATTCCAAACTTACCAAAAATTTTTAAGGCGCATTCCTGAAAGAAGGCAAAATGGCATCCCCATCCGCAAAAGAGCCTTCCAAAAATGGCCGTCATGAGAACCACAAAAATGAAAAATGCGGCGGCGGAGTTTATTAAACCCATTCCGAAAAGGCTCACAACCCCGTTTAGACTGAACGTCCCGACTCTTTGACAGCCAAACTTATACCACAGGATGATGTGCACAACGACCAACAGATTCATCAAGAGCAGGACTAATAATCTTTTCCTGTTGATGTTCATACTACGCATTACTCAGTAAACAACATTTTTATTTTAGAGCTTCCGACGTCCTTAATACTCCCTTTAAAGGTATAAAGATCCGGTCTGCCAAATATATCCTTGATATAAGCAATATAGGTAAAATTTGCAGGGACGGTAATATCTTCTTCTTCCTTACCACTCCTGGGACCTGCAAGTTCAAATCTCACGGTAATATCTTTATCATCCCCGCTGTCGTTTATTACGACAATCCCCATATAAAATTCTTTATATGTCGAGAACTCGAATTCAAGGGATATGGGCAACGATGTCGGTTCAGTAGTAGTGGCAAATGCGCCCATCAGTACAATATCGCCCGCCTTCGCATATTTTGCATTATGGGCTGGATTTTCGATGGCATGCCACTGGATTTTCCCTAAGGGCTCATCATGCGTTTTGCTGAATGCCTCTTGTTGTAAAGAAGACAGGATTAAAAATGGGAAAAACAGCAGAAACACCGTAAACCATTTTGTTTTCGCAGTTCGTTTATACATATCCCCCCCTTATGAAAAAATATAAAGAATACTTGAATAGTTTTGAGTTTTGAGTAGCCAGTTTAGAGTTTAGAGAGACACATTGTCCCTTGCTTCCAGCCTTCATCCTTTCGCCTTCATCCTCTTGCCTCTTACTTCCAGCATCTTGTTTCTAGCCTCTTGCTTCCGGCCCCCCCCTCTGTGCTTATCTTTTATCTGTGTAATCAGTGCAATCTGTGGTTTCTGTTTGTCTTATGTTTTTCTCAGCGCCCCAGCGCCTCTGTGGTTTGTCTTTCTATTATCAGTTTACTCGTCCTTTTCATCTCAATC
>VGXV01000157.1 GCA_016873165.1 Planctomycetota bacterium | reverse complement strand
ACATGGCCACCATCCCTGCCTTTGTCTTCCACGTATTTTGTGCGTTTATTGTTTTAAGAAGCGGTACTGCATGCTCTTTACCGGAATAAAAACTTATTAAGGTAACACCGTCCCCTTCCTTAACAAGATTTCTGCGGGGATTTCCACGGCTGGTGAGCAGATACTCTTTTTTGTCAGTTTCGTAAACGCCGCGATTCCCGTCCAATATGACCGGTGTTCCATAACCTACCGGTAGTTCCCATGGATATTTCTCAGGTGTGCCGTGACAGTCATAACACTGGATTTCCACCTGATAGAGTGTTGTTGGATAGATGTTTCCGTCGCCATGGACATCAATAGAGGTATGGCAATCTATACATTCCACACCTTTCTCGAAATGGATGTCTCCCCGGATGTGCAAATAGTCTTTTGTATAGAGCGGTTCCTGGTATTCGCCCTTTTCGTTTAATGGCGTGGCCTTGTGATTGCTCTTGTAATCATATTCAAAAATACCGGCAAAAGTCGTCCCGATTCTTTTGCCGCGAGTGTGGCAGTGGGCGCATTGAGAAGCAGGAATTTTTGTGGTAATCTCGTGTTTATACGGATGGAATTTTGTGTTTTTCGGTATAGTCGGATCACCTCCTTCATAATAGCCATCGTTTGTATAGAGGACATGGCATGAAGTGCACCCTCCCCCTCGAATATCACCCCGTTCCCTCCTGCCTTCCATCCAGACGTGACATCTGCCGCATTCCTTTCTGTAATAATCGGCAAAAGCTGCCTTTTCAGGATCATTCCACAACTTGAGAGCCTCTTTAAAATCAGGTAATCCCCGGGCAAATGACTTCCTCTGTATATAGCCCGATTCGATGGCTTTCCTGATCCAGGCTTTATACTTCTCAGTGCCGGCATCAGGCGCTGCGCCATCAGGGTCATCCATATCGAAATTACAAAAGGTATATTCGTTCTTTGTCACTATTCCATTGGAACTCAGGGTATGCGATACCTTCCCGTATTCCAGCGAAACGAGCGCCCTTTGCAAACGATACACGTGATTGGAACCTGTTTTCCCGCTCGGATCGGTAGCAAAAGATGTGCTTTCCATGAGCGCTCCACCCGCCGGTTCTGGCAGTGGCTGAGCCATAATTGAGGTGAGCGCATGTTTCTGACTGTGGCATTTGCCGCAGCCTTTGCCCTTACTCACCACCCACATATTCCCCGGATCTGGCAAAAGTCCTTTATGAGCGTCATTTTTAGTTGTCGCTGCCGGGTTTCCCTCATGACATACCGCACAGCTCGTGCCCTTTTTCCCTCCTCCGTAACCAACGAGATACGGCATCATCGCTTCGTTAATGTCTTCGATCCCTTCATGGCAGGAAAGGCATCCCTTTTCAGAGGCAAGCGATTGAGAGACCTGTTCGTATCGTGCAGGACTTTTATCATCCTTTTCACTAACGGAAGCGCGTATTTCCTGATCAGTTTTATTTATTTGTATTTTAGCCGTGTTTGTACATCCGGAGAATACAAATAAAAGAAATACTGATCCATGTAATATATTTTGATAATTCATAGCACAGCAAGCCGCAACAAAAAATGACCACCCCTCTTTCCCCTCCTTCGCAAGGAGGGGATAAAGGGGAGGTAAAAACTTACAAAAAAAGAAATTTTTAAACAGTAATACTATAGAACTGCTTCGGCTGGTTCAATCGTCCACGATTGAACCAGCCTAGCCACCCCAAAATGCATGCAGAATTACAACCCCCTTGCCCCCTTTTTTAAGGGGGATTTCCTCCCCCTGTCCCCCTCTGGAGGGGGAAAAAGGGGGAGGAAAAGGGGGATGCAGGGGGTTGTTTGTGCCAGAAACCCATCTCGATGAACTGTTATATTTCATCTATGGTCTGGGCAGGGACATCTCAGCCTCAGAAGGTTTCTCCATAGACTCAACAATCCGTTTTTCTATTAATTTTATAAGCGTAATCCTTAAATTTTCCATGGTATGGGTATAAGGATCAAGTGAGGCGATTTTGTTAGCCAGTTTCTTTTCTGAAAGGCTGTCTTCGAGCCAGTTGGAAAAGTCATTGGAGCCGCGCCCTATACGAAGCCTGGACTCAAACATGTGAAAATATATCGAATTAATACTCACCCGTTGTAATACCGCTTGAAATTCTTTGAGGTCTGATGCTGTATAGGGTGTCTGGAAGACAAAGCTAACCGATTTTACAAAATGGAACTCTTCGCCGGCTGTTGCAAACTTATGAAGAGACCGGGGGTGTTGAATAATATAATTCTCGATGGTACGAACGATCTCGTCACGAAGTTCACGAATGGTTGTGTACTGAATCGTATCAATGCTATATAATAACTCCCCCAGTTCTTCTTCACCTAAGATGCCCG
>VGXV01000156.1 GCA_016873165.1 Planctomycetota bacterium | reverse complement strand
CTGGGATTTCATGTGGAAAACATACTCATATTGCCTACTGGAAAAGGTAATAGTAGTCAACAGATGGGTGAGTATGGACGAAAGCTGCTTCGAAAGTGCGTTTATGTTTGGAGAAAGATTTGATGAACAAGCCAAACCTTCCACACTTAAAGTCAAGCAAAGACCTTGAGACAACATATGAAGCAGTTCGTGCTGGTTTTGTTGCACTGGCATTAGAAAAGAATAGGCAAGCAACGCCATACGTTGAAGAAGCAAGGGCTTTGAAAGTTGCCGCATCAACTGCAAAGACGCCGTCGGATTTGCTTAACATTCCAGACATACAATCAGCCTTATTAACTGCTGCTGGTGTATCAGACAAGGCAAACAATCATCTCATGCCGAGAGATAAGAAGGAAGCAATAAAAGGGCTTATCGATAATTTTCTTGAACCTGCAGGGAAAAAATTTGTAGAAGAATTGGTTTTCAGATTTTTGTTAATACGCGGAGATTCCTTGGGTGGTTCGATGCGGAATATTGGTGGAGTTTTAGCCCAGCGGAAATTAATCCGTTCTATTATTTCTGCACTCAAGGTTGCTGGTAAATCTTATGAATGGCTTCACTCCGAAACAAATGTATGGGGAAAGATGTCGGAAAATGATGCAGAAATTGAGATATTCATAAGGGGAATCAGTTGGAAAAAAGATACTCAGTGCCGTACGGCTCTTTTTAATTTGATCGTGCCAATCGTTGGCAATAATATCGATTTGTGCTTGTTTAATCGTGAATCAAAAGACTTTTCCAATAAGAAAATTGCCAGGGATATACTCAATTCTTCCGATTCGTATATTGCCCTTGGAGAACTCAAGGGTGGAATAGACCCTGCGGGTGCTGACGAACACTGGAAAACAGCACGGACAGCTTTAAGCAGGATTCAAGATGCATTTTCGAAATTCGGGCACAAACCTTACCTTTTCTTTATAGGGGCGGCCATAGAATCGAAAATGGCAACTGAAATCTGGAATATGTTAAAAACCGGTAAACTTTCAAATGCGGCAAATCTAACAGACGATAACCAGATTGCATCCGTATCCCGTTGGTTATGTAATCTATGAGTCAGAGTTGTCTTAAATTACTGGGCTTTGCATTGTTCATTTTGCTTATTTGTTCTTGTGCCCCTGCTCCTAAAATGTTTGCGCAAGATTTTTTCCCCATTACAGATTTTAGTGACGAGGAACTGGCTAAAGGCGAACCTATTGGTTGGAAGACTCATAAAGGCATTTGCAGAGAGATTAAAAACAGAATTATGCCCAGGATCGTGGAAATCGAAGGCAGAAAGACGTTGTATGTAAATGCCAATGATAACGGCGCTATCCTCTTCAAACCGGTCCGTCTTAATCCAAAAGCATATCCCTTTTTGAGCTGGAACTGGAAGGTATCAAATACAATACCTGCAAGCAAAGAGAAGGAAGAAGGCGGTGATGATTATCCTGCCGCCGTGTGTGTAGTGTATGGCATGACGTTTCTCTCTATACCGTACTCATACAGAATATTGATCTACGGGTATGGAAATAACCTGCCTGCGGGCGAGCGATTTGAAAATCCCTGTGAAGCCAGGGCAAAAATGATTGTTGTGCAGAGCGGGGCGCAGGATGCAGGCAAGTGGCTCAGTTACAAGGTAAACCATTACCAGGACTATATGCAGGAATTCGGGAAAGAACCGCCGAAAATTATTTACGTGGGCATCCAAACCAATGCCGACCGCACTCACGGTAAGGTCGAGGCATGGTATACAGATATTTGTTTAAATAAAGAGTAATAGTCCACCATCGGGAACACGGAGAACGCAGAGGAAAGCAATGAAGATTCCGCTGTTTATTGTAGATATTGAAATACAGTATCATCCCCGCAGCAGAAAAGAGTGGATGTATTTTGCCGGGACGGTGGTATCGCTGGTATTATGTTGTTTTATTGTTTACTATACAGTTGTCTATTTAAAAAGCGAAATTACAAGACAAAAAATTGAAGAAAAAAATGTGAAAATGCAACCTGAGAAGCAGGAGAAAAAAACCGTTACCGTAGAGGATGCCCTCGATAGTATCCGGGAACATCTCACCAAATAACCCCGGATAGCGTAGGTGGGGCTAAAGCTTGTTCTGAACTTATCGAGTGTGTGGAGCGTACCCCTCCCCATATCCCCCTCATGGAGGGGGACAGAGGGGGAGGTTTTGCGATAGGTTCACTTCATCCTTTCTACAAGAGAATCAAGTCGAGAGGGTCAGACCTTCAAATTTCAATTACCAAGTATGGGAAATAAAAAATTGAATTATGAGTATCTGACCTTTTAATTCTCGCTTGAGCGCCTTGTCAGGCGACGTTTTGTCCATTTGAAGATAAGA
>VGXV01000155.1 GCA_016873165.1 Planctomycetota bacterium | reverse complement strand
CCCTGTCCTGTCTGTAAGGCGATATGAACGCAGTTATGGTTATTATATTTGCATCGGTAAACAACTTTGCAACCTCGCCGATGCGGCGAATATTTTCAGACCGGTCTTCGGGTGAGAAGCCAAGATTTTTATTCAGGCCGTGACGTATGTTGTCGCCGTCGAGTATGTATGCCTGATGTTTGTTCTCAAGGAGCGCATGCTCAAGCTCAACGGCAATGGTTGACTTTCCAGAGCCTGACAGGCCTGTCAGCCATATGGTCACTCCCTTCTGTTTCATCAGTTTTGTCCTGTCCTCTTTTGTAATCTTGCCATGATGCCATTTAATATTGGTAGCTTTTTGCATTGTCATGTCATCTCCTTATTTCTGTATCAAAAATATTTTAAAAAGACTGCCTGGATGAAAAATGATTTTTTAAGATTACAAATATTATAAGAACAATGCTCAAAATGCAACCTTTTTTAGAAAGCGTTACAAACGTTACCTCCTTATTTCATTTGACTAAATATATGGAATAGGTAATAATGCCACGACAAGACCATTGAAAATAGAGTTTGAAAGTGTTTATTATTAAGAGGCAACAAAAGGGACAAGATGTCCTGTGATGACAAAGGAAAGCAAAAAGTTTTAGAGACATTGAAAAGAATGGAGTAAACGAGTCATGAATTCAGGAAAACTGGAGGCAAAGATTGCGAGTATTGAGGCGCAGCTTAAGATATTAAAAGCCTCAAAAGAACTTAAAAAAGCTGTTCCTGCAAAAAAGGGTCTCCGTAGCCTTAAGGGGATTCTTAAAGGTAAAGGAAAGTTTGATATGAAAGAAATTGAGTCCATAAAAATCATGTTTAAAGAAGTATTATGACCACATTTATAATAGATACCCATGCCCTTGTTTGGTATCTCGATAAGGATAAGAAGTTATCAAAAACTGCAGAAAAAGCACTGGACTCGTCAGATGTAACTCTTGTAATTCCAACGGTAGTGTTGGCAGAGGTAAAATACCTATTCAGCAAAAGGCGAATTTCTATATCTTTTGAAAATGTTATGCAAGCTATTGAAAACGATCACCGGTGTATTATATATCCTTTTGATCTTTCGTGCGTTGAACATTTGGATGAAAGACTTGATTTGCATGACGGAATAATTGTAGCCACAGGCGTTATTTTCAGAGATTCAGTAGATCAATCCACAAAAATCATAACAAGAGACGTTACAATAAAACAATCCGGTATTATCAATACTTTATGGTGAATAATATGGATAAAGAAGATAACAACGTAATCTCTAATATTGAGTTAAAAATAGAGTTTCTTGAGAAGCGATATGAAGATGCTAATCGATTTTTTAAATTTACTTTATCTGTAATTACAGGCACTATCGTTATTCTCAGCATTATATTGGCATATTTCTCTGTTGCTTCTAAAAAAGAAGTGACTGATGCTATCCGTGAAATGGATAGAAAATTGAAGTTCTCTCTCAGCAAGCTTTAAAGCTGCCTAAATTAGAACTCTTTTGTAAAGATGAATTGGTAAGTGGAAAAACAATAACAATTCCATTTTCCGATGAAACTGTTGCACTAAACAAATTATTTATTAAAAATGCAGGCGAAAAGATCACTTCTGTTAGATGCTATAATAAAGGTAAAAGTTTATTATGGTTTAGAAAAATCAATAATTACAGAGATTAAATTAGCGCGTCAACACGTACTAATGACCTTGCATGTCTAAATTCGCTACTTTACTGTAAAAATAATCAATCCGCAGGGCAAGGCGTACAATACCCCTACTCCGATAAATCATAAATATTTTTGACAAAGGGTTTTTCCTTGAAATAGATTCAGTATATAAAATATAATCAGTACTTTGATTTATTAAATCAAGTTGCCTTTGGCAACTATTTCTATTTGCAGGTAGCATGTGGGGGTAATTCATGAATTACCCCTACCAGATTGAAATTTCTGAGCATTAAACAGTGGGGGCTAATTTGTGAAGTGCAAGAGTTCCAGTTTCAAGGTATTCGCTACGGTTGTAAAAAAAGGGAGTTGTAATTATTATAAAGAAGGTGATACCTTCCCGTTGACGGGATTTACACCAAAAGGATTGTGTGACAGCGCTTATGCCGTGCTTTCCAGGGATGCCCTGGCATTACGATACGGCGTTAAACTACCCTGGCAAACAAGTGAGCATACCCTGCTAACTCATTGCCCTGACCCTACGGGCGCCGTGTGGGAATTGAAACGGGTGCCACGGGAGACAACAGATACTGAACCGATGCACTAACAACCTAACCCGAACGATTCGGAAGTGTAAAATGCAAATTGCAAAATTAAATTTTCGTCTGTAATTGTTATTTCGACTCCTTCATATTAGTCATTCTAAACGAAGT
>VGXV01000154.1 GCA_016873165.1 Planctomycetota bacterium | reverse complement strand
TAGTGCTGATACACGTTTTTAAAGAGGAATTCCTGCAGTTTCCTTTTTTGTTCAGATAATGCTGGAGAAAAGGACACGATCAGGCCGGGATGCTTTCTGACGTCTTTAACGGTTTTTATCCCTTCGCACCTGAGTCTGGACAGGGTGTTTTCTAACAGGTCGGTGACTTCCGTATTGATCAGGGTTCTGACCGTCTGAGCGATTAATATGTCGTGATTATTAATCACATATTTTTGTTTCACTTTTTTTTGCGTTTCCCGCCACAAATCAACCGATTGTAAGTCCTCGTCTGTAATTATGCCTGCTTTTAAGCTGTCATCCAGGTCATGGTTATCGTAGGCAATGGAGTCGGCCTTGTCCACAATCTGTGCTTCCAGCAGCGGCCTTTCGTCAATATTGTATTCCGTTGTGGTAGATGTGTGGTCGTAAGGAGAAATGTGTTTTACAATGGATTCCTTGACTTCCCACGATAAATTCAATCCCGGAAAGTCAGGGTATTTCTGTTCAAGGATGTCAACGACGCGCAGTCCGTGCAGATTATGCTCGAATCCTCCGTGTCCCTCCATCAGCTTTTTCAAGGCATCTTCGCCTGAATGCCCAAATGGTGTGTGGCCTAAATCATGGGCAAGCGCAATGGCCTCTGCAAGGTCTTCATTGAGATTCAGGGCGCGGGCGATGCTCCGTGCAATTTGTGATACTTCTATGGTATGGGTTAACCGGGTGCGGTAATAATCTCCTTCGTGATTCACAAAAACCTGGGTTTTATATTCCAGACGTCGGAAGGCGGTGGAGTGGATAATGCGGTCACGGTCTCTCTGATAGATGCTGCGATAGTGATGCTCTTCCTCCGGATGTTTTCTCCCCTTAGAGTCCTTGCTTTTCATGGCATAAGGGGCAAGCTCTCGTTCTTCTCTGTCGTTGATTTCTTGTCTTGTCAACATTATAAATGTTTTTTGAATTCTTTGTAAAGGTCTTCCAGGGATTGGGGAATGACCTTTATGTCAGAAACAACAGGCATAAAGTTCGTATCACCGTTCCAGCGTGGAACGATGTGGAGGTGGAAATGGCCGACAAGTCCAGCCCCGGCGGACTTTCCCAGATTAATGCCGAGGTTAAAACCCTCGGGTTTCATTATTTTTTTGAGGAGTTCTTTCATATCCCGTGTCAGTTCCATAATTTCAAGCATTTCCTGCCCGGATAGGTCGGAAATGTCTGCCTTATGTTTGTTGGGCACGACCATGAGATGTCCGCTGTTATATGGAAATTTGTTGAGGATACAGAAACACTCTTTTCCTCTATGCACTACGAGGTGTTTTTCGTCTTGATTGTTTTGGACTGCGCTACAGAGAAAGCAGTCGTTCTCTTTCGGATGTTCCTGAATATATGTGAGGCGCCAGGGCGCCCAAAGGTTTTGCATTGTTTGATTACCTTAACAAAAATTTGATTTACGATGTACGAAGTACGAGTTACGATTTTAAATCCCAAATCCGAAATCCAAAATCGTAAATAAAAATACGGTATTATCTACATCCGGTGCAGGTCGATGCCGTGCAGCTGCCGCAGCCGCCGGAACTGCCCTGAGAGCCGGAGTCGTTTCCACTGCTTCCTGCGGACATCCCAAACACGGAAAATATCTTGCGGATACGGTCGCTCTGGCAGGACGGGCAAAATAACTTTTTCCGTTCCCTTGCGCTCCGAAAATATTCGTCAAATTTTGTGTTGCACTGATTACATTCGAATTCGTATATCGGCATTGAATATATCCTCAAATATTATAACGACTCATCTCACCGCAAAGACGCTAAGAACGTAAAGGTTAAAAAAACTGAAAGATAAATTAGGCTTTCGGCAACTTACAAATGCAAATTTCCCCTCCCTTGACTTCGTCGTGAGCGTTCATCTGATCTCACGCCGAGGACTCACGACGAAGTCAATGGGGAGGAACTATTTGTTTGAAATTCCTGTACCTTAAATTACAAACACGAAGCTTACACACTTTTCTTTAAGCCTTCCTCTGCGACCTTTGCGTCTTTGCAGTGACTTCTTGTTTGTTTACGGTAAATAAGCCAGGGGGTTAACAGGCTTATCTTTTACATATATTTTGAAATTGATTTCAGAGGGGTTGCCGCCGCTCGTCTGGCTGATATTCGCTATAGGCTGTCCCTGTTCTACATAGCTGCCTTCTCCCACCGTGGGATTACTGCGACACCCGTAAATGGTACGACAGCCTCCATCGTGTTTGATTACGATAACATGCGTGCCGTCGTCGGTATCCGTAACGGCCTCGACAGCGCCTTTTTTGGCGGCAACTACTTTTTGTCCCGGCTGGGGCAGGATATAGATACCCATATTTTTAGCGCCCTTCCTCATTTCCCCGAATTGCGATACGACCTGTCCCTTTACAGGCCAGATAAACCCTTTGGAAGATA
>VGXV01000153.1 GCA_016873165.1 Planctomycetota bacterium | reverse complement strand
CCGGTAAATAGTGGATTTGGGCACCTTCTTGTCAAAAAGTTTCTCATAAGCGATTTTTATCTCGCTGACTACCAGAACTCCACCGGATTTAGCCTTTTCTAAAAAAGAGTCGAGAAGCTCTTTCTCCGGGAGTATTCCCAATTTTTTGTAAAAAACTTAAAGAACAATGCGAAGAGTGCGTTTCCGTTTTTTGTTTTTAATTCTTTCCTGATCGTCTCTCTTGTATTTTTCGATAATGGTATCGTAGGTGCCGTTATATTTCGCGCATCGTATCTTAAGCATATTATTGGCATTATTGATATACCACCAGGCCCCTGATCGTTTCAGCCTTGTATGGCTGATGAATTTGTTGGCGCTTTCAATAGCGCCACTGCAAATGTGATACCCTCCACGCCTGGCGGAATCGTAATCCATCTTTTCACCATGATTTAACAGGTAGCGGGAAAACTTGTCAATGATGTCCTGCACTTCCTGTGTTTTTGCTTTCATCCTTCCAAGACCACCAGGCACCTCTTCATGGTAACCCATAATATATTCTCGCTAAAGTCGCCTCACACCACTGCTGAGCCCCTGGTGTCTCTTTTCCGTAATGGGCATTCGCCACATCATGTACATATTCAGAACAATGGTAATAGTCGAGGATCTCCTTTGCCGATGGGAATATTTCTTTGCACCGGTTCCAAATCCAAGCAGCGCCGTCTCCTATGATTCCCAGGCGTATCTTCTCCTCGGGAATAAGCCCGGCCTCTTTGATCTTCACCAAGTCCTGTGCCAATTTGTGATCATCGCAGACCTGGTGCCAACTCAGGACATGAACAATATTCTTACCGTCAACAAGATAAAACCGAAAACCTTTGATCTCTTTCCACTCTCCCCCTCCCCTTTTTCCCTTGCGAGGGTGGGGATAAGGTTCGGGACGCATCGGGCCGTGCGCTCCATCAAGGGCAAGCATCATAATGGGACGACGGAATTTATCTCTGGACATATCTTCTATCTTTTTATCAATCTCTTCTCTGGACGGGCAGACATCCAAAATCCCCACTTCCTGTGCTATGGCATTGGCTGCCTCATGCATGTGATGTTCACTCAGCTTCATGCCCGTTATCCTCTCGTAGGTCTCGCTGGCTGTTTCATAGGCGGTCTCGCTCGACAACCATGCCTCCACATCTTGCACATCATATTATTCGGACAATCCAAGGGCTTCATCTAACGGATAATAGCCAAAACGGCACTCCCGGCAATAAAAATATGGCCTGCTTAATTCAAATTCCCCAGCAAGAGTCTCAATATGCCGGCAGAGGTTTCCCTGTCTTTGCATACCCTTGCCGCAATGCGGGCATTCGCAATCCTCCTGATTCAGCAAATGCCCGAATTTCCTCCCGATTAACCCAAGTATCAGACGCCCTAATATTTCTGTCCTTTCCTGAAATACCGCTTTTGAGATTTTTCCTAAATCTTCCATGGAATACTCTTTCTCTATCTTATCCAATCGTGTGTCTAAAAACTCATAAAAGAAAGTCCTCCAGTTTTCGGACGGCTCTCTTTTTCTTCTCACAGCTAAAATCAGGAATACCCCTCCCTCAAAGATACTTCTTTTGCTCCCTGACCCTATCGATAGCAGAGAGTAACGCCTGACGCTCTAAAACAGGCATGGATTGCAGTCTCGACACCCACCGGCTGGTTTTCCTCTTTATCCGTTCACGCTCCCGAAAGGTATCCCCCACATAACGATAATCGTGCAGTTCTCCGGGTGCGCTATAGTTCATCCAGAGCCATTCCGTTGCTACTCCATGATGACAGGCCGACTGAAAACTATGGGTATGCCACCCCTTTAACGATTCGTTGTATAAGGCAGATTCATACCCAGATAGCATCACCATACAGGGAAGGGATTTCAATACCTCCAATAGCTCGATGTGATCTTCACGGCTGTAGTCATAGCTATAGAGCCGTTCATCCTTTTTCCTTGTCTCGCGAAGATACGGCGGATCGCAATATACCAGTTCTTTGCCAGTGAAACGGTACTTCTTCAGATAATCAACTGCGCTGCTATGCACCAATTCAAAACCAAGGGGAGGCATGTTCGCCCACCTGGCAACGACTTCGGGATCAACCTCTATACCAATATTGCTCCTGGCCGGACGTTTGTTACGCATAACTGCGCCCCCGCCCAAATGGCTCTCTATGTATACCTCATGGGGTGGCATCCGATTGATTATCTTTTGGAATACCCCTCCTTTACCGCCAGGATAATTCATGTTTGCATTATCGCTGAATACAACGAGCAAGTCAAGGACTTTCTTGGATTTTACAAAAAATGGGGAATGCTCCCCTTTCTCCTGGTTGTTTGTTAAATTACTATATCTCTTGCCTCCACGCCCTTTACCCAGCAAGACTTTCTCGCCTTCCCGGAGATAACGGCTCTGAATAATTTTGACCGTGCTCTGGCTCCACCCAAC
>VGXV01000152.1 GCA_016873165.1 Planctomycetota bacterium | reverse complement strand
ACATGGCCACCATCCCTGCCTTTGTCTTCCACGTATTTTGTGCGTTTATTGTTTTAAGAAGCGGTACTGCATGCTCTTTACCGGAATAAAAACTTATTAAGGTAACACCGTCCCCTTCCTTAACAAGGTTTCTGCGGGGATTTCCACGGCTGGTGAGCAGATACTCTTTTTTGTCAGTTTCGTAAACACCACGATTTCCGTCCAATATGACCGGTGTTCCATAACCTACCGGCAGTTCCCATGGATATTTCTCGGGTGTGCCGTGACAGTCATAACACTGGATTTCCACCTGATAGAGTGTTGTTGGATAGATGTTTCCGTCGCCATGTACATCAATAGAGGTATGGCAATCTATACATTCCACACCTTTCTCGAAATGGATGTCTCCCCGGATATGCAAATAGTCTTTTGTATAGAGAGGTTCCTGGTATTCGCCCTTTTCGTTTAATGGAGTGGCCTTGTGATTGCTCTTGTAATCATATTCAAAAATACCGGTAAAAGTCGTCCCGATTCTTTTGCCGCGAGTGTGGCAGTGGGCGCATTGAGAAGCAGGAATTTTTGTGGTAATCTCGTGTTTATACGGATGGAATTTTGTGTTTTTCGGTATAGTTGGATCACCTCCTTCATAATAGCCATCGTTTGTATAGAGGACATGACATGAAGTGCACCCTCCCCCGCGGATATCACCCCGTTCCCTTCTTCCTTCCATCCAGACGTGGCATCTGCCGCATTCCTTTCTGTAATAATCGGCAAAGGCTGCTTTTTCAGGGTCATTCCACAACTTGAGAGCCTCTTTAAAATCCGGCAATCCCCGGACAAATGACTTCCTCTGTATATAGCCCGATTCGATGGCTTTCTTAATCCAGGCTTTATACTTCTCAGTGCCGGCATCAGGCGTTTCACCATCTGGATCATCCATATCAAAATCACAATACATATATTCATTTTTCGGGACAATGCCATTAGAACTCAGGGTATGGGAAACCTTGCCATATTCCAAAGACACAAGCGCCCTTTGCAAACGATAGACGTGATTGGAACCCGTTTTCCCGCTCGGATCGGTAGCAAAAGATGTGCTTTCCATGAGCGCTCCACCAGCCGGTTCCGGCAATGGCTGGGCCATAATTGAGGTGAGTGCATGTTTCTGACTGTGGCATTTGCCACAGCCTTTGCCCTTACTCACCACCCACATATTCCCCGGATCCGGCAAAAGTCCATTATGAGCGCCATCTTTAGTCGTCGCTGCCGGGTTCCCCTCATGACACACGGCACAGCTCGTGCCCTTTTTCCCGCCTCCGTAGCCAACGAGATACGGCATCATCGCTTCGTTAATGTCTTCGATCCCTTCATGGCAGGAAAGGCATCCCTTTTCAGAGGCAAGCGCCTGAGAGACCTGTTCGTATAGCGCAGGACTATTATCATCCTTTTCACTAACGAAAGCGCGTATTTCCTGATCAGTTTTATTTATTTGTATTTTAGCCGTGTTTGTACATCCGGAGAATACAAATAAAAGAAATACTGATCCATGTAATATATTTTGATAATTCATAGCACAGCAAGCCGCAACAAAAAATGACCACCCCTCTTTCCCCTCCTTCGCAAGGAGGGGATAAAGGGGAGGTAAAAACTTACAAAAAAAGAAATTTTTAAACAGTAATACTATAGAACTGCTTCGGCTGGTTCAATCGTCCACGATTGAACCGAAATATTTGGCATGTTTACGGCTCCTACATTGTCCAAAGCCCCTCATTCCATTCAAACCTTTCGGTTCAATCTGCAAGATTGAACCAGCCTAGCCACCCCAAAATGCATGCAGAATTACAACCCCCTTGCCCCCTTTTTTAAGGGGGATTTCCTCCCCCTGTCCCCCTCTGGAGGGGGAAAAAGGGGGAGGAAAAGGGGGATGCAGGGGGTTGTTTGTGCCAGAAACCCATCTCGATGAACTGTTATATTTCATCTATGGCCGGGGCAGGGACAACTCAGTCTCAGAAGGTTTCTCCATAGACTCAACAATCCGTTTTTCTATTAATTTTATAAGCGTAATCCTTAAATTTTCCATGGTATGGGTATAAGGATCAAGTGAGGCGATTTTGTTCGCAAGTCTTTTCTCCGAAAGGCTATCTTCAAGCCAGTTGGAAAAATCATTGGTGCCGCGCCCTATGCGCAGCCTGGCCTCAAACATGTGAAAGTATATCGAATTAATACTCACCCGTTGTAATACCGCTTGAAATTCCTTGAGGTCTGAGGCCGTATAGGGTGTTGGGAAGATAAAGCTCACCGATTTTACAAAATGGAACTCTTCACCAGGTGTTGCAAACTTATGAAGAGATCGTGGGTGTTGAATAATATAATTCTCGATGGTACGAACGATCTCGTCACGAAGTTCACGAATGGTTGTGTACTGAATCGTATCAATGCTATATAATAACTCCCCCAGTTCTTCTTCACCTAAGATGCCCG
>VGXV01000151.1 GCA_016873165.1 Planctomycetota bacterium | reverse complement strand
TTTTTAGTAGTTCCTGTTGTGACATTTATTCAGGCGCTCCAGATATATTTTTTTGATTGCATCATCCGGTAGATCAGGAAACCTCTTGCGCAATCCATGGAGAAAGAGGCCTCTTGAAAACTGGGACAATTCGAATGCCTTAAGCAGTCTTTTGCTCAGGCGACATACGCCGAAGCGCTTGGATGTACAGCTTGTGATTTGGGCGTTCTTTAATATCCATAAGTAGTTCGTAGGGCAGTAAAGGATTTTGTTCACGCTCTACTCAGATGCACATTTTCTAAATTTCTCTTTATCATATATATTTCTGCAAGTTCAAAATTTAATCCAGAATGCTATTAATTTCAGATACCTTTAGGCCTGAAAGGCCATTAGTATATAGCAGGGGGTAAAGCCCCCTGACCGCAATTTTCTGATGACTTGCTTACCGAAAAAGCCCCATAGCCATCCTGCCATCCAAAATTATTTTTTCCCGGAAAGGTAGTATTGTAGGTTGGGTTAAGCGAACAGACTGGGTCAAATGAAAATTTCTCAATTCAATGGTGACAAAGCCATGTATGGGTTTGCAGTTCTTTTGTATGGAAAAGCGTGTAAGTACTATAAAGTAGTGAATTACACTAGAAAAAGCTTGACTCAGGGTCCTGTTTGTGTTAGCATAAACCGTTATTGTGGAACGAGTTAAACACGATTATCGCTGACTCGTTTTTCCTGAGATGCAGAAACAAGAACCGAACAGTATGTTAACAAGATAGACCACGGAGGCAAGATAACTATGGCTTATATTATTGGGAATAGAAATCAAAAAACATTATTTCCACCAACGGTAGAAGATTATGTAGGTACAGAAGATCCAGTAAGAGCATATGATGCATTTGTAGAGGGCATGGATTTTCAAGAAATGGGATTACCAATCATCTCGTTTAAAGCAGGCGCTTATGAGTACCATCCAAAGCCCATGGTAAAATTACTCATCTATGGATATTCCTACGGTATAAGAAGTTCCCGGAAGTTAGAAAGGGCGTGTCATCACAATCTCTCTTTTATGTGGTTAGTATCAGGTATACAGCCGGATTACAGAACGATAGCCAGATTTCGTAAAGAAAATAAAGAAGCGATCAGGCAAGTATTAAAACTGAATGTAAAACTTTGCATCAAGCTTAATCTGATAGAAGGTAACACGTTGTTTATAGACGGGAGTAAATTTAGAGCGAATGCATCAATAAATAACACATGGGATGAAGAAAGGTGCAAGAAATATTTAGAAATGGCGGAAAAAACCATAGACCGCCTCATGGAAGAAGTAGAGCAAATAGACCAGGAAGAAGAAGACCTCGGCTCATTAGTAAAGGTAAATAAAGAGCTTCAGGATCAGAAGAAATTACAAGAGAAAGTTCGGGAGATATCAAAGCAACTCAAAGAAACCGGCAAAGAGAAGATCAACTCAACGGATAGTGATAGTGTCAATGGCAAAAGCCGTCAGGGAAGCCATGCAATAATGAATTGTCAAATAAGTACGGATGAAAAGCATGGTTTCATAGTAAATAGTGATGCGGTAAGTCAAAATAACGATCTGAATCAATTTGCGTCGCAGGTGGAGCAGTCGAAGGAAACCTTAGAAAGAGCACCGGCAAATGTGGTAAGTGATGCAGGATATTTCAGTCTTGATGATATCGATAAAGTACCGGAAGGTGTGAAGGTAATAATGCCGAGTAGGAAGCAAGCACAAAAAGAAAACAAGAAAACACAAGTAAAACCGTTTGGTACAGAAGAATTCCATTACAATAAAGAACGTGACGAATATACTTGCCCGGCAGGAAAAACGCTCAAGAAGCACAAAATTGCATTTGGGGATGAGAACAAAATAGACTACAAGGCCAATGGTAAAGAGTGTCGCAGTTGCGAGCACTTTGGTGTTTGCACTACCAGTAAAAAAGGCAGACATATAATACGAATGAAGGAGAATGAAGAGCTGAAAGCAAAACTAGAAGAAACATACCAGCAAGAAGAAGGTCAAAAGCTCTATAAATTACGTAAAGAAAAAGTGGAATTACCATTTGGGCATATGAAACGGAATTTAGGAGCCGGTCAATTTTTGCTACGAGGTAAGGAAGGAGTGAATGCAGAGCTCTCAATATTATCTACGTGTTTCAATATAGCGAGAATGATAACCATAATAGGCATACCAACATTGATTGCAAAGCTGAATAGCATGTAATATCAAGGGATGGGTATTGAAATGGAATAAAAAGCATGTTGAGGGAATATTTTGAACGGTAACAGAAATAATTACCGGTAAAATATGTATTTTATACCTTTTTTATTCACATAGACAGACTGCGCAAAATTCATTTGGCACAGTCTGCTTGCTTAACCCAACCTACACAACTGGAAGTCCCCGTGAGCGCTCGATACGAGAGTCGGGTTGTGCGGTTTCGGTTCGAGAAGGTCGGCAAGGATGCTCCGCCCGAGAGGTTGCATTTCCAGGGATT
>VGXV01000150.1 GCA_016873165.1 Planctomycetota bacterium | reverse complement strand
CCCCACCACACCTCACGATGTCGCAGTTACGGTCGGTTACAGGGCGGAAAGCGTTTTCCCTGGAGGGGACTTGCACCCCTCTGGCATTGCGCACTTTCAGGCGCACTAGCGCCGATCCCTTGTGGTCGGCATTGGCCTACCCCTTACTTGATACGGGGGCGGGGGATAAACCATGCCTTATTTTATTGACAAGCTCAAGCTCTACGAATTTTTCTTCTGTAAACAAAGTGTCAGCTTCAGATTGTGTAAGCATTATGCAAACCCTTTCTCATATGAGAAATTATTCATTGCGCCTTTCTGGATCTGGTTGCAAGAGCCGGACGCCGTCTATTTTTTATGAAATATCCTTTTTCAGAGAGAAGTATTCCGATTGGCTCATTTTCTCCCTCTATCATTTGGGTTCTTTTGTAATAATTGACATACATCTGCATCTGTCCGATGTCTTGATGCGTCAACTTCCCAACCTTGAGGTCTATGAGAACAAAACTGCGGGTCAGTCTGTTGTAAAAGACAAGATCGATATAGAAATGATCACCATCAAGAGTGATGCGCTGTTGTCGTGCCACAAACGAAAAACCCTTGCCAAGTTCAAGCAGAAATGTCTGGAGGTGGTTAATAAGTGCCTGTTCAAGGTCTTTTTCGGGATATTGCTCCCGTTTTTCCAGGCCGAGGAATTCAAGCACGTATGGGTCTTTTATAAGGTCGGAAGCCCTGTTTATCTCGTGTCCCTTTTTCGCAAGTTCGAGCACACCTTTTTTGTTCCTGCTCAATGCAAGGCGCTCGAAGAGCAGGGAGTTTATCTGCCGCTCAAGCTCTCTTGTGCTCCAGTTGCTGTTAATCGTCTCGTTTATATAAAACTTTCGTGCTTCCGGCTTTTCTATCTTCAATAAAAGTCTGTAATGCGTCCAAGTCTGAAACATGTTTTTGTAAAAGAGTCGCTGACCCTATTTATTTCCTATTTATTTCAAGTATCCAACGTCAACTTTGTCGCCTGACTCCGCATCCTTTATACAGATACAGACAATAGATTTGTAACGATTTTTATCAGTTTATCCCTTTCCTTGGGGTCGCTCACTGCTACCAAGAGAGCCAGTGCGGTTAAAGCATTATCATTAATCTTCTTTTCTCCGCTGTTTTTATGAAGATAATCGTTCTTGTCTAAAAAATAGATAAACAAGAAGGAACCTATACGCTTGTTGCCGTCAACAAACGGATGGTCTTTGATGATAAAATACAAAAGATGTGCGGCTTTTTCCTCTAGACTCGGATAAAGTTCTTTGCCGTCGAAGGTCTGATAGATATTTCCCAAAATACCTTCAAATCTATCGTGGTTTTCTTGTCCGAATAAATCGCTGGCTTCTTTTTTAGCGACAAGCTCTTTTTTTACTTCATTAATTACCGTGCACGCTTTTTCATAATCAATAATAAACTTCCCTCTTCTTCCTTTGGCAAGAACAAGTTTTTCTTTGTCATACTGTTCAAGCAATGTAAGCGTTTTGGAATAATTGGCAAGTAAACTTAAAATTTCCTGCTCCTGTCCTGATAATAATTCGTGCTTTGACTTTTCCTGCAGAAAATCAATTGCATTTTGCAGTTCTTTTAATTGGCTTTGTGCTTGCAATAATCTTTTTTCATTTATGGTATACCCTTTAACTAAATGATCCTTGAGAGTTTTGGTTGCCCAAATGCGAAATTGCGTAGCGCGCTTTGAGTTAACGCGATAACCGACAGAAATAATCATATCTAAATTGTAAAGATTCATTTTCCTGATTTTACCATCAGCGGCAACCTGTTCCAAAATGGAACAGGTTGATTCCCTATCTAACTCTTCTGTTTTATAGATATTATTTATATGTTTAACGATTGCCGGGCGATGAACATCAAAAAGTTGCGCTATCAAATGTGCGTCAAGCCAAACAGTATCTTTCTCAAGTTTAACTTGAATTTCTGGCCCTTTAGGAGATTTGTAAATAACTATTTCGCCCTTTTTAAATTCTTTGTTTTTCATAGAAAATCATTTGAAAAAATTTTCCTCTCCCTACACTTCCGCAATAATCTCTTCACTCTGCCTTTTCGCCTCTTACCGCAAGAGCCTCACGCCTTCTAATGCCTCCATTTCTTTATCAAGTCTGGTAACGATTTCTTGCTGTTTTTCTATATGTGGAATTGGGATTTTTTGTTTATAAACGTCTTGCCTGTTAATGCCGGGCATCGCGCCTCCCGTTTGAAGTTCTTGTAAATTTGAGGCTTTCAATACGTAATATAAAAACTTTAGATTTATTTTCAATAACAGCCAGTATATTCCTATGTATATCAGGTTTGATACTCTTCTTGCTATCAAACATCTTTTGATGTTCCTGGCTTAGTGCATACTCCTGCTGATAAAGCAAGGTGTCTCTCCGCTTCCACCGATTTGCTGGAGTCTTTCAACCCCGTTAGAAAAAACTTTCTAATATTATTCGGGGAATGCGGATGGCATTAATATAAAC
>VGXV01000149.1 GCA_016873165.1 Planctomycetota bacterium | reverse complement strand
GTATCAACGAACGTGATCAACGTATTGATGCTGTATTAAAAAAATGGAAATCAGCAGGGATAGTAGTAGAGGCAAAAAAGGCAGAAGTTAAGGATTGGTTTGAGAATTTTGAGCCTTCTGAACAAGATGATATGGTGTTCATTCTTGAAAAGGTTGAAGTATGGTAGAAATAAATGCTGGTTTTGAAAAAGTTATTTCAGCAAGAATAGTTTCTGAGGAATACAAGGCGTTTTCACCTAATTCCTGTTATTTCCCTGATTCCAAACTGAGAAAACGGTTAAAAAAAATATGCAAGAAGTATGGCAATCAATTATATCCGGGTCATCCTTTAGGTTATGAAGATTCTCAAAGTCTATTTGTCTTTCCCCACAACGTCCCAAACAACACCCTCCCGATTATCTGGGCGGGTCCGGACAGTGAAAGTGCGCCTGGCAGGATATGGAGACCTTTGTGGAAAAGGGTAAAAGTTCTTACACAACCACCCCAGAAACCCGATGGGAAGCCACAACCAAGAATAAGCCAAAAACCTGAAATTACTGACAAAAAACAAGAGATGCAGCAAAATCTGTCTATTACAAATAGTCCCGGAACAACGGTAATTCAAGGAAACGGGAATATAATTAACACCAGTTTACCAACCACAGAAAAAAAGCCATTACGTGAACTATTTGATAAATTAGCAAAAAGGTATGATGAAGAGCTTAAAAAGAGTTTAGAATGAACGAATATATTGTACCTCATATTCAGATAAGAAGAAAACGGCACGATCCATCCAAAGAGAAATTCCCCCACAGTAACCCCAACCCTGCTTTTAATCCCGATGAACTATCGGAAAAACAGGAATATTGCTTTGACTCAATCACTGTCCAGGAGATTGTAAATAGCGAACGAGATTACATGGTTGTTGGAGATCTTGGTATCGGGAAAACCTCACTCTTGCTTTGGATAGCAAAACAGGTCTGCTCGGAATGCGAAAATGCAGAATACATCCCCCTCTTTATTCAGATTAAGGACGTCTCACAGATACAAACAAGGGATGCGTTCTTTTCCCTTCTTGATACGCGATATAATCTCAATAAATATGACGCAGAGGGGCGACGGTTTTTGTTTCTCCTTGATGGTTTAGACCAGATAGGAAAATATGGCAATATTAATAATAGCTTAAAGCATAAAGACGTCTTTGGAGAGAGGAACAAAATTATTCTAACTACCAGACCCATTGGCTATGAATGGATCAAGAAAGACCTTGATCCAAAATACGAATACTTGCAAATTCAACTCCTTGATAACAAAAAAATTAAAGAATACGTTGGGGATCATTACAATAGTGAAAATTTTCAGGCAATACTCAGCCGCAATAATGACCTGTTAAGTGTACCCATTTTACTCAAGATGGTTAAAACACTTCTTTTAAATAACAGGCTTTCTGAGATAAAGAATCGCACGTCACTTTACACAACATTTATCAGCTATCTTTTTGAAAAATGGGAGCGTGATTAGAAAGGCGAGTCCTCCGCCAGCACAACTGCAATAAGAATTCAGAAAGACCTGGCAAGGCTTTCTTATCGGGCAATATCAAATAACCACCTCGGCTCATTTCCCTTGGAGATGGGATGTAAATCTTTCCGCGATGATAAAAAACGTTTAGATGACTTAATATCATGGAGTGTTACCCATAATCTTGTGGAAAAGGAAGGGCAGGCGGTAATTGCTTACACACATCAATCATTCCAGGAATACCTTGCGGCGATCTATCTAAAAAATAGACTCTGTATGGATAATCGTATTAATCAGGATATATTGGAAGAATGCCTTGAGTATAGACGCTGGGATGAGACCGTCGTCTTTACCGTCGGATTGCTCGAAAAAGAGACAGCAAAAGTGTTGATAAATACCATTTGGAGATATGACCTTTATTTAGCCGGCTCGTGCCTTGGTGAATACAAAGGTCTACGCTCAGAGTTTAAAGGACTGATTGACGAATTATTGAAAAATATAAAAAATGAAGAAGCACGGCATGTCCTGATAAAAATATCAGAACCAGTGTTAATAGAGAAACTGATTGCCCTTTTTAATACGTTTGCCGGAGGGGATGCAGCCGATGTCTTGGGTAAAATAGGCTCTGAAAAGGCGGTCGATCCCCTCATCAAGTTTTTTAATGACAAGGATGCGGATACGGATGTCCGTAGGCGTGCAGCCGATGTCCTGGGTAAAATAACAAAAAAATTAAAAGAAGAGGAACAAGACAAATTATTTGCTCGTATTTATTCACTAAAATTTGACATTAACCTAAAAGACTCTTTAATTACTGAGATAAAAAATGTAACTGCCAGACGTTTTATAAAAATCAGCAAATTAGCCAGAAAACAGATGCCAGAATAAATTTGTTATAATTATGCTGTGTTGGCGGCTTTTGTGAGAAAAGAGATTGACTTTATCTTCCGCGATGAAAATGGCGACGAGGCAAATCTCGACCAAGCAGAGAAAGAGGAAAAAATGTTTCCATTGCCTGAAAATGTGATAAGATTATTAACAATGGATTTGGGTGTATAAATCTGTTTTATCTCAAAATAGAAGCGTGGGACACACCT
>VGXV01000148.1 GCA_016873165.1 Planctomycetota bacterium | reverse complement strand
CCCCTTATCTTCCTGAATCTGTGCCTGTACTTTGAGTTTTAGACCCTTGATAAATTTGACAATTTCTTTGGCCTTTTCCATCGGGATGCCAGATTGAAAAGTAATAACCTGCCGTATGCTGCCGCCCAGCGCACTTTCAGCCTTTCCAAAACTAAGCGCTTTTAATGGAATATTTCTTTTTGCAAGTTTTTCTTTTAAAATCTCAGTCAAGCTCCCCATCTTATAATCATCGTCTGCAATTAACGTTATCGAATTATCCTTGTTCAACGTAATAGACGATTTACTACCCTTAAAATCGTATCTCACCGCAAGTTGTTTCTGAGCCTGGTCAACAGCGTTATTAACCTCGTGCATTTCTACTTTACAAACAATATCAAATGAATGCATTTCTGCCATATACGTATCTCCTTTTCCGTTTTTAATCTTTTATCTTTTATCTTAAATCTTTAATACCCCATTCCCTTTATTTCTTCCTCTGTAAAGCCCACAAAATGAGCAACCTCGTGACGCACCACCTTTTTGATTCTGCCTTTAATCTCTTCTTCTGAACGACAGATGGCTTCGATATTTTTTTGATATATCGTAATCTTTTCTGGCAGCGTACCGGAATGCCACACGCTCTTTTTATTCAGCGGCACACCTTGAAATACCCCCATTAACAGGGTATTTGGCACCAGTCTCAATTTTTCTAATACAGAACTGCTTGGTTTATCTTCCACGATAACCGCCACGTTCGACAAACGATTCTTTAATCCCTGTGGCAACTCGTGGATAGCATCAACAACCAGACGATCAAAATTTGTTACACATTCGATCCCCGGATGTTCCGGTAATCTTTCATTCGATAAATACTCTCCATATTCAGTGATTTTGTATTTGCCTACAAATATTTTCCCCACGAAATAGATGATTCCACCTACACTCGAAAATGTAACCCAGAAGTTCCAGCCATGCACCATCATGATACCGCCCAGCGCTCCCAGGAGTGCAACAATCGCAAAATATCCCAACAATATGCAAAATCCTTTCGTATCCCTTTCATCTGTTTTCCCTGCAATTAGAGGTATCATCTCCATTCCGCAGCCGGAGCATGTCATCTTCTTTTGCTGATTGTATTCATCAAGATGATATGGCATATCGCAATGAAAACATTTGAATATCTCCAAATCTTGATTACGCATTTTGCTGATTATATCAGCATTTTTTTCTATGTCTAAATAAATTCGGTAGTTTCATTGACCGCGATATAAAGCACTGACGGTAAGATGATACCCCTAAATACTAATACTCAACAATACTACAACGGGAATTTTACAAGCGGTAAAGAGAATTTGGAAGTATAAGAATTGATAAAGAGATTAGTTAACGATGACTAAATGTTTTGCTTATCCAGACCTTTGTTTTGATAGGCTAGTTTTTTTGAATTCCAATTATTTTGGACAGAAGTGTTGTCCGATAGCTGGCGGCAATATAACACATTGAATAAATAATAATGGGCGTTAAAATATCCAAAAAAGGAACAACAATATATGTATCGTACTCCGTAATTAATTCCATCACATTGGTTGAAAAAATGTTCCTTGTAAAGAAGAATAGATAAAGTATAAGATTAATGACCTTGTTAGTGGACAAATAGCTGCAGTAGACATAGACAAAAACAAGACTGGAATATAGTTTTATTGCATCGTTTAAAGAATTCAAAATAAAATCTACAGAATCGTTTTCAATATGTAACACCTCTAGTCCTATTGACAATATGTATTTTGAAAACAGGTATAGACAAAACCTTATAATACACCAAAAAACACTCCTTTTGTCCATTGGATATACTTCTTTATATGTATAATAGATCCCAGATGCACTTTAGGAAGTATGGTTGCAGTTTTTGTAGTTTTTATATAATTCTTTAGTTGTCTTAATACCTCTAAATACGTCTCACCTGCCTCTCCGTGTAAATTACGATTTTCACCATGTATTGACTTCTCTACGCCAGCAGATGTAATAAACATGTATGCAACTGCAAATATTACAACCATCATAACGTCACCACACATGTCAGGCATACAAGGCGCATCAGGACTGCCGGATTCCATATTCATAAAAAAAATAATTGCGTTGATGATATTTTCTGTAGCAAACCTCAGATTAATGCCAATAAATATCAGTAATGTGCTTATTCTTATTGAATTTAGCATAACTATATTCCCATGAGTAGAAACCCAATTTGCTGTTTAAATAACACCTTGCCCAACAGGTAAACAACTCTATAGTTTTTTCTCCCGGCAATATCCGTCCAATAAAATAAACAATATCCGATTATCTAATTATATATCGGAAGATTTAGAAAATACTTTATACAAATAGAATCAGAAATCTTTGGTTATCAAATTGGAGGTTATCAGGTATGTGAAAAATGGCTGAAAGACGGGAAGGACAGAAAACTATCACTTGATGATATAAAACATTACTGCAACATCGTCACGGCCGTTAGAAAGACTATTGAGATTCAAAAAATAGTAGATATAGTAAACGCAATAAATAAGTTGACATAAGAGATGATAGAAGTATATACTAAATCCCGATTATTTTGCATAATAAATCGGGAGGAAGCAAATGAAAGTATTAAAAATAACGAATGCAGAAATAAC
>VGXV01000147.1 GCA_016873165.1 Planctomycetota bacterium | reverse complement strand
CGTCATACCAGCAGCCCCGGAACAAGAACCAAGACGATAACTTGACATAGCAGAGGCATTTTTAAACAAAGTCCTCACCTCATCCTTTTCGACCTTCTCAGCTATTTCAGCAATACGAAAATATCCCTGATAATCGTCAATAGCAACGTCTAATCTAGTAAAATGACCACCCAATGAAAACACATCACTAAACAATTCTTTCCATCTGTCGCCATGTTTAAATTCATACTGACGACATCCTTCTCCAGTCATAAAGACATGAGTCCCCATACCGTCAACTTGCCCATCTGACAAAATAACAATATCACCCCTACGTAAATAAACTAAATAACCATTCAGACCTTTTTTCATCCGAACAAAATCAAGACCATCTAAACCCAAAAGATTATAAACATGAGAAATACCATCAAAAGGAATTGGAACTGTAAAAGAAACCCAATCAATTAAAGCAACTAAACCCCTAGTAGACGTTGCCCCCGTGTTACTACACGGGGGCATTTTTACTTGACTTTCAACGCTATCACTGGAAACAAAAAAACCGCTTGCACCTGATTCACTTCCAGATACAAACGGATTTATATTGACTTCTTCTTCAACAAAGATATTATTTATCAATGTGGTGACTCCTAAACAGTTACCATACCATTTGGGGGAGATTCAACCGCCAAGTTAACATCTCCCCCAATATTTTTATTTGTCGGCGTGCCTGCGCTTCGCTCCCGCTGATGCTCCGCTACGCTTGTCACGCCTGGTACCCATCACATCATCTGACCATAATTTATTTTGATACGCCTTCTTCGTACACTTAGAACATACAATAAAACATGGGATCCCATACTTTGTTTTCACTAATCTTTCATTACAAAATACATCAAAATTTATCACACCAATATATTGACTACTAACCACGATCAGCACCTTTAATAAAACAATTTCTTTGAAACTCTAAGCCGACTCATCTCAATAACCTGCTTTTTCTTTTTTTCAATCCATTCCTGAATCTCACTTAACTTAAATTTGTAAAACCCGCAAATCTTATAACAAGGAATCTTCCTTTCCCTACACTTTTTACGCACAGTGTCTGGCGTTAAACCTAATATCTTACTTATCTCCTCAACCGTTACTAATGGTTCCATGTGAATTTTCATTGTTTCGCATTTTTACTTATGGTATATAGATGTAAATTTATGGAAAATTATACGCAAGTTAACGAATATGTCAAATAAAATATTCGCAAACTAAATAACATATATGCATAAATCATTAAAAGATAACTTTTTAGACCTATCAAAAAAATTTGGCAAACCTTATTCTTTAAGAAACAAAGGAATAAAAAAAGGTATTATTGATAGTATTTTAAAAGGAAGCATTCCAAAAATTAATGAAGCTTATGAAGTGGCAAAAGTGTTAGGCGTGACTATGGAAGAACTCCTTACGGGCGGTTTTAATAAACGAAAAATCTATACTCCCGAACAACAAAAATATATTGATAAACTCATTGAAATACTCAATGGCAAAGATGAAGGGAAAAAAACGACAATCAAAACAATTCTGGACAACTTAATACGCGATGCCTGGGAACATCATCAAAAAAAACAAAAGACAGGTTAAATTATTCAATGATAGTAAAATACTCTGCTTGAAATGCTGGAAAGGGGGTTACGAAAAATGTCACTGCTAACTAAATTTAAAGGTTGGGACGGTGAACTAGATGTTAGTCTTATGCATTGGTGGTACCTCGATAAAAAAATATATCACACTTTTAAAAATGTCACACTACCAATGTTTAGAGGCGGAACTACCCAAATAGACCACATCATCATATCAATCTATGGTATCTTTGTAACCGAAACAAAAAATATGAAAGGCTGGATTTACGGCAAAGAATATGATTCAAAATGGACACAAGTATTCCATACTAAAAAATTCACTTTCCAAAACCCACTTAGACAAAATTGGAAACATATAAAAACCATCCATGAAATTCTAAAAATACCAGAAAACAAATTTCACTCTATTATCATGTTCATCGCAGACGACTGTAAATTTAAAACCAAAATGCCTGATAACGTACTTCTTAAAGGTTATATAAAATACATTAAGAGCAAAAGCGAGAAAATCTTGACTGAAAAAGAAGTTGACAATATCATTGAGGGTATAAAAGCTTATCGACTACCAAATACTTTTAAAACCAGAAGAAAACATAATAAATACGTATCTGAAATCAAAAAGAGAAGTCAGGAGATATAAGCAATGAATATTGAATTAGAACAAGAGAAGGACGGTCGCTGGATAGCTGAAATTAAGCAATTGCCCGGAGTAATGGTTTATGGACAAAATCGGGAAGATGCTATTTCTAAAGTGGAAGCCTTGGCACTTCGTGTGATAGCCGATAGAGTCGAACATGGCGATCCAATTCCAGAAATTAGAACACTTTTTGTGATACCGGCATGAGTCAATGGCCTTCTAAAAAAGCTCGCCTTGTACTGAAGGCGTTAATAAAAATCGGATGGAATATTAAACGACACGACAAAACATCTCATAGGATCCTAGAAAGGGAAGGATGGCCAAATTATGTTTTTGCCTTTCATGACAAGGAAGAAATTGGCCCTCATATGCTTGCGCGAATTTCAAAGCATACAGGACTAACCCCAAACGACCTTTAATAAAGTACAAATTTTACAATTTAGCA
>VGXV01000146.1 GCA_016873165.1 Planctomycetota bacterium | reverse complement strand
AAAGACGCGCTCTGTGAAGCATTATCCCTGACTTTTGAGACCATCCAGAAAGACCCTGATTTAATAAACGGCCTACTTAAGCCGTTTTTTTAACCAGCAGGTCGTTTTAATTATGCGCATCTATATAGCCCGAGTTTCCTAGTTATGAATAGCGCTTTATCTAACTATTTATTATTCCTCATGTTATACACAGAGATGCCTTACCCTAAAACAGTATTTTCTTCCAGATTGATCAGCAAAGTCGACATCAATTGTTGTTGAACTTCTGAGGTTTTGCTTAATACCGATTGCTTTTGCTCTGTTTTCTGCCGAGGCTTACGGGCATAAATATTAACGACTTCTCTGATCCCATCCAATTCTTTAAAAACCCGCTTCATCGAAAGTCTAATGCCAGCCTCTCGTACTCTGCGAAAAGTTAAAGCCCTTATCTGAAGTGCAATCGTGCAATAAAATCCATGTACTCTGATTTTTGAATCTGTCCAGTGATGCAGCGGCCACCAACTCCCTGTGTTTCTATCCTTCATTTCTTTAAATACATCTTCTATGATAAATTGACTGCGATACGATAGTATAATTTTGGCATTGTCCCAATTCTCCCTGCTGGTGATTATTATATTTTTACCGAGATACGTATTCGAGAGTTCGTAGATAACATTAGTATCAATCATATACTCCAGATGGGGAATGTCATGGGAACCTTCTTTAATGGTTACCGTAATAATTCGCTTCAAGTGCTGACGACTCAGGATCTCTCTGCATTGTTTCTCTACAGATTCCACGGTCGGCGACTTGCCTATGGTAATAAGTCCGTTAGCACGATCTTCCAGTTTTTGCTGCAGGAAAGACAGCTTTTCAGCGGCCTTGCTCAGATCGGTCTGCAAGGTAAGCCACTGTGCATTAAATAGGTTTTGGTTATAAGTAACCACAACAGTCCTTTCCCGGCCATAAATCTTCTTTTTTACCCGAAAAGCCTTTGTTCCCTCCAATTCAGCAGTATCGAAGGTTTCAAAAACAGCATCGCTGTTCGGTATTTGCGTCAACTCTTTGTGCTCATCAAGTTTTACCGATCCCACAAAGTTTAGTTTTAAAGAATCAAGTAGTACGAAGTTATCTGCGGAATTATTCCCTTTGTCGAAAATCAGAGTCGTCTGAGGAACAGCACAGGTTTTTCCTGAAAGATCGTTTAAAAAATTATGAAACTTTTGCAGCATCAGCGGAAACTCTTTAGCGTCATTACGACTTCCCTCATAAATATCATAAAACAACGGTATATGCCCATCTGCACTACAAAAAAGAGCATAGCTAATTTGCCTTAGATTGTTGCGCCCTTGTTTGTTTTTCCCGCGTTTGGCTATCTCACAACGAATGTTAAATGTATCAATAAAAGTATAAAAGTTCGTACCGTCGTAAGATACTGAAGACAAGTCAATTTTCTCTCGCCCTAATACCCCTTTCAAAATATTTGTCCAAATGGATAATGCTGTATCGCCCCCTATCTTATCCATATGATCCCAAAATCGTTGTGAGGTAAGCGTTGCTTTAGAAACATTGGGAAAATGCCGTAACAAGGCCGTTTGAGAAAACCAATCCCACATTGACCGTTTGCTATTCGGACAAATCGCTCTATTGATAGCTGCAATAGTTATATATCCCCCTACGCTCAATCCCTGTCCACGCTTAGGGCATAGTTTGTCCGTTTCCTTTTTTATCTCCGCCCTGCAAGATTCTTTCCATAAAGCGACAGGCAATCCCCATTGAAAAATCTCAGCGTAAACCGGAGCAGGCCACCCTTCAACCGCCTTTGCAATATTTTCAAGCGTTCCGAGGTATTTTTGCCAAACTCGCCGACACTTGCCATCTATCCATGCCCATTTGGAATAGTAGTAATATGTCCGCCCACTGATCTTTTTAGCTTCAAGCCTTTCCATACCTCCTATTTTAGGGCATAGAATAGCAATGTCAAGGTTTTCTTTTGGCTTATTTTACCTTGCTTTCGCCTTGTTTCTTCTATTTTATTTTTTAGGGCATAGCAACACATTGACGCAAGCACCTTCCCTGCAACAACTTACGAATATCGTGCTGCATAACTAGGAAACTCGGGCTAGGATTGATACTTTTCCGAGGAGGCAACTATAGCGACCAAGAAGCAATAGAACGCTTAAAACGAGTGTTTGAGACTGTGTCAACTAAAGCTTACCAAATTCCATAGTTATCATTGAAAAGGGTAGAATTCGCCGTAGATATCTTCCTATTTAGAGGTTAAACATCTGGTTTTCCAAAGCATGGAGGATTGCAGAAACGATACCATCCACAACCTTCTGGCCTATCTCGCCGAGCAAATGATTGAACTGAATAAAAAGAAGAATGATGAAACCAAGGGTTTTTCTGAAATGGCTTGAGCGAGAAATCGGCGCAGAGATTGAGCCTAAATTGGAGAAAAAGTTAGTAACTATGCAATAAAACCTTGCAATTTCGCTGTATTCTCTGTATATTAAGGCCATTTGTTAATTAATAACTAGCTATTGCTATGGCCTATATAATAGAACAGAAAATAAAGGGCAAGATATACCTCTGCAAGGTTGAGAGTTACTGGGACAAAGCAAAAAAACAACCTCGTCAAAGAAGAACCTATATCGGTCCAAAGCGGAACGGAAATAAAGCCAAAACCAGGCAAAACCAATCCAGTTTGGTCTCAAAAGGG
>VGXV01000145.1 GCA_016873165.1 Planctomycetota bacterium | reverse complement strand
AGATTGGAGAAAACTTTTTCCTTCAGGACAAATACGCCGAGGCAGAGCCGTTTTACAAACAATCTCTCGGTATCTATGAGAAAGCGCTTGGCCCGGATCATCCCGGTGTTGTTGACGTCCTGAACAGATTAGGGGAGCTTTATCAGGACCAGAAGAAATATGCAGAAGCTATACCGCTTTACAAAAGAGCCCTGACCATTGAAGAAAAAGCACTAGGCTTAGAGCACCCCGACCTTGCCTCTGCAATAAACAACCTGGCAACGCTTTATCACTACCAGGGTGACAATACTACCGCTGAGACCTTTTATAAAAAGGCGCTTGAAATATATGAAAAAGAATATGGCAAAGACCACCCGTTAATTGCAACCGTACTGGAAAACATGGCAGAATTTTATGAGAAAACCGGAAGGAAAGACGAGTCGAAACAATTAACAGACAGGGCAAAGAAGATTTATTCAAATTATCAGAAGTAAAACATGATGTTATTTTTCCAGACGTCAGGGTAAAGGGCTTGACATAAAATAACATGAACATATTTTTCCGTCTATTGCATAAGGGGTGGCACGGACAAACTTGTTTGTCCGTGTTCTTCGTCAACTTTGTTTAAGAAAGAGTACGGTAAGATGTTTATGTTAATTATTGTCACACCATTACGATTTCATCAAACGACCTAACCGCTCTTTAAGCATATCCTTCATGTAGCAGTTTATCTCCCACGCATCGGCAATGGGTTTTCCGGTAAAGGGGAGGGTAGCCATATATGGAGGCGGACCAAACTCTGAACATATCGGTAAATATTCTGCGTGGTTCTTTTTGTGACGTTCCGCTATCTTTTTCCACCACCGTATATGCGCCTCAACGGCTTCTTTCCACTCCGGTGCTCTTGGATCGGTAATCTGCGGAGAGATTGCGCAGCCGACCCTTGCATGAATGTAATCGGCCCGTTCAATAACGCGACTAACAGCATCGTGCTGATCCTGAAGCAGGGAATTGTGTACGCAGCACCAGTGTGAAAAATCCGCAGTGAATCGTATCTCCGGCACGGCCTCAATGATATCCATGGTCACCGTCGTACAAAAGGTCGCCCTGCCACGGTGCGTCTCATGCAGCACCTTTATCCCGCATTCGGCGGCAAAACCTTGGGCGCTTGCAATCACCCTTCTGTTTTCCTGAAAATGCCAGAAATCCTTGCCGCAATGGACGTTCACAAGCACGGGATTCAACTCAGCGGCTTTGTCTAGCCCTTTTTCCAGGGATTTTATTTGCACGTCAGCGGTTGCCCCTTCTGCCCTGACCTGAGCAACCAAATCCATCCCAATCTTATTGAGCAGGACGCCAAGCCTGTTTCTCCCGGCGCTGTCTCCAGGAACCATCATTTCAACCCCTTCAAACCCGGCATCATTGATTACCTTGAGGTTGTCCTCAAGGTAAGGCCGATTCATACCCCACAGGGTGCACAACCACTTAATTTCCATTTGAGTAAGTATTTATATGCACATTACGTTACTTCATAACCATACTTTCTAAACCATCTCAGTACCTTTGAGTATAAATCCATAATCAAAGTCGCCTTTATTTCATGCTCTTCCGGCGGCATGGGCGCCCCATAGGGGTAAATACCGTTAAAAGTCAGCGTTAATTCTACCGGTAACTTGCCGGTGTCCATGATTCTCATTTTTGCTTGATAAGAGAGACCTTCCCGACATTTTGGATGGTCGAATCGAGCATACAATTGAGTTTCTTCTTCGTAAATAATCAGGGATTTCTTCATTTTTCTTATGCCTTCCGTGATAATGTATGTGCTTACTACGAGATCTATCAAGCGATATCATATCTCTCCGGTATAGGTAGATGACCATCCAAGTAATTTTTTTAATTTCTGGCTCGGATTGAATTTGAATGCGCACGAATGCCCCCTAAAATCCAGATAAAAACTCCCCAATCCCGTCAGGGAAACGCCTTGCCCTTCCTTAAAGGTTTCATAGAGCGAATCGGTTACACCATCCACCCAGTCAGAGGCCGTTTTTTCATCCGCGTTCATTTTCATTGCAAGCTTTTGTATAAATTCTTTTTTTGTAAGGGATTTGCTCAAGGGTGTTTTTCTCCTATGGGCCCAGCCGAAAACAACTTGTTTTTGGCTAAACCCTATTCAAGTTTGTTCATTATACAAGGGTGGATGAGGCGAAGCGCATCCACCAAAAACAATAACACCGCAAAAGCACAAACGACGTAATGAAAAGGGAAGAAGTAAATGGTGGATACCGCGATACAAGACAATCGCCTTAATCCACTCTACCCGCTATTTGAGAAATCTCAATTGCTACTTTTTCCCTCTTTCATCTCAAGTATTCTTTTTGCGGCCTCATCTAAATTCATATCATAAAGCTCTAATGCTTCCATTTCATTTAAACATATGTCAAAGGCCTTTTCTATATCACGGATCTGTTTGGTATCTTCGATTGTATCAGGGGGATTGACCGTTGACCACATACAACACATTTGATGTGAGTCCGGGTTGTGTTTGTATGCCTTCTGGTACTTTTTGTAAATTTGGTATAATTTCGCGTATATTTTGTTATATTCGGTTTTCATGACGCATCTCCAACACAAGTCTCGTACCAATCAAATCCTTGTCTATCCGTAGTACTGCATTAACAGTTGTGTAGGTTGGGTAGAGTAAAGCGAAACCCAACAAATCAAATTATTCATGCCCTACTTTTACATCAAAT
>VGXV01000144.1 GCA_016873165.1 Planctomycetota bacterium | reverse complement strand
TGGTGCCGACCTGCGCTCCGTCCAGGAACTTCTGGGGCATGCCAATCTTTCCACGACTCAAATCTATACCCATATAACTACAGAGCGGCTGAAAGAGGTATACAACAAGGCGCATCCCAGGGCATAACGGAATGGTACATAAAAATATGAAGGATCAAAAATAACATGTCCAACCGACCATTTCTCTCAACCAAAACCACCCGAATCCTCTTGCCCATCCTGGTGTCCTTGGTTTCATTTCTTGCGTACCTGAACATCCTTCATCATCAATTTGTATTCGACGACTTCAGGGTCATTACGAACAACCCATATATAAAGGATTGGAAGTACCTTACTGCACTTTTTAACAGCGATTATTTCAAAATTTCCGGGGAACTCAGTTACCGTCCGCTTGTTACCCTGTCCTATTTTATAGATTATGCAATATGGGGTCTCAAACCCTTTGGATTTCACCTGACTAATTTACTCATTCATACACTCAACACCGTCTTGGTGTTCTTCTTAATTTTTAAAATAACAAATAACCTTAAGCTTGCCACAATAGCCTCTTTATTTTTCAGCATACATCCCATACTTACAGAGACCGTCAATTCCGTGGGATTTCGGGAAGACCTGCTGTGCGCTACTTTTTTTCTTGTTACCTTATTCTTTTATGTAAAACTCTACACATCAAAATATAAAAAAATCTGTTACACCATTTCGCTCCTGGCATATTGCTTTTCCTTGCTTTCAAAGGAAATGGCCATTTCACTACCGCTCATGATTTTTTTCTTGGACCAACTTTTCCCAGAAACAGAAACCCATCTGAAGAAAAAAATTATTAGATATTATCCGGGATTCATATTTATGAGTATCGGTTATATGCTCCTCAGACTGGTATTCTTTAAGAGCGCCATTGAACACGTTGCTTATCCGGGGAACAGCCTGGCAACTAATTTCCTTACCATGACAAAAGTCATTGCCTCGTATATAAAGCTCTGGTTCTTCCCGATCGTGCTCAATCCGGATTATCACGTTACCTTTGAAACCACACCCATCAAACTCCCTTTTCTCGTATCCCTCGCCCTGCTGGCATGTATCGCATTTCTTGCGGTAAGGCTCTACCGTAAGCAAAAGGAAATAACCTTTTCCATTCTCTGGATATTTATCACATTGATACCGGTTATGAACATTATACCGATTGGGAATATCATGGCAGAAAGGTATCTCTATCTCCCTTCGTTCGGTTTTTGCCTGTTTGCGGGAATACTGATTCTTAAAATTCATGCGCGTGTTCCAAAGGCATATCATCCCCTTGTGAATGCCTGTTTTGCCGCCATATTCATCCTCTCCCTAGCTCATACCATAAGGCACAACAGGGTGTGGTTTGATAAACAGGCGCTGTGGTATTACACTGTATTTAACACCTCATGCAGCTTTAACGCACATAACAATCTAGGGAAGGAATACTATGAAAAAGGGCTGCTGGATAAGGCCATCGAAGAATATACTATTGCCTTGTCGAAGGCATCGGAGGTACGATATGCATATCCCATAGCACATTACAATCTCGGTATTGCCTACGATGAAAAAGGCATGTACGATGCCTCAATTCAGGCATATAGAAATGCCTTGCGCATCGAACCTAAAAACGGTGATACACATAATAATCTGGCGATTACTCTGTTTAAGGATGGACAGGTTGACCTGGCGATTGAAGAATTTCGCGCAGCAATCACACAAGACTCGGATAACCCAACGTATCACGACAATCTCGCAAAATTATATGACAAAATCAACATGCCCAACGAGGCAAAGACAGAACGAGATATGGCACATCGGTTAAAACCTTAATCTTGCAATAATTTTGACCTGGAACTTAAATATAAAAAGTTATTTCAACCGTTATTTTCACTTTGAGTAAAAACGGAGGGTATGGATTTGATAGGTCGTATTGGAATAGATGATTGTTTATCATCTCACCGTTTGACTTCAATAAGAATAATTGCTAGAATCCTCTTGCATAACAAAGATTTGCCGGAGAATTTCGGATTAATTCCTCAGTAGGGGCAGGTTTGAAACCTGCCCCTATCACAGGACGTACAACATTATTATTGTCGGGATTTTTCAAAAAACTAAATTGTTACAATAGTTTTAACAGGATAATCGCATTATGAATACATCTGAAGATAAATCAATTTCACTATTTCAGGATTTGGTGGAACTCATGAGGAAGTTGCGCGGTAAGGACGGATGTCCGTGGGATAAAGAGCAGAGTCATGCATCCTTAAAACCTCATTTGGTTGAAGAAACATACGAAGTCATAGACGCAATAGATTCAGGATATCCCGATAAACTCAAAGAAGAACTGGCAGACCTCTTCTTCCATATTATTTTTCACTGTCAAATTGCAAAGGAAAAGAAAGAGTTTGATATCGAAGGCGTGATGGCGCTATGCCTTGACAAAATGACGCGGCGTCATCCCCACGTCTTTGGGGACGCTACCGCAGCCACCCCTGAAGACGTAATCCATCAATGGGAGCAGATCAAGAAGCAGGAAAAGGGAAACGAAGAACGGAAGTTTATTGTGGACGGCCTGCCCAAACATCTCCCGGCGCTCCAAAAGGCGCAGAAATTACAAAAGAAAGTGGCCAAAGTAGGTTTTGACTGGCCGGATATTACCGGCGTGATTGCCAAGGTCGATGAAGAGCTGGCAGAGGTCAAAGAGGCAATCCGGGAAAATAAACCTG
>VGXV01000143.1 GCA_016873165.1 Planctomycetota bacterium | reverse complement strand
CTTATTGTAAAATCGGATAAAGAGTAATTAAATTTTTTCTTCTATAAAAGGTTTCTCAATTAAAAAAGGGCAATCCGAACGATTGCCCTTTTTTATTTCCTGCGTATTCATTTATTCCTCAACAGTGGTGACTGGCAGAAACTTGCCCCTGAAATTTCGAATCTCTGTTATAGGGAGATATCTGCCTGAGTCTCCTCACGATCGGCGGAAGGTGTTCCACAATATAATCCACATCTTCGGAGGTGTTGTATCGGCACAAACTCAGCCGAACAGAGCCATGCACCGCCGTAAAAGGGACACCCATCGCCCTCAATACATGCGAAGGTTCCAGGGAACCCGACGTACAGGCGGAACCGGAAGAAGCACAAATCCCTTTTTCATTAAGCAGCAACAAAATAGCTTCCCCCTCGACAAACTCAAAACTGATATTTGTTGTATTAGGCAACCGGGGAGATTTATACCCGTTTATTATTGCATCGGGCGCTTTTTCCACAATTTCACGTTCCAATCTGTCGCGCAATTGCTTTACCCTTGTTTGTTCCTCTCCCATACATTTTTTTGCCAGTTCACACGCCTTGCCAAGGCCAATAATAGAAGGAACATTCTCCGTGCCTCCTCTGCGATTTTTCTCCTGATGCCCTCCGATAATAAAAGGAGAAATGGACGTGCCTTTTCTTATGTACAAAGCTCCGACTCCTTTTGGTGCATGTAATTTATGTCCCGAAATTGTCAATAAATCTATTGAGCTCTGAGAAAGATTTAAAGGAATTTTACCTACCGCCTGAACCGCATCGGTATGCAAAACAGACCCCTTTTGTTTTACGATGCCGGCAATTTTCTCAATCGGAAAAATAACGCCCGTTTCATTATTCGCATACATAATTGATACAACTGCCGTATCCTCCCTCACCGCGTCGGACAACTCATCCGGATTAAGCATTCCATTTTTATCCACACCTAATTCCGTAACATGATACCCGTTTTGCGCAAGATACGTACATAAATTATACACCGCGGGGTGCTCAACCCGTGATATTACAATATGTTTTTTTCTTGGATTCGCCCGAAGGATTCCCAATATTGCGGTATTATCACTCTCCGTGCCACAACTGGTAAATACTATCTCTTCAGGCTCGGCGCCGATGAGGGCTGCAACTTTCTGCCTTGCGTTATCAATATTTTTTGCCACCTGACCGCCAAAAAGATGCATACTGGAAGGATTGCCATAGTAATTCGAAAAGAAAGGCAACATTTCTTCCAGAACTTCAGGGGCAACCTTTGTCGTCGCATTGTTATCCGCATAAACAACCTTCATGATGTTACCTCCTCTACGATAAGCGTATCAGTGACAAATTCCCTCAATTTAGCCTCTACCGTCGATTTTAATGTTACTCCCGAACTCGGACATGCGGAGCAACTTCCCCGGAAAGAAACCATCACACGGTCGCCATCGATATCAATCAATTCAATATCGCCGCCATCCACCAAAAGGGCAGGGCGAATATCCCTCTCAATTGTCTCCTGCACAAGTTTCATTTTTTGAATATTCGTTAATTTCCTGGCAGATTTCTGTGTTTTTTCAATCATCGCCTTCTCCTTCTCTTTATGCCAGACTTCATCTATAATTGCCTGGATCTGAGGATGGCATGACTGGCAACCTCCGCCTGCTTTACAATAATTTGTAACCTGCTCAATAGTCGTCAGTTTATGTTCCCTTACTTCATGCGCAATCTTATTATCGGTGACGCCAAAACATTTACAAACGATCGTTCCTTCATCAACGGGTTTTTCCAGCTTTATCCCCCGATAATTCGCAATGGCAGCTTCCAGCGCCTCACGTCCCATAACGGAACAATGCATTTTTTGTTCCGGCAAACCATCAAGATACTCCGCAATATCATTATCGGTAATCTTTGCCGCTTCCTCTATCGTTTTCCCTCTCACCATCTCCGTCAGAGCGCTTGCAGAAGCAATGGCGCTTCCGCACCCGAAAGTCTTAAACTTTACCTCCGAGATAACGCCCCTGTTATTTATTTTCATCATCAGTTTAAGCGCATCGCCGCAGGCCAAACTGCCTACCTCTCCCACGGCATCGGGACTCTCAATATCACCCACATTTCTCGGATTTAAAAAATGGTCTTTCACTTTTTCAGAATAATCCCACACTTTTTATTCCTTTCTTTGCAATTGTCGAAAAACAGGAAAACGGTAGAAACAGGTTTTAAACAGGGAGCATTCCCAATTTTTTGTAAAACTATCGTTTATTATGCTTCGACTCCGCTCAGCATGACGATCACAGTCACCCTGAGCGGAGTCGAAGGGTTTTTCGTCTTTTGATGAAATTAAGGATGCTTTTTTGCAAAAAATCGGGAATGATCCCTCTTAAACCTGTCTCTCCACGACTTCAAATATATTCTTTTCTCTTTGTGATGTCAAGCATTGCCTGATGTTACAAAACCAACAATTATTTGTTTGACACTCAAGATAAGTTAATGATAGATTTGAAATTTTATCATGTACTATGCAACACATTACAGCAAACCGCTGCCCCGTCGCCGTATGTCTTCGGCGGCTTTTTGGAACACACTATTTTAACATAGGGGCTGAAGATTTTCAGTCCCTGCAAAGATGAAAAGGTCTTCTATAACATATTAAATTTGGCATACAGAAATATCCCTTAACCGCTTTTAAAGAAAGGTATTATTTATGAATATCAATGCAAAAACAGGAAT
>VGXV01000142.1 GCA_016873165.1 Planctomycetota bacterium | reverse complement strand
AAAGAGGTGGCAGCATGGCAGAAATCCAGAAACAACAAAAATGCTAAGGTCAATTGGCAATTCACTGCCGAAAAGGCCAGGATAAAACTATCTCGTCTTTATCCGACACTTGAAAGTTGACGAGACACTAGTTGATGGTATAGCTGATCCACTATCCAGTGAATTGATGTCTTGCGTTAAAAGTTGATAATATGCAAATTTTAAATCAATCTTGGGGCTTTTAGGTTTTAAATAGAATGCTGTATCTATAACAAAAAAAGGTTTATTTGAATAATGAACTCCTCGATACGCACCTTTTCTCCCAATAATTACTGTGGGAAATGTACAAAGGGGCTTATCTGTATATCCTATTCTTCCATTTGTTCCATAGACAGGAATATCGCCTTTTGTCCCTTGATAATCTCTCAAAGATTTTCCATATTCAAGAGTAGCTAATTCTCCCCATGTTGTTTTTTCCCACTTACTAGAGTTCATACCCAAATCCCTTCAAATTGCATAAGAATCGGCGTGTCCGCTTGCAGAGTATGAGGACAACGATCAAGTTTTGAAAATTCATTTGCAATACTCCAAATCTAGCACGCACTTCGTCACAAATTCTGCACGCAACGCGTGCAGAATTACTTTTTGGTCTTAATAATATCCTTGCTCAACTCTTTTTCTAGTTGCTCAATTGTCGGCAGGCTGGATTTTAGTTTCTTCGGCAAGGAGTGCGTTAATTTGTATTCCGATACCCCAATAGGCTTATGAATGTCGCTTAACGCATATTCAGCGACCAGTTTATCGCGATTTTTGCAAAGCAGAAGTCCAATTGTCGGACAGTCTCCCTCTTTGCGCAACTGACTATCCACTGCTTTAATGTAAAAATTAAGCTGCCCCGCGTAAGCTGGTTCAAAGTCTCCGGTTTTCAATTCAATGACCACATAACAATGCAACCGGGTATGATAAAAAAGCAGATCAATAAAAAACTCTTTTGTCCCGACCTGAACCGGAACCTGCCTGCCGAGAAAGGCAAACCCTACACCCAATTCCAATAAAAATTGCGTTACATGAGTTAACAATGCATTTTCAAGGTCGCGCTCGTCATACTTCTTCATCATGCTTAAAAAATCAAAAATGTATGGATCTTTCAGCGTTTGTTCCGCAAGGTCGGACTGCGGTTTTGGCAGGGTAAGAGCAAAATTCGTAACGGATTTTCCTTCCCGTTTATAAAGACCGCTTTCTATTTGATGAACCAAAACACTTCTGCTCCAATTGTGTATAATCGTATTCTGGACATAATAAAGGGCTTCTTTGACGTTTTTGCATTTTGAAATTATGGCGATGTTGTGTCCCCAGGGTATTTGCGTAATTTGGGCAATAACCTGTTGCCCAATTTGTCCAACAGGTTGTTGGCTAATTTTGCGTGCCGGTAATTGCGACACAGGCTGTTTCGTAAATTGTCCAACAGGCTGTTGGACAATTGCGATGCTCTTACTGTAAAAGAGATACCACTTTTTTACATACATCAAATTACTTCGGGAAAAACCTTTCATATCAGGAAATTCGGACATCAAATCCTTGCTGCGCCGATCAATCAATCCTTCGCCCCATTTAGCATGTTCCTGTTTGGCTACAATATCTGCACCGAGTTCCCAATACAATACAAGGAGTTCTGTATTCACCTTTACCGCCGCTTTAAGCTGGGTATGCCGGACTTTTAATTTAATCTCTGAAAGCCAGTCTTTATACTCTTTATCCATAATAAGATTAGATTTCATACCCAATCCCTTTGAGATTCTTTTTTATCTCTCGTTCCAGTTCAGCGCCTTTTGCAAATTGTTCTGCCAGTTTTGAAGTCAATGCGTTCATCTTCTCTTCAAATGGAATTCCATCCTCCTCTTCAGTTTCGGTCCCTACATATCGTCCGGGCATAAGAACATAATTATTATTCTTTACTTCCTGGATTGTCGCTGATTTACAAAAACCTGGTTTATCCTCATAATGGCCATTTTTGTTACGCCAATTGTGATAAGTTTCAGCAATAAGTTTTATATCATAGTCTGTCAGTTCTTTATTTCTACGGTTAATCATTGTTCCGAGTTTACGGGCATCAACAAACAGAATTTCGTTTGAACGGTTACGGAATCTTCCATTCGCCTTATTGCGCGCCAGGAACCACAGGCATGCGGGAATCATCGTGTTATAAAAAAGCTGGGCGGGAAGGGCGACCATGCAGTCAATAAGCCCAGCCTCAATCATGTCTTGACGGATTTCCCCTTCACCGCCGGAGTTTGCGTTCATGCTTCCGTTCGCCAAAACTATTCCTGCGGTGCCATTAGGGCTTAATTTATGCACAAAGTGCTGAAGCCATGCGTAATTAGCATTCCCCGCAGGTGGCACACCATATTTCCACCTTTTGTCGTCACGAAGCTGTTCACCGCTCCAGTCGCTCACATTAAAGGGAGGATTGGCGAGAATAAAATCTGCTTTCATGTTGGGGTGCCTGTCATGTAAAAAGACATCTCCAAATTCGATTTGTGCATCAATGCCGCGGATAGCAAGATTCATTTTTGCAAGGCGAAGGGTGGTCGGGTTTGATTCCTGTCCGAATATTGATATGTCACCGATACGGCCGCCAGGGTAACGTCAAAGTCAAGATAAAGTAACGCGGAAGGGAAACCAATAGAGAACAAAAGGAGAGAGAGAAGGGGAAAGGAGGTTGAGAGGGAAAGGAGAGGGCAAAGGAGGCAAGAAGATCAGAGA
>VGXV01000141.1 GCA_016873165.1 Planctomycetota bacterium | reverse complement strand
AACCTTTAATGAATTCAAGAAGGCAATTAATTCTCTTTTGGAATTCTCATCTACACATGCTTTATCAAAGAACGAAAAACTTTCTCAGAAATATTTTAAAATTAAATCCGCTCGGCTTAAGAAAAAAATCGCCGCTTAATTTTTTTAACAAAGTAATGTAATAAACAGGATCGTCTTCCATTTTACATACGAAATCAATTAAACATGCCCTTTTATACATCACTTCTGAATTACCAATTGTGTGAGTTATTAAACTGGCGAGATCTTTAAAAAAATTTTCCTTTAATGGTTTAAGCGTTCCATCTGAACAGTAATATTTTTCTTCAACGTCGAAATAAATTGGTAAAAGTAAAAAATCTGGTTTGAAACGACTATCATTAGGTGCATTGCTTGTCTCGGAATTGTTATTCTTCCAAATATCTTTTACCATGTGTGCAATTAATGTAGATTTTCCTTCTCCCACCTCTCCAATTAAAAATGTACGACGATTGGATCCAATTTGTAAATTTTTGTTATTCACAACAGGTGTAAGAGGTGTTTCAGTAGCTTTATCAAAAAAATCTTTGTATGATATCGTTGTTCCCTGTTGATCATATTGGCTTTGGAAAAGATCTGGAGTTATATAATGTTTGGCATGAAAGTACGCAGTCAAATTATCTCTTGGGATTATTCTGGTTTTTGTAGATTGACGGCATAGTCTGTCTTCACAATAATTGAAAGCAACGCTTGTATGATGTGAGAAGCAGTCTCGATACAAATTAGCGAATTGCTCAGAATGATTATCTGATGTATAAGAAATTTTGTGACGATATACATCAGTTTGTTCTTTATTCAATTTACTGCGAAGTCTATCAAAATAATCAAAATAGTCCATATATGCCTCCATAAAAAGTCAACGGGGTCAAACCTAATCTATTGACAATAATATGTTTTTTCCTTAAGACGATTATACATTTAACTGTTTTAATTACAAGGATATGTTGGGGATGGATTATTATTCGGTAAACATTTTACCTCCATAGATAACTATTCGCCGCAGAGTGCTTTATCGTACTGGTTGTACAGGAACATTAGGGAGTTTAGGGAGTCATCTTTCCGCGTGGGAATGCGGGGTCATACCTTGTTCAGTGATTAATGGGAAATATAAAACAGACCTGCCGTTTTTTATGCTTCCCTGCAAATTTGTATTCATCAATTAAACCCCATTTTTAATAACATCAATCTTGCTATTGTTTTTGTATGATGCGATACTCACTAATATCACAATTTATGATTTATAGATAGTGCCGTGCACGTTCAACACGGATAAACAAAGTTTGTCCGTGCCACCCTATTTAATAAATTCTTTTTTTTCAGTTCTAAGTGAAGACAAAGACAAGAAATGAGGATAGAACTGTTCTAAGCTGATCGTTGACAGTTAAAAAAAATTAAATATTTGTTAAATAAAGATACAGGGTTTGCCAAAAAGTTCTTGGCACTACCTTTTATTGTTTGCATCTTATCCGTTCAGTTCACGATATAGTATAGGTGGAATAGCAACTCCCATCGATTGAAAACACCTTTCCGTAAGTACCAACACATTCCGCCCTCAGTGTCAGTGATTTACCATTATCTTCAATAACAACCTTTTGTGCTTGACAGAAGCCTACTAATGGGTGACCCTTTGATTAATCGTTTGGTGGAGGGAGAATTATGAAAGATAAAAATTAAAAAAGGAATCTAAAACTAATCGAATTGCACATAATAAAGGGGTTAGCTTTAGCGACTTGTTATGGTTTTATAATATTTTCATACAAATCAGCAATCGGAAAGCAAAGGTCAAAGTCATTCCACTCTAAATCACCATTGTCAATTTTAAAATTTTTAAATTCCCGTTTGTCTAAATATTTTCTTATCAGAGGATTTAACGAATTATTTAAGAAAGGGAAAAAATCTACTGTTTGAATAGTGTTATCATTAAATAATAATTTAATTTTATATTCACCAATGTATTCAGCAGAAATGATTGCAATAACTTGGTCATCAAAAATCATTTTACTTTCCTTTCAATAATTTCACATGAAATTTGTTTATGTAAAACAAAATAGTCTATCCATTTCTGAACAATTTTATCAGCATAGGCGTTAACAAATTTTTCAAAGTCACTTAACATATTTGGAGGCAACGGGGCCCGACCTTTTACCGTCTTGATGATTACACTTTCTACTTTTCCTTCTTTAATTATAAGTTCAGCCTTAGATTCTTTTCCCTGGTACTTGCCATGGACGTGAACCGGTTCATGTTCATTACTATAAAATATTATGACTATTCCACAATAAACGTATATTTTAGGCATAAATTTACGTTAAGGAATTTTCAAACTATCCCTGTAGTGGCAAGGCGCGCCTTGCCACTACAGTAATCAATGGGGACAAACCTAATCTATTGACAATAATATGTTTTTTCCTTAAAACGATTATACATTTAACTGTTTTAATTACAAGGATATGTTGGGGATGGATTATTATTCGGTAAACATTTTACCTACATAGATAACTATTCGCCGCAGAGTGCTTTATCGCACTGGTTGTACAAACTAATGGGGTCACCTAATCTATTGACAAGAATATATTTTTCCTTAAGGCGATTATACATTTAACATTATTTTGTTAAAGAATGCGTCTGAAAAAATATTTTTAAGTCGTAAGTCGAGTCGGCCACAACTTATGACTTTTCAATGCTTTGCGACAAATATTTGCACTTGATTTTGTTCGTTACTTCCGGTA
>VGXV01000140.1 GCA_016873165.1 Planctomycetota bacterium | reverse complement strand
TTTTAATATCGACCTAATACTGTGTGACTGGAACATGCCCAATATGACGGGGATAGATTTTGTCAAGGCGCTCAGAGGTTCCGGACAAAAGAGTAATGTCCCTATTGTTATGGTTACCACGGAAGGCGGCGAGTCAAAAATTGAAGAGGCAAAAAACAGCGGCGCTAATGGTTATCTGACTAAGCCATTTACGCCCGATCAGCTAAAGTCTAAGTTAGGAAACTTTTTGCTCGTAAAATAACGGAGATACTAACTGTTTACGCAATATCTGAAACTTTTAACTGAAAAGAAAGGGGAATCCATTCATGTCGGCTATCGAAGGAGTTATAGAAAGTATCGCATCAGACATTACTGATGCCACAAAAACGTTATTCGAAACGATGATCATGCTGGATTTAAAGTATGACGAGTCTTCATTAGTAGATGAAACTCAGATAAAAACGGATGTTATTGGCATGGTGAGTTTCACAGGGAAATATCATGGTGTTATTGGCTTGTTTTGTTCGAAAAAGTTCGCATTAAAGGTTGCATCAACCATGCTAATGACAGAATTAAATGAATTTACCCATGATGTGAAAGACGCCGTTGGTGAGATATCGAACATGATCGCTGGAAACGTAAAAACAAAACTTACTGCACAGTACGGTGATATGAATCTATCCATACCCATCGTGATTGCAGGTGAAGGTCTTTCAATAACAGCCGTAAATAATCACCCTGTAGTGGCAGACACTACACTCTCTTGCTTTAGTAAGGATCCGTGGTTAATGACGCCATTTATTTCCGTCGGCGAAAAGTTTAATGTGGGCTTATTACTTAAGGAATCCGGTAAATAATACATTCGCGGAACAATGACGACAATGGAAAATAATTCATCTAAAAAGATATCTTCTTCCAAGTTAGAGGAAACCCTCGTAAGTACGTTTCCCCGGATTTGTACTGACTGTGGTAAGCTGATGAACAAACAGTTCTTCCTCACAAACCCTATATTGCAATCGACAACCCTGGACTCTTTCTTAAAGAATGCCGCATCGAATAGCGTAATAGCACGATTTGCAATTGAAGAATTTTATGATGGAGAAATATATTTCATCCTTACTATAAAGGAAGCAATCACCATTGGCAGTCTTGTGTTAACTCTTGATGATGCCGCAGTGCGTGAAAATGCAAACAAAGGTATTCTTGATGGCGATTGTTTGGATGCCTTTAAGGAATTTACAAACCAGATATGCGGTATGTTAGATAATGAATTAAGGCCAAAACTGCCCAAGCCTATTCATCTCAAACTAACAAGCACAACGGTAATTAACAAAGAGAATGGAAACACCGTGCTCAGTGAAGAAATCTTAAATGAAGAGTGCTTAACGCTAACGGCCACGATGAGAATTCTGGGTTTTGATGACGCCCAATTTATTTTAAGTATATCAAAATTGATCGGCGAAGAATTTTTTTCTGAGGTAATCGAAGAGAAGGACAAAGATTTTAAGGGGACTATCCTGGCCGTGGACGACTCAAATACGGATTTACGAATCATCAGGAAACTTTTGGGCAGTGAATATAAAGTTATGGTTACAAGCAATCCTAACGATGCGCTCTCTCTGCTTCAAAAAAATCATATTGACCTCGTGTTAATGGATATTTATATGCCTATTATGGACGGCTTAACACTCTGCGAGCGAATTAAAAGGAATGCTATGTCCCATAATATACCAATTATTATGTGTTCCTCTTCTCCAACACAAAATAACGTAATACACGCTGTTCGTTCTGGCGCAGTAGATTTTCTTGTAAAGCCTTTTACAAGGCAAAAAATGCTCGAAAAAATTAATAAACATTTAAATAACGGCCAACTTCTCGTAAGCAAGAACTAATTTAATTATTGAGGGCGCAAAACATGGAAGACATTACAAATATTATGGATGATGTTGAAATTGTTAAGGAATTCCTCGTTGAATCCGGAGATCATCTGGACGACGTAGAATCCAAAATACTCCAGTTGGAAGAGAATCCGGAAGACGTGGATATGATTAACAGCATATTCCGCCCCATTCACAGTATGAAGGGCAGCGCCGGCTTCCTGGGGATGAAAGACATCGGCAAGGTAAGCCATGAATTGGAAACTCTCCTGGACGAAGCAAGGAAGGCCAAATTAAAAGTAACACCGGAAATTATCGAAATTCTCTACGAAGGCATAGACATATTAAAGAAACTAAGAGAAGTCGTGGAGAAAAAGGTCAATAACAAAGACGCTTCCCCTGATGTAATTGATTATCAACCTCTCTTATCAAAAATATCCGTTGCGCTTCAACATAATCAAAAGAAAGCAGAGACAGATTTAAAACCTGTCTCTACCTCACAAGACGATGCCGAAGATATTTCCACGGAACCGAAAAAACTTGGTGAGATACTCCTGGAAAGCGGTGACGTTAGTCAGGAACAACTGCAAGTTGCTTTGCATGAACAAGAGAAACCGCTGGGTGTAATATTGGTAGAAAAGGGGATAACTACTCCTGAAAAGGTTGAGAATGCGCTCAAGATTCAATCAACAACAGGCAAAAAATCCGCTGAAACAGTAAAAGTTGATACCCAAAAGCTTGATAACCTCGTGAACCTTGTGGGCGAACTGGTAATAGCCAATGCCCTTATTAATGAAGTATTAGGAAGCGCCAACAATACCAATACCAGCGCAAATAAAAATCTTTCGCAGCTTAGCAAAATCGTTAAGGATATACAAGACCAGGTCATGTCTATGAGAATGGTGCCATTAAAAGCCACCTTTCAAAAAATG
>VGXV01000139.1 GCA_016873165.1 Planctomycetota bacterium | reverse complement strand
GTACAAAGAAGAAAAGCCCATAACAAAAAATACAAGCATTCTACTTTTCATCGATTTACCTTTAAAAATATAGCGAAATACTGTTTTATAATCAATACAATTTGATCGATGGATTCGCTTCGCCCTTCGCAAACTTAGGGAAGGTTAAACCCACCCCGCATTGCTAATGCTGAATAAATACCTGAGTGATAAGATAACAAATTTGTAAAAACAATCACTTAATATTTATGACACCTCCTTTCTATCCCTTACTTAGTATTACGAAGCACGAGAATCGCACCCTGTAAGATCAGAAACAACTAAGGGTTGGTAGTGCTTAAATTTTGCTTTTTTCTTATCCTTGATGGAAACTCATAGAGAAATTTTAATATCATTTCCATAAATGATAGCAGTTCTTTTGCATCATCAGAAGACATTATGCATATCTCATGGTTTGCTTCATTTCCTTTTTTACGAATATGATCTACCCAATCTTTTGAATCAGGAGGCACGTAATGATTACTGACAAGATATTCCACATATTCGACAAAACTTGCTCCTGTTTTTGCTTTTTTGGAAACTGCAATATGCATTAAAAGTTTTCTGCAGCATAAAACAGCCGCAGTAAAACACCCAGAAGCAGTACACTTGCGGGCTTCTTCATACAACAATTCCACATCTTTTTCTGGAATATCACTGACAGTATTTCCAAAAGTTACACCGGGCGTCTGGATACCTTTTTCATCGAAGAAAGTCGCTTTTTCGCAATGATGGCAAATGTAGATAAGACGATGAATTTTGTTATCCACTACAAAAGTAGCATACCATCCTTTTTCAGAGGCAAGTGGATTACCACAATAACCGCATATAAAACTACGTGAGGAAAGGGATCCTATGTTTTGCCAAGTATATCTTTGCATAAAGATATCCTTAAAAACCCTAATGAAAAATTTAATAGCAAATGGTTGCACTCTCTGAATTCTGTACCACAATACCACAGCACCGTAAGTTGTTAGTTCAAAAAACTTGTTTACAAAGCCTTGAGGCACATAGAGACACTAGAACTGTTGTATAACAATCGTTTATGCAGTTTTCTTTTGCCCTGCCAGTTCCTTCTCAATTTCTTTCTCAATCTCCTCTAAAGGAAACCTGCGTGCACAGGATGCTCTTTCATCTAAGAAACTCTGAAAGGCTTTGCTTCCCCGAAGCGCCTCAACTTCCTTTTCGAAATCATCAGCTTCCGAAATAAAAAATTCCTTACCATCCGGAGTTAAAAGTAAGATTGGTTCATTTCGGGCCAGGTTGATCACATCCTTTAAATTCAAATTTTCCTTTTCTAAATTAACCGTTTTCATATCTTCACCTCTTTTCCTCTTATCAATAATATATTCTGCTCCTTGTGTCCCACTGCAACTATCGTAATCTTCTGAGAGTCCTCATTTACTTCGTAAAATATCCGATATTTACCCGACCGCAATTCACAAGGAGCAATAGGGTTGTTTCTCAGTTTTTTCCTGTTCTTTGTTTCAATCAAAGGTTGGTGTGTAAGTTGAACCCGAATCTCTGTAGTTACTATTTTTCGTTCGAAGGCAGTGTAATAATATAAGTCAGTTTTTGCTTCCTCTGTCATTTCGATTTGGTATTCTGGCATTAAAACCTATCTCCAAAGAAATGAGGATTGTAACATTAGCAATAGTTTTCATTTGGGCACAACATTCATTTTCATCTTTATCTATAATTGCCAGCATAGTATTGTGTGAGATAGCGAATGTCAAGCAAAAACAGCGAAACAAATCTAACCAAAGTCACAATGAATTCTATTTCTCCACCTTTGCCTTCTCTCCTTCCTTCCACATTTTTGTTAAGAAATTAACAGCGCATCAAATTTTTTCTTCCAATCCTTATAATCAATCACATAATTGTACCCGCAAACCTTGCTTATGTTCCTGCCTTGCAGCGCCCGATCAATTTTGAATGCACATTCTCTCGTCTCTTTTTGCGGACCGAAGGGATTAAAGCTCATCCCCCCTTCCTTGAGGAATACATAGTCACAGATGAGAAGGACGTCCTCAAAAAGATAAAATGTGAACCCCGGAGTATGGCCTCCGGTATGAAAGGATTCGATACCCCGTTCAGCAAAATTCTCCTGGAAAGTCACGTCGAATGTGAAGGCACGGCAGATGCTATGGGCAGAATCCAGCTTGTGTATTTGCACCTTTGCGTGAAAATAATCACGGTACTGATTGCTTGCGCCAAGAAAGTGGTGGTGGGTAAAGGTGATGATATCTACCGGTTTGAGACTCCTGTCAAAGCATGAAGGGCTATCAATCCAGCATGTCTTCCCGTTTGTCTCAATACGATATGCAGCATGCTCCAAACCAAGGGCAGGAACCGAATTTAAGCGAGTAACCTTTTCGTTGACAGGAGTACCTTTAACTACGAACCTTGCAGAACATTCCTCTGAAGTTATGAATTTTTCTTTTGGGGCACCACAGAAAGGACAGAAGTCGGGATGGAAACTCACCATATTAAAACCACACACAGTACAAACATATTGTTCGTTTTCCACAATTCCCCTTTCTGGTTTTTTGTAAAACTCAATATCTGCCTGAAAGAAAGGAAATGACCCCGCTTCAAACTCACCCAAGAAATTTACTGTCGCAGGATTCTTTGTTTAAAGCGCTTTGATGTACGGTATGCGTAAAAGTATCTCCTTTACGTCTTCCCACACCTCTCTGGTTATATCCGGATATAAAAGTATCCAGTTCAGTTATTAAACCCTGTTTCCTTTGTTTATCAAGAAATGTCGCCTCGAATGAAT
>VGXV01000138.1 GCA_016873165.1 Planctomycetota bacterium | reverse complement strand
AAATGGCACTGCGTCTTTCAAAGACACTGGGACGTTCTCCCGAAAGTTGGTTGATAATGCAAAATAATTATAATCTTTGGCAGACGAGACAAACAATCAACCTTGATGAAGTTGAAGAGCTGGTAATTGCCTAAACGACAGCTTTAGCACAAGCACGGTGCATAAAGTCATATTAATCTGCTAACAAAAAATGGAGCGGCTGATTATATTAGGCTGCATTATTCGACCATAAGTAGATTGTTAAAAAAGAATCTGCTTTCATAACAAAGAGCAAGATTAGATACCCCACTCAACCCAATCTCAAAAACTAGCAAGAAAATCAGATTGATTCCTTCCTCTAAAATGCATAAAATAAAGCTAAAATATTGTAAAGACAATTACAAAAAGGAGGTAACAGTGCGTATAAGCGACATTCCAGAAATTGCCAAATTAAGCGCGCAGGAAAAAATCCTATTGGTTGAAGATATTTGGGACAGTATAGCTTTAGATGAGTCTGTAGTACCCATTCCGCGTAGCCATATAGATGAATTGGATAGAAGGCTCAGAATGCATGAATCTGCCCCTGGAAACCTTTTAACCCTCGAAGAACTTCAGGCAAGAATAGAAAAAAGGAAATGACGCATAACGTCCGGTTTCTTCCAGAAGTAGAAGACGATGTTATCCGTGGGTATGCCTGGTACGAAGCGAAGTCGTCAGGTCTTGGAGAGGAATACCTACGCATGTTTTATTCCTGCGTTAGTGAGATTTCTAAAAATCCCTTGCTTTATCCAAAGGTTTATAGCGAATTCCGTCGTCGTTTGCTTAGATGATTTCCATACGCTATTTACTTTATGATAAAAGATGGACAAATTGTTGTATTTGGGCTTTTTCATTGTGCACGTGATCCACGCACAATCAGAGCGAAACTGCACGACCGGGAAACATCATAAAAAACTAACAAGCAAGTCGAGCATGTTGGTTCAAGGTAAGTAAAATCCAACATCAACCGTTTATGGCATTCAAAAATCTGTTGGGTTTTGTGTATCAATCTGGCAGGCTAATGAGAAAGGCAAGAAAATATGTGGATAAAACTAGATGGATACACGGGAGATAAATTTGATAATTGATAAATGAAGGTGCGACCCTCGACCCACGACAGGGCTGCAAAATAGCAAGAATTTATGTTTTTTTAAAAAACTAAAGTGTTACCGTGAAACATGATTTTCCAATGAAATAAATGTGCAAATGCTGCAATTGTAAGGTACGAATGGCCGTTCGCCATAATTTTAACGGGCGCTGGTTTGTAACCGGAATCCATGAGTTTATGCGGGCAAATAGCCCTGTGGGTAATAAATGGTAAAGTAGAAAGGGTACAAAACATGGCTGGAAAAACACGAATAAAGGATATGAAAGATAATAAGTGTATCAATATTCCACTTGGAGTTGCTGAGAAGGTGTTTCAAAAGCTGGGAATAGATACAAAGACAAGTAATCTTATGGACGCGAAAAGGGTGATATTTAATCTCTTCGGATTAGATGATCCATACACAAAGTATTCTTCTCGTAAAAAGTTGTATGAACAACGACTAAATAATGCCTACGGCATAAAGATTACGGACGAAGAAATGAAAAAGTTTATGAAGTTATTTAACCTTTCAGAAGAGGATAACTTCCAGGAAAGCATAGGGGGACGCATTGTAAGTGATATTTTAAATGGAAACGTCCTTCCCAACAAAGTAACAATACATCCCCGATCGAGCGCGAAACATGCATCTTCATCACGAACAAAAGATGCAATAGATATAGCTTCTCCTCCTGATAGAGTTCAAACGCATGGTTACCTGATTTTGCGCGATACCGAATTGGCACTTCACGTTAAGCGCCTTCACAGATTCGAGTGCCAGCTATGCGGGCACACCATCGAATTGCCGGATGGCAGGCGCTATGCTGAATCCCACCATATTCAACCTCTCGGTCAACCACATAACGGCCCTGATGTTATTGGCAACATTCTTTGCGTCTGTCCAAATCACCACGCCGAACTCGACTATGGAGTGCCAGAGATTTTCCTATCAAGGATTAGTTGTACAAAAGAACACCCCATTGAGCAGAAGTACATTGATTACCACAATCTAAAAATCCACAATTCCACAAATAGCTAAAAAGCAGAAAACGACCAGAGACTTTTTTATCTCTTTATCAAAGTAATCTATAGTAATAGCCATATTTTTATATTGCTATTTATCACGTCTGTAGTATAGTATGTCTATGGGCAAGACCCGCTTTGAATGGGATGAGGAGAAAGATAAGGAAAATCAGGCGAAACACAAGGTCTCTTTTTCGCTTGCCCAAAATGCTTTTCTCGATCCTCATCGTATCATAGTGGAAGATATTAACCATAGTACTGAGGAGGAGCGTTTTTACTGTATTGGCCGTGTTGGCGACGGTATCATGACTGTAAGATTCACGTATAGAGGTCATGTCATCCGTATTTATGGCGCTGGATATTGGAGAAGAGGGAGGAAGGTCTATGAAGAACAAAATAAAATATACTGAAGAACCGATGGGGAAAGTAAAAGTTGTTAAAGATTTCCTTCCCCCTCCGGAACAGTTGGTGCTGAAAGAAGAGCATGTTAAAGTAACCATCTCTTTGAATAAATCAAGCGTCGAATATTTTAAAAAAGAAGCTCAAAAACATCATACGTCATATCAACGCATGATTCGACGGCTCTTAGATTGGTACGCTTCACAGTATCAAAAGAGCGCCTGACAAGCAAATCCGTTGGACGGCTAACAGCCGCCGCTGAGTTTTTAAGCCTTGACTTGTTCCCAAACTC
>VGXV01000137.1 GCA_016873165.1 Planctomycetota bacterium | reverse complement strand
GATCTTGATTTTATCGTTAACTTTTTTTGACAGTTCAATAATCTTTTTTATGATATCTTTACCTGGAGTATCTTTGGGATGTGCCTTTCCGGCGTAAATGATCTGGAACTCGCCTTTTTCACGTAACCTCAACAATCGTTCCAGATTCGAAAATATTAAATCGGCTCTTTTATAAGAAGTAAACCTCCTTGCAAACCCAATGGTTAAAACATCTACATTCAAATCAACACCGGCTGACTCTTTTACATAACCAGCAAGATTGTTTTTAGCCCGGAGATGCGCTTCCCACAATTCACCATCCGGGATGATTTCCGAACGAACGAATAATTCTGGTTCATTTGCCCAACCGGGAATATATTTATCATACAATTGTTTCAGACTTTCGCATGTCCATGTAAATGAATGAACACCATTGGTAATGGCGTTGATTTCGTAACCAGGGAACAAGGCTTTTGAAACCTCGCCATGCTTTTTAGCGACACCGTTGACATAATTGCTCAGGTTTAATGCAAGGAATGTCATATTGAGATGATTCTCGCCTCCAAGCCTTTTTAATTGCTCTAAAGGAATAATCTCGCCTAGAACTTTTTTTACAATGTCATAGGAAAATCGGTCATGACCTGCGTCGATAGGGGTATGAGTCGTGAATACACATAATTCTCTTACCGTATCAACATCCCAGATCCATCGCTCATCCCAGACACTTTCGATGTCCCTTTTGTGCATCAGGAGCAATTCAAGTGTTAATAAGCTGGCGTGTCCTTCGTTCATATGATATTTTTTAACATGAAATCCAAGTGCATGAAGAATACGTACTCCTCCTATGCCTAACACAATTTCTTGTTTCAGCCGATACTGGTCATCACCGCCATATAAAAAGGCAGTTATCTCACGGTCTTCTTTTGTATTTTCCTCGACGTCTGTATCAAGATAGATTACATCTACTTTTCCTCCGGTAACACTTTGCACATTGTAACGCCATGCCTGAATATAAACGTTGCGCCCTTCAATTTGGACCGCAATCTTTCTGGATAAGCGTATCAGAAACTTTGACGGATCCCACTCTATAGGATATTCTGTCTGCCTTCCATCACTGTCGATGTCCTGGCGAAAGTAACCCTTTTTTGAGAGCAGAGTAACGGCAACTAAAGGTATTTTGAGATCTGCGCATGATTTTATGGTGTCTCCCGCGAGGACGCCGAGACCACCGCTATAGGTAGGTATATTGTTGGAGATACCAATCTCCATGGAAAAATAGGCAATTTTCACTTCGTTATTCATTTGTGTTGGAACAAGAAAGTTTGTTCATTCTTTGGGTGAGAAAAATATTTTCAGAATAGTCAACCGGGCAATCGACAACGCTGACGCCGCGTTGTTTGATGGCATCTTGTAAAATCGGTTTTAGATCGTTTGCAGACTCTACACGATAGCCTTTGGCGCCAAAGCTTTCTGCGTATTTAACAAAGTCAGGATTAGAAAAGTCAACAAATGCCGTTCGCCCAAAAGAATTCATCTGTTTTGATTTAATGACACCATAGCTGCTATCATGAAATATTAATGATACAAATGAAAGCCCGATTCGGGTAGCCGTTTCTATTTCCTGTGAGTTCATGAGAAATCCGCCGTCACCCATAATAGCAATGATTTTCCGTTCCGGGTATACCAACTTTGCTGCTATTGCGCCCGGCAGTGCGATACCCATGGAGGCAAAACCATTGGAGATGATGCACGTATTGGGTTTGTACACAGGATACATACGCGAAATCCATAATTTGTGAGCGCCTACATCACTAATCAAAATATCATCAGGTTTTAATACTTCGCGCACAACACATAATATTTTTTGTGGTTTCATGGGAAATGATTTATCGTCATGCGTAATTTTGCATTCTTCTGTAACTGAATTTCGCAAAATACTGATAATATGTTTTTTTTCTTTTATTCTGACCATACCTGACAAATGGTCAAGGGTTTCAGAAATTTTGCCGATTACTTCCATATCAACATTATAATAGGCGTCTACCTCGCTCGGAGTAACGTCGATGTGAAGTATCTTCTTTGACTTATGTGGATTCCATTTGTAGGGGGGATATTCCACAAGGTCATATCCAATAGCGATAATTAAATCTGCCTGGTCAAAACCGCAGGAAACATGGTCGTCGTCCCTCAAGCCAATGGAAAGCAAGGAGAGAGGCCAATCATCTGAGATAGCTCCTTTGCCCATAAACGTGGTGGCTACAGGGATGTTTAATTTGACTGCGAAATTAGTCAAGGATTCGGAGGCGCGCGATCGCAGAACTCCGTTTCCTGCAAGAATCACCGGGTATTTCGCGTCTGAAATCAACTTCGCAGCGATTCCCAGCGTTTCTTCCGTAGGATAGGGGGCATGTACTTCCTCTTTCAGGGGAATTGGCTGCATCAGAAGATCCGCCTTTGCTATGTCTTCCGGGAAATCAATATGAGTGGCGCCCGGCTTTTCCATCTGGGCAAGTTTAAATGCCTTCCTGACAACCTCCGGAATGATATCCGCTGTGTGAACCAGGGTATTCCATTTTGTGATGGGTTTGAACAGAGCAACGGCATCCATATACTGATGGGATTCTTTATGCATACGGTCAAGACTGGCCTGCCCTGTGATAGCAACAAGGGGTACTCGGTCCAGATTGGCATCGGCAACGCCTGTGACAAGGTTGGTAGCCCCGGGGCCGAGCGTGGATAAACAAACACCTGCCTTACCGGTTAGCCGACCGTATACATCAGCCATAAAGGCGGCGGCTTGTTCATGGCGTGTCGGAATAAATTGTATCTTTGAATCCAGCA
>VGXV01000136.1 GCA_016873165.1 Planctomycetota bacterium | reverse complement strand
GCCGACCGCACATCTCCTCAACGTTAGTTGTTGACCGGACATCCTTAAGTTTCGACTCCACCATGTTTGCTATCATGTCCAACGCCTGAAACACAATATCATACAGTCCTTCTGTGGATTGCAGACCGCCTTCTTTAACCTTCACAAACATATCCTCTACCTTATGAGAGAGGGTTACAATATCGACAAATCCCATCATCCTTGCCGTCCCCTTCAGGGTATGGACTTCCCTCATAATCTCTTTGAGCAATTCAAGATTGGATGCGTCCTTTTCAAAGGCAAGAATTGCCCGGTTTAATTTCTGTATCCTGTCCCTGTTCTCGTCAACAAACTTCGGGATAAAGGACGTTATGTCAAAACCATTGCCCATATTATAGTATTACCCTGTTAAGTTAATCCCCCTTAACAAAGGGGGAAAGGGGGTTGTGTCTTTTCTTCGAATGAGAATATTTACAACCCCCTAGCCCCCTTCCCCGTTTTCACGAGGACATGTTTCTAAGGGGGATTTTTATTTATCATATCGCCCTAAAACCCGCAAGAATAAAACAAAAGTTCCTATACAATAAATTTATCTTTTAAAAACCCGATTCAAAACATGCGGTGTTCAAAGGAAAGATACAGAAATACACCGTATTCGTTCTTCGAAGGCCCCAAACCAATCGGAAAGGAAATTCCAGGCACGATCTGCAATCCAGATTCAAGGTTAATGGCAAATCGAGCGCCCGGGTTAATAAAAAACGAGTCATTCCGTGTTTTTGTGCCGTCTACCTGAACAGACTCAGGTGAATTCCATACAGCCTCACACATGAGGTTGAAATTTTCCGATACAAGCAAGATAAGACTGGTCCCAAAGTTGTATCCAAAGGTATCGGCATCTGCTCCGCCGGCTTCTTTATTTCCTGGAGTAATTGTCGTCCCCATATTCCAGTGGTTCACCAATTTGCCGGGAAGTTCCAAACTCAGCGGAATATTCATCTGATACCCCAGGGCGCCGCTGCCAAATCCTTCCCTATAATCTCCTGTGGGCAAAAGCGTTGAAAACCGAGGCGCGAGGGCCACCGACTCCCGGAAAAGAAGCTGGTAGCGATAATTCAACGCAACGTCTCCTATGTTCGTTTCATTCACAGGATCATTCAGATAGCTAACGGGAATGGTGTAGGAAAACTGATGCCTCTGTCCAGGAACAGGCCATTCCTGGGTAAAAGAATATTCCCAGTTCTCGCTCTTTTCCAAATATCGAAATGTTTGAATATGCTGGATAACTCCTGGCTCCTGATTGTATGCCTCCTCAAGCAGGAAGGAATTATCCATAATTTTATTCCCGTGAAGCTCCTCCACATCTTCAGCAGAAACCTCATAACAAATTACGATAATCAATATCAGTATGAAGCAAAATATATATCGGCAATTTACCATAAAAAATTGTTTTACAATCCCCCTTTGAGATTTGAGAAATCCCCTCCTGGGAAGGGATTTAGGGATGGGTAAAACCTTACCCCCCACCCCTTACAGGTAGGTCAGGCGTCCTCGCCTGACATTATAATGACAGACGGGGACGTCTGTCCTACCAATAGAGGGGAGCTTTTAAAAGCGCTGCCAAAAGCAGCCTAAATTTATGTTTAGGAATTTCAAAGTTTGTCATAACATGCCAGACAACCCCCTGAATCCCCCTTTGCTAAGGGGGACTTGAGGAAATCCCCCTTAATAAAGGGGGCGAGGGGGTTATTTTTCACTGTGCCTAATTAAACAATCTGCCAACATTCAGTACTAATACCAATTTATCGCCTAAGACAATCACACCCTTAAAGATGTTTTTAGCCATATATCTCACTGCAAATGCAGGAATTGGCAATATATCGTTCTCTGAAACCTGGACGATATCTGCTGTCCCGTCAATTGGTATTGCAAATCCATTACCCTCGAATGAGACTACTATAAATTCCGCATCATGACATGCATCTAACCCTATATCGGTACTCCCAAAAAATTTTTTCTCCAAATCAAACATACAAATCTTTTGGCCATCGTAGCCTGCGATACCCACACCAATGCCTGACAGGGGTTCAGCATAAACGCCCTCAAGGTTTTTAGTAACAGTCTTTACGTAAGCCGTTTCTATACCAAAACAGGTTGCCCCAATTTTAAATACGAGGATATTTTCCATAGTATAGTATTGCCATGTAAAAACTTCTTTTTTCTACAAGTTTTTAGAAATGGTGACGCAGAAATCGACACCCGCCGCCTGTCTTCATTTTTCACTCTTTGGTTGCGGCCATTCTACGTTATGAAATTATTTATGGTTACGGAGCGGCTACGCTATGTCTTGAACTTTTTAACTATTTCTTTTAAATCGTCTGCCAGTTTATTCAATTCGGCGACAGCGGCTGTGGTTTGTTTCAATCCCGCGGCCGTCTGTCCAACAACTTCGGATATTTCTTTCATGGTCACTGCCACCTGCTCTGTGGCGCTTTTCTGCTGCTGCGTTGCCATAACGATTTGCTTGGAGACGTCTGTTGTTTCTTTTGTCAAATGCAGGATAGATTCGATAGACTGCCCTGCCTTTTGCACCACTTCAACACCTTTCTCCACATTCTTTACCCCCTGTTCCGTAGATAAAACAGCGGCGTTGGTTGCCACCTGTATCTCTGAAACAACGCCTTTTATCTCTTCTGCTGACGCCTTTGTCCGTTCTGCAAGCCTCCGCACCTCTGCCGCCACCACGCCGAACCGTTTGCCAAATTCACCGGCGGCAGACGCCTCTATCGAGGCATTCAAGGCGAGCAAGTGCGTTTCACCCGCAATCTCTTTATACTAAGTTGCATTCATACATAAACTAATATATAATATCCTCCCGGTAAATTTATTATTGGAGGATATTATGAGAACACCTAAAGCAATAAGCGATCAGCAACAAGAATCGTTAAGAACCCTACTGGGTCAAACTAAAACCAAGGCTGATTTT
>VGXV01000135.1 GCA_016873165.1 Planctomycetota bacterium | reverse complement strand
GCTTTAGAGTTCCGGCTGCCGAATTATCATAAAGAAACCACGTATCTGCCAATGGTTTATAAAGTCTGAAAAAATTCTTAATACCTTTATCATATCGCCTTACCACTATTTCTTCCGGCACATTATGTCCACCCATTGAACCCTCTCGGCAACACGAGCTAACGCAAATTCAGGGTTAGGCAGCCAGAGAAAAACAAGATGGAAAATATAACCTGATTTTTTAAGTTCATCTATCCACGGGGCAAAAGTACGGCTCGCAAGGGTTGTTTCAAATGCAAAATCCATCCGTTCTTTTGCAAGGCGATGTATTCTCTCCAGCATAACACGGCCTGCATGAAATGCTACACTTTCAGTGCTGTAGGTTGGGTTGAGGAACGAAACCCAACAAATCGATTATTCCTGTCCTGCATTTTATTAGTGATACATTTGCTTTGGGGTCTAATATTCTCCATCTCTGGGTGCATTCCCAATTTTTGCAAAAACCCTGAAAATGCGGACATTCCTGCCGTATTATGAGGGGAAAACACCCATGATCCTGCCAATGGCCACAGAAATGATGCTTTATCTGCCGGGTTTACAAAAAACGGGAATGCGCCCCTCGTGATTTGTGATATTGTATTATTTCTTACTTAGACATATTAATTTGTTGGGTTTCGTTCCTCAACCCAACCTACTAAACTTGTGTTTGTTAAATACTCTACAATATCGGAATTTTTAGTAGATATTTCCTGGTTTGTGTAATAGTTCAGCCCTTTCATTTAAATAGTATCAGTACGAATTCATCGAAGAAAATGGAATGTTTTTATCAATTCCCGAAAATCGTTGTGCGCGGAATCAAAAAGATCGGGAGGGGCAAAATAGACGATATCGCAAACAAAATCATTTCCTTTTATTATATAAGAGTCAAACTTGAATTTTTTGTCATCTAATTCTCCCTGCAAGAGAGAATGCATCGCTTCTTTGCCATCAATTGACGAGGGTTCTTTCAACAAAACATTCTTGTTCCCGATTCCGATAAAAAGCTGATGGTTGAGAATATCTGAGGTCTGTTTTTCATTATTAAGGGGGCTATAGATGATAACAATCGTTGCGGGGTATTTTTCATTCCACAGAGAGAATCCTTCCCGCTCTTCCTGAAGAACTTCCCATCCTTTTCCCAGAGAATGTATTATATATTGTTGATCAAAAGGCATGAGATGTTCTTTGTCGCTTAAAGTGGCGCATCCGTGGAAACAGAAAGAACAAAGAACAATAAAACAGAAGATAAGATGTTTTACAGTAAAAAAATTCAATACGCCTCACTTTCTGAGAAGAGTATTTTTTAGAAAGATAACAGCATAAAAATTTGCGGGAGAAAAGATACATTATTTTAGCAGATAACATTTTCTATTGCCATGCATTTGTGAAGGAGTTGAATATTTCGTGAAAAAAACATAAATGGAGATTCCGGAATTTTCAGGGGAAAAGAAGGATAGATAGGATAAAAATGATGGGAGCATTCCCAATTTTTTGTAAAATGTGGAGGTATTATGCGGGGGATAAACCACCCGCGCTACGACACATATTGCATGGTAGCGCCGATCCTTTATGGTCGGCTTTATTTTGATTTACAAAAAATTGGGAATGCTCCCAAAAGGATAAAAATCTGCTAATTTTGTAAAGGAAACTGGCGCATGTTAATTACAAAAGAACTCGAATCGATTGGTTTTACAAATGAACAATCCGAAACACTTGCGGATGTAATAGAACAATCACATATTGACGGACAGCAAAGCTTAAAGGAATTTATCAACAATAAATTCGATAACTTCAGTAGAGAAATCCGCAACGAAATGAAATTGTCAATATCTGAACTGGAAACCAGACTGAAATCTTCGCAACCCGAGCTCCGTATAAAATACTCAGCCATTATCGCCTGATTCATCAACATTACACCTGCCACTGCAAAATTGCTGTGGGAAGCCCCTTTCTCTAAAAACCCATCAGACGGCGAGAGAAATCTGACTCTTCAAAGAAAATATTTCCCCTTCCTTAGCATACGAAGAAAGCACGATATTCAGGAAGATCGGGTTATTAATTTCCTGTGATTCTCGTTTTCCTCAGTTTTTCTTTTCCTGTCATTCCTGTAATCCTTCACGAAAACAGTGATACTGCTTATTTTCAGCAACAAAAGACGGTAGGATGTTCCTATTTATCCCAAAATCTTGTTCCTCCGATACGTCACAACCGTAAAAAAGAAGGTGGCCCCCCCCGGTGTTTTTGACCTGCAATATTGCATTGGTTTCCCGCCAATTTCATAAGGTAGGAGTAGGGAAAGGTGAAAGTCAGCGTCAGCCATTTGTGGTATTTTAGAGGAGGTTGGCTTTTACTTACATTCAGATCAACCTTACCCGACTATCTCATCTTATCAGCTAACTTTTATAGAACGATAGTCTTTACCTCTATGTTCAATCTCGTAAATCTTTATATGTTTTGCATCGTCATAGACCCAGTAAATTATACGATAATCTCCCATCCTAACTTTACAAAGTCTACGTAAATCACCAGGGAGAGATTTAAGGGGATGATGGATTACTTTGTCGGTATTTTCAGCAAGCCAATCAATCTTTTGGGCAATTCTTCTTTGTACAGGCGTATCTAATTTTTTAAAAGAGTCCTCAGCGTCGGGCAAAACGTTATTTTATACATAATTCTTTCTTGAGGGCCTGCCAGTCTTTCCCTTTCCCCTGAATATCCTCTTGTCTTGCTTTGCGCATTTTCTTTATAAATTCAGGGTTTTGTGATAGAAGCCAGTCTTCAAGGTCTTCTTTTGTATCCGCAGTTTCAAAAATACTTAGTGTCTCGTCAACTTTCAAGTGTCGGATAAAGACGAGATAGTTTTATCCTGGCCTTTTCGGCAGTGAATTGCCAATTGACCTTAGCATTTTTGTTGTTTCTGGATTTCTGCCATGCTGCCACCTCTTT
>VGXV01000134.1 GCA_016873165.1 Planctomycetota bacterium | reverse complement strand
ACGGAGAACCCTTCGCTGCAGGCCGCATACGCGCCGTTGATGAGTATGCAAAACTGGAGCGGGTGGCGATACGGAAGCAGTATCGTGGAAAAGGTCTTGGCCACAAATTAACGGAGTTTATGCTCTCGGTTGCACAGGATCAGGGCTTCAGGAAATTTAAAGTCCATGCCCAATCATACCTGAAAGACTTTTACCAAAAGCACGGATTTGAGGTTATTGGAGATATGTTTAAAGAGGCTGGGATTGATCACTACCTGATGATTCGGGATGATTCGGCCCGATGAACATTGCGATGGGTTCGGTCGGCAAAGAAAAAGAGATGAGCCTCTATTTAAAATAAGTAGGGGGGGTGCGACTAAAAATATGAGAAATATTATTTTTATAAGCCATGCTACTCCTGAAGACAACGATTTTAGTATTTGGTTAGCTTCCAGAATTCTTTTATATATATCAATTTGAAACGGAATCCCAGGCACAAGAACTCTACAAAAGAATAAATCCCTATCCAGTTGGAAAGATTGCCAATATCCTTTCTTCATTTGATCCAGAATTTTCCTTGGATATTGAACATGAAGGACAAAAGCGTATTTCAACCCCCAAATCCATACACAAAATAAAAGTATCTGATGTTTTATTAGGATTTGAAAAAGCCGATTTTCCTACTCACAAAGATGCAGTGAACCATTTCAAGCGTTTATTAAGTGAGACTTTTCACCAGATTATGAAAAACCGTAAAATGTTTTGGTACAAGATGGCAAACAAAAAGCTGGCTTATTTCTACACACCAGCAAACTTAAAATCACTAAAATCTTCATTTGAATATTCATTAAGAAAAGGCGAAAGAAATAAAAAGAAAAAAACCTTAATTGGAAAATATCTATCTCTTGGTAAATGGCACTTTGCCATCTCTAGCAAACCTATACTATCACCTTTCCTCGGATTCAGTTTAAAAACTCATATAACATTTACCCTAGATGGCTTTAAGGTATGGGAGGATAAAGGCAAGATTCATATTCATCGGAGATCAAAGGGGAAACGGTTTCGAAGCATCAAGAATCTCCAAGTAAACGATCGTGCCATCAGCCCCGTAGTCTATGATTATCCCTTTCCTTAACTAGTCATTTTCAAAAACCTTTGTTTTCAAGCAGTTTTCTTTGATATTATGGGAGAGAACAACCGTATCTGATTCACGAATCATTTTAAACTCGGTAAGCGCAGGAAAGACAGAGCAATTTTGCAGTACAATAATTCGCTGGAGTAAATCTCGTTTTTATTCAGACCGAATAATTTTTCAGGTGGTGTTTCGAGAAATGAGGAAGATATGACCAGATCGCTCCAAACCAAAGCTTTAGCCTGGGATTTAAACTTACATCAGATTATCTTTTAGTATATTGCGTACCTTGAAATATTATACAGATAGAGTGGTAACCTCAACTAAATGATGTTTCCTGCGTGCATTCTCCACAATTTTTTCCAACTTTTCTGCAATAGCATCTCCGATCCAATCTGCGCCGCACTGAGAACATACTGTTGCAGGCACTTCTCTTACCACGACTACCCCAAATCCTAAGTCTGCGGTAAACGTGGTCTTCCCTTCTTTTTTCGTCCCTCCACAAAGAGGACAAGTATCAGGGAATTTATTCATTTTCATCGTTTTCTCCTTGTTTTATAATCCGATTCAAAATGTTCCAGATCGGGTTTACCATGCAAAAGCCGTGGATACCACGCAAGTGGAGCCGAAATGGTGCGCCTATCGTCAAGGTCAACTGTTATAGAATTGTCCGTGACGACGATGTTTTGTGCTCTGACAACTTGTATTTTAGTTTTTAAAGTATTCATTCCAACCTTTATCTTTTGTATTTATACAATAAGCGAGCTATCTTTTCAAGCAGGATAAGTTTGAATTATCGTGTTTTGCTTTACTTGACTCAACCTAATTTAATGTATGGGAGTTTCAAACAAAAGTTCCTCCCCCTTAATCCCCCTCGCGGAGGGGGACAACCTTCTGTCCCCCCGCTGGCGGGGGTGAAGGGGGTGGAATTTTGTTATAAAAACGTGTAATCGCAAACAAAGCTGCCGAAGCCCAGTTTACTTTCTATAATATTCCAATAAGCCGCAATCCCGTTAGCAGGACAAAGGACAGGAAGAGGAAGAATGCAGTGGCCTGGGCTGTTGCAAGAGGCTTCCACAAGAGACGTCCAATCAGACCCAACAGATAAAGCAGAGCAACAATAATGCCCAGCCATCCCAACCAGTGCGGGAATGCCGCCGTGCGCACCATCGTCAGGCCTACCCAGCCAAGCAGTCAGGTAGCGCCGAAGAGGCAGAAGAGTCCCTTGCCATAGGATTCGCCTGACTTGTATACAACCTGGGTTATCGTCTTTTCAACCTCATTTCCTGCAGCGTGGATACGAGACAGGGTCTCTGTCGTTGTGGCGCTCCTCAGGGGACCGATAATTCCCAGAATGAAGGCTGTCATACCGGCAATGAATGCCATCGAGGCAAAGGCAGGTTCGTCTTTCCAAAGCGATATCAGGACTGCCAGAAACACAGGAATCATGGCGTACGGTATAATGGTGATACTCCACCAGAGGACTGACCACTCACCGTGCTTTTGGTGTATCATCGTCAATATCTGGCTGGCCTCGCCGCCATCTATGACTTTCCAGCGCGTCCACAGGTAGACATAGAGGAACAGGGTAACACTGGCGTATACAAAGGCAGAGATACCACCGATCGTGAAAAGACTCAGTTCCATTGTTATCAAGGCCTCCAAAAAAGTTCTTTTGCCGGTTCAATTGTCCCCGATTGAAACGAAATGTTTTGGTTCAGGCTGCAAGCCGTGAACCAGCACAAGGAAGCGAACCTACCCCTTAATCCCCTCCCAAGAGGGGACTTTCTTACTTCCTTCCTGGGAGTTCTTTATTCCCCTCTTGGGAGGGGACTTCGTTGTGATCTCAGTCGAACGGTTAAGGGGTGGGTTTTGTTGTACGTTTTCCAATTCGAGCTATTCAACTTAATCTTGAGTAATTACAATTTTTTATTGTACGGTACAAATTTTATCAAACATGGGT
>VGXV01000133.1 GCA_016873165.1 Planctomycetota bacterium | reverse complement strand
TGGTTCAATCGAGAATGATAGAAGCAGCCAAAAGGGATGGGAATGGGTAGGTAGGGGTAATTCATGAATTACCCCTACCAGATATAAATTCCCATACATTAAATCAATCTCCCTAAATCCCCCTTTTGTAAACAGGACATAGGGGAATTTGTTTATTTATCCTCACTAACTGTTGTCTTTATGAAATATAACATTAACACACCTTTTGCCGTAATCGGCGGCAGTCAGGCCTATGACTTGCTCCAGAGAGGCAGTATTCGCGGGGAAAGGATGGGCGAGATAAAAACGCCCTTCGGACACTCACAGCCTGTATACCATATTCACGACGCAACAGGCGATATGCTTTTCCTTTCCCGACATGGAGAGAAGGGATACAGCCTCACGGCCCCTTTCGTTAATTACCGGGCTAATATTTACGCACTCAAGGAACTTGGGGTCAAACAGATCGTTTCGTGGTCGGGTCCCGGCACTATCAATACGTCCTACCACATCGGCGAATATGTCATTGTTGACGATGTGGTGGATGAAACACACGGCAGGGAATCCACCTTTTATAAAAATAGTGGTATAGGATTTATCCGTCAAGCCCCTGTATTCTGCCCTACATTAAGAGAATGTATTATCAGTTCATTAAAGAACCTGCATCTCGGCTTCTCCGACAAAGGCACCTATGTGTGTACCCAAGGACCTCGCCTTGAAACGCCTGCTGAAATAAGAAAATATAAGTCTTATGGATGCGATTTGGTCGGCATGACCCTCGTACCGGAGATCTTCTTAGCAAAGGAACTGGAGATGTGTTATGCGGCTATCTGTTACGTTACCAATTATGCAGAAGGTGTTGTTGATAGGCCATTCAAGGCTGGTGAATTGTTTGAAGGGCTTTCCGACGATGCCGACCGTATGGCGGTGGAAAAGGCCGTATCCAATTTCTCCGTCGTTATGAGAGAGATTGCAAAGAATATAAAACAACAAAAAATAATTTGCCATTGTTCGTCTTTGATGGAGCGTTATAAAAGGCGAGGAGACATTGGCCCTGACTGGCATGATTGGATAAAACAACCATAACCGCAGATTTCGCAGACTTCGTCGTGAGCGCTCAGTCGAACGATTACACACAGATAAAGAATTTCATGATAATAGTAAAAGCCAAATATCTTATCCCAAATCCGGAGGATTGCATTGAAAATGGGGCTGTTGCAGTCGAAGGTGCAAAGATATACCGTGCTGGCATATTTGATGAGATCAAGGCGCTTGATGAGATTGATAAAATTATTGATTTAGGGAATGCGGTAATCCTTCCGGGCCTTATTAATATCCACACCCACCTTGATCTGACCAACCTGCACAATCGTATCAAACCCACAACCAATTTTACCCACTGGGTCTTTCAGATTGTAGGAGCGAGGATTCGGTGGAAGGAGGAAGACTATATATCTTCCATCGAAAAAGGGATTGAACTCTGCGTTGAGTCAGGCACCACAACGGTTGCAGACATTGCCAATACAGAGTATTCTTTTTCTGTATTAAAAAAGAGTCCTTTACGAAAGGCCATTTATAAGGAGATTATTGACCTGAATCCTGACCATGCACAGAACGTCCTTAAAAAAACACAATCGGAATTATCCACAATTATACCAGATAACCTGCTCTCAATAGGACTATCCCCTCACGCCCCCTATTCTGTTTCAAGGGAACTATATCAAGCAATTGGCCAATTCGCAGCCGAAAGAGAAACACCGGTTTGTACCCATATCGCAGAGACAAGAGACGAAATTGAATTTCTGACAAAAGGCACGGGAAGCTTTCCTGCGTTTCTGAAACAACTTCGGGCTATGCCGGATAACTGGCATGCTCCGGGGCTTACCCCCATTCAGTACTTGAATGAAACTGGAATACTCAGAAATCGCCCACTTCTCATCCACTGCAATTACATAACTGACGAGGAAATATCCATAATCAAATCTTCAGGGGCAAGCGTCGCATTCTGTCCCAGAAGTCACCATTTCTTTGGTCACTTGAACCATCCTGTCCAAAAGCTTCTGGATGCAGGAATCAACGTTGGTTTAGGCACCGATAGTCTGGCCAGCAATGACACCCTGAACATCCAAAATGAAATGAAATTTTTGTCTCTTCGCCATTCAATTTCATCGAAAACATTACTCACCATGGCCACAATAAACGGGGCAAATGCGCTTGAGTTGGAATCAAAGGTTGGACAAATTAAGGAAGGTTTCGAGGCAGACCTATGTGGAGTCAAGCTACCGGATGTTTATGGTGGAAATATTTATAGTCAACTACTCGACACTGCATCGAAAAACATCTTTACCATGATTGCAGGAAACATTTGCTATCAGGCCCAATCCGGCTAAAATCACATAAGAAATTTCGTGCCAGTTCGTCTCACCGCATCCAAGTCGAAAAGTTTGCTTGATGTGTATGACAACCCCCTAAATCCCCCTTTATTAAGGGGGACTTTATAAACCTCATACGAAAAGATGTGAACTTTTAAGAATCCCCCTTAATAAGGGGACAAGGGGGTTGTGACTCCGCGCTTTCTGCGATCCTGGCGGTGAGCTATCGCAAAAATTTCATTCATCCTTAATCGCATAAATATATTTATCGGCGGAGCTGAAATACAGGCTTCCGTCAGGACCTATGGCAGGACAGTTCTCATTTATGTTATCTCCGGTCGTATATTTCCATAGCACAGAACCATCCGTATTCAGGGCATGCATTACGCCGTCCATAGCGCCAACATAAATAATCCCATCTGCGCCAATCACTATGGTTGCCAGCACACCATATTGTGGATCTTTCGGATCGCCCGTGGAATCCGGATTTGGGCCCGTCTGATAGGGATTGGACCATTTTGATTTGCCGTTAGAAGAATTAATAGCATACACCTTGCCATCCGAAGTCCCCACATAGAGGGTCCCATCAGATGACAGAGATGGAGCAAGACTTGATGCCGTATCCTTATCCGACTCCCATAGTTTATTGCCATTTTCGCCAAATGCATGGACTCTTCCAGAACCGGTAGCGTATATTGTTCCATCAGCACCGACTACGGCGCCGCTCACCCGTGCACCATCAAGATTTTCTTT
>VGXV01000132.1 GCA_016873165.1 Planctomycetota bacterium | reverse complement strand
TTTAAGGTTATTTTCCGGTTTCCCACGTATTTTGGAAGGGTACCATAAAACATAAAATAATCAAGTCCTATCCCGCTATTTTACTAACTTTTTTACATTTTTATTTCTTACTATCTTGGGATTCGGGTTAATGTACGGAATATTATTATCAATATTTTACGCGATTGTTAAGACTACGTTCAAGACAGTTGGTCAATGGGTAGCAACGAAGACTTTTTTTACGACGCTTTTGTTAGTTGCGTTTCCAATAGTAATGAATAATTTTCTTGGCAAGTTTATCGAAAAGATAATGAATAAGGTGTCTGATTCGTTGTCGGGTTCGACGGGAACGATTGAAAGCATAGCTTATAATTTCACGGGTCTATCAGCTTATTTTATCAATCATCTTTTCATTGATGATGCTTTATCAATAATATTTTCAGCGATAGCGACACGTTTTATTTTGTCGTTAATACCGTTTTCTCGGGTTTAGTTGATATACAATATATAGTATAGTAATAATTTAGTAAAAAAATGTTTGTTTTTTTGTGTGTTTTTTTGGTGTGTTAAATATTCCCAGTAAATATGCGGTTTAGAAGTCTATTGATTGAGGCCTGGCTGCCCGTTGCCGGTTTTACCCTGGCATCAGCTGAACGTGTACAATATATAGTATAGTCTAAAATTGTTAAATCTGTTGTGATATGTGTCGGGTTGGGTGGTTGGTGATAAGCATTGGTATTATGGTGAAGATGGTGAGGGAGAAGAAGATTTAAATATAGGGTGGGATAAATGATAACGTTAATTGAAGGTGCTCCTCGTTCTGGCAAAACTTATTATGCAGTTAATGAAGTATTAAAGAAATATTATGTGTTTTCAGAGGAAGACCTTGTTTGGAAGTGTAAATCTCCTGATGAAGTAGTAATATATTCCAATGTAGATTTGTTTAGGATGTCAGAAAGTTTGTTCGATGCTATCAATAAGGCTGGTGGGTTGAATCCTTTTTTTACTAAAAATTATCAGGCAGAATTTACGAGAGAGAAACGGCATATTTATATTATTGATGAAGCTCAGGGACCTGATTTGTTTCATCGAAAATTTTATGATCAGCGTGTATTTGAATTCTTTCAAGTTCATGGACATTATAGGATTGATATTTTTTTAATAACACAAGATATTAAGTCTCTTGTACCTGAGCTTAGAGGTTTGCCTGAGTATTATATAAATGTTCCTCGTCGTTCGTATGCGTATGGTAAGGAATTTCGTTATCATTTTATGGTTGGAAATGAAATATTTAGACGTAGGACATTACGTAAAGATTTGCGTGTATTTTCTGCTTATCGGTCAACGGTTGATGTTGAGGGTCAAAAGGCTACGTCGTTTACCAGGAAATATTATATTTATGTCGGTGTTTTTGTTTTTATTGCCGTTGTTGGTTTTTGTGTTATTTTAAAATACCGTTTTAGTCCTCCGTCTGATACGGTTAAGATAGTTAAGGCTGTTGAAGGTAATAAAAACTGTAAAATTATTGCCTTGTATGGTGATAATGCTTTGGTAAAGAATCTTGCTGATAAAAAGCTGCTCAGGGTATCTTATAATAATATTACAGGTGATTTGCGAATCGGTGCGATGGTTAATGTTAGCATGTGATTATAAAAGCTAAAAAAATCGCTATCTCCCTAGTAGTATCATTTTCGAAGTGTATCGAGAAATCAAGGCTGTATTGTAGCCTTGCATCGGAATGTGCGTATAAAAGGACAATTGAAACGGTAAAACCTTATTTAAAAAAAAGGGATGTTTTTTTAATGTCGTTAAGAAATACCGCGGATCCGGACTGTTTTGTGTTGGGTTCCGGGGTATTTTAGACATTGAAAATATATCCCTTTTCCTTTAAGATAGACTGTTTTACTGTTTCTTCTTTGTTGCGTGTGAAATATATAAGGGGCGTTAGCTTTGTGGTGTATGTTGGCAATTAAAAGGAGCTTGATTTATGTCAAGTACGTTTGATAGCGACCCTGTTATGTTGCATTATTCAAAGTGGATTTATCCAGCGCCGATTATGGATTTGAGCGACCCGAAAATATTGGATTCTTGGGATAGTGGCGACCCTTCAAGGTTGGGGCTTGCATATTGGCCTAATCTTTCAAATTATAAGGATGATATAAGTATTTTGGTGGCCGGGTGTGGTACTAATGCTGCCGCAAGGTATGCTTTCCGTAATAGAAAAGCGTCTGTTATTGGCATAGATATTAGTAGTAAAAGTCTTGACCATGAGAAATATTTAATGGAAAAACATGACTTGAAAAACTTGGTATTGTATCAGGTGAGGATTGAGGATGTTGAGTCTTTGAAGAAGGAATTTGATTTTATAGATTGTTCAGGTGTTCTTCATCATTTATCAGATCCTGTTTTGGGTTTAAAGGCTTTAAGAAATGTTCTTACAAAGAATGGTGTTGTTTATTTGATGTTATATGGTAAATATGGAAGAGCGGGAATTTATTTGTTTCAGGAATTGTTTCGGTTAATGGGGTTGGAGCAAGACTCTGACGGTCTTATGATGGCTAAAGAGGCTCTGCGGCTTGTTAAAGACGAACATCCTGTTAAATTGGTTACGTTAAATAATGATGACCTTAAATATGATGCTGGCTTGGTTGATGTGTTTCTACATAAGCGCGATAAATCGTTTTCCGTGGATGGTTGTTTAGATGTTGTCAGGGATTCCGGTTTGGTTTTTCAGGGATGGGATGATAATTTACCCTATTATCCTGAAGGACATATTTCTTGTGATAGTCCTTTGTTTAAATATTTACAAAACCTTTCTGATGTTGATATTTGGCGGGCTATGGAATTATTTAACGGTAATATAGCTAAGCATTGTTTTTATGTTTGTCGTTCTGATAGGGAATATTCAAGTTATCAGATTAAATTTGATGATTGTTGTTTTTTGGATTATGTTCCCGTGTGTCGTAAACCTTCCTTGTCTATTCCTATGAATAGTTATCAACTTGAGGTTTTTAAGTTTGTTGATGGTACAAATTCTATTCGTCAGTGTCTTGATAAGTCTATGATTCATGGAAAGTCAGATGAAGTGATTGAATTTGCCCTCTGTGTCAATAATAGTTGGACACTTTCCCCCATATAGTTTAGTGTAGGGTGGGAAGGAGAAAATCTATGAACAATAGTAGTACAATAAACCTGAAAACAGATAACATGCCAGTGGAAACGGAA
>VGXV01000131.1 GCA_016873165.1 Planctomycetota bacterium | reverse complement strand
CTCTATCCAATTGAGCTACGAGCGCACAAAGAAAAGCTCAACAATGGCGCTTACAAACTACACCATAAATACACTAAAAATCAACTAATAAATACGAAATTATAATTAATTTCTTAAAAAAGTCAACCCGTATATCAAAAATACTTTGCGTTTTTTCTCCTGTTTTGTATAATTCCTACATTACCTTATTACTGCCGATAACTACATTTTTTACACAAATCCCAAGGCCTTGAATTATCATATTATCTTGGAAATACTTCCTAATTTCAGCAAGTTTTTTTACCTTTTCTTAACGAGTGGTTGTTTTGATTACGGCTACATTACGCCGGGAAGAAGTGATTGAAATATGATAAAAGACGGTGTTGTATATGTAAAGGATATGAGTTTTGATTCAGAGAGGATAGATGATCCTTACATTATCGAAGCATATATTCCGGAAGAACACAATCTGAAACCAACGGGAGAAGGCCTCCAACTGGCAAACAGGAATGAATTACGACACGCTGTCGGGGTTGTTGCCGCACGGTCTTTAAAATATTTCAGCACAAATGGCGAAGGCTTTAACATCTCCCGCACACGGGGTATGGCCGTCTGGTGGCTCAGGCATATTTACAATAGCTTCAACTGGTGGAAGGCCTACGTGGTAAATGCAGAGGGCGAACGGAAAGAAATGCCGATGTTGTACATCGGAGAAAAATTTGGCACCGCTACCGGAAGTGAGGAACAGGCGGATATTGTACTAAGCGCCTTTGAAAATGACCGTTGTATCGTCAATCAGACAACTAACGGCGGGACGATTTTTGCGGTCGGATACAGCGAACGGGGAGGATTGTTTAATTTCCCCGATATGTATGGGCTCAAGACGATTGTCGGCGGCAAGTATAAAGGAGCGGGTGTTAATGTAACCCACGGTATTACAAAAAATCTGACGCTTATGGCTGAAAAGACCCTGGAAGGTAAAAACGAAGAGATTACTCCACAAAAGATACGTGATGAAATCAAAAAAATGAAGGTGGTTATTCTGGACAGGCCAAGGCATGAGAAACTTATTAAGACCGTTAAAGAGCTTGGCGTTCAATTAATCCCGGTTAAGGACGATGACCTTACTCCAACCCTTGCAGTTACAAGAGGAGAGGTTGACCTCATTATTGGAGTAGGAGGGATTCCTGAGACAATGTTGAGCGCCATTATTGTCGAAAAACTGGGCGGTGAGATGAGCTTAAGAATATTGCCTTCCGGCATTGCACAGGATGGGAAATTGTCGGGGATGATGTATAACTGGAATCTTTTCGGGAAAAACGAAGTTGACATTTTAAGGAATTTTAAAGTTGTAAGACCCGGCACAGAAAAAGAAGGCGAGATATCTTGGGATACCGTATGGACATCGAAGGATTTGGCCAGAGGCAAGGACATGGTTTTTACTGCCAGTGTCATTAAAAAAAGTCGCTGGATAAGGTTGCCTGATGGGAGGGAAGCGCCAGGGGTGGAACTGGGTCCTGAAACAGGGGAAATAACCGTACAGGTAGTTCGTATTGCAGGCAATACCGTAGAGATCGTTCCTGTTATTTATCGTACCGTGATTAACAGATATGTCAGTCAATATAAGGATTTAGGTGTAATAAATGACAAGACGGGTGCAGATATTATCATCCGACTGGAAAAGGTGTATACAGAGTTTGGTATGTATCAGGAGACAAAAGAATGTTTACAAAAAGCCATCTTGAGCAAAGGCATTCATGAAGATTTATTACAGAAGTTTAATTCCGTTTATGAATATGTTGAAGGACTGTATGCCCTTACGCACGAGCCCGTTCAAGTCCCGGAAGCTGTGATAAAACATTTTGAAGAGGTATATCGTTCGGCCAGAGAAGACGATGTAGGAATCAGGTCACGGAGAATGATTAAAAGGTATTACGAGTATCTTGGAGATAAGCATTATCACGAGCGACAATTTGAGAAGGCTCTTGCCTATTATAAAGAAGCCCTGAAATATAATCCGCACGAACTGAAATTACATCGTAAGGTAAATAGCACTCAAATGAGAGATATCCTTGAGGCATATTTTCGTAGAATCGACAGAAGATACCAGGAACTTAATTACAGGGAATCTGAGGACTGGGAACGGTATAAGCTGGGAACTGCATTAGAAGTTTTTTACGGCTACGAGGGGCGTTTGAATTTTACCAGTAGAGATCCATGGCTTATCTTCTTCAGGAGGACTGTATTGCATGGGAAAAGGCCTTCTTACAAATTGGCTATTCTGATCAAATTATTACGGTTATACAAGCAATTGAATCGGGCAAGCGATTACAAGCTTTCTCAATTCCTGAACAAAGAATTCGGATTGAGCGGAGAAGAGATAGGCGCTATTTTGATGTTTAGAAATTCAAAAATTGAGATTCTTCGTCGTTCCACTCCTCAGAATGACAGCGGTAATCATTCCTTCGCCTTTTGTCATTCGGAGGCGAAGCCGAAGAATCTCCGGGATCGGGACAGGTCTGAGCAAGGCATTGAATCGGATTCTCATAATGCGCCGGGAAACAAGATTTTTCATTCTGTAGGCGAACTCTATCTTGTTAAGGGATTAAACCTGGAGAGTTTGTCGAAGTTACTTCTCCCAAAGGTGATATTGGAAAGCCAGAATGAACTGGAAGACGCCGATATTCCTCTAAGTATTAGCCTTGTTGAGGCGATGGAACAAAGATACAAAAATATACTGGAAGAGCTTAGGGAGGGATACAAGAAAGAGGCACAGGAACATTCGTACGCGGTGGCAGAGGCGTATCATTATGTAGGGCTGGCGCTCTATGACATCGGTGATGATGAGGGTGCAAAAATACATTATAACGAGGCAATTGAAAAATTTGGTGAAATAATAGAGAAGTTTGAGGGGATAACTCCGGTGAATGCACAGTACCGGATCGGCAATCTTTATGAAGAATTAGCCTTGTTATATGAGAGAGAGCAGACAAATTATAACAATAAGGCAATAGATGCTTATATAAACATTATAGACGAACAGAAATCAACCGAGATATTTGGATATATCGGCAGTCTGGTTTTCTTGAAAATAGTGCAGGCAAGGGAAAGGGTGGAATACTTAAAAAGAGAATTGGTAAAGAATTATGGCGAGAAGGAATAAAGAATTTAGGTAGTATTATTAATCAAATCAAACCACTTGAGTATTTGATTTGTTTATATTTAAGTTGGGGTGGACGACGGGATTCGAACCCGCGACCCTTAGAGCCAAA
>VGXV01000130.1 GCA_016873165.1 Planctomycetota bacterium | reverse complement strand
GAATCCCGATCCCCTTCTCTAATGAGATACTCTCCTTTTTGAAAAAGGACAAAATGCGAACTCAGACATACCATTCTGTTCTTTTCCTGCATGGAGAAATTACGAAAGAAGGGAATTCTGTCTATAATGTTTAACATCCTGTTTAAATCTACCTGGTTAACTTTCTGCATATACCAACTCCTTAAAACGGCAAAAAATTAAAGCCATATGCCATCTTTATCTGGTTCTGTATCTATTCTGCGAATATCTAATAGTTTGTTATTTTCATCTATTTCTATCTCAAAAAATCCATGTATGCCATTATGGGTAAGGTACTTTCTCAACGCCGAGGCAGGAAATTTTATCGTCTTGCCCGAAGTAGTGGCGGTTTGTATGAATCTCACGGCGCCTGTATAATACGCATGGTATACGTCCGCAGTAATATTGAGTGAAAATTGATAACGTTGTGTTGCGGTCATTTCAGGTCATGACAAAAAACCAAAATTTTAAAAAGCGACTATGGTACATATTATATAATGATATGTGATAGTTTTTCAGCTTTTTTATCTTTGAGAAATGACAATCTGCAATGAAACGGTGCGGATTTATTCATTTGCATAATAACAAACAGAGCCCGCTATCATGGTAAAAATATTTTTGGAAGAAGCATCAAGGATTTGGCTATAAACATTGCCGGTTGCGTTTTCTGCTAATCTGATTCCGCACATATCAGCCTCAAAACCTTCTTTTATTTGTCCGACATGCGTTTCCATACCGAGCGCCTTTGCGCCGTTTTTTGTGGCGATTGAAAATATTGTTTCAGACGATAACAAATAATGGGTATATAAGAATTTCATTTCTTGCAGTATATCTAACGTATCATTACTGGCTAAACTGTCGGTTCCCAGTCCGACGTTGATTCCTTCCCCTAATAGTTTTAAGAGCGGATGATTTTTATGACCAAAGAAGCGGTGACTTTTCGGGCAAAAAGCCACGCTTGCGCCGGAAGAGCGTATCAGTGCAATTTCTTCGTCCGTAAGATAATTACAATGAATAAGCAATAGTTTCTCATCTAAAACCCCCGCTTCGCTTAAATATTGCAGCGGTTTGAGTTCCGGAGGCTGCCATCCGTCAGGAATCGCCCTCAACTTGTGCAGCAAAACAGGCAAATTTCCTGTCCCTTTTGCAAGAAATTCAATCTCATCCTGTGTTTCTGCTATATGGGTGCACACTAACAGGTTTTTCTCCCTGGCAAGCCGGGAAGCCGCCTTATACAGTTCTTTCGAGACGGAATACGGCGCATGGGGGGAAAGGCCTATGTTGTAAAAATCTGTGGCTCTGATATCCGACAAGTCCCCAGAAGCTTTTGCTATTATTTTTTGGGCATAGTCAGGATTCAGACCAATAATTTCTTTATACACAACTTTGCGCAGAGGACTTTCTTCCAGCAAAGAAAATGAATGCCCGGAACTGGCAATATCTGCTATCGTGGTAGTGCCGCTTTCAATGCATAATGTAATCCCTTCTTTTATTGAAGCCGCATAATCGTCTGCCTTCCACCGTGCCCTTGCGCCGACAAGTTGAAATACCCAGTGGGTAAAATCATTCGTGGGAGCGATACGATTCTTTAAACGGGTCAGATCAAGATGGGTATGCGTGTTGATCAGTCCCGGCAACAGGGCAGTGTTTTTTAAATCAAGAATTTCCGTATTTTCCGCCGAGCTTTTTATTTCATTAAAAGCTCCCACCTTGCGTATTTTAGTACCTTCAATAACTACCGCACCATTTTCAATGTATTTACCGTCGTCTAGTATGATGTATTTTGCTTTTATAACTGTCATGATATGTATGATAAAAGAAACGTGATTTGGTTTATTTACTCTTAAAATTTAAAATGTTTTCGCGGAAGATCACAAGAAATTTATGTATCCAGAGAGATCCATACAACTATTTTTTTAGGCAACGTAGATAGAAACCGTCTATGTGTATGATAACAGGTAGTTCTTTGAAAGGCGAAAACATAACAAAACAAAATCAAATAATTATCATACTTCCATATATTAATAATGATGGCGCTCTATTAGATAAAAATAAATGTTCGTGCCGCTAAAGCGGCGCGAACAAGTCATTCGAGCGGACATCCCTTAAGGGCTGCCGCTCAATTCCGCCGTTAGCAATAATTAGGAGGGGAAAAATGAAAATCAAGGTTTATCTTGAGTCAAGCGAAGAAGGAGGATATACAGCAATAGTTCCATCTTTACCAGATTGTATCTCGGAAGGCGACTCTAAAGAAGAAACACTAAGAAATATTCGAGAGGCGATTGAATTATATTTAGAGCCAGTTGAGGATGACATCCTGAGCATTGCCAATGCAGAAGAATTAGAATTAGTAATATGAGCAAGGTTCCAAGTCGTAACAGTTCACCCCTTCCGGATTGTCCCGGTATTTGAAAAAGACCCACCCCTGTTATAACGTTTCACTAAAACATCTACAATTAATTTATTAAGGATTCAAATTTGCGCCATCGGTGAACCACGGGTTGCTCATTGATTTCTTGTATACCTAACAATATTCTTTTTAAACATGACAGGGCATTGCTCACAAAATTGTGTCAATGCGCATATCATAGCCTCCTTATCTTCTTACGAAACGTCATAGGACTCCAGGATGGAGCGCCTGGTGTTGCTCTGGCTATACACACCTTTGGGGATTACCCCGAAAAATTTCATCCGCACATACACGCAATAGCCGCTGACGGGCTTTTTCTAAAGACCGGTACCTTTTACGTAATGCCTGACGTTGACCTGAAACCCCTTGAAGAAATATTTCGCGCAAAAGTCTTTGCCCTGCTTAAAGAAGAAGGGAAAATCGATGATGACATTATCAGGAAACTTATAGTATTACCCTGTAAAAACTTCTTTTTTTTGTAAGTTTTCATAGCACCCGCAATTTTTATCTGTGTAATCTGTGTAATCTGTGAAATCTGTGGTTTCCGGTGTTGCCTGGCAATTGCAATGGTTTCGGTTGCGGCAGAGCCGCGCTAAGAATTCTTCGATGACCTGTCTGCGTTCAACGAACAGGCGGACGGTTGGCCCGGTTATGATGAATCCTGTTTTGCACAAAATTAAACCTTCTTTTGTACGCTTCTATAGGTTGTAGGGATGGTCTTGCCATTTTTTGTCAAAAAAATCGGGTAATGTGCTGCACATTACCCATCGCATGACAATTCTCCTATTTCTCCTATAATTCCACACCATTCCTTCCCATTTCC
>VGXV01000129.1 GCA_016873165.1 Planctomycetota bacterium | reverse complement strand
CCAAGAGCAGTTAATTGTTTGCATTTCTGAAGCATGTTATTACCCTTATTAGGACACAGAATAAACAAAATGCAGGTATATTTATGGATTTCTACTGATGCAAACTACTTCAAGCTCTCCTTAGTAAAACTACATTTAAATTTTTATTTTAATTACATTATTAAACTAAAATTCCACACCATAAAACGATCTTTCGATTGCCTGCTTTCATCACAATAAATGTGATAGATCATTCCTGTTTATTCCCTTCCCCTGTAGCAATCTCATCCTCCGTCAAGCCATAGAGGTTATAAACAAGCTGGTCAATGTGTTTTTTAGAATTGTGGACTTTGGCTTGCTTGTCAATGTTTTGTAAGTAATCCTCATTCTTCGTGATAGCAATTATGCACCATGAACTTTTCCCTTCAAATATAATTTGTCAATTTGAAAGATTCGACCTCTTGTCCAACCCCTTGCCGTTTCCTTATAGTTGGATTCGTTTAAGCTCTTTTATGCTTTTATCAGCTTTTTCAACAAGGTTGCGAAAATGCTTTCTGAGGTCTCCTTGCTTTGCAATCAAATCTTTTCTGATACCATCCGCTTCTTTTCCAGAGCTATGTCCAGCAAACTTTGTTCTTAAAAGATGAATCTCATCCAATGGTGATATGATTTCGTTGACTTCGTGATTATCAATTCCTTTTGTTTCAAGAATCTTTTTTAGTAATCTTATAGTGCCCAGTTTATCGTCATAACAATTCAATGATGTTGCTATATTCTTTAAATAAGGCTTCTTTAGCCCTTCAACTACAAGCATATCCAATGTGTGAATTTCGTCTGACCATTCTTTCACTGCATCAGTAACCGGATAATTGAGTTGTTGATATAGTTTCTGATTGGCACATGACCAAAGCTCAGCCTTTGTTTGCTCTAATTCTTTTAAAGCTTTCTTTAATGCAGATAATAGCTCATAAGATAAATCCCACTTCCCCATGAAATCTGTTGTGAAAGCTCTCTTTGATATTTTAGCTTTTGGTTTCTCATTAAAAGACTTCCAATGAAGTTGTTCTGAATGCGGAAGATATCCTAAGTAAATCAAATAGGTATGGACTTGGCCCCCTTCATTAATATCATATGTTTTTAAACTCCAACTCCCCCTACAACGTATACTTCGTTGTTCGAGAGTATATTTTTCTGGATTCTATTTATATTTTAAAAGGACATCTGGTTTAAAAAATGCAGGAGATGTTTCAAAAGGTTTATCTGATTCAACAAAATAATTGCCAAGTTTTTTAGGGTCACAGGAATATAACGCAATTTTATTGTGCTTCCAATCATGCGCAATAAACTTCTCATACTTTTTAGGTGTTGAGTGTCCACTGTTTAAAATCTTTATCATCTTTTTGCGTGGCTGATGATTTCGTATGATTTGAAATCCCCTCAACGATCCCGCCGTAGGTATATCGTCTTTATCAAACAAGATAATTTAACGAGCATATATTTTATTCTTATTATCAGAAAAATTAGATTCATTTCGGTTTTTTTCGCAAAACCTTATCCAGTCATTGCAAAGAGTTCTGTCAAAAAGTCGTAACAATACCGAATCAGATAAAAACAAATGATGGTCCAGCACATCTTGTTTAATGGTAACTAAAATATCGCCTGGTGTATGATGAATTTTAACAATTTCTTCAATATCACCATCTTCATTTAAGCGACAATAGGCATTCTTTTCTTCTACAAAATGCAAACCATTAAGGTGAGTTAGCAATTGAAGAACCTCTATATAACTTTTTTGTCCTATTCTGCCTTCAAAACTCCTTAAAAAAGTTATAGGGGTTGCATTCTTTAATAATTTTGATCCGGAAAAATCGAAGGGAGGTGAAAGAGAAATTTTTTTTACTCCCTACTTTTTATCATAAGAATAAGTATATCCCCATGAACTGTCAGGACCGCAGTTCCATTTCATTAAATCATCGATATATTTCCCCCTTAAACAGTTCTTTGGAAGGAATACGGAATAAAAGTTCCTTTATATGAGATATATAAGGGAATTTCCTCATCACACGAATCTAAAAGGAACTGTGAAAATTCTTTCTGATCAAGCCAGAGATTATAATCTTCTGTACCATGTCTGGGAATTTTAGATATATTATGTAATGTATCGAGTATTTTATTTATATTCATGTCTTTAGAAAATGCAATATTTCCTTTTTTTGTTCATCATCTCTCCTCTACTATCTCAATCTCATCCGGCGTGAGGCCATAGAGTTTCTAAACCATTTGGTCAATCTGTCTTTCTAGCGCAGACTTGTCGGTGTCAAGTCCCCCTTAAAAATGGGGATTTGGTTACGGTTTCGCTGCGCTATGAAATCTTATAGGCTTCTATTTTTTCATAGAGCACCTTACGGCTGATACCCAGGAGTTCTGCGGCCTTTGATTTATTACCCTCCGCAGTTTTCAGGGCGTCCATAATCATCTCGATTTCTAACTGCTTTTGCGCCTCATAAAGAGTACCCGTGGATTTATACTTTTGCACCTGTACAGCAGATTTATTACTTATCTCCTGCGGCAGCATCTCCACTCCCAACATACTATCTTCCGGGGCAAGGGTAACGATCCTTTCAACGACATTTTTTAATTCCCGCACGTTGCCAGGCCATTGGTAATTTAAAAGCAATGTCACAGCCTCAGGGGTAAATCCTTTTACACGCTTCCCAACATCGGCGCAGCTTGACTCAAGAAAATGTGCAATCAGGAGGGGTATGTCTTCCTTGCGTTCACATAAAGGCGGGAGGTGGATGGGCACCACATTCAACCGGTAAAACAGGTCTTCCCGAAATTCGCCGCTGCTCATTGCAGTCTTCAAATCTTTGTTAGTTGCTGCCAGGACGCGCACATCAATTTTAATTACCTTTGTTCCTCCTATCCGCTGTAATTCTTTTTCCTGCAAGACACGCAGAAGTTTCGCCTGGGTATGAGGATGCATGTCGCCAATTTCATCCAGAAAAATAGTTCCTTTGTTTGCCACCTCAAAGAGTCCCTGTTTGGTTTCTGTTGCCCCTGTGAATGCCCCTTTTTCATACCCAAACAGCTCGCTTTCCAGGAGGTCTCGTGGAATAGCGGCACAGTTCAAGACTACAAAGGGTTGACCCGACCTCGAACTGTTGTAATGGATTGCCTTGGCAATTAACTCCTTCCCCGAACCACTTTTCCCGGTAATAAGGACACTGTAGGGTGCATTGCTGACCTTTTTCACCAGTTCCAATACTTCTCTGAGCTT
>VGXV01000128.1 GCA_016873165.1 Planctomycetota bacterium | reverse complement strand
CGAGAAAAAGTGATGAAAAAACAAATAGGAAAAACTTTTTGGCAGGGGTGATGGTTACGTTTTGATACGAATACAACAAATTTCACCGCCCTCACAGGAGCGGTCTATTTGGTGCAAGATTCAGGTTTTAAGTGGCAATCAAGGTCATTGATTATCTCGACCTTGCTCACAGACTTCGCAAAGAGTAACGAAGCCGACCCCGCAAATGGTTCAGCATAGCAGGTGTGCTCCGGTATGAAGCCCCGAAGCCAGCCGGAGAGCATGCCTTTACCGCCGATTTTGATTACAGGCGACCTAATCAACCTTGTTTACCCCCCTCCTAAGTTTTCCGTCAGAATCGAAAAGTTTTCTAATACTTTCAGGGATTTTAAAATCAGGTTTATACTCTTTGGAAATTTCCGCATTGCTCCCAACTAAAGAACGCCATACAACATCAAGGTCTTGTCCATCACGACCGATTCTTTCGTCGAGCATATCGCCATTGATCCATGCATAAAAATAATCAGCCAATAAAAAATAAAGCTTCTCCCACAACTTGACGCCCTCTTTTTTATTAAGCCCGGAGCCATTGAAAAGCTTTAAAAATTCCATCTCGCTATTGTTCACCACGAATTCAAAAAATCCCGTGACTGACGCATGGCATAAATCACGGAAACAATTTGTCCCTTGATATCCTTCCGGCCTAGCCTTAAACGATCTATCTTTTTGCGCCATTCTCCACTGAAAAACCTCAGCCAAATCGAATTGCAAGGTATGATCCCCGTCTCCCCGCCGTTGGTGTGGCAGCCCTTGACGCATCCAATTTTGAATGGTCGTTAGACTGACACCGAGTGACTTCGCCAACTCTGTTTTGTTAAGTTTGACTGTGTCCATAGATTCCCCTTAAAAAAAACCCTTGAAAAAAAATTAAAATCTAGCGGAAAGGCGCCTCGCTCGCGTACCCGCATTGTAACCTCTCTGGAAGTACCTACTTAGACAATTGACCGCCTTCTACTACATTGCCATTGACAAAGGCTTCCAAATCTTTCCTTCGAAAATAATTCAACTTACCGATCTTGCACACTGCAATTTCTTTTCTCATGGTTAATTGGTAGAGCAAAGATTTTTTAATCCCGAGAAGTTTGCAAGTTTCGTCCATGTCATATAATAACTTTTCTGCTTTTAAATTTTCACTCATGTTTTTTTATCTCCCGTAAAGTTTTATTTTTACAGCTTTTTCAGCCTTTCGATACGCCACGAACGAATCAAAGTTATTGCCGAATTCAGCCCGAAGCTTCGGATCATGCTTACAGATTTCTTCATCCAAGGTTGATTTCGGTTCAGGTGTGGACGCTTGAACGCTTGCCGCCTGTTCGTTTTTATATTTCGTGAAATCCGCCTTAAAGGTTTCCTCTTGTTTTCGCCTCGCTTCTTGCCCCGCCTTAAGCCCTTCCGACCGTCCACGCTCGAAGCCAACCGGATAGCCTTCGTCGTACCCGATCTTTCTGATTTCAGCGCAAACATCCGGATATCTTTTTTCAAAAAATTCCGCTGTGACATCCTCGTTTTTTGTTGTAATAATCGCGTTCATTTTTTTATCCTTTCAAAAAAGTTTTAAAATAAACAATAAAGATATTAATTATTAGAGCCATACGGACGGCAACTGAGACACCAGCCGTAACATGAAAATCGGCCAAGCATATCATTACCGAATGCGATCCGCTGCGATGGTCGCCCGCAGATAATACAACGATCCATATCGACCTTTGGACGGAAACGTTGCTTCCTCTGAAGAATCTGAATCACTTCCGGCTTATATTGTTGCAGGATTCGGAATAGCGGCACCGCTGTTTCTGGTATAGGCCTCGGTTTACCTTTTTGCAAAACAAGCTTGATGTTTTCGCCATAAACAGAAATAGTATATCCGAGAGATTTCAGTTTTTGGATTGTTTCGGCGATCATAGTGTCACCTCCTCGAAATTTTCCAATGAAGGTTCAGTGATATTTTCACTAGAATTTAATGCAGGTTTTTCTTGTTCCAGATCAAAATCATTAGTCCTTTCCATCTCCTCATTGGTCTGGCCGGTCTGGACTAATGATTTGTCATTGGTCTGATTAGTCCAAACCACCTCTGGACTAACGGACTTATCAATATTTACAAAGCTTTCCGGCTTTTTAATATGTTCATTAGTCCGATTGATCTGGACTAATGATTTGCCATTAGTCCGTTGGTCTAACCCTATAGTGTGGGACTGACGGACTAATGATTTTACAGGCGTGTAAAAGATTGTTTTGTTGTCGATCATACATTTTTCACACGTCCAAAATTTGCCTGTACCCTTCTTAAGTAGCCCTGAAACCTTGCCCTTCGATTTGATACATAACCCAGCCTTGACCATATCGAAGATTTCGTTCGTTTTGAAACGGTCTTTTCTGCCGTTAATCAACAACCCGTGAATTTCTTCCATAATTTCCGTCTCAGGGTCTTGCGCCTGAACAAAATATTTCTTTTCCGGGTCGAACTCTAAAAACACTTGGAAAGGCTCGTACCTGGTTTTATCTTTTGTCCCAAAAAAGTAACATGAATCTTCGCTATCTTCATCGCCGTCATTTTCATCCGGTGAATAACTGCCTTTACGCACTTTATGCAAAGATAAAACATGGTCACAAAGGTCATATATTGCAGTCGACCCTTTATAGACCCGATCATCTGATTTTTTGGTATGGTGTAAGATTAGAATTGTAAAGCCAGTGTCCCGCAATTCCTTCAAACGTTGCATAACAAAAGCCATGTGCTGACTATCGTTTTCATCTTTTGATTGTGAAGCCCGAAGAGTATCGAAAATTAATAATGCTCCCTCTGGCAGTTGCTTGCATAACTCGTACTCTTTTGAGTCAAGACGTGGCGGTTTAATCTCATTTGTTGTGTGCCAGAACAAGACTTGCCCTGCGTTTATTCGTCGAACACGCTCTACCAAAACAGGCAAAGCGTTCTCGAAGTCGACATATATTACTTGCGTTCGCATCGTAGATTGTCCAAGAAACGATATCCCTCTTGATATTGCATCGGCAATCCCAATTGACAGGATGGTTTTTCCCATGCCGCCTCTGGCAGAAAATAACGTTATAGCGTTTTTAGGAATAAGACCTTGAACAAGCCAATCGATCCTAACCCGACTTTCGCAATTCGCGCCAAAAAACGGTTATTTTTGGACATTTGTCGTCTGGGAACCATTGATTTTACTGAAGTCGATTTCAAAAACAGCTTGTAGTGCCGACCTACCCTATTGACGCAGGCA
>VGXV01000127.1 GCA_016873165.1 Planctomycetota bacterium | reverse complement strand
CTGGGATTTCATGTGGAAAACATACTCATATTGCCTACTGGAAAAGGTAATAGTAGTCAACAGATGGGTGAGTATGGACGAAAGCTGCTTCGAAAGTGCGTTTATGTTTGGAGAAAGATTTGATGAAGAATTAATTTTCAGATTTTTGTTGATACTGGAGATTCTATCAAAACAGTGGTATACTAAAGTAAATTCGTTCGTATAATTTTACTGTAATTATATTTATATAAAGAAAAATGGAGTTTCTATTGGCGAGAAAAGCAAAGGAACCATTACTACCTCATATTATTAACGAAACTTGTGAACTTTATCAAACAAAAGTTTCTATAGGGTACACAAGGACATGCACCTGTAAGCCTAATCACATAAACTGCCTAATACCTAAAGAATGGCTTAAAAGCCAGATCGGTGTTTGGCAATTCTATTATGAGGGAAGGGATATTAGAAACAAAGAAGTACATCCTGCCACATTTCCAATTTCACTAGCCACGAAAGTTATTTCACTTTTTACCCATGAAGGCGAATTAGTACTTGATCCGTTTGTCGGTAGCGGGACAACATTATTAGCATCTCAAGATTTAAACAGAAACGCTATAGGTTTTGATCTTCAAGACGAGTACGTTAAGTTATGTGCTGAACGCCTTACTAAAAATAATCTTTTCAATAAAGCACAACAAATCGCTATTCAAGATGATGCAAGAAATATTGATAAATATATTGAATCAGAAACAATAAGCCTTATATGGACATCTCCACCATATGCCAACCTATTAAATCGGGAACGAAAGAACAAATCAAGGAGGAATCGTGACAATGGGCAATTAGGAAAGATTGAGCAATACTCGCAAGATACTAGAGATTTGGGCATAATGCCTTTACAAGAGTATACAATTTCAATGGGAGACATTTTCGAACGATTGTTAACTTTATTAAAACCTAAAGGGCACTGCGTTATAAATGTCCCTGATATGTGGTGGGAAAATGAACGAATTACAATTCATATATCACTTGTTGAAGAACTGCGACGGCGAGGATATGAGTTAAGAAATATCATAATATGGGACAGAACTAATATTGTAAATCGCATTGGCATATTTGGATGGCCAAGCAATTACATTACAATGGGAACAACTTTTGAATATCTCCTAGACTTTTGGAAACCTTCCTTGCCAAAATTATGATAACATACACAAAAGAATCACTGATAGAGTCACTTCGTTTGATACGTAAACAAGGTTGGATACCAAGTCGCCGCCCCGGCAATTCAGGAGGGATTGGAAATACACTGGAAGATTTACTTGGAATTGAGGAAAATAATTTGCCAATACCAAATGCAGCCGAATGGGAATTAAAGTGTCAGCGAGCTGGAAGTTCATCATTAACAACACTCTTTCATATGGAACCTTCTCCACGTGCATTGACATTTGTTCCAAGTATTTTCCTGCCAAAATATGGATGGAGACATGAATCTGCTGGCATTAAATATCCCAAAAGTGAGATGAGTTTTCGTCAAACTATTCACGGTATGTCAAGAAGTGATAGAGGTTTTAAAATAATAGTAGACCGCAAATCTGAAAAGGTATTAGTCTCTTTCGACGCTAACAATGTAGATTCAAAGCACCACGAGTGGTTAGCCTATGTAAACAAACAAGTAGGTTTGGGAGAATTAAATCCACAACCTTACTGGGGGTTTAATGACCTTCATCATAAAGCAGGAACAAAACTGCTTAATTGCTTCTATATTCAAGCACAAGTAAAAAAAGAAGGACACCATGAGTTTTTCTGGTATAAACGAATTCTGATTTTGCAAGGTTTTAAATTCGATGGATTCCTGTCTGCACTTGAAGAAGGTGACATTCTAATAGACTTTGATGCGAGAACCGGACATAACCATGGTACAAAGTTTCGGTTACGCCAGAATGCCAGACCAAAACTGTATTCACACATTCAAGAAATCGAATAAAAAATTAGCTGGAAGACGGACACTCAGTGTCTGGAATATGTTAAAAACCGGTAAACTTTCAAATGCGGCAAATCTAACAGACGATAACCAGATTGCATCCGTATCCCGTTGGTTATGTAATCTATGAGTCAGAGTTGTCTTAAATTACTGGGCTTTGCATTGTTCATTTTGCTTATTTGTTCTTGTGCCCCTGCTCCTAAAATGTTTGCGCAAGATTTTTTCCCCATTACAGATTTTAGTGACGAGGAACTGGCTAAAGGCGAACCTATTGGTTGGAAGACTCATAAAGGCATTTGCAGAGAGATTAAAAACAGAATTATGCCCAGGATCGTGGAAATCGAAGGCAGAAAGACGTTGTATGTAAATGCCAATGATAACGGCGCTATCCTCTTCAAACCGGTCCGTCTTAATCCAAAAGCATATCCCTTTTTGAGCTGGAACTGGAAGGTATCAAATACAATACCTGCAAGCAAAGAGAAGGAAGAAGGCGGTGATGATTATCCTGCCGCCGTGTGTGTAGTGTATGGCATGACGTTTCTCTCTATACCGTACTCATACAGAATATTGATCTACGGGTATGGAAATAACCTGCCTGCGGGCGAGCGATTTGAAAATCCCTGTGAAGCCAGGGCAAAAATGATTGTTGTGCAGAGCGGGGCGCAGGATGCAGGCAAGTGGCTCAGTTACAAGGTAAACCATTACCAGGACTATATGCAGGAATTCGGGAAAGAACCGCCGAAAATTATTTACGTGGGCATCCAAACCAATGCCGACCGCACTCACGGTAAGGTCGAGGCATGGTATACAGATATTTGTTTAAATAAAGAGTAATAGTCCACCATCGGGAACACGGAGAACGCAGAGGAAAGCAATGAAGATGCCGCTGTTTATTGTAGATATTGAAATACAGTATCATCCCCGCAGCAGAAAAGAGTGGATGTATTTTGCCGCCACGGTGGTATCGCTGGTATTATGTTGTTTTATTGCTTACTATACAGTTGTCTATTTAAAAAGCGAGATTAAAAAGGAAAAAATCGAGGGGAAAAAAGTAGAAATACGATTTGAGGGACAGGAGAAGAAAACCGTTACGGTAAAAGAGGCCCTTGATGCTATCCGGGAACATTTGAACAAATAACTCCGGATAAAGTAGGTTGGGATAAAGCTTGTTCTGAACTTATCGAGTGTGTGGAGCGTACCCCTCCCCATATCCCCCTCATGGACTTACAGTTGGACAATTTTTTGCTGGACAAGATGAGACACAGATGTCATACTATGAAGTATGATGCCACACGTGAGCAAAAAGGAAGGAGAATGGAACGGGGGAGAAACAAGAGAGGAGAGATACCA
>VGXV01000126.1 GCA_016873165.1 Planctomycetota bacterium | reverse complement strand
AAATAGCAAGGTGGAATTTTCTTTCTTCCTTTTCTTCCACAGTTCTTGCAAGCCATCGGGAAATGGCTGCTGCAATAAAGAGCGAGGTTATCAACCACACTACAAAAGGTTTGATATAAGGCGTTGCCGTTATTCCCAAATGGGTGTCTTCTGAAAGAACAAAATTTTTTATGATTACCGAAAAGGGAAAGACGGGGAGGTAAATAGCAACGATAATGAGTCGCTGCAAAAATCTTTTAATCCGAGGGTTGCTTTCAAAAAGAAACAGAACTGCCGTGTGGAGCAGCAGGCTGGGCATAAAACCAATGCCTCCATACGAAATCGCATCGGCAATAAGGTCTACGGACTGGATTTTTCGCCCGAACAGAATAAAGCTGAAAAGGGACACGGTATTTCCAAAATGCCACATGGCAACGCTGATAACGAGGAAGAGGAATACGAGTTCACTCCTTGTTTTATGTTTTCGTTGCACAATCAGGATTGAAAGGACTATGTGCAGGGTGGTACCCAGGATAAAACCTATGAGGGATATAATTTCGTAAAGCGGCATATGGTATCTCGTGTTTCTTTTATGAATGATCAATACATGCGTTTTAATGGTTTATGATATTAGTGAAGAAACCTACTGTCAATAGAAAAAGTTCAAAGGTAAATATCCATCAAGCAATAAATAAAGATGCCGTTATTTGCTCTGAGTACCGAAAAACTGAATCATATATAAGGGCGAGGTCACAAAAAACTCTATAAGGATGGGAAACATATAATGTATATCAAGACAATAAAAAGCTTGACAAATTTTTTAGATTTGTTTATAGTCATTTTCGCATTTATTTAAGTTATGATGGTAGTTATTACATAGTCGGTCACTCCTATTAAGTTATAATATTTCTGTGTTATTTATAACTTTCTGCAATTGGTCCTTTGTAAGAATAGTTTTTTATGAAAAACAAGGCACTCCCATTATAATGCAGCATATCCATTTCTAATAATTTATTTTTTTTAAAAAGAAAGGGGGTCGGTTATGAAAGAAGAACGCGTCCCTTCAGATGTAATTAGAGCTATTTTTCACTTTTTAGGTGAAGAAACGCATTTCCGTTTTCCTGCAAATATACCCAAAATACATAGTGCTTTTTATGAGTTATCACAAGAAAGAGATTTATCAACATTGTTTGAAGATTTTGTTTTTGATACTTCTAAAATATTTCCTTATTGCGAGACAGTTAGTTATACGCTGGATATACTCCAAAAGGCAAATTTACTTGCTTGTATTAATCCCGGTTTAGACGAATTTGAAATATCAAAGGCTTTATCTCAATGGAATATAGAAGAAACGGAATTATTTAATGAAAATGATATAGACCTGTTAAAGAAAGCCGCAAAAAAATTTGAGGATTTAGTAAAAGCAGCTTATGCACTTTAAAGAAGTTACTGATCCAAAAATAAAGGATGAGATTCAAAAGGTAAAAAATGAGATAGAAAAATTTGTTGTATGGATATTTCAACACCACGAAGAATCATCCCGAAGTGGAAGTAAAGTTATTCATGATGGGGTGTGGGGAACTCATAGATATGAAGAATTTGAAATTGCACTAATTAATAGTCCACTTATACAGCGACTGCGCCAAATTCACCAAACTGCATTTACATTTCTTACCTATCCTTCAACACAACATACGCGATTCGAACATACTCTGGGGGTTACTGCCCAAATAGGAAATCTGTATAAAGCACTCAAAGACAGGTTTGAACATACTCCGCATTGTCGGGAAAAAAAGAATCTTTTGGGAGAAGAACTTTACAGAACGCTACGTATGGCTGCAATCCTTCACGATTGTGGACATGGGCCATTATCTCATACAAGTGAAGAAATATATGGGAAATACGAAGAAATTAAACTGCTAAAAAGCTACGATCCATTTAAAGATGCTGGCCCGGGAGAAATTTTTTCTTACTTAATTATAGATTCAGATTATTTTAAAAAATTCCTTAGTAAAATTAAGGAGAAATATACTATAGATATTAATGACGAATTATTAAAAAATGCAATCGTTGGCCATGCTAGCAATCCTCTTGATAGTTACAAATAGATATGTTGCATGGACCGTTTGATGCAGATAAACTTGATTATATTTTCAGAGATGGTCACTTTAGTGGTTTGCCATTACAAATAGATTTAGATAGATTTTGGTATTCATTAGATATAAATACTGTCAAGAAGCGTATAAATGATAATGTTGTTGAATTCAAACATCTTACAATTGACTGGGGAGGAATATCCAGTCTAGAGCAAATATTGTTTTCTAAAATGACACTTTATCCTGCAGTATATCATCACCATAAAGTTAGAGCTTGTGATTGCATGTTCAAAGGAATCATAGAGTATGTCAAAGAGTATGTCAGAGAAAAAGGAACAAAACTGATGAAAGATGGACTAGAAATCGATTTTGGGAGGGCATCCCAATTTTTATACTTTACTGACCCAGAGATTTTTGGAATGCATGGTTTGGTAAAAAAGGATGAAGGTCTTCATAGGTTAATGCACAACCTTCAATTTCGAAGACTTTTAAAAAGAGCGATAGTGATATCAAGGGATACTGTAAAAGAAGAAGAAAAATTGTATAAATATGTAGATAAAACATTAAAACTAACTATCAAAGATGGACTTGAGTATTATCGTTGGGTAGCAAAAAGAATATGGGAAAAAGCAAATAAGCCTGGATTATTCCAAGAAATATGGGTAGATTGCCCTAAAGACCCTTCTTTTGGGGAAGTAAATAATACATGGATAAGTCCATTAGGAGAAGGACAGGAGCCTTTACCTTTTAAGGATTTTTTACCGATGGAACAATACGCTAACCAGTACAAACAAAAAAAATGGCGCAGCCATGTTTTTTGTAGGCCTGAACATATTGATAAAGTATCAAAAGCATGTGTATCTGTGTTTAAAGAAGAATTTGGTATCGAATTTAAGCCCCTTGCATTTTATCTTTGCCATGTAGACCTTCCATCGGAAGTATTGGTTTAATCCAATAAAAAAACTGCAACTCTCCATCTTCGTAAAGTTCATTTAATTCGACCGAGGCTTTATTGATAAAACCTGCCAATATAAATAACATCATTATCCGTTCGCCTAACTGGGTAGGCGACGTTGTAATGGCGACCCCCGCCTTCCGATGTATCAGGGAAAATTTCCCCGGGGCAAAAATCACCATCGCCCTCAAATCCTACGTACAGAAGCTCATTGAAGGTTCTCCGTGGTTTGACGAGATACTTCTTTTAGACTCAACCAATCAACAAACTAAAGGTACGCAATTATTTTC
>VGXV01000125.1 GCA_016873165.1 Planctomycetota bacterium | reverse complement strand
AACCTTTAATGAATTCAAGAAGGCAATTAATTCTCTTTTGGAATTCTCATCTACACATGCTTTATCAAAGAACGAAAAACTTTCTCAGAAATATTTTAAAATTAAATCCGCTCGGCTTAAGAAAAAAATCGCCGCTTAATTTTTTTAACAAAGTAATGTTATAATAGGACGCGGAAGAACGCAGATAAACACTGTTTTCAATAGAGTTTTACAAAACAGGTATCGCCCGATTTACAGAATTGCAAAACTCGTCATAAAGCATACATAGCATGCAACGTTGGGAGCATTCCCGATTTTTGTAAAAAAACCAATTAATACTAAGTTGCATTCCTTTGCATGCAACTTAGTATCACCAGATAGAGCTTCATAAGTTCTCGCCAGTCATCGGAAAAATGGCTTTTTTCGAACGCTTTAATGCTTCGGATGAATGTTTCGGTATGCTTTGCCGTAAAATGCACCTGACCGCCGATACTTTCAATATATCTTTCGGGAACAATGCCAAGGTCTTTATCATCGGCGGTGAAGAGCCTTAATTGATTTGATAAATCCACATAAGATTTGTTGTAGGGGGTTGCGGAAAGCAATATGACTTTGCTTTCATTTTCTTCAATGTATGATTTTATTGCACGGTAACGGCTTCCCTGGTCATTCCGCAGGTATGACTTTCATCAATAATCACAAGCCTGTATCGCCTGAGATTTGGAAGCAGGCTTTGCACCATACTCTGGGATAATACTTTTGCATGTAATTTGTATTTATGCACATAATCTTCCCACATTTCTACGATATTCTTTGGGCATAGAATAAGTGTTTCAAGGAAAAAATCTTCTTCAAATATTTTGGCAAGCGCGGTTGCGGTAATAGTCTTGCCAAGCCCGACAACATCACCAATCATTACGCCGCCGCGTTTGTGCAGATGATGAGCCGCGACTAATACCGCCTTCTGCTGAAAAACACGTGGCAACTTGTATTCGCTGATGCCTGCTCTTGCTTCACGCGAAAGATGATAAGCAATCTTTAAGTAGATGTGATATGGTTCCACCAGCCGGTCAGCCGCCCAGATCTCGTCAATTATCTGTATCAGATCCTTTGTTATGTCTATGCACCATCTGTCGTTCCAGCGATCATCAAACCATTTTGAAAGTTTTGTGGCGGCATCCTGGTCCATAACATCGATGTTCAATTCACCCTGCTTTGCAAGTCCTGCAAGCGTCAGATTGCTGCTGCCAAGAAACCCCACTATGGGAACGCGCTTATCATCGCTGTACGCAATATACAGTTTAGCGTGCAGGGGATGTTTCAGGTGGAGTTTTACAACTACCTTGTTTTCTTTGAGTTGTTTGCTCAATTTGCGTAGATATATTTCATCTCTCTCGCTGGGTGTTCCAATTGTCAGTTGTTCTTTAAACTCATACGCAAGCTTTTTTCTCAGTTTTACTACTTCAGCATTGTCAATAAGATATGATTCGTCATGTATAAAAGATTCTTTTAATAATTCGGAGGGTAATTTCTGCATGCCCACAAGCAATCTGCAGTAGCGGTGAAGTTGTTCGCCGTTTTCATTCACGGGCATTCCGCTTAATGTATCGATTTTATCTGCAATTTCATGCCAGCCACGCAAGTTAAAATATCCGACACAAAAATCTCCACGTTTTGATAAAACAAGAGTCTCAGTGAGGCCTTGTGAAAGGTGATTTTCGATATTATCATAAATCTTTGGCATTATGTCCTCTCTTTTATATTCTTGTTGGTATTTGCGGCCTTGAAAAATATGTTATTCTGATATTCCTGCGGATAAACCCCATTAGAAAGTTTCTCTATCGGGGTAATAAATTTTAATGCAATAAAACAATTCTACACATCCCACGGATAAATATAAAACTCATTTTTGGGTTTGCCGTTTAAGCCGACAACTTTGTATTTGTCTATGCCGTAATGTTTATTAAAATACTGCACCGCCGTGGGATTGAACTGTTCAAAATTCAATTTCACTTCTACCGGCAGTATGGCGCCCTTGGTGCCTTGACCACTCTTCGACACAAACACACCTTGCGGAAGGCTGATGACAGGCCCGCAAGTTCGCCTCGTTTAACAATAGTTTTCTCAGGGCGCAGGCGCTATTCTGCCCCCATGTTAAAAACCCTTCTGACACAACCACCGCGCATCGTCCACCCTGCTTCAAAAGATCAAACATGAGTTTTACAAAGAGAATCGTAGTTTCAGATTCCTTGGAGTATTCTTCCCACACATTTGGATACGCAGGCTGGTCGCGTTCCGCGCCAAATGGCGGATTTGCAATCACGACGCTTTTACTACCGGCATCGCTTGACGGGTCATACATTTTCAGGCTGTCGCCCTGGGCTATATTGTGCGGATTGAGACCGCGAATATACATATTCACTGCCGCCATTTTTCTGATACGGCCTTGATATTCAATACCGCCAATGCCCGCGCGGTAGAATTGATTTGCAATATGCTCAGGTGGGAATCGTCTTGTTTTTCTTGCCTTCTCAATAACGTATTCGTAAGCGTTAAAAAGAAATCCGGATGTACCACAGGCAGGATCAAAAATAACATCCGTAAAATCGGGGTCAACCATCTCCACCAGCATTTTGCGGATGTGGTCTGGCGTTCTATACAGTCCTAAATCTTTTGTACCCCCGGTTTCCGATAGTGCCGATTCGATGGCGTCTCCCAAAAGATCGGTTTTTAAAACCCATTGTTCGTCAATCTCGTTCACCAGTCCGATAACTTCTGCAATCACGCCGCCTTTGACATTGTTGGTAAAGTTGGAGTTGGCGAATACTTCCTCCATGAGGACAAGCTGATCTTGCATTTTGGTTGGCATATTACCGCTTATTACTTGCCTGGCTTTGGTAAGAATGGAGGCGTAAAACGGAAAAATATTTTTGTTAAGTTCTGATAATACTTGATCACCCGTGAGAGAAAGCAAGTGGGAAAACAGAAGGCGATAGTTTTCGCCTTCAAAAAGTTTTCTCAAAGGAATAAACGTTCCATCCTGCTTGAGTTTGGCTTCAAAAATACGAAGCAGGAGAAGTTCAATAATATACTCCACGCGTTCAACCGGAGTGCCGGCAGGACGCAGCTTGTTATGCAAGCGTTTTAAGATATTATTTGTCTCGTTGTCAGCGTAATGAACGGTTGATCTTCCCATAGTTAAACCTCAAGTTATTCCGTTTAAGTCCCCATTAATAAACTTATCTTTACCCACATTTTCTACCGGACAAATCCTGGCGGAGATAATGAGTGGGGGGTAAGTTCTGTAACAAATACTTTCCACATAGCGGTCATATCATCAAGTCTTTGTATCCCAAGCCAAAGCGTTTTTGTTCCAGGCTCACCATCCCCTTTGACCACCCAAACTCGCTACCAT
>VGXV01000124.1 GCA_016873165.1 Planctomycetota bacterium | reverse complement strand
AAAAAGACAAATGATTTAGGCTGTTAGGCTGTATTTTTGAAATAACCGGTGGTTTAAGGATGATCCTGACAAAATCTAATCACTTGCAATAAAACTGCGAATTTGCTATAAAAAAGGCATATTTGGCTATAATATTTTATCAAATCAATCAGAGGACAGAAACCATGAAGTTACCAGTGATTATCGAATCTTGGAAAAAAGGGTCGTGGTATTTGGCCCGTGCACCTGAACTGGACTTTATATCACAAGGAAGAACACCAGAGGAAGCAAGAAAAAACCTCTTCGAGGTTATTAGCATACAATTTGAAGAGATGAAAAATATGGGAACTCTTGAAGATTATTTGCAAGAGTGCGGGTTTGAAGTGAAGGACGATGTGCTATCCCCTCAGATTGAAATTATAGGGTTTGAAAAATCAGTAATATCGGTGTCCTGATGCCGAGAATAACCCCCGTTGATTATAAAACCCTTTTAAAAATATCTTACGGTGGAACAGGCATCTTGCCTGTGGTTTCGAACTGGCAAGATGCCTGTTCCACCATTGGAAGATATGTGAGGGCAAAGCACCCTTCCTTAACTTAAAGACATTGGGTTACAAACTTCACGCGGGTTCAAATTTGCAATTTGAACCCCACGTTTTATATCGTTGAACGGGACATCGCTACACACAGCTTTATTGTCTCATGGGTTCAGGTTACAAACCTGAACCCGCTTGGTGGTTTGCTCAAAAATGCCATTTGACTTATTGGAATGAGGAGAAAAAGAGATGGACTTTAAACATGCGAAAAAGAAATATAACAACATAGAAAAGGGCGCTCTGATACGAGGAATACATTTTAATATAAAGTTTGAGGAATATTTAAGGTTCTACAATAAACCTTGTTATTACTGTGAAATAGAGGCTATCGGGCTTGATAGGATTGATTCTTTGTTGCCTTATGAAGCTAGCAATGTTGTTCCTTGCTGTACGACTTGTAACATGATGAAAGGAACGCTTGAATTAAATGCATTTATCACGCATTGTAAGCGGATTGCAGTCAAATTTCAAAATGTGCAAGAGGTTGAAATTAGGCCTGAAATGAATCTGCACAAAACAATTGAAGAAAAAGAAAGAGAACAGATAATACAATCTCTTATAGCAAACAAAGGTAATAGGGCATTAACATCAAGAGATTTAGGCGTTTCAACAACTACCTTATGGCGAAAAATGGGTAGATATGGAATAGAGCCAAAGATTATAGCAGATTAGTTTATATTATCGTGCTTGGGGCGTGCTGTTAAAAGCTCTAGTCAATGAGCCAAGTGTCCCCGAGTAAAAAATACTTGAAAATAAAGAGAGTAACGTCTTAAAAATTAAATAATCGTACAACTTCCTTTGATTTAATATTTAAAATGTGATCCTGTGGCGATACTCAAAAATAAGGAGAAAGGGAGAAATGGGGGAAGGTCGAAGAAGGAACCAAGAGGTGAGATATGATGCCTGAACGCATGCTTCCAGAAAATCCTTTGGAATTTATCCGCCGGTGTATAACGCAAAGGAAAATTTATTGAGGTAGTTAAAATGAAGTGCCATGTATGTGGTAGTAATATGTATCCATTAACCACGGATTTGCCTTTTAAGGTTAGCGAAACAACCATCGTCATTGTGAAATGCCTGCCCCTTTTACAGTGTAATAATTGTAGCGAATACTTGCTGGAAGATACCGTCTTAAAGCAGGTGGAGATAATTCTTGAAAATGTGGACACATCGGCAGAATTAGAAGTTATCAACTATGCTGCATAAATTGCGTTTAAAGACTTTACAATAGAGGAGAGATATTTATGAAGGCGGTTGTTTTTAATGAAAATGGCGGCGTAGATAAATTAACTTACACAGATGTGGAGAAACCAAAGATTTCTCCCTATGAAGTGCTGGTGAAGGTGAAGGCATGCGCGTTGAATCATCTCGATATCTGGGTAAGACAGGGATTGCCCGGCATCGAAATTCCCATGCCGCATATCCTCGGCAGTGATAGCGTTGGCGAGGTGGCTGAGGTGGGTATGGAGGTAAAGAAATTCAGGGTGGGTGACAGGGTAATCGTTGCACCCGGTGTTCGCTGCAGGAAGTGTGTGTATTGCATTACGAACAACGACAGCATGTGCAGTAGTTTTAAACTTATGGGATTTCAGGTACAGGGGGGTTATGCCGAATTTACCAAGGCGCACGTGGATAATATTATCCCTATATCTAACAAATATTCTTTTGAAGAGTGGGCGGCTATTCCTCTGGTGTTTTTAACAGCCTGGCACATGCTCATTACGCGTGGACAGCTCAAACCCGGCGAGAATGTATTAATCCACGCTGCTGGCAGCGGAATCGGGAGCGCCGCCATTCAAATTGCCCGTCTGGCAGGCGCCCGTGTGATTACCACAGCACGAGGGAGTGAAAAACTGAAAAAAGCAAAACAATTGGGCGCTGATGAGGTCATCGACTATTCGAAGGAAGATTATGCGGAAAGGGTTAAAAATTTGACGGATAGCAAGGGTGTAGACCTTATCTTCGAACACATTGGTCCGGATACGTGGGAAAAGAATTTGCACTGTCTTGCAAAGGGTGGTCGGATGGTCGTATGCGGCGCAACAAGCGGTCCTTCAACGACGATGGACATTCGTCCTTTATTTATGAAACAGCATTCGATTATCGGCTGTTATTTAGGCAGTAAAAAGGAACTTTTGGACGTACTAAATCTGGTGGAGTTTGGAAGATTGAAACCTGTGGTAGACAGCGTATTTCCATTGAAAGAGGCTGCAGCAGCCCAGCAGAAGATGCTGAACAGGGAGAATTTCGGGAAGATTGTTTTAAAAATGTAGCATAACAAACTTCAGATGAATAAAACTTGTCCTCATGAAAATGGGGGACCATTAGAAACCACAGATCCCCGTTTTCACGAGGACAAGTTCCGCAGACTTCGTCGTGAGCGCTCAGTCGAACGATTGCACAGATTTGCGATGGTCATCAATTCCAAAGATTGATTGTGGTTTTTGGTAGCAGTTCAGCCCCCTCCCCTGACCCCTCCCACAAGGGGCTGAGAAAACCCCTCCTCGACTCAGATCGGAAAAATGTTTCTCCCCCTGTCTCCGTCCGGAGGGGGATAAAGGGGGGAGGAGAGGAGGCCATGGGGGGGTGCTGAAATATAACGTTTTTTTATCTGTGTAATCTGCGAAATCCGTGGTTCTTGTTTACACCTGTCTGTAATTCATGTCAATTGCATCCCCCGAAAAGCCTTGCATATTGTGTCCAGATTGATATAATTTATTTTTTATATTTGGCGTTACTGAAATCAATTGGATTGGTGCAATGAATGTAAATACTGTGAAAAAAACCGATTATGTCTTTAAAGCGCCCAGGGGCACGGAAGATGTATTGC
>VGXV01000123.1 GCA_016873165.1 Planctomycetota bacterium | reverse complement strand
TGGCGCCAGTAACAAAACCTATTGATTTTGTGCCTTCTTTTGGAAAATCAACGAGAACCACGCGTTTAAAGGCTTGTTTGCCCGGCAAGCTTACCGAGTGGATTATTTGTTTTACGGACGAATAGATATTTTTAATGATTGGGGTCTTTGTTAACAGGTTTTCAAAATAAATGATGATGGACTTGCCAACGAAATTAGCGGCAAAGATACCAATAAAATACAATGAAATAAAAGTAAGAATAAGGCCGAGGAAGGTAATAATAAATTCATCAAGAGAAGATTTCGGTAGGGCGACTCCGTAAAACTGCAATATCTTTTTAATAACCGGCGAAAGAGTTCCTCCAACGAAACCAAAGAGAAATTTTACGACAAAATAGGTAACATAAACCGGCAGGATTAACAACAAACCCGTCAACATCCTTTTTCTGACGTCTTTTTTAAATTGTGCAATCATTCCCAATTTTTTTTCTTCCATGGTTTACCTATAAAACTCAAAAATGACTGGATTTCCACACAAAGGCGATAATGCCTGTAAATATAAAATTGAAGTCGGCAATAGTCTCGAGCAATAGACCTTCAGATACCATTCGTTTTTGAAACAAATATTGATAACCGAAGGCATAAGCAACACAGGGGAGTAAATAATACCCCAAGGTAGTAGTCCACCCAACGAGTGAACTTACAAATAGGAGAACGGCGACTGACGCCGTAAGGATAATAAGAATCGTTTTTGTTCGTTCTTTTCCGATTGCAATGGGAATGGTTTCCTTTCCCAGGATGCGGTCGCCCTGAATATCGCGAATATCAAGGACTACAGCCCTGATAAATGCAATGCTGAATGCAAATGCGATAGCAATGGCAAAAGACGGGATAAAGCTTTTTCTTGTCCCAAGGAAAGGTATGAGCGCCGTGCTAACGGCCCACGCAATACTGTAAAAAATCTCTTTTGATCCCGGTATTTGTTCAAGACTCCTGTAACGGATAATTTTAGACAAACTCTTTGGTATTATTTCCAATCGGTAAAAAATACCGAAGAGGCTTGCAAGGAAGATGCAGAAAAAAATGGACTTACTCAGCATAAATCCCAAAATAAAAGATGCCACTGCCCCGGCAGCGCCAAGACCGACAAAGAGGTGCTGTTTCCTTTCATAGAATTTTGCCCTTGCAGGTTCATTGAGAGCCACGGCTTCTTTGTTGGCGAAGTGATTCAATACTTGCATGGAGAATATGAAGAGAGCCGCAATCAGGCAAAAGCTCAATCGAGGCTGAATACCGAGTAACACCGTGCTTGCATAACACAAACTTGCTGCGCCTAGCCCTACGTACGTACAACTTCCAATAAAAAAACTGGCAATGCTTTTTAGTCCAAATAAGAATTTTTCGTATCTGTTGACCTTGTATGAACGTATCTTTTCAACAACCCTTTTAATCATCCAGTTTGGGGTTGAAGCGCCTGCGGTTACGCCAACTGTGTTAAAATCCTTGAACTTGCTGATGTCCAACTCGGCATCGGTTTCGACGTGAAATGTGGGTGTTCCCTGGGATTCGCATATCTTAACAAGCCGGGTAGTATTGGCGCTTCCCCTCCCGCCAACAACAATCATGGCGTCAACCGTTTTACTGAGGTTGATGATTTCATCCTGTCGTTTGTAAGTCGAACTGCAGATTGTTTCAAAAGATTCACAATTTGAATATCGTTTTTTAAGCCGGTCGATGGCCTCTTTAAACATGCGCCTGTCCTGGGTTGTTTGCGCAACAACGCAAACCTTCTCCATTGGCGGCAGATGATCAATTTCATCCAATTCCTGTACGACATGACCTTTGCCTTCAGCGTATCCCAGTAAACCAATAACCTCTGCGTGGCCTTTATCACCAACTATCACGGTTGAATAACCCTGTGCTGCATACTTTTTGATGATGGATTGAACTCTCATTACGTGGGGGCAGGTAGCGTCACAGACCTTTGCGCCCAAATCTTCAATTTCTTTTCTACGGGTAGGCGTAATTCCGTGCGCCCTGATGACAACCGTGCTTTGAGAAAGGTCTGTCTGACCACTAACGACGTGGATGTCTCTTTTTTCCAGGTATTCAAGCACCTGAGGATTGTGAATCAGGGGACCGTCGGTATAAACTTTGCCGTCGCTTTTTTCATTTGCAGCATCCAAAAGGATGTCCATCGCACGTCGTACACCCATGCAGAATCCAGCAGTTTTAGCAACAATTACCCTCAATTTATTACCTCGGATTATTTAATGCGAATGAAACACTTGTATCCAATATGAGTTGATTCCCTTCCATAAACCAGCAATCGTGTATAGACAGGAGTTGTTCCATATCGGCAAATAATAGTTGGCTGCGATTCGCCATATTCGACATGAAAGACGTGCCTTTACTTTACCCTATCTCTGTATATGGGAGGAAAACTATATTAGAATTTTTGCAAATTTTATCAGGTATGACGGGGTATGTCAATACTTTAATAGCAATGAAAGTGTTAATCGTGATGGGTTTTTCCTTGCTATGTGATTCAATGTTTTTCTATAATTATCAAATTGTAAAATTCCTGCTGATACAAAAGAAGCAGCTTTGATATGACGCATAAAGTATATTGAATAACGATCCACAAATGAAGACCGTGGGAGATGTTGAATTTGCAAATGCCAAAGAGGTTGCTTCGTATGTTACCCCTGTGTCTTGCGGATTGTGGCCTGTTACAGTGGTGAGGTTGTTGCGAAACACGGTGGAAGCATTAAAAATAAGCACAAGTCTCTAATGCATGCAGTTCTTCCGTTTTAATTCCTGAGAGTAAATAACTAAATACTATGTATAAAAATAAAATTCTTGTTGCTATACCTGTTTTTAATGAAGCAGATGTGCGCGATATTATCCAAAGGGTTAATAACTTTCACCTAGATATACTAGTCATAGATGATGGCTCGACCAATGGTCTCCACAAAGAATTAATAAATTTTAGGAATATTCACGTAATCACACATCCAAGAAATCTTGGTTATGGCAAGACAATTATAGATGCATTCACATTTGCAACAGAAAATGGATATGATTACTTGTTAACGATTGACAGCGACGGGCAGCATGAGCCTGACGAAATTTCGCTATTTTTGGAAGAAATTCCATTTTATGATTGCGATATTCTATCGGGATCCAGATATTATTTTCCTGCAAGGCCGGACAATGAATTTCCACAGGAGCGATATCTCATTAATAAAGAAATTACAGGCATTATAAATATGATTACGGGATTCAACGTAACGGATGCATTTTGTGGTTTTAAGGCGTATAAGGTTGAAAAATTGAAGCTGATGCACTTGACTGAGCATGGATATGGAATGCCGTTGCAGTTGTGGCTACAGGCGTGGAAGTTGGGCTTGCGGGTGAGAGAGATACCTGTTAAACTAATATACAAAGACCTCACGAAACAATTTCTAGGTATTTTAAGAGATCCTGTTACGAGGTTGAATTATTATAAAAATAT
>VGXV01000122.1 GCA_016873165.1 Planctomycetota bacterium | reverse complement strand
TCATATACAGCGAACCCCGTTCCCTGCGTATGGCTTTAAACGGCTCTAATATGCCCTGTCTTGCGGTATTTATATTGAGCAAGTACGCCCCAACCGCAGTAAGCAATATACCGATGATCCCGAATTTATCCAGCCTCTCACCGAGAATGAGGTTTGAGGTAAAGATCATAAATATCGGACTCAATGCCAAAAAAGGTAATGTTATGGATAAAGGCGATAATTTAATAGCCTTCGTATATAAGATAAGGGCAGTAATTTCGAGCGGTAGTAAAATGATTACGACAATAAAAAAATTTATGTCTAATCTGGGAATTTCTATAAAGGGAAGGATTAACAGCAAAAAAGGCGCTGCAAACCCGACATGCACCCAGGCAACGAGGTACTCGTTACTCTTAGCAAGTGATTTCTTGGAGAGCGCATCGGCCGAAGCTGAAAAAAAGGCACAAAGCAGAGATAATATGAACCAATTCAAGGCAAATCATCAGGAAAATAAGTTTTTAAAACCGTATCATAATTCAATATAAGTTTTTGCATTTTATATAGAAATACGGTCATATTTTCAACATAAATCCTGCCGATTTTTGTTTGACATCCACTATATCATACGATAGGATGCCGGCAATTGTAGAATAGGGACAAAAATAACTGTTATGTCAAATAAATTGACAAGGCTTTCAGTTTAAATTATATTCGAATGAGTGTATCGAGTAATTTGAATGGGGATTAAAATGATTACCAAAGAGAAAGTAAAAAAAGAAATAGATAAAATGCCGGATGATTTAGTGCAAGAAGTTTTTGAGTTCATAAGTAACATCAAAACAACAAAAATAAGAAAAGGGAAACTTCATACTTATAGACTTAAAGGTAAATTTGACAATTTAGATATCCGTGAAAGTGCCTATGAGTAAAGTTCTTCTGGATACCAATGTCTTGATTTATTCAATCGATGAAGAATCAAAATATTTCAAGAAGGCACAAAACTTAATTTCTGAACAAAATATAGATTTATTTACTACTTCTAAAAATTTATCTGAATTTTTAGCCGTCATTACCAGATTCCCAGGAAACTCACTCACATTAGAAAATGCTTTAACGGTACTTCAAGATTTTAAAACCATTTTTACTATACTGTATCCTAACGAAAAATCTTATAAGATATTCATAGATTTACTCAAAAAATATGAACCGACAGGTCTTCAAATACATGATTTTGAAATTATCAGCATTGCATTAGCCCACCAAATAGATAATATTGCTACCTTTAATATACAAGATTTTAAAAGAGTTGCAGAAGTAAAGTTGTATTCTATATAAATATACTTGGCAGAACAAGCGTTTGCAGCCGACCGCGAGCAACTTACACAACTGCCACAGGATAGGAGTGAGGTTTCTTATGCCGATCCGCATAAGACGTCATGATAACAAATACCAAGCGCCGCAAGTGGTCAAGTATACAGGCTTATCGTAGCGGCATTCGCTGTTTCAAAGGCGTGTTATATGGGTCAGAAACCGGTGATCCGCACACTATGCGGATCGGTCTAATTATTGTTCTGCGGATAAAATGGTTAAAAAGGAAGTAATAATGTGATGACTGACAGTATGAATCGTGCCAGAGTAAAAGTCTTGCTCGACAATGGAATTATTAGTCACGCCGAATTCGCTGAGCCAGCAAAAAAAACGAATGAGGTTCTGTGGGGTTCGCATAAAATTTTAAATCCCATTCTTGGTTTTAAAAGGAAACCTCCTCATGAAAACGACGAATACCAAAGACAAATAAATGCAATTTTTACCATTGGCAGGTTAATAAGAGAGGGAAGAATCTCGGCCTACACTTCAAATGAAATACGGTTTGAGTCATTTAGGCGCTCATGCATAATTAAAGCATTTTATGCATTAAAAGATTGTAATATTTCTAAATGTCCAACTCCTATAGAACGAAGTAAGTGCCGCAAAACTATATCTTTTAGTGAACATGTCTCGAAAGGTGGAAAAAAAGATAGAGCAAAGGGAGTTAATCTTGGAAGCGCAAACCAGATTCCATTTATGAAGTGGCTTCGGGACATTGAGGAGTCTGCCGTTCTTAGGATACTTGAACATCGTGAAAAATTAGACCTTACAGAATTTGAGGTGGAAAGTTTAAGAATGATAGAGTGGTACAAATTTATTTGTAGTAGATTTCGCAGTCTTGAAAATCTTCCTGATGCTTTCCATCTTTGGACGGCAGAGCGAAACCACATGAATGTATTTCTAACCTTGGAGAAAAAACTTCCCAATCTCGTCAAACAAATAAAAGAAGAGAAGAATAACAGATTAACTATAACTACGGAGGTGTTACAGCCAATAGAGTTTCTTTGCTGGATGGGAGTCCAAGAACCAGATGAAGTGCCGATTGAGTATGATAAATTTTACAATTATTTTGAAGTCGATTAGAAGCGCAGAACAAAACGACGGAGGTGACGCTTAACTGCGCATCTCATCTTTACGTTCTGCATGAAAGGAATTCATGGACTGGCTTTCACGACTATTAGATGTTCACAGATTACCCTTCAAGATTGTCTTGTGGGTGGCAGTCGTTTCAGGCGTCCTTGTGTTCGCTCCCAATGGATTCGTGCAGCAACTTGCGTTGGCTGATTTCATGAAGGCGTACAGGGCGCATATTGGCGTGATTTCCCTGGCATCTGGTGCGCTGGTCGCGATCAACGCATGTGCATGGCTTGTGGCAAAGGTCAGAGGAAGGACTGCTTACTGGAAATGGAAGAGTGAACTTGCGAGCGTACTCGGTAGCCTTGACCATGCCGAGAAGGCCGTCCTGCGCGAGTTTTACCTGCAGGGGAAGCACACTATTGAGTTACCGATGAATAACGCCACTGTTGTCGGACTCCGTAATAAAGGTATCATCACTCTCGTTGGCAAGTACGGGGAACACTCCCTGGCAGGCATGTTGTTTCCCTTTTGCATAAATGAAGAGGCCAGAAACATGATTACGATTGACATGCTTGACTTGCCCATGGGTGAACCCTCGGAGCAAGAGATCGCACGGCTGAAGGCGTCAAGACCAGATTTTGCCCGGGAGATCCAGAGACGAAAGGATTTGCTGAACTGGTAGCAGAACAAACGCATGCACCGGACGCGCTATCGCGCGCTGGTGATGCTTCACGTTAGCCCGATGAAATAACCTGTGACCAGAAACAAAGGATGTTGTGAATGAAACTTACTGACAACGAAAAACGAGAAATACTGAAACTTATTGAAGCGGATAAACCCCTCCCCGACAAATACCGTTTTATGCTCTTTGACGACAAGCGGGAAGTGGAACTGGTCTGGAACGGCAAAACAAGCGAAGTGACCAACATCGTTCTGCCCTTTCAGGTGATCGAACAGGTGGACGAACCGCGGAAGTCGAAATCGCTAATGGACGCTAATACACACGAATCGGGGAAAAGCATTCACACAGAAATCCGGCTGGGAACTTCCCAACGAAGCTGCGGCATAACGCTTCGCTTCAATAGATTTG
>VGXV01000121.1 GCA_016873165.1 Planctomycetota bacterium | reverse complement strand
ATGGTAGCGAGTTTGGGTGGTCAAAGGGGATGGTGAGCCTGGAACAAAAACGCTTTGGCTTGGGATACAAAGACTTGATGATATGACCGCTATGTGGAAAGTATTTGTTACAGAACTTACCCCCCACTCATTATCTCCGCCAGGATTTGTCCAGTAGAAAATGTGGGTAAAGATAAGCTTTATTAAGGGGGATTTCCCCAAGTCCCCCTTAGAAAAGGGGGATTCAGGGGGTTGTCTGATATGCGATAATACAAACTTTGAAATCCCTAAACGTTAAGATAATGCAGAAAGAAACTTATAAAAATATTTCCGGTGAAGTATTACATGCCATCGTCAATGTATGGGATCAGTCCCATGAGATATTTACAATTCCTATTTCTGGCTATAGCATGTATCCGCTCATAAGAGAGGGTGACAATGTATTAGTGAAATGCGGCTATTCACAAATACGGTGCGGTGATATTATTGCCTTCAGACACGATAACAAGCTTATTGTACACAGGGTATTACGTGTTTCCGGGAATGAAAAAGGCTTTTCCGTTATCACAAAAGGAGATAACGTGCCGCATCTTGATCCGGAAGTGAACCATCGTGAAATAATCGGCAAAGTATCGGCTATCAAACGGGGAGAAAAACTTCTGCATCTTGATAGTTACATCGGCAAGGCAACAGGTTGGTTAATTATAATGAGCACCTCTGTTGTTCGTGCACTGTGCGGATTTCAGCGAAAACCATTTACAAAAAATAAACCGGGACGTTTAAAAACTATTATGAACCGGGGAATACGCTTTCTCTTTTTATTATTCAGGAAAGGAGTATTTCTTGTTTTATGCAGGTGGAAAATTACCTAATCTAACGTAACAATTGATAAGAAAATTATATGACCTATTGTATAGAAACGTTTAATCTTACGAAAAAATATCCCATCATAAGAAATTACAGAGATTTATTGCTGCATCCTTTGCAAAAAAAGGAATCTACGGCTCTCTGTGATGTTAATCTGAGAATAAAAAAAGGAGAACTATTTGGACTGCTGGGTTCGAATGGCGCAGGCAAAACCACGCTTATAAAAATCTTCTGCACTATGGTGCTCCCCACCTCTGGAATTACACGTATTAACGGACTCGACGTGTTACACAATGGGAAAAAGATTAAAAAAATAATCGGGTATGTTATCTGCGATGAGAGAAGTTTTTACTGGAGGCTTACGGGAAGACAGAATTTAAAATTTTTTGCAAAATTAAATAATGTTCCCCGCTCTGTGATGGAGACAAAAATTAATGACCTGTTATCCTTTATGGATCTTTCCCACGAAGCAGACAGGATGTTTAAGGATTATTCCACCGGCACCCGAAAAAAACTGGCTATCGCACGGGGGTTGCTTACCAATCCTGATATACTCTTTATGGATGAGCCAACGAATGCATTGGACCCCATTACCGCACAAAAAATAAGGATATTTATAAGGGAAAAATTAGTGAATGAAATGAAGAAGACTGTGGTGTTTGCCACCCACAATTTACACGAAGCGGAAGAATTATGCGACAGGATTGCCTTTATTCACAGAGGAAAAGTGAAGATCACCGGAACTGTGGAAGAAATAAAAAGGATGGTACGCGCGGAAAAACACTATGTTGTCGAATTAAAAAAACCTGAGACCGCTTTGCTAAAAAAAATATTTGCGTTCCCTCTTGTTAAGGAAATAATAAGCATATCCGATCTAACAGAAACGAATACTGTTGAAATAGAAATTAACACAAAAAACGGCTCAGAAAGTATATTTCATATAATAAAACACATTATCGATATAGGCGGGAATGTTTGTTCTTTTTATCAAAAGGAATTGTCTTTGGCAAATCTGTTTTCCAGAATAATTGACAAAGACCTGAATTGAAGATCATGGTTTCTCATACCTTTTCCAACATTCCTTTTTCTGATAAGGCATTCAGCGTGTTTAAAATATCGTCGAGTACATTTGTATTGTCAGGTATGGAAAATCTTTCTCTTAATTGATGTTCCATGTCCTCCACAGTATGGTTGCCATCGCAAAGCTCCCATATAATTCTGGCAGTGGCATTAAGGACATGAATGGTTTTTTCATCAGCGTTACGGAGGACTATTTCAGTGCCTATATCCTGCTCTATTACACCTTTTTGTTTTCTTTTTGGTTTTTTAAAATTCATTTTTTTCGTACCGATTTCAGACAGTATGGTTGTAAGAAATAAGACAACGAAATACATTCTAATGAAGAATGATATTTAATTCAAATTATTTCAGATAAGAGATAAAAGAACATGCGTATACATAGTATTTTTGTCAAATCACTGGCCTTTGCACACAGAGACTTCATAAATGAAGTCAGCTATAAATTTGCATTTTTCATGCAAATCTTCGGCATTTTCATTTCAACGATAATGTTCTTTTTTCTTTCAAAACTTCTCGGAGATGTGGGAACTTCGTACCTTGAACCTTACGGAGGGAACTATTTTGCCTTTGTGCTTATAGGAATTGCCTTCTTCAGCTACTTTAACGTATCTATGGAAGGCCTTTCAAAAAGTATCCGTGAGGGACAGATGCTCGGAACCCTGGAAGCCATGCTCGTTACCCAAACGGAAATTCCGACAATTATATTTTCCTCGGTAATGTATAATTTTCTCTTTGCCTCATTTAAAGTAATCATTTATTTGCTTCTGGGAGTATTTTTATTCGGTGTTGATGTGGGAAATGCGAATTTGCCAGGGGCATTTATCATACTCCTGCTCACTATTATCTCATTCAACAGCTTTGGAATAATTTCTGCCAGCTTTGTTATGGTGCTGAAAAAAGGCGACCCCGTCAGTAAACTCTTTTCAAACCTTTCCGGAATTATCGGCGGCCTGTATTATCCCATATCAGTTTTGCCGGCATGGCTGCAAAAATTTTCCTATGTTTTGCCTATAACGTATTCACTCGAAGGTATGCGGCTTGCCATATTGCAAGGATATTCTCTGGAGGCATTATTGCCCAATATTATCGCCTTGCTCATCTTTTCCGTCATAATGCTTCCGCTCAGTGTATTCATATTCTCCTATGCCGTAAAAAGAGCAAAGATCGACGGGACATTGACACAGTATTAGGAACATTCCATGTTGTTTTTAACAACCATTTCTGAAATACTCCCTTCCCATGCCGAATTTGTTTGAAAAATATTCACAAAGCTACTGCAATACCCATAAAAATACAGACGCAAATTTTACATTACACGCAAATTTTGCATAAGGTTTATATAAATAAAAAACTTTCCTTTTCAGGTTTTCAATAAGTTAAAGGCTATAAACTATAAATAATTCAACCCTTCGGCAACTTCAAATATATATTTCCAACATACGGTATGCACACTTCCCTCCCACTGACAAACAAAATGGATGTAAAAGGTTCTGAATCCTTTAACATCCTAAATTGGAGAAAAAGTTAATAACTATGTAAAGCCTCTTCCTGGATTCCAAAAGCATCAAATATAACCCTCTGTTTTTTTGACACCTCACTGAGAAAAGGTTCATTTTTTTGTATGTGTGTTA
>VGXV01000120.1 GCA_016873165.1 Planctomycetota bacterium | reverse complement strand
CATAATGTGCCGGAAGAAATAGTGGTAAGGCGATATGATAAAGGTATTAAGAATTTTTTCAGACTTTATAAACCATTGGCAGATACGTGGTTTCTTTATGATAATTCGGCAGCCGGAACTCTAAAGCCCCTGGCTTCGGGCGGAAAAGGAATCGGCACTTCGATTGAAAACAGTTTGGTTTGGAAGCAAATACTGGAGGAATATAATGGCTAATAAGGCAGCTAAAGACAGAATCTCTGAAATATTTGAGGACAAAGAAAAAATAACAAGAGCTTTGTCTGAAGCTGTTAACCAGGCATTACTTCAGCATAAAAGAGCAGGCAATCCCGTTGCATCGTGGAAAGATGGCAAGCTCGTCTGGATTCAGCCAGAGGATATTCCTGCCGAAGATAAAAACAGGTAATAAACGGGAGCATTCCCAATTTTTTGTAAATCAAAATAAAGCCGACCATAAAGGATCGGCGCTACCATGCAATATGTGTCGTAGCGCGGGTGGTTTATCCCCCGCATAATACCTCCACATTTTACAAAAAATTGGGAATGCTCCCTAATAAACTGTCAACACTGTTTTTTCTGATCATTTATGGTGGTTTTTGTTATTATGGATATTATTTTAAAAGGTTATTATGAACCTCCTCCTATCAATCGACCAGACAATTAAAAAATTTCTCCTCTCTATGGGGCAGGTAACCTTGTTGACGTTCAAGGGATTTTGGGGGATTTTTATTCCGCCATTTAATCTGAAACTCCTTCTGAAAGAAATTGACAATTTTGGCGCAGGATCGCTTTTGCTCGTGAATATCATCGCCTTGTTTACCGGCATGGTCATGTCTCTCCAAACAATTTACGGATTGAGCATGTACGGGGCAGAGATGTATGTCGGAAGCGTTGTATCTCTCTCAATTGTGAGAGAATTGGGCCCTGTCCTCACCTCCATTATGGTAGGGGCGCGCATAGGCTCCGGCATTGCGGCAGAAATCGGGTCGATGCAGGTAACAGAACAAATTGACGCAATGAGGGCCTTGGGCGCAAGTCCTATAAAAAAATTAGTCTCCCCAAAAATACTTGCCGGGTTGATCACATTGCCTCTCCTTACGATTACGGCGGATTTCATCGGTATTTTTGGCGGCCTTATCATTGCAATATTTGAACTTGATATCGATCATAATTTCTATTTTAACTCTATTTTGACCACCATCACCGTTTCCGATTTTTTAAGCGGCATTGGGAAAACCGTCTTTTTTGGGCTGCTCATTGCCGTTATTGGTTGTTATTTCGGGCTTAAAACGTCAGGCGGCACTACCGGCGTGGGACGTTCCACCACCATTTCCGTGGTGACAATCTCAATTTCAATCCTTATCGCGGATTTTTTTCTCACAAAACTGTTTCTTATGGTTCTCTGATGGAAAAAACAATTATTGAAATTAAAAATGTCTGCAAATCATTTAACGGACACCGTGTGCTTAACAATATAAACCTGTCGATACATGAAGGAGAAATCTTATCTCTTCTCGGCGCAAGCGGAACGGGAAAAAGTGTGCTTTTAAAAGAGCTTATCGGATTAATACAACCGGATAGCGGCGATATTTTTGTTATGGGCAAAAATGTCACACAAATGAATGAAGACGCATTAATTAAGCTACGGGTTCATGTGGGAATGCTGTTTCAGGGCGCGGCATTGTTTGATTCATTAACCGTGTTTGAAAATATCGCATATCCGCTTCGTGAACATCTGGATATTTCCGAAAACGAAATCAAATCCCGCGTTTCAGAAAAATTACAGCTTGTCGGCCTTAAAGGAATAGAGGCAAAGATGCCGGATGAACTCAGCGGCGGCATGAAAAAAAGGGTCGGGCTGGCAAGGGCAATTGCCACAGATCCTGAGATTATTTTATATGATGAGCCTACTACAGGCTTAGACCCCATGACCGCACAACGCATTAATGAACTGATCATGGAATTGCAGAAAAAACTTGGCATTACCTCCATTGTTGTCACCCATGATCTCCACTGTGTGAAAACGGTATCGGACCGCATCGCAATGCTTCATGAAGGAAAAATTATCACCGTTGGCGCCTGGCAGGAAATAGCATCATCAAACGTAAAAGAAATTAAAGATTTTATCAGCGGCAACATCTGTTTGTAAAAGGAGAAAATATGCGCAAAGAACACATTGCCGAGTTACGGGCAGGAATTTTTACTCTTATCACATTATTATGCCTTGGCGCGGCGCTATTCATTCTTGGTTCTCAAAAAGGTTATTTTAAACCCCACATTATACTGAAAGCACAATTTCTCCACGTCTACGGTTTACAAAAGGGTGTACCGGTGCGTTTTATGGGAGTGACGGTTGGCCAGGTCAAAGATATCGTTCTTCCCGATGAATTGCCCTGCGCCGGAATTGAAGTATTGCTGCAGATAGATAAAAGCGCCCAGAAAAATATTCAGACCGATTCCGTAGCAACAATAAAATGGCTCAGTTATGTAACAGGTGATTCATACGTAGAAATATCTTCGAAAGACTGCCTCGGACCTTCTGTAAAAGACGGTGATACCATTAAAGGCACAGAGCCGATGGATTACACTGCCGCCATTGAAAACGGCACCAATGCGATCAGATCCATCGCACAATTCTTTAAGAAACTGGAAGACGGCGAATTCGCAGAAACGCTGAACAGCGTATCTGCATCCCTGAATGAAAGCATCAGCAAATTCCAGGAAAGCACCGGTCTGCTGCATTCGCTGATTTACGACACACGGGGAAAACTTCTCCTGGACAATCTCATCGCCACTTCTGATTCGCTCAATGACATCATCGGAAAAGTTGCCGGGGGAGAGGGCACTCTTGGAGCGCTAATAGCCGATCCTGAATTGTATGATAATCTAAAAAGCCTTCTGGGAGGGGCGGAAAGAAGCCGTATTCTGCGAAGTGTTATCCGAAAAAGCATCGAAAAAGGAAAAACCAACTAAAAAGATTTACGACTCATCCATCAAATGTTTATTATCATAAAATGTCGTAACTGTTTGTTCTTTTTCTTTACCGGCATCGATATTCATACCATTTACAGGCAGGAAAATATAAAAAGACGTCCCCTCTCCAACGCTGCTTTCCACATAAATTCCCCCCTCATGATCCTTTATTATTCTGTATACAACTGCAAGGCCAAGTCCGTTGCCATTGTTTTTATCCGTAAAAAAAGGCTCGAATATATGCGAGATTTTTTCCGGAGAAATACCTGTTCCATCATCTGCTATTTTAATAAAAAAATATCTCCTTTCATTGAAACCTTCCTTCACTGGCGGCGTAAAGGAAAAGAAGATACAGTTGTTATGCTCTGTAGCGCTCTTTTTGTATTCATCCAGATTGTTTTTAAAACCTGTTTTCAGGGTAATCTGGCCGTTACGGCGGGAAGCAGACAAGCTATTGTGTAAAACATTTAAAATAACCTGTTTTATCTTATCCTCATCGCCAATTATAAAACACCCGTTGGTTTCTTCAAAAGTAGTAATTATTCCGATACATTTGCTCGATGCAGTTTGTTTGAATAAAAATATTGTATCCGTTATTATAGAATTAATATCTATGTTCTTCATAAATGCTT
>VGXV01000119.1 GCA_016873165.1 Planctomycetota bacterium | reverse complement strand
CTATTGTTATGTGACTATTGTTCCTTTGAGGTTAACAGCTTTATATCACGATTAAGAAAATAATTCAGGACAATTCGGATTGCAACAATAGCGCCGAGTCTTTCAATCTCCTGCCATGTCGGACTCAGGATCGTTGTTACAATATCCTTTCCTATGAATATCTCGAGGCCGAAACTCAGGTATTTTCCCAGCATCAGCCGTATCTGATCCAGTGATTTGTTGTGCACGTCTTGTTTTTTGTAAAGCTCTGCCTGGAAGAATTGGTAGAGGGATTTCAGTATGCCCCAATAAATAACGACATACCCGAATAGCCCGATATAAAAGGTGAAACGTTCTATTATGTTTATCAACATATATTATTCCTTATAAGTGAATACCTGTGTGACAAACAAAAAAGGCTTAAGGTTAGTTACCTTAAGCCAGAGGACTCAGAATACTAAATATTATTTTAAAAGAAATGCCAGAGAAGGGAGTTGAACCCTTACCCCCTGTGACGGGGACCAGATTTTGAGTCTGGCGTGTCTGCCAATTCCACCACTCTGGCATAAATAAATTCAGACGCTTAAAATTAAACCAAATTCCCTAAAATAATGCAATGAGAAAGTATGCTATGATGTCTATGGGCAAGAGTTTTAGTTTGTAAAAAAAAGGCGACTCGGTAAGAAAATCTCTTAAACAGGTATTTCGAGGAGTATCTTATCATAATTTAATTACTTTGTTTTTTCGCTGGGCCATTTTATCTGTGGATCTTTTACTAAATCTTTGAATATTAAGGCATTTTTGACATTATTCTCAATTGAAGGAGATATTGACATAGCTTGATTTAATGATTCTATAGCTTTATCATAGTTTTTTCGCCATACAAATAATTCTGCTTGAAAGTAATACAACCATCGATAGTTATTATTACGTTTTTCCACTTCTTTTAATTCTATCTCAGCATCATCATATTTCCCGATATTAGCAAGATATGCTGCACGTAAACACCTTGCATGGAGTGCATCAGGGTCCATTTCTATAGTTTTTTCTAAAAGAGAAATAACATATTTTGATTCTTCATCACTTAAGGAAGACTTTTTCCGGATATAAGCAAGAGCTTCCAAGTATTCTTTGTAACATGATTTGTATTTCTCTTTATTCGGATTCTTTCCCCACCAGGTTTTTACTTTATTTATGTCAAGAGTTTCAAAATATTCATCTGTTAATATAGATAAAGCTCTAATCATTCTTGCAATAACCCGTAGGTTTTGTTCTTTATATATGGAATCACAAATTTCCTGCACAGCTGTATCTTTTTTCAATTTTGCCAAAGTGTTAATAGCAGATTCTCGTAAACCTAGAGAAGGATCTGCATTGTGATATATATCAATTACTTCATCTACTGAACATTCAATAGGTTTCCTAGCAATCAGGTCTCCCAATGTTCTTCCACCGATATTTCTTTCAGCATCGAAATAAAAAAAGATATCGTTAAGAGCTGCCTTAGTGTAAGTTTGAATTCTTGGATCTTTCGTTGATATTTCATTTAGTTCTTCGTAATCTCTACGTGAACCTGCCTTAGCAGCAGTTGTCAACTGTTGTATTTTTAATATTTCTTGAAGAAGTAATAGTTCTTTTCGTATTTTTCTAATAAGAGTTGATAAAGATTTTGCCTTTAATTCTAAAGGTAAGATTTTATTACTAATATTTTTGAGCTCTTTATCAGCTATTTTGTTCTTATTTGAAAGCTCTTCGTACAAACTCTTGGCATCAGTGGAAAGGTTTTTTGCTTCGCTTGCACTTTTTGCAACTAAATCTATGGTTGCACTTTGGGCCTCAACTCTTTCTTTAAGAGCTGATATCTCTTTGGCATCTAAAGTAGCTTTTTGTAAAGTTGTTTTTATAGTAGTACCTTCTGGTAAGGTAATTTCGTAGATAAGATCGATCTTGAATAAAATTACACCGAAGATAAAGAAAATTGGATCCACACAAAATATTAAGGTTCTTAAATAAGGCTTTTTTTTAGTTACACACCAAATTGTTATTGGTAGGAGAGATATAATAATAACAAGGCCTATTATTTGAATTGCAGGTGTCATAATATTTTATTTATACCAATGTGCTATTTCCATTTTCTAAAACTAAAAACCACATTACCGATAATTGGGTTATCTTCTGCTTCTTTAAGATTGATATATTCAAAACCATGTTCTCTACCGAAATGAGGGCTGGTACTGATAAGCTGGAGTATTTTCCCTCTAGCCACAATGTCACGAAGTAGGGGCACGGTGCTCCGTGCCCCTACATGGTTTCTGTGTGACATAAAAAATTCTTAAAAAATTGCCGAATACCTAATTTAACGTATACAAGGAATTTCAAAGTTTATTGTTCTTAGCATGTCATTCCCGCATGTTTCTAGCGGGAATCCAATGTTGTTTTTTATGTTCATAGGCGCGCCTTTCCAAGTTATTGGTCACTCCAATCCCCATTTTTAAGGGGACAAGTTCCGCTTACTTGCTTTGCTGGTTCACTCGTCCTCGATTGAACCAAAATGTTTCGGTTCAGGCTACAAGCCCTGAACCAGCCCAGAGGACAAGTCTGGATTCCCGCTAAAAACATGCGGGAATGACAAGCCTTATATTTATAACGGCGTCTTTGGTGGCAACCCTGTTTTCGATATCGATGTCTTCATCTCGGTATCGGCCTGGATATTTTTCATGTGATAATAGTCCATAATGCCGAGATTCCCCTCACGGAATGCCTGAGCAATGGCCTTGGGCACTTCTGACTCGGCTGCGAGTACTTTGGCCATGTTTTCTTCTGCAAGCGCCTTCATCTCGTGTTCGCGCCATTCGCCATGCCCTGCCGTTTCTCAGCCTCCGCCTGGGCAATCCGCTTATCTGCCTCTGCCTGATCGGCTTGAAGTTTTGCGCCAATGTTGTCGCCCACATCAATACTTACGATATTAACCGAAAGAATCTGAAAGGCCGTATCTCCATCAAGTTCCTTTGCCATGACAAAGTTTGATATCGAATCGGGTTTTTCGAGCACTTTTTTATACGTTTCAGAAGAACCGATGACCGTAATAATGCCTTCACCAACACGGGCAATAATGGTTTCTTCCGTTGCGCCGCCCACAAGCCTGTCGATCTTTGTGCGTATGGTTACGCGCGCCTTTGCCTTTAGCTGGATACCATCTTTTGTCACTGCGTCAAGCGCGCCGGAACCTTTAACAGGATCAGGACAATCAATTACCTTTGGATTGATGCTGGTCTTTACGGTATCGAACACGTCTCTCCCGGAAAGATCGATGGCACAGGCGCGGTCAAAACTCAGTTCGATATTTGCCTTGCTTGCCGCAATAAGGGCACGCACTACATTGGCAACATTGCCCCCTGCCAGTTGGTGCGCCTCAAGAGATGAGGAGGCAATATCTATCCCCGCCTTCTTTGCCATGATACGGCATTCCACAACGGAGTGAGCATCGACATGCCGGAAGCCCATACCGATCATTTGCAGGAAAGACACGGGGGCATCTGATGCAACGGACTTGATGTAAAGCCATCCGTATTTGAAGATAACGAATGCAAATAAAAGGATACAGAGAAAGAGTATAATGAATACGAAAATGGAGACCTTTGTGGACATCGTAAGAAGTGGTAGATATTGCATATAATTTCCCCTGTTAAATTACGTCGCCGAAGGCGACTATTAAAATTGGAATAATCCCTCCCTTGACTTCGTCGTGAGTTCAGTCG
>VGXV01000118.1 GCA_016873165.1 Planctomycetota bacterium | reverse complement strand
CATGTTCTAAGATACGATGCGCTCAGGTTGTTAAGAATTTAGAGGCTATGAAGGTGTTAACCGTTAATGAAAATATAAACGGTGTTGGCAAGTCATACAGATTTAACAAGGATTACAGCCGATGGAATACCGTTAATAAAAACATTAACCGTATAGAAAAAACGAAACAGACCGTTAATGTTTTCATTAACCACAAAATAAATAATACAAAAAAAATATATACGTCCGATTCTATTGAAGTCGGACTCTCAGAAAAACTTCTTTCTTTGATTAGACAACGTAACAGCAATTTCAAACAACCTGATTTGCAGAAGTGGGCTATTCACATTGACCGTATGCTTAGACGGGATAAGCGCTCACCTGAAGAAGTAGAAAAAGTTATTACATGGTGTCAGGCAAGTTCTTTCTGGAAAAATAACATTTTGAGTACCGGCAAATTAAGAGAGAGGTACGACAGCCTTTTCATGCAAATGTCCGACGGCAATGGTAAGAACGTTCAAGAACGTCAAAGGTATTATTGAGGTGATCCTATGAAACCGAAAGCCACATCTGAACTATTGGTTGAATTAAGCGAGTATGCTGGAACGGATAAGATTGTCACGAGCTATGACATGAAGTCAATCATTAACCAACAGCCAAAGGTTATTCCTGTCATGTCGAGGCTTCCCCAGCTTGATAAATGCACAGACGGGTTTATACCAGGTGAATTGATAGCTATTTCCGGGCCCCGAAAGGCTGGCAAAACTCTTTTCGCACAAACTCTAACAACGAATTTTGCAAAGCAAGAGATTTTAAGTTTATGGTTTTCTTTTGAGTTGCCAGCACGTGAGTTTATAAATCGCTTTCCAGGTGAATTGCCTGTTTTCGTTATGCCTTCAAAACTCAAAGCAAATTCATTGGACTGGCTTCGGGAACGTATCATTGAAGGGCTGGCTAAGTTTGGAATCAAAATGGTTTTTATAGACCACTTACATTTTCTTTTTGACCTTGCAAAAATGCGCAATACCAGCATTGAAATAGGTCAAGTCATCAGAACTCTTAAAACTTTGGCAATCGAATTGAATATTACAATTTTTCTTATGTGTCACATGCAGAAACTCGATCCATATCAAGAGCCTTCGGATGACAACATTCGTGACAGTAGCTTTGTAAGTCAAGAATCCGATGCGGGTATTATGATCTGGCGGGACGTCAAAACTGAAAATGAGGCGTGGGTTAAAGTTTGTTTTCACCGAAGGACGGGCGTTTTAGAAAAGAAAATTCGTTATCTTAAGGTTAATGGATTACTTCAGGAGGCTGCCGTTGTTTGACATTATTCAAACTGCAAAAGATTTTGGGGTTGATGTCGAATGGGCTATTAGCCGCAGGAAGGAATACCTTAATCAGAGGATTGCGGAACTTGAAAGCGACCAACAGGCGGTATTACAAGCATTTTCTGGTAACAATGAACTCAACAGGTTTTTGTTGTTGGACTCAATACGGTTTCTGAATAAAGAAATTAGAAAATGTGAAATGGAATTGAACTATAAAAATGCGGGAAAATCCAGAATGACACAAGCAGATATTGAGAAAGCAAAGAATTATCCGATTGAAAATCTTTTGCAAAGTGTTCGTAATGGTAAAACAAACTGCATTAATCATGAGGATAAGCGGCCTTCAATGGACATCAGAAACAACTTTGTTTACTGCTATAGTTGCGGTTTTCACGGAGACGCGATTACTGTTTATAGAAAATTGCACAATGTTGATTTTGTGACGGCAGTTAAAAATCTTAATTCATTTTAACTATTTTGGGATTGTCAAATGTGTGATAAATGCAAAGGTCAGGGTTTTGTTGAAGTCTTTGAACCGGAACTTGGCTTTGAGGTGCTGAAAGCTTGTCCGGCGTGTGATAGTGGGATTGAAGATTATTTTAATTTCGATATAAACAATAGCATTGGAGGAAACATGGCAAACGAAAGCGATGGTGTAGTTGGTGAAATACAGAAAAAGGAAGGTGAAAAAATAGTAGTTGCGATGAAGGAATACAAAGGATTCGACTACCTTGATATACGGACATTCTTTTTAAATGACAAAGACGAATGGTGCTTTACAAAGAAAGGTATAACTTTACCACCTGCAAAAATAAGCGAATTGATAAATACACTTCAAAAGGCAAAAGAACAAACAAAAATTAATAAACAGGAGTAATTATGGATGAAAAGGTATTCAAAATCAATGAAGGTGGTCTTATGGACATGAAACAAGCGGCGGCATACCTGGCTATAAAAGTAAGTACCCTTTATCAGTTTTGTATGAGACGTGAAATTCCAGTCGTGAAAATCGGCAGACTAAATAGATTCAGGCGCCAAGACCTGGACGCATTCATAAACAGTAATGTCACAGAAAAAGCGTAAAGATACGTCGGGAATCATCTAAATTCAAAAAACCATAGGCTAGCTATGGATTTGTTTTGCGGAAAGGTCAAAAAATGAAGCGATTAACCCCTGTAAAAGCAATTCGGGCAAAATGCCTTGATTGTTGTTGCAATCAGATTGTTGAGGTTCGGGAATGTCCTGTAAAAAATTGTCCTCTTTATCTGTATCGCATGGGGAAGAGACCAAAGAAAAATTTATGTATACCAGTTGCGTAATTCCAAGAATGGGAGGGAAAGCCTACCTGGCAAACTGGCTTTCCGGCTTTATTCCAGAGCATATAACGTATGTCGAACCATTTGCAGGCGGTGCCAAGTTACTCTTTGCAAAAAAACCGTCACCAGTGGAAGTCCTGAATGACACGGATAACAACCTTGTGAATCTTTACCGGTGCATCCAGAACCCTGAAAAAATGGTAAAACTCATTAGCTTTCTAAACGAAACACCGTATGCCAGAAGTGTCTTTCAGTCCTGGAAGTATGGGGATGAAACGACACAGGATGACGTTGAGAAAGCCGGACGGTATTATTTCTTATGCAAGGCATCCTTTGGCGGTGATGTTAAAAGAGGCGGTTTTGCTTTACCTTCAAAAGGAACAGGACGGAATCCAGCAATGACCTACCATAAAAGTATTAATGTCTTAGAACATATTTCTAAAAGGTTACAGGGTGTAACGCTTGAATGCCTTGATTATAAAGACTGTATTTCAAGGTATGATTCATCAAAAGTCGTGTTTTTTGTCGATCCACCGTATCTGAATTCAGAACACTATTACGGCATGGATTCCTTTAGCCAGGAAGACCACCTTGCCCTTGCAGAGCTATTGAGCGGGATTAAGGCTGGTGCGATGATTACCCACTACCAGAATAGCCTATATGACGAATTGTACAAAGGCTGGCATCGGTTTGAGTATTCAAGTTTCAAAGGATCGCATAAATCCACAGGGGAATCAAAACCAGTAACAAGGGAAATCCTTTACACGAACTTTGAAGTTAAACAGAAGTCATTATTTTTCGGAAATTAAGGAATAAAAATGAATTGGTATGACATTCTATTTTGGGTAATGTCATTTGAAGCGACACGGGCTGTTTGCTGGATGCTGTGGACGGCGGGGCAATGGTAGCTAACTGTGTCCCAAAGCTGCCAGTTTCGCTTCCAGAGATGCAAGGCGTTCCCTTATCTGAATTGCAGTATCAATCTTATCATCAAGGGAGTCTATCTTGTCGTCTAGTCTTTTAATTTCTGATGTTAAAACCGTTTTTAAGGAACTGATTTCAGAGGTAATTTCAGCTTTTACTGAATCAATTCTTTTATCTACGGAATCAATCCGATTATCCAGACGCCTTATTTCCACCTGGATTGATTTTAATTCAGGAGCCACAACGTCCTGTAATGCTTGCTTGACTTGTTCGTATACACTCATAACAAAAATAATATCAATTTCACAAGAATACGTCAATACAAAATGGAGATTTTAAAAAATGACTGAATCACCAAAAAACAAGAATGTGAACAATTCCAAGAGCATTTCTTCACGGATTAATATTGCTGAGGCATTAAAATTAAGGCTAGTTAAGCATCTGTC
>VGXV01000117.1 GCA_016873165.1 Planctomycetota bacterium | reverse complement strand
TTATACTCTGAATTAAACTCCGCCCTTTTGAAAGTTCATTGTGAAACGGTTCGATATTTTGTACCATAACGACATTTGGTATTGCTGAAAAAAGTGGACATATATTGCCGGGAGAAAAAAGGATATCTATTTTTTCTTTTCTCAGAAAAGAAGGTAAGATAAGTTGTTCCCAAAAAATTCGTAGTATCAAACCTTTTGAAGGTATTTTGAAAGACAAAAATTTAAAATTGGGATGATCGAAATAAAAGGCTTCTTTCCCTGCAAGGGTTGTTAGTATAAGATATTGATGGTTAGTGTTTATTTTTGATAAATATGTTAAAAGGTTTTTTATGTAGGTAACACCACCACCTGCGACGGCGGACATCGCATTGATTGCTATCTTCATGTAATATAAATCCTTAAATTCTACAATAAGACACAGATGAATACGGATAAGCACAGTGTTGCGTAGCCACAACCAAGGTGAATAAAGGTGACAAGTCCGTTTTTCTAAATGGTATTTATTGTAGGGGCAGGTTTGAAACCTGCCCCTACGCGGCTAAAAAACAAGGTTTTATAAATTTGTAACACAAATTATATAACATTCTCATAACTGAAACAACGGATAAAGATTCGGGAGAGGTTAATTTATTGTAAAAATGCTAAAAATCTGCCATAATCAGAACACTTTCCGATAAACTTTACATGCCATTTTAAGACAGGGAGGTTATTATGACCATTATAAATACTCTCGATATTTACGAAGACTTAAAATCACAATTCAAAGAGGAAGAGGCACGCACTTTAACAAAGGCATTAGAAAAATCTTTGGAGGAATACCAAAAGAAGCAGGAAAGTTTTTTGGCAACAAAGGATGATATTGCCAATATGCGAACTGAACTGAAAGAAGATATTAATAAAGTAAGGTTGGCAACAAAGGACGATATTACCAATTTACGAACTGAAGTAAAAGAAGACATTAATAAAGTGAGAAATAAGTTGGCTAATGCAAAGGCTGAAATTATCAAGTGGTTGTTTATCTTCCTTGTAGGTCAGGGTATATCAATCATCGGTATTTTAAAATTTATAAAGTAAATGGGCGACCTTTCTAAGAACATAATCATCTGTTGTAGCAAAATAATCGTTGGCTTATTGCTTGCCGCTGTTATCGCTGTTCCACTTTTTTTTGATATACGCCTTTACAGCGTCTTTGACCTTAGCAAGTTAATGGCCTTATACCTGTCGACAATAGCCATCCTCGTTGTATGGTCAATAGCGCTGGTGCTTAAAACCCCAGCCTTAAGGCTGGGGTTAATTCATACCGCAATAGATATCCCCATCCTTGCCTATATATCCATCTTCATCATTTCCTCGATCACTTCCATCAACCCCATTATGAGCCTTTTTGGCACCTATAAGCGGTTTGAGGGTTTAACTGCTACTTTATGTTATATACTTATTTTTTATGCAACAGTTAATTTTATAACTACAAGGAAGAGGCTTTATTTATCAATATTTGCAATTGTAGCCGGTGTCACAATCTCTTCAATTTATGGGATTGCACAGCACCTTGGATTTGATATATTCAAGTGGAGTAGTTTTGAGGCACGGCGAGTATTTTCTACCTTTGGAAATCCTGTATTCTTCTCGGCCTATTTGGTTATGACCTTGCCATTGGCCGTTGTCTTACTTTTTGTTAATTCATCACGACAAAAAGAAACCCAAATTACTCCCCATTCTAAAGTGGGGAATGCGTGTTTGTTAAAAGAAAAGGTTTTTATAGGTAATCGTCATATCTTATGGGTGTTTTTTGTATTGTCAGCAATTATATATACTACATTCTGGCTCACAAATACCCGTGCGTGTTTTATGGCGCTCCTTGGAGGTTTAATCCCACTTCTCTTTTTGATTTTTAAAAAACAGACGACAGAAAGATATAAATTTGTGGTATTGATTATCGCATTTGTTCTCATTGGAGTGTTTTTTAATGTAAGACATGAAACATCAGTAATCAAACATTTTGCCGCGGATATACAAACAACGAATAACCCCTCTAGTTTCTCTGATAACAAAGAGGAAACAAAATCAGTTCCGTACTTTGTCAAACAACAACCCAACTCAAGGCCGTGGATTGCAAATAAACTTTGGGCAGGTTCATCAGCTTTTTCTCGTATATTTCAGTATTTAGCAGCTATAGAAATTATTAAAAATTATCCAGCTTTGGGTATTGGCCCTGATACTATCGGTATTATTTATCAGAAAAGCTTAACAAAAATATTTTCTGTACAAGAAAGGGATGGTTGTTTTCACTTTCCGCGACAGGATAGAATTCACAATGATATCCTTGATACAGCCGTCACTCGCGGTGTTTTTGGTTTGGGGACTTATATTTGGCTATTGACCGCCTTCGGTATGTATGTTGGTAAAAATTATAGACAGTTAAGTAATCAAAATAAAATACTCATATTAGGACTTTTGGCAGGGATACTATGCTACCTAATTCAAAATGAGTTTAGTTTTGGGAATACACCCATTGTGACGCTCTTCTGGGTGATGATGGGGCTTTGCATTTCTATAATAAAAATAAATGAAACAGAAGGGGTATTAAGGATAGAAGATAAAGGATTAAAGATTAAAGAGGGGGAGAGGGAGAAATTGAGAGGTTGGGAAGGTGTGAGGTTTGAATCCGCTCAACTTCCCAAGTTTCCACCTTCCCAAATTCCAGTTTTTTACAAGCGAATAGGTTGTGGGATAGTGTTAATAGCATTAGGGTTTTCTGCGGTCTTTATTATTCGATTCTACAGGGCAGATGCCTATTTTGAATACGGAAGAAGAATTATGGAGTACGAAAAAGAAAACCTTCCTGCTATTACAGAAAAGGGGCTGTTTTTTATGAAACATGCGATACGCCTTAATCCGTACGAGACTTTCTATCGGGATGAACTTTGCAGGACATATATACAAAACGCACTTAAGACAAAAGATGAGGCCTGGATACAGAAGGCATACGTTGAAGCCAATAATTCTTTAAAATTGATTCCTCAACATTACATGGGGTTTTTTCATCTGGGTATGATTCAGCAATTTTTGGCGGAACATTTTGGACGAAACACGGCAGATAGCGCTATTAATTATTATAAAAAAGCCATTGAATCAGACCCTTTTCAAGCCCCTTTTCATAGCAATCTCGCTTCTTTATATATTAATAAGGGGAATCTGGATCTGGCGATTAAAGAGCTCTATCAGGCATATCTGATTCGTCCTGAAGAAGTAAATCATGCAGATCGGCTGGCTAATGCTTATTTGCAAAAAGGTGATTTGGATAAGGCTCTATTTTTCTCAAAGAAGACTGTTGAGCTTAATCCTTCTGAATCTGGTTATCACAATAATCTAGGGGCCATACTAAGTAAAAAAGGTATGTATGAAGATGCCGTTAATGCATTCAAAACGGCTATGGAAATAAACCCGAAAGAGCCCATTTATCTCGATAACCTGTTAAAATTATATCTGTCGTTGGAAAAGTATGATGAATTAATACCTTATTATAAGAAACTCATCGCACTTGACCCTTCGGTGGCAGATTACCATAACAACCTCGGTGCAATCTATAAGAGGAAAAAACAACCAAAAGATGCTATAGAATCATTTCTGCAGGCGGTAACTCTAAAACCCGATAATCCCATCTATACCCATAATCTGGCCAGTGGATACGTCGATTTGGGTAAATATGCAGAGGCAAAAGATATCCTTCAAACATTTAATAAAACATATCCCAATAACAATTATTTAAACATTCATTTGCTTCTGGCTGATATATATTCAAGGAGTGCCGATTGGGAAAAAGTTATCTCCGAGTGTGAACAAGCGATTAAACTAGATGAAAAATCCATTGCAGCGTACAAGATGCTTGGCATGGCATACTATAACATGCATAAATATGAGTTTGCAGAGAAAATGTTAAATAAGACCCTTATGCTCGATCCCAATGATCAAGGGGCGAAAGATTTAATTGCAAAGATTTCAAATAAGGTAAAAAAGG
>VGXV01000116.1 GCA_016873165.1 Planctomycetota bacterium | reverse complement strand
TAACGGCGTGGATACCTGCCATTGCAGATAAAACAATCTTTAAAGGCGCTGTGCCTGAAATACTGAGTTCCAGAGCGCAGCAGGTTGCTGATAACACAAGAGAACACCACGCCGCTGTGAAACTACCAATGAAAAGGCCTTTTCTGCCCTGAACAAAAAGCCGGATAACGGCGTTTATGTAGTATCCGAAAAATCCACCTGCAACACCCATATTGAAGATATTGGCGCCCAGCGCCGTAAGACCGCCGTCCTGGAATATCAGACACTGGACGGTGAGTACTGTGGTCATTATGAGCACAGATGCCCATGGGCCAAGCAAAATGGCGATAAGGGTTGCGCCCATGAAGTGGCCGCTCGTTCCGCCGCCGACAGGAAAATTAAACATCTGTGCGGCGAAGACAAATGCCGCCATTACTCCCAGCAGGGGAATATGTTTCTCCGATATCTTTCTGTTTGCCGTTCGAACGGCAATACCAATAAATACCGCGGAAATACCACCAATTCCAATCCACGTCTTTGTGTCAAGAAACCCGTCAGGGATATGCACAGATAAACCTTTCTTTATTGTAATTCAGTTTTTTAATAGTAAAATAACTCGGTATGAATATATAGCAAAATGGTGAAATTGATACAATAAAAACTTAAAATTATTCAAAATGAGCAGGAAGCGATAGCCATTTAACAATTAAACATCTACGAAACAAAATCAAAGTTCCATAGTTCTGTTGTGTTTTGTAAAAATATTGATGTTCACACTACAATGGCAGCTCAATCGCTTATCATTATTCCTTTTGGTCAAATCCAGAGAGAGATACTGGAGTTCCTGCGAATAGAGCTGTCTCAAATATTTAGCTTTGATGTAAAAATAGCCAAAACTGAACCCATCCCGCAATATGCCTTTGATCCCAAAAGAAGGCAATATCACTCGACCAGAATCCTGGAATGGCTGAAAAACATCCCTGTGACGATCACACGCATTCTTGGTGTCGTTGACCTCGACTTGTATGTGCCGGAACTGAACTTCGTCTTTGGAGAGGCGGACGTCGCTCATGGTGTCTGCATCATATCGCTGGTGAGACTCCGTCAGGAATTCTACAGCCTGCCGAAGAACGAAAACCTCTTTTTGGAACGTGCGTTAAAAGAGGCAGTCCATGAGATTGGCCACACATACAGACTTGGGCACTGCAGAGACACAAGGTGCATCATGCATTTTTCAAATTCTTTGCAAGATACCGACATAAAAGGACCCGACTTCTGCCCCAGATGCAAGGTAAAACTCAACTGAAAGAGAACTAAAATCGGACACAGATTCCGCAGATTAAACAGATTTAAAATCTTTGCCAAAATAAATTTGACAAGGGCAAACTACAAGATATATCATTTGAGGCAATTAGTGCAATATGGTAAAACTATGAAAACAGTCGCGATATCAAAAAGGTCAAAAAGCATCAACGAACTGCTTAGGAAGGCGAGTCGAGAAAACATTATTATTCGCACTCATGATGGAACCGAATTTATTCTTGCAGAAATAGACGATTTCAATCGTGAGATTAAACTTACGAGACAAAACGAAAAGCTAATGAGGTTTCTTGAACAAAGGGCCAAAGAAACCAAAACGATCCCTTTAGACGAAGTAAAAACGCAACTGGGTATAAAATAAATTTTATGTTTTATGATCGGCGATGATACTTTGCAGGACTGATAACAATCAACTTGATCAGGTAACACGTTATTCCATATTTTATGCGTGCCTTTATGAAAAAAGATTTCTTACCGTTTCGTCATAAAAGTGACAATTGGTACACTTGCCATGTGGAAGGAAGAAGGAAAGGTAGTTGCTTGGCCTATGAAAACTTCGATATCACAGGTGGTTTATAATGCTGGTCAAAAGCTTACCGAGTCAACAGACAACCTCTCAGATACACTGATCCAAACTTTGAATCGGTTGTTGGCGTGGCCATTTCGTGTAACCAACGGATTTGCCAGAGATACCGAAGGACAAAAGACAGAAATTTTTGGCACTATTATTTATACTGCCCAGCAATCTCAACCTACACCAGAACCCTCGAATTTTTATGTAGATAATGTGGCTTGCGTCATTGACGTTTATGAGTGTTTGGATGTTGAGAAATTGAGTGCTGCATATGAGCGAATTGCCTGTACGAAAAGACTCAAAAAGACTCTATCGCCAAAAGTACCCAGTGTCCCGTTGACCACCGTCACCTTAGGAATAATCTTTACTCGTAACGCGACAGTGCCAATTGAGACTTTGGCTAAAGAGCTTGACCGTTTGAACAGACAACACCCAGACCGCGAGTGGACCAACATGGTAGTCGTGCTCTCTAAAGGCATAATCAACTACACAGTCCAATTTCCAGGTGAGAATGCAATGGGTGATTTTCTTCCACCTTCTGAGAGTGCTTCTGAACGCTACTCTCCACCGATATATGTAACTATAGTCGTCAGACCTACCGGACGGTTCACATTTAACAAGATGTGTTCTTTTCTCTTAGCACATCTCATGATCTTTTCTCCCGGCGCGAATCTGCCTAACTGGGGCCAAGTCTTGGAAGGTACCCCAAAAGAAGGGATAACAGTTACTAGTTATCAGTACAACCTGCTTGGCAAACTAATGCCAGTGCCACGGCAGTTTTACAATGACCGATATATTCCTCCACGTCCATTCCTGATTGAAGACCAGCAGGGTAACCTTCTATCCACCCTTCAATTCCTTCCTTGGCAAGACGGTGGAGTTGTCTTGCTCAAAGGGAAATTGCCGCTGGATGGGCTGCTGATCTTTCTTGGAAAGAACACATTGGAGCGAGGAGGTATAGTAAAACGGGCTGATAGTCAAATCTCATATGTGCTTCCAATCACACAGACAGACTTCATGCAAATGTTGCAAAGAATTCAAAGGCAATCCAATATGGTTGTAAAACTGGACCCATCAAAGTTTGTTGTCCAAAAACTGGCGGATGAAGGTACAAGTTCACCATTCATAGCCCGCCTGTATTTGGGGAATCTGCGTTTGCGGGATGTAGTCTTTCTTGACTATGCTAAGCGGGACATATTCGATAAACCATACCATTTAATTATGGAAACTATGTTAAATACACGCAGTACGTCACAAGAGATCGTTCAACTGGTAGTTGACCACTTTAGTAAGCTGGCTAAGGGGGAAGTTGGGCAGTTGCGCGGACACACAATTTATATTGAAAAGCCGATTGACAAGCAACTGCGTAAAGAGGTGGAAACTTTTTTGAATAGTGCGGTACGTGCACTAAAGCAGGGAATGCAGGAGGTTACCAAGGCTTTGGGAATTGATATCGGCTTCTTATTCAAGAAACAAAGTGCGTTTGAAGATGGGGTAAGAATACTCGAAAAAGATGATCCACACTTGGCCGCATATTTAAGGGAAACGCGCCAGTGGTCTGAGCAATTGATCAACAGCCGTAATACAATGGAGCATGAAGTATGGATATTGCCCAAAGTAAGGTATACTGAGGTTTCAGGGACCATTCGCGCTGATGAACCTGAAATATCAGGTCAGAAAGTATCTGACTTCGTAAAGTTCTTCATGGACCGACTCAGTTGTTTTGTGGAGGAAGTCACGGCGCATTGTTTGAAGGTGCGAATGCCAGCGGGCATTACTGTAACAGAGATTCCATTGTTCCAAAGAGAGTCAGATATGCCGCTACGGTTTCAGGTAACTCTTACTAATGGTGGACTGCCTATTTGGAATATCGCTTATCATCAAAGTTCATTCGAAGAAGTTTGAATTCTAAGTTTTTGATAGGCGGCATCCGAAACAAGGAAAGGCACGCAACAGTAGCATATATCTGCTATGCACCAAAAGTTTAAAACATAAGAGGCATTCTAGTTGTGTAGGGGCAGGTTTGAAACCTGCCCCTAGTGCGCCTGAAAGTGCGCAATGCCAGAGGGGTGCAAGTCCCCTCCAGGGAAAACGCTTTCCGCCCTGTAACCGACCGTAACTGCGACATCGTGAGGTGTGGTGGGGAGCAACGGGAGGTGAAAAGCTAGTTCGTAGGA
>VGXV01000115.1 GCA_016873165.1 Planctomycetota bacterium | reverse complement strand
GGCTGGAAACCAAAGATCATTTTGGTTGATGCAAAAAACAAACTCCTCAAAAATATTCCCACATGAGACGGATTTTATTTGAAATCCCCATCTATTTTTTCCATAAAAACATACCTATTTATTCGTACGGATTCATGTTAATGGTGGCTTTTCTTGTTTCTATTGCCATTGCGCGGCGGAGGGCAAGGAAAGAAGGTGTTGATCCAAACATTATAACAGATTTGGGAATGTATTTAATTTTTGCTGGGATAGTGGGTGCAAGATTTTTTTTTGTACTACAGTTTTATGACAATTATAAAAATAATGTATTAGATATATTCAAAATTTATGAAGGGGGTTTGGTGTATTATGGCGGTTTGTTTGCTGCTGTTATCACCCTGTTGGTTTTTGTTAAAAAAAGAAAAGTGTCCGCATTAAAGATATTTGATATCGTTGCGCCGTCTACAGCGCTGGGATTAGCTTTTGGCCGCATTGGTTGTTTTTTGAATGGGTGCTGTTTTGGCAGAATTTCTTATAATATTCCCTGGTCAATTTGCTTTCCCAGAACAGTTGATAAACACGGCATTGTTGATGGCAGCCCTGCATTTATTCATCATTATCAAGACGGGTTAATCCAACTTTCCGATCTCCATTCTTTGCCGGTTCACCCCGCACAGCTCTATGCTTTTTTTTCAAATATAGCATTATTTTTTATCCTCAACAGTTTTTTCAAATATCGGAGAAAAAATGGAGAAATTCTCCTCCTTTTTGGAATGATTTATCCCATTATACGATTTTGTATGGAATCTCTCCGGGGAGATAATCAACTCTATTTTAACTGTTTTACTATTGCGCAAATTATCAGCATTATCGTGTTTGTTGTTTCAACAGGTTTTTTTATTTGGCTTAGAACAAAAAATCAGGTAAAAACATCTGCCCTGTAAAATTCCTGATCATATATTGTAGCAGGAGTAAGTGTTCCTGCTCCTGCCCGCCACATAAAATTACCAGGATAATGTGTTTGAATGTGCTTAAGGGATAATCTCCTATGGCTGAAGAATAGTAACCCAAGAATCATGCCTGACGCATGATGGCAGGCATGGGCTTATCTTGCTATAAAAAGCAAAATTTCGACAAAATGGCAATATGAGAAACTTCATTACCAACCACAGCGTCTCAAACCTGAAAAACCGGTTAATTGAGTTAATTGGTAAAAGCAATGAACTGAAATTTCTGGTGGGTTTTTTTATTTTTCAGGAATCAGGGAGTTGTATGAAGGATTGAAAGATAAGCCTGATATTCATCTGAAGGTTTTAGTGGGGCTGCATGTCGATAAAATAAATCTTGATATTATCGAATATGCCGGTAAAGAAAGCCAGCTATCCGATGATGAAAGGGCTTACAAATTTCTGGGGGAGGAATGGGGTCGCGCCTTGATTAGTGATCATAATGTTGAGTATTCATGACTGTTTTAAAGTTTTTTGCGCAGTTTTTGCTATCATGAAAAGAGGATTATATGCAAAACGTGGACAAGCAAACCCCATTAGATGTTTGCTATCTAACAGGGTTGACCAGATGGTTTACAAACTCTACGACCTCACGCCGGAGGAGATTGCAATTGTGGAGGGGAAAGGATGAAACTGATTAGACTTTCAGGACATGCGAAAGAACAGCTCTTTTTTAGAGGAACTGCAGAGGAAGAAGTAGTTGAGGCAATCAAGACATCGCAGTGGCAGCCTGCAGAACTTGGAAGGCTGGAGTGCAGAAAAGATTTTACTTTTGAAAATATTATGGAATAAGAAGTATTATAAGATTAAACAGGTAAGACCTATATTTGTTGAAGAAGATGTTGAGATTGTTGTGTTGTAATTACGGTCTACACATACTTTTTCTAAAAAAGGAGGTTCAAAATGAGAATAACCTATGATTCTGCGGTAGATGCCCTTTATATCCGTTTTATAGAGACAACTGTTACAACAAATCATGTTGCTGAGGGTATTGCGGTTGACTATGATGCAGATGGTAAGATCGCAGGTATTGAAATTCTTGACGCTGTAAAGCGTTTTGGCAGTAAGGATGTATTTAAGAAGGTTACTCTTGAAGATCTTACATTGCATGCAACATAAACAGCATGCCCTTCATCACCCTCGTTGATCAAATCCTCGCCGCAAAACAGAAAGACCCCTATGCCGAGCTTATCTTTACCGAGGGGGAATGGGGTCGCGAGGGGGAATGGGGTCGCGCCTTGATTAGTGATCATAATGTTGAGTATTCATGGTTGTTTTAAAGTTTTTTGATAATCAGGGGACACTTCCCATATTTCTTGCTTGATCTTGTTAGAAAATAAGGAAAGTGTCCCTATATTCCCATGTGCATGGCATTATTTTTATTAATGATAATGCTGACGTTAATGTAGAGACAGGTTTCAAACCTGTCTCTACAACGACCGCCAACCTCCAGTCTTTACGATATTGGCAATAAACAACGGCAAGGTGTTAAAAGATAAATGGCATTATTCAAAAATAAATATCGCATTGAATCAACGCGCCTGCAATCATACGATTATTCATCATACGGCGCCTATTTCATTACGGTTTGCACGAAAGACCGAAAATGCCTTTTTGGTAATATCTCTGATGGGCTGATGAATGTAAATGATTTTGGGAAAATTGTTTTGGATTGTTGGCATGATTTGCCGAATCATTATGCAAATATAATTTTGGACGTATTTGTCATCATGCCAAATCATGTCCATGGTATTATCATCATCGTAGAGACAGGTTTCAAACCTGTCTCTACATCAGGCAAAAACAATGGCACAGTTACGGCAAAACCATACAAACACATCAATCATGGTTTGTCTGAATTTGTTCGTGCGTTTAAGACATTTTCGTCAAGGCGCATTAATGCAATCCGGCAAACGACTGGCTGCCAGGTATGGCAATTAAGGTTCTATATGATCACATTATCCGCAATGAGCCCGAATTGAGTAAAATACGTGAATACATTATAAACAATCCTTTAAACTGGGAGAAGGATGAGAATTACATGGCATGACCAAATCCTCGCCGCTAAACAAAAAGACCCCAACGCCGACACGTCAGTCATGGAAAGACAAATTGACCGGATGGTTTATGAATTTTATGATTTAACAGAAGAAGAAATAAAGATTGTGAAGGGAATTAAATAGAAATTTCCTGTTCAAAGGAATAAAAAATGCCAAAAAAGAAAATTTTTTACAAATTATTTTTTTTCATAGAAGAAAATCGGGGATTGTTCAAGGATTTCTACAAATAAATTAATAATTTTGAGGAGGTAATTATGAGTATTGGCGTAATGGTTGAATTAAAGGTAGAAGACATTGCAAATTCAATTAAGAAAATGAAAAGGAAAGATAGAGAAATGTTGCTACTGCTTTTGTCAGGCGAAGACAAGGAAATATCAAAAAGACTCAAAGAGATAAAAACCGGAAAAGTGAAGCCCTTGACACGGGCGGAGACATTTAAGGATGTCCTATAAAGACAGCTATCATCCAAAGATAAAATCTGACTTAAAAAAGATTGATATAGCAGTATCAAGGGAGATCAAAGCTGTTCATTTGGATAAGATTTTAAACAATCCTTATACCACGGAACAGTTATATGGAAACCTTGCTGGTGTGTGGAGCTATCATTTCAGAAAAAACAATGTTGATTACAGGATTGCCTATTCTATTGATGAGATACAAAAAAAAGTTTATTTCCTTAAGATCGGGAAAAGAGAAAATTTCTATGAGGTTTTAAGGAGAAGATTAACGTAGGTGGACATGGACAGATTTACATTCATACATAACAAAACCGATTGTTGCCCAAGTCCTCCCCGCCAGACAAAAAGACCCCAACACCGGCACATCCGCCCTTGAAAGACAGATTAACCAGATGGTTTACAAATCCTACGACCTCACACGCCAAATGGGATTGTTGTTGTGTGTTATTAAATCTTCGCTTATCCGGCAAATTCCTTTATCTGGGGTATTCACTTTACTAAGGTGGCCCCAACATATTGTGGTTACCATGTTTTCGACCTCTGATTTTTCGTGATATTTTATTAAATGGTACCGGTTCCACTTGGACAGCATTTTGAAGTAGTCGGT
>VGXV01000114.1 GCA_016873165.1 Planctomycetota bacterium | reverse complement strand
TGCCTGCTATTTGCGGTTTTTGCTGGTAGAGCTGTGTATCGTAGCCCCCGTATAGTTGATGGAAATAGATAGATCGCGGACAGAAAATAAAGTCATTAAGAAATGATATGGGGATGTAGGTTTCCATCTTTCATTTTCTATATGCCCGCTCCTGCACAAAATCATGCCATTCCTTGTTGCTGATGGCTAACTTCTTTTCACCAACTCTTATTTTTTGCAACTGCAATAATCCCTTCAATGCTATGTGGTATGCGCCGTTTGCATCAGCATCTTTTGGCTCTATATCGGCAGCTTTTTCCGAATTGAAAAATACGCCCTTTTCATCTGCTACAGACGAAAGAATGAAATCCCTGTCATTTCCATCGGTATATCGCATTTGCAGCGTCAGCTTTAAATAGAAAATCATGTCTTTTAAAAACTGCGCATTATCTACGGCTATAACGGCTTTTCTAATGTCATTGCCTTTGTCAAATTCTATACCCTGTTTTCTCAAAAGCCCTTTCATGCCTTCAGTTACATTGACTTTGTTGTATTCTCTTTTACTTAGCTGATAGTGATACCGTTCCTCTCCATAAGTGCAGATTGTCCAGCGGCTCTTTTTCAACTGCTCTGCCTTATCGGTTCTGAATTTGTTGCAGTCAACATCAAACTCAAAATAATCTCTCGCCTTATTGTAGCGTATGTCTTCCATCTTGCCGAAAAATTCTTTTGCCTGTTTCTCGTTTTCGTATTTCGGATAAAGAAAGTTCACAAACCCTGTGGCAAAATCTATCTTGCTGGTATTAGCTGCTGGGACATAAAAGATGAAGCCGGTTTGCTTGCCCATATCTTTGAAACTTGTAAAAGGCGCTGTCAATTGATAAGCATTCAAAACACCGCCCGGCTCACCGGCTTCACGGTCTTTGAATACGAGATAATTCAGTTTGTCAATAAGCATCTTTTCTAATTTTTGGTACACCTGCCTTTCCACCTTCATCCGCCCCCGTTTAAACCCGAAATTCAAATCTTCTAATACCACGACAGCATTATGTTTAATCATCAACTGAGCTATTTTATGCACCACCTGCGACAGGAAGCCTTCCTTAAGCTCTTTAATTTTTCCGATGGTATCCCATGATTTACGGGCTTTGTCACGTTCCTCTTCTCTTCTCTTTAATTTGTCCTGATAATCGGTATTATAGATTTTGCCATTATGTTCATTCTTTATTTCATTAAATGAGCCTTGTAAAACATTGCCTTTATCATCGTTGATAATTTCGCCATTCTGATTGATTATCGTATAATATACCAAATGTCTTTCACCGCGGTCTATGCCGATAACGTTCACTTTGGAATTTTCTTTCAGGGCACGATTTACCTTGTCATTAAATTCGTTGGATTTAGAATCGGGCTTTGTATAATTCAAAATAACCGATAAATGAAACTGAAATTTATCAAAAGCAAAGCGTCTGTTGCTGATAATGGGATAATTGAATTTATCTTTTAATTTTTCGATATGATGTCCTTGTTTCAAGGTTTTCTCATTATAGTTTAATGATTTTTTCCTGAAGAAAACTTCTCCTGTTCCAATATCAAATCCATCCTGTTCGCCACTAAGTAATGCTTTAAAATACATTGTATGTAAATTCTCATTGCCTCTTGATTTTCTTTTTCCTTTTAAAAATTGTTCCGCATAGGACAAATCTTTATTTGTTATTTTAAAAATCAACAAAGGCTTTTCAGAACGATTTAAAACTTCGTCTAATTCTTTCTGGCTAACTTGGAAATAAGAGCAAGATTTTTCTTTGGCTAATTTTTCTATATCGGTGATTACTTCGCTGAAAAAAACATAATTCTTTGAAGCGTATTTCTGAGCGCTTGGGACTCTTTTCAGGCTGCCAAGTGTCTCTTTAAGATTTTCAACTACTTCATTATTCGCGGTTAAAAATTCTTTATAACCTATCAACTTTTCAAACGAATCAGGAAACTTCTCTCTTATTAAAGAAAAACAACCGCTTGGGGTTGGGGTCTCTTTTTCTAAATATTTATTTAATTCACTAACAAAGGATTCATCTTGGCTTTTTGAAAAACTTAATATTGCTTCAACAAGCCTCTCTTTATCCTTGCTATAAGAGTTTTTCCCGACATAACTATTCCCGTAAACGGAGGCTGTTTTGAGTTGATAATAGTCAAGGCGTTCATACTCACTTTTATCCATTACTTCATTTTGTAAATGTGACCGGAATAATTTTTTATCATTAGATATCCCCAGAAAATAATCATATTCTCCTATTGGGTTCTTCTTTCTGAATAAATATCCGCCTGATTGAGTTGCGTTATCACTGTCTTCTGTATGACTGTCAACCCATCCTCCCAAGAAATTTCCTTTATTCTCGAAATTCAATTTTATTTTTTCAGTGGAATGGGGCTTTTGCGTCAGAAAGCTGCGCACCCTGTTGTAAAGCGGAATAACAGAATTCAACTGGCGGAACAATTCGTCAAATTCAGCATAAAATGAGTTATCCTTATCAGGTATTTCGCCATTTTCTTTTTTTGGTGGCACAACGTAAAGCGGCTTTATAAAATGCAGGATATGCAGGTAACTGTCTAAATAATCTTTGATTGCGCCAACGGCTTTTTTATCTTGTATCAGTTCGCTGTTACTTTTGTATTTACGATTTAACACGGTTTGAACCGATTTATCCTCATGTTTTTGACGGAAATGTTTTATTACATTTGTTTTCTCTTTTTTGTCTTTGGCAATTTCAATGTTAGATGTGAGGGAATTGAAATATTGGAGAACAGGATTTTTCTGTTTCAAGATTTCCGCTCTTTTTTCTTCGTTATCAATTTCAGTTTCCTGCAAATACACTTTCAGGGCTGTTTCAATTTCTGAAATGTTGAAATAGCTTTTCTTTAGATATTTATTCGTCTCGTCTTCAAGTTTTTTTGTCTGTTTCTTTCCTTTTTGAAAATGGGAACGCAAGGCGTCCGCTATTACCGGATAACTGCCGAAGATTTGTTGTGAGACGGCTGTAATAAAATTATTGCGGATATGAATTTTAGAGAGGTCATTCTCGGCATTTAACTTTTTTGTAAACAGTGTTTCCAGTTCATCAATTACATTTTTCACTTTATTACCCCACACTGGCGAAGCAAATGCCTTAATGTCTTTTTCGTAGAACGCTTTTATTGCATTTAGACATACATCAGGCGATTCAAATATTTCTGGCAGGTAGGAGGCGCTTACCCGGTCGCTTAAAATTTGTTTATAGAGCGGCGCCATTATAGAGACTTGCTTTCCGGTAAGATTGTTCTGTTGCCTGAAAAGATTTATTTTCTCGTTTACACCTTGTATTTTGATGCCTTTGAAACTGGTTTTTCCGCCAAGAATGGTATTGTATCGGTCAATACCGCTTTGTGTCAGGCAATTGTTAAAATAATCCAGAGAGAAAACATCCTTCAACTTATTGCCGTCTAATTGCTCCTTCATTTGTTCCTGCACTTCTGAAAAATCAATCTTGTAATCTTTCGAGTTTTGAAAGGCTCTTATGTTAGCAATGAATTTTGGCAGGTTCTCATGCACAATGCGGTATGCAATAGCTGTGGATTGCTCTTTGTCTGAGTAGATATTTTCTCTATTATCATTAAATCCTCCAAAATAGGTGGTAAATCCTTTAAAGCATGAAACCAATTTTGCTTCTTCATTTTTACCCTGTTCTTTCAGAAATTCAGGGACTTTTTCTTCAATTAGTTTTTTCCCATCCTTAGTTGGATTATCTTTCAGCCATCCTGCAATCTCTTTCCGCAAAGCTTCGCTGATTTGCCCCAAAACCTTGTTGTCTCTTTCTGGCTTTATAAACTCATTGAGATAATCTTTAAGTTGCTGATTTGAGAGCTTTTTACCAGACAGAGCTTTTTCAATAAAATCCCGGTGATACTCGTCAATGAGCTTCTTCGCTTCCTTATAATCATCGGCTCTCTTTTTATCTTGTTTAAGCAGCCCTTTTTCTTTGATGAACTTTTCGGTCTCTCGTAGCGGCACCAATTCAAAGCGCAGGGTCTTGGAAAGCTGGTATTGGTTTGTGAAGTTGCTGAATATGTCTTTGTCTTTCATGGTTTGTGCCCCCTTTATTTTGACGTTTCCTGAGAAAAGTCCTCAGCGGC
>VGXV01000113.1 GCA_016873165.1 Planctomycetota bacterium | reverse complement strand
TGGCGCCAGTAACAAAACCTATTGATTTTGTGCCTTCTTTTGGAAAATCAACGAGAACCACGCGTTTAAAGGCTTGTTTGCCCGGCAAGCTTACCGAGTGGATTATTTGTTTTACGGACGAATAGATGTTTTTAATAATAGGAGTTTTTGTCAGCAGGTTTTCAAAATAATTGATGATGGCCTTGCCAACGAAATTAGCGGCAAAGATACCAATAAAATATAAAGAAATAAAAGTAAGGATAAGACCGAGGAACGTAATAATAAATTCATCGAGAGAGGATCTCGGTAAGGCGACACCGTAAAATTGCAATACCTTTTTAATAACCGGCGAAAGTGTGCCTCCAACGAAACCAAAGAGAAATTTTACAACAAAATAGGTAACATAAACCGGCAGGATTAACAACAACCCTGTCAACATCCTTCTTCTGACGTCTTTTTTAAATTGTGCAACCATCCCTAATTTTTTTTCTTCCATAGTTTACCTATAAAACTCAAAAATGACTGGATTTCCACACAAAGGCGATAATGCCTGTAAATATAAAATTGAAGTCGGCAATAGTCTCAAGCAATAAGCCTTCAGATACCATTCGTTTTTGAAACAAATATTGATAACCAAAGGCATAAGCAACACAGGGAAGTAAATAATACCCTAATGAAGTAGTCCACCCAACGAGTGAACTAACAAATAAGAGAACGGCGGCTGACGCCGTAAGGATAATAAGAATCGTTTTTGTTCGTTCTTTTCCGATTGCAATGGGAATGGTTTCCTTTCCCAGGATGCGGTCGCCCTGAATATCGCGGATATCAAGGACTACAGCCCTGATAAATGCAATGCTGAATGCAAATGCGATAGCAATGGCAAAAGACGGGATAAAGCTTTTTCTTGTCCCAAGGAAAGGTATGAGCGCCGTGCTAACGGCCCACGCAATACTGTAAAAAATCTCTTTTGATCCCGGTATTTGTTCAAGACTCCTGTAACGGATAATTTTAGACAAACTCTTTGGTATTATTTCCAATCGGTAAAAAATACCGAAGAGGCTTGCAAGGAAGATGCAGAAAAAAATGGACTTACTCAGCATAAATCCCAAAATAAAAGATGCCACTGCCCCGGCAGCGCCAAGACCGACAAAGAGGTGCTGTTTCCTTTCGTAGAATTTTGCCCTTGCAGGTTCATTGAGAGCCACGGCTTCTTTGTTGGCGAAGTGATTCAATACTTGCATGGAGAATATGAAGAGAGCCGCAATCAGGCAAAAGCTTAATCGGGGCTGAATACCGAGTAACACCGTGCTTGCATAACACATACTTGCAGCGCCTAACCCTACGTAGGTACAGCTTCCAATAAAAAAACTGGCAATGCTCCTTAGTACAAATAATAATTTTTCGTATCTGTTGACCTTGTAGGATCGTATCTTTTCAACAACCCGTTTAATCATCCAGTTTGGTGTTGAAGCGCCTGCGGTTACGCCAATAGTGTTAAAATCCTTGAACTTGCTGAGGTCCAATTCTGAATCGGTTTCGACGTGGAATGTGGGTGTTCCCTGGGATTCGCATATCTTAACAAGCCGGGTAGTATTGGCGCTTCCCCTCCCGCCAACAACAATCATGGCGTCAACCGTTTTACTGAGGCTGATGATTTCATCCTGTCGTTTGTACGTTGAACTGCAGATTGTTTCAAAAGATTCACAATTTGAATATCGTTTTTTAAGCCGGTCGATGGCCTCTTTAAACATGCGCCTGTCCTGGGTTGTTTGCGCAACAACGCAAACCTTGTCCATTGGCGGCAGATGTTCAATTTCATCCAATTCCTGTACGACATGACCTTTGCCTTCAGCGTATCCCAGTAAACCAATAACCTCTGCGTGGCCTTTATCACCAACTATCACGGTTGAATAACCCTGTGCTGCATATTTTTTGATGATGGATTGAACTCTCATTACGTGTGGGCAGGTAGCGTCACAGACCTTTGCGCCCAAATCTTCGATTTCTTTTCTACGGGTAGGCGTAATTCCGTGCGCCCTGATGACAACCGTGCTTTGAGAAAGGTCTGTCTGACCACTAACGACGTGAATGTCCCTTTTTTCCAGATATTCAAGAACCTGAGGATTGTGAATCAAGGGACCGTCGGTATAAACTTTGCCGTCGCTTTTTTCATTTGCAGCATCCAAAAGGATGTCCATCGCACGTCGTACACCCATGCAGAATCCTGCAGTTTTAGCAACTATTACCCTCAATTTATTACCTCGGATTATTTAATGCGAATGAAACACCTGTATCCAATATGAGTTGATTCCCTTCCATAAACCAGCAATCGTGTATAGACAGGAGTTGTTCCATATCGGCAAATAATAGTTGGCTGCGATTTGCCATATTCGACATGAAAGACGTGCCTTTACTTTAACCTATCTCTGTATATGGGAGGAAAACTATATTAGAATTTTTGCAAATTTTATCAGGTATGACGGGGTATGTCAATACTTTAATAGCAATGAAAGTGTTAATCGAATGGGTTTTTCCTTGCTATATAATTACGTGTTTTTCTATAATAACCGAATTATAAAATTCTGGTATAACAAAATAGTAATGAAATAGTTTTTATAACAACGAAAGAGGGGAGTTATGTCGGCGATTATTATTGATGGTGAGTCTTTTGCTGGAAAGATTCGTACACGATTGATTGAGGAGATCGATACCTTAAAAAAAAGGTTTTTGCCCGCATTTGAAGGCCGTTCAGGTAGGTGAAAATGCATCGTCACGTTTATATGTTCAAAATCAACAGAAACAATGCGAGGCAATAGGCATTAAATATACCCTGGATGAACTTCCCGCTGATACGAAAGAAGCGGCTTTGATCGAGCACATTAAAAAGTTGAATAATGACCCTCAGGTAACGGGAATTATATTGCAAATGCCCTTACCCGAAGGTATAGACGCGAAAAAGGCACAGACATTGATTGCACCTCATAAAGATGTAGAGGGGATGAACCCCGCCAACATGGGTGAGCTTGTTTACGGAAATACAAGACTGGTTCCATGCACTGCCATGGCCGCAGTAGAGCTTGTGAAATCCGTAGGTGTTGATATCCGGGGGAAGGAAACAACGATTGTCGGGCGCAGCGCCATCGTAGGGAAGCCCGTTAGTTTGTTAATGCTGGATTTGTCTGCAACGCCAACGGTGTGCCATTCCGGCACAAAAGACCTTTCTGCCCAAACGAAAAAGGCAGACATCTTAATTGCTGCCGTTGGAAAGGCAGAGATGATTAAAGGTAATATGATCAAGCCAGGCGCTATTGTCATCGATGTAGGGATTAACCGCGTAAAGGAACTCGATGCGCAGGGAAACCCCATTATAAACGTAAACGGCAAACCAGAGATGAAGACCGTGGGCGACGTTGAATTTGCGACGGCAAAAGAGGTGGCTTCTTACATAACACCAGTCCCGGGGGGAGTGGGACCTGTGACGGTGGTCATGTTATTAAGAAACACCGTGGAAGCATTGAAAATGAGCATAAATAATTAATTATGCACAAAAACAAAATCCTTGTTTCTATACCAGTCTTTAATGAAGCGGATGTGCGTGATATTATCCAGAGGGTTAATAACTTTCACCTGGATATATTAGTCGTAGATGATGGCTCGACCAATGGTCTCCACAAAGAATTAATACCTTTTCGGAGTATACACATAATCACACATCCAAGAAATCTTGGTTATGGCAAGACAATTATTGATGCATTCACATTTGCAATTGAAAATGGGTATGATTACCTGTTGACAATTGATAGCGACGGACAACATGAGCCTGAAGAAATTTCGCTATTTTTGAGAGAAATTCCATTTTATGACTGTGATATTCTATCGGGTTCCAGATATTATTTTCCCGCAAGGCCGGACAATGAATTTCCACAGGAGCGATATCTCATTAATAAAGAGATTACAGGCATTATAAATAGGATTACGGGATTCAATGTAACGGACGCATTTTGTGGTTTTAAGGCGTATAAGGTTGAAAAATTGAAACTGATGCGCCTGACTGAACATGGATATGGGATGCCGTTGCAAGTATGGATACAGGCGTGGAAGTTGGGCTTGCGGGTGAGAGAGATACCTGTTAAACTAATATACAAAGACCTCACGAAACAATTTCTAGGTATTTTAAGAGATCCTGTTACGAGGTTGAATTATTATAAAAATAT
>VGXV01000112.1 GCA_016873165.1 Planctomycetota bacterium | reverse complement strand
GCCGCTGAGGACTTTTCTCAGGAAACGTCAAAATAAAGGGGGCACAAACCATGAAAGACAAAGACATATTCAGCAACTTCACAAACCAATACCAGCTTTCCAAGACCCTGCGCTTTGAATTGGTGCCTATCGGAAAAGATGGGAAACAACTTGCAGCAGAAGACGCGGCAAAGTTGTTTAGAAATATCCTTAAAAAAGACCGGGAAATAAAAGAGGCTTACATAGCCCTCAAACCTTTTATGGACAAGATACACGAGCAGGTAATTAACAGAAGTTTAACATCTGACGAAGCCAAACAAATTGATTTTTCTAAGTATTTTGAGAAGTATAAGCACAAAGAAGAGATTGTCTCAGAAGAAAAATCGCTTCGGGAAGCCATTGTCAAAACCTTCAATGCTGGAACGCAGCCTTTAAAAGAAAAGGCAGGAAAAGACGATAAGGGTAAACCAATATTAAAAAAAGAGGGCGTAAAATGTTTGACTGAAGCAGGAATATTGAAGTACATCAAAAACAATATTCGGGAGTTAACAGATGATGAAAACGAGAGAAAGGAATTGGAAACACACTTAAAAACTTTTGAAAAATTCTTCACTTATTTCTCCGGTTACAACCAAAACAGAGGGAATTACTATTCAAAAGAAGAAAAAGCAACTGCCGTTGCTACACGGATTGTTCACGAAAACTTACCCAAATTTTCCGACAACTGTATTCAGTTTCGCGATGGCAAGGTTCAAGAGAAAAAGAAGAAATCACAGAATGCTGAGGAAGTGCCTCATTCCCGGAAAGACGAGTACCTGAATGCCTATCAATTTTTGAAAGATGCCAATAGAACAACGCAGATAAAAGATGCCAAAACAAATGAAATGATTGAGGCATATCCCATTGACGAGAAGATGTTTGATATTGGCAGATTTTCAGAGTGTTTGTCACAATCGGGAATTGAGGAATACAATCGGGTTCTCGGTCATTATAACTCACTTATTAACCTCTACAATCAGGCACGAAGGGCAGAAAAGGATTTTAGGGAACTTCCGCCTTTCAAAACGCTGTATAAACAGATTGGCTGCGGTGAAAAGAGAGCATTGTTTCATGAACTAAAATACGACACAAAAGAGCAACAACAAGCAGCAAATAAGGATACAAACGAAATCCTGAATCTTGAAGACACATTAAAAGCAATAAGTATGGCAGGGAAAAAATACTTCGGGAACTCAGCACAAGAAGGAGATACACAAACCATTCAAAAGTTCATTGCCTGGCTGAAACAAACGGATGATTGGAACGGAATTTATTGGTCAAAGGCAGCCGTTGATAAGGTATCAGATAAGTATTTTGCCAACTGGCACGGTATAAAAGACCTGCTGAAAGGCAATAAAGCCTGTGTTTATATAGACAAAAACAAAGAACTGCAAATTAATGACGCAGTTGAACTGTCAGGATTATTTGAAGTGCTTAATCAGGAAGGAGACAAAGGATGGAGCGAAGATTTTTTCAGAAAATCTATTCTGGAAGACAGGCAATCTCTAATCGAAGAAAAACTTACTCCAAGTCAAAACCTTATCAACCTGATTTGTGCCGATATGGAAGACCTGGCAAAAGATTTTTGCGATAAGTCGGCAGACATGCTTAAAATAACCGATTACAAGAATGAGGATAATATTTTAAAGATTAAAGAGTGGCTTGATACAGCCCAGTCGCTTATATGGCTCGTTAAATACTTTCAGGTAAAAGAAGGCAAGGTGAAAGGCAACCCTATTAATCCTGAACTTTCAAACATGCTCACCTCACTTTTATATTCTGATGATGCTCAATGGTTCAATTGGTATGATGCCGTTAGAAATTACCTGACCAAAAAGCCTCAGGAAGACGCGAAAAAGAACAAACTGAAATTGAATTTTGAAAATCCCATTTTGCTTGGCGGGTGGAGCGATGGAGAAGAAAGCAGCAAGGGTGCCGTATTGCTTAAAAACAATAATAAATATTATGTAGGCATACTTATAATTAGATCTATTTTTAAAACAACTAAGAATAATAACCCAATTTACAATGCATCGGATGACAATATAGGAAGATTGATCTTAAAAAAACTGGACTTCAAAACGTTGTCTGGCAAGGGCTTTAAAGCAAAGTTCAAAGAAAAATACGGAGATATAGGTAAGCGTAGTCAAAAGGAAGCGATTAAAAAACTCCAAGAATTCATGATAGTGCACAAACGTGACAAAGACAAAAAAACATATATAGAGAAATACCCCCTTCTTAGTAAAATAACAAATAAGGTCTTTGCTGACAAAAAAGCTTTTGAAGCAGAAGTAAATGAAATTTTAGGCGAATGTTACGAGTGTGATTTCACTCCGATAGACTGGAATGTAGTCTTGAAATATGTATCCGAAGAAAAGCTTTACCTTTTTGAGATTTATAGTAAAGATTTTTCTGAGAGAAAAGGAGAAAAAAGCAAAAATAGCAATGTTAATCTGCAAACGAAATACTGGGAGCATCTTTTTCAAGATAACAGTCCCATTCAGCTTTGTGCGGGAGGAAAGCTCTTTTTCAGAGAGAAAGCAATCGATGATAATAAAAAGATTTTTCATCCTGCCAATCAGCCTATTTATCGCAGAAGTGATGGTAAAATCGTAAGCCGTTTTACTCACGATATAGTTAAAGATAAGCGGTTTACCACAGAGAAGTTCTTCTTTAACATACCCGTAAAATTTAATTATCAATCTCCTGTACGTGGGTTTATAAAAGGCAAAGTAAATCCAATCGCAATTTCAAAAGTTAATGGAGAAGTCAACAACCGCTTTACCCAAGCAAACGACATCCAATTCCTCGGCATAGACCGTGGCCGGAAACATTTGGTTTACTATTCTCTCGTTGATTCTAAAGGCAATATCATTGAACAGGACCATTTTGATGTAATCAACAAGAAAGATTATTTGCAGGAGATAAATGAAGCAGCCGAAAAGCGAAGAAAAAAACAGGAAAACTGGCAACAGAAAGGAAATATCAAAAACCTGAAAGACGGATATATTTCTTTGGTTATCCACGAGATTATCAAAAAAATGAAAAATAAGCAGAGCGGTGAATTTAAGCCGACCTTTATCGTACTGGAAGATTTGAACACTGGTTTTAAACGTAATGAACAAAAGTTTGAACAACAGGTGTATCAAAAATTCGAATTGGCTTTGGCTAAAAAGCTGAATTATCTGGTAGATAAAAATGTGCCGACGGGTGAAATTGGCTCTGTGGCAAAAGCTTTGCAACTTACTCCGCCCGTAGCCAATTATCAGGATATTGAAAAAAGAAAGCAGGTGGGAATTATACTTTACACGCGAGCCAATTACACTTCCGTGACCGACCCTGCAAGAGGTTGGCGAAAAACTGTCTATCTGAAAAAGGGTAGCGAGCAAAGCATTAAAGAACAAATTCTCTCAACTTTTTCCGAAATCGGAGTGGATAAACAAGGAGATTATTTTTTTCAATACTCAGATGAAAATACCGGAAAGACTTGGTCGTTATGGTCAAGCAAAAACGGCAATTCTTTAGAACGTTATCGAGCAAGAAGGGGTAAGAATAAAAATGAATATATAGTTGACCCCTATTCCCCCAAAAAAATGTTAGACCAATTATTTAAGAATTTTGATAAACAGAAATCTTTATTGGAACAGCTAAGGAATGGCAATGTATCGTTATCAAAAATTGATGATAAAAACACAGCATGGGAATCCTTTCGTTTTGTGATAGACCTTATTCAGCAAATCAGAAATTCAGGCGATGCAGCAAAAGGGCAGGATGACAACTTTTTACTGTCCCCTGTAAGAAATGAGCATGGAGAACATTTTGATTCCCGCAACTACCAGAAACAGGAAAATCCCAATTTGCCTAAGGATGCCGATGCCAACGGCGCTTACAATATAGCTCGTAAAGGAATTGTTATGTTCGAACATACAAAGCAATGGATAAAAGACGGCAAACAGAAATTTGAAAAATCAACCGATTTAGATTTGTTTATTTCGGATAAGGAGTGGGATCTATGGGCATCAGATAAGGAACAATGGGAAAAACAATTACAAACCTTTGCTTCAAAAAAAATGAAAAATGGAAACCTACATCCCCATATCATTTCTTAATGACTTTATTTTCTGTCCGCGATCTATCTATTTCCATCAACTATACGGGGGCTACGATACACAGCTCTACCAGCAAAAACCGCAAATAGCAGGCA
>VGXV01000111.1 GCA_016873165.1 Planctomycetota bacterium | reverse complement strand
AAAATCAGCCTTGGTTTTAGTTTGACCCAGTAGGGTTCTTAACGATTCTTGTTGCTGATCGCTTATTGCTTTAGGTGTTCTCATAATATCCTCCAATAATAAATTTACCGGGAGGATATTATATATTAGTTTATGTATGAATGCAACTTAGTATGAATCACGATTTATTCAAGAAGCCTCATTACAACAGAGGGTAGATACCGAACCTGTGCGCAGAATACCGGAGTCTGCAGAGGAAATGACAGGAATTTATCAGGATTACAGAGGACTACAAGTTATAGGAGTTTCAATGTACATTCCTGAATATCAGTGGATATTAATAGCTGAAATCGACAAAGCAGAGTTGTTTGCCCCTTTAAAAACACTAGGAATCGTATCTTTTGTTTTAAGCATCTCATGTTGTTTGTTTGTATCTTATATAGGAATATTATTTGCCACGTCACTTTCGAGGCCTATTCAAAAATTAAAAAATATTACCGAAAAGTTTTCTTCGGGAATACTTACCGAAAGAATCTCGCTAAAAAGGGAGGACGAATTAGGAGAGCTTGCAAGCAGTTTCAATACAATGGCGGATAATCTTGTTAAAGAAATGAATAACCGTGAAAAAACATATCAAAGACTCGTTAATGGCGAATTAAAATATCGTTCTCTTATCAACAACATTAATGCCCTCATATCGATAAAAGACCTGAACGGACGTTATCTCTTAATTAATAAAGAATATGAGGTATTTATTCATAAAAAAATGGCAGAGGTAACAGGCAAGACCGTTCATGATATTTTCCCCGGAAGTTCGGCAGACGAGATTACAAAATATGATAAAATGGTTTTCGAAACGAAACAACCGGTAAAATACAAAATACTGATAGTTTTTAACGGTGTGCAACACACTTTTATTTCCACCAAATTTCCATTATTCAATGCCAATGGCGCTATATACGCAACTGGAAGTATTTCTACCGATATAACAGAGTTTAAAAAAATGGAAGACGAACTTTTACAATCGAAAAAACTGCAGGGTTTGGGAGTCATGGCATCGGGCATTGCCCATGAATTCAATAACATCCTTGCAATTATTGATGCAAATATCCAACTATTAATCAGAGAAAATAAAGGAAGAGAAAAATTGCTGGAAGAACTTGCCGTTATTCGTAAATCCTGCAAAGATGGCGCTGAAGTCGTCCGCAGGATGAATGAGTTTACCAGGACGTCAACAGACCCGAAAAAGACGGTCCCCGTCAATATAAATGATTTAGTGGATAACGTGGTGGTGTTTACCAGACCGAAATGGAAAGACATGGCCGAAGGAGAAGGATTGAAATATGAATTGAACAGAGAAGGCATTAAGAACGTGTCAAACATAAAGGGCAATCCCTCTGAATTACGGGAAGTGCTGTTAAACATTTTCATGAATGCCTTTGACGCAATGCCTGAAGGAGGCACACTCTCTCTTTCCACATGGGAAAAAGAAGGCTGCGTTTTTCTCAGTATTACCGATACCGGCATTGGCATGACCGATGAGGTAAAGAACAGGATATTTGATCCTTTTTTTACCAATAAAAAAAAGGGGATGGGACTGGGAATGAGCTTGGTATATGGCATTGTCAAAAGACATGGGGGAATGATAGAAGTAAAGAGCCAACCGGGAAAAGGCAGCGCCTTTATTCTGAAATTCCCTTCAACGAAGGAGGTAGTACAAAAAGAGACTGCGCCAAAATACCATAAAGACACGAAAAAAAATACGCACCTGATACTTGTGATAGAAGATGAATTGGTTATAGGAAAAATCTTAAAAAACTTTCTTTCCGATAATGGATATATCGTTCAGTATGTCAATGAAGGCCGCAAGGCCATTGATCTGTTATCAAAAGAACAATTTGATCTTATGCTTTGTGATATAGGAATACCGGACGTTTCGGGATGGGATATTATACAATTCTCAGGGACATTAGAAAAGAAACCAAAAATAGGCGTCATTACCGGTTTTTTAGATATAGCAGATAAATCAAAGAACGAACAGACGCAGCCTGATTTTATTATAACAAAACCTTATGAACTGGAAGAGGTGTTATCTTCCGTCCGCAAGGTTTTTGAAATATAGTCAAACAAATCTGGTTTTCGAAATATTAAATAGGTTTTTACTCAGAAACGGACTCTTCGACAGAGTTTACACTGAGCATGAGAATGTGATCAGATGACAGTGTGGGTAGGGTGGATAAAGGCGCTGGTTTTTGCGCCGTATCCACCAACAATTATCGCACGAATGGTGGATTCGCTCCGCTTAATCCACCCTACAAGGCTGGAAGAGGTATTATCTTCCGTCCGCAAGGTTTTCGAAATATGAAGACAAGCAATTGCAAATTGCCCTCATATTGCAAAATCCCTCTCCGACGCCTTCATTGCCATACCTGCCAAAATTGTGATTCCCGCTCCCAGCGCATCATCACAAAAATCAAAACTACTCGTGTGGAGCGGAGGAGACGATTCCCCCATTCCAAGCCTGATAAGCAGTCCGGGAATTTTCTGCGTATAAAACCCGAAATCCTCAGACCCCATGCTTGAATCGGCAAGCCTTTGCCATGTTCCCGAAGGCAAAAGATCATCCGCGACTTTCTCAAACAATTCATACAACACAGGGTGATTGTTTACCGAAGGGCAGTATTTCCTGAACTCAATTACCGCTTCCACACTTTCCTGTATGCAAATATCACGAACCGCTTTCTTAAAAATGTCCATTATATTTTCCCGGCTTTCTATGTTTTTTGAACGAATCGTTCCCTCTAAAGCGGCATCATCGGGTATAACGTTTGCCTGCGTTCCTCCGTGAATCTTTCCTATGCTGATAACGTACTGACTATCAACGTTATTCAGAGACATTCCCTCTTTCATAAGATCATTCACCTTCTGTACAATACGTGAAGCACACACAATAGGATTAATGCATTCCTGCGGTCTTGCTCCGTGTCCCCCCTTTCCCTTCAATGTAACAAGAAAATGGTCATTTATCGCGGTAACAATTCCCGGTTTCGAGGCAACAATGCCGCACCCCAAATATGTCCATGAATGCAAAGCAATAATCGCGGAAGGAGAAGGATTGTCCAGCGCCCCTTCTTCTATCATGGCCTTTGCGCCAGAGCCAATTTCCTCCGCAGGCTGAAAAATAATCTTTACGGCGCCCGCTAAATATTCCCTGAGGGTGAATAATACCTGAGCGGCTTTCAGAACACACACAATGTGTCCGTCATGTCCGCATCCATGCGAAAATCCCTTATGTAACGATGCATATGGCTTCGATGTATGTTCATCAATTGCAATCGCATCCATATCCGCCCTTAATGCGACAACATTGCCGGGTCTTTTCCCGTGAATCACCGTAATAATACCCGTACGGGCAATTCTTTTTTCAGCAGAAAGACCTATTTTATGCAACTCCTCAATAATCAGATTCGCTGTCTTCTCTTCACAAAACGACCCTTCGGGAATCTCATGCAGCCTGTGTCTCAACTCAACTGCCGGATGCAGCACCTTTTCAACTTCTTTCCGTATAATTTCTTTCATTTATAATTTCCCAGCCAATGCGTAAATTCAGCAGCAGGCAGCGGTCTGGCAATATAATACCCCTGCACCATATCACATCCCATAGACACCAGCCGATTCCAGCACTCACTTACTTCAACCCCCTCGGCAACCACCTTAAGATTCAGGTGATGACCAAGCTCGATTATCGAACGCACAATAGCCGTGTCATTCTCATTTTTCATCATTCCGGAAATAAAACTATAGTCAATTTTAAGTTCACTCACCGGCAACCTGCTCAGATAAGCAAGCGACGAGTATCCCGTGCGCAGCCTTTCCTGTCTTCTCTGCCTGCAATGTTGTAAAACGGTCGATCCGGTCTCCATATCGGTCGGGTTTGTGCACACGCAGGATGTTGATACGGTCGGGTCCTGTAAAATAAAAGTGCGTGATATGGTGCTCCGTCCGTAGCCGCTTATACTAGGTTGCATTCAAAGGAACGCTAATAATCCAGTCGAAGCCAGCTATCCCGGCGATTTTTTTCTTGTCATTTTCCAGTGTCACCAAAGCGTCCATTAGTATATCCTCAACTGCATCCATACTATCAAACACCTTGTTCGCAAACCACTTCTCGCGTATCTCATCCCAGATATGTTCCACAGGATTGCATTGTGGACTGTAAGCGGGCAACCAAACCAACCTCATATTTTGAGGAATTTTCAATTCCT
>VGXV01000110.1 GCA_016873165.1 Planctomycetota bacterium | reverse complement strand
AGCGTATCGATATAATGGATTTGTCTTAAATAAAACAGTGTATTAGCAAGCACTGCGGCATAACTCAGAAAAAAGTATCGCCATAAAACACTTTTTGCGCTTGGGTTGTTATTCATAAAAATATTTACGAAGTATTTGGTGTATAGCAAAACAAATATGGTTTTCGAAACATTAAACAGAGTATTCCTTTTACAAATAGAAATACCCTTCGACTCCGCTCAGGGTGACAATAAAAGTCATCTATGAAAAACATGTCATGCTGAGCGGAGTCGAAGCATATTATAGTATAAAACTTTCGAAAACCAGATGCTTTTAACTATAAATTACATATTAGGCTTTCGGGAACTTTATTCTTTTCTATTATTCCCGTGTAAACGGGAATCTAACGTTAAATAATTAATTAGGTTGGGTTCTTAAAAGACAGAAGCCCAACGACTTTTTCTTTACCCACCCCTACCCCTCCCAAGAGGGGATTTTCATAATTCCCCTCTTGGGAGGGGTAGGGGTGGGTTTATTAATAAAAGATTGCAACCCTAAAGGGTTGCCCTACATGAACAATTTGAAATTCCTTTCATATTAGCCTATAAAATCTAAGCTAATGTGTCAGGATAAAACGGCAATGCCAGCTTAAAGGTTTCTTAATAACAAAGAAAAGTTTGAGTAAAAGCATTGCTGGAATGATACCTTATGGCACATGAACGCAAGATTAATGCGGAATTAATTTTTTGTAATGCTGGAGAAATAAACACACATTTGCCCTCTATAAGTGCAAAATCTCATTTGGTTTCTGATTCCCTTCCTTTTTTGTAAAAAATATAGACTTGCTTTTTCATTTGTTTTGAGATTATTATAGGGTCTGAAAGCAGATAATTTTTATCATAAAAAGCGCTGATTTCTTTTGTCGTCATGATGTGAAAAATGGAATTTGTGATCAAAACTTCTTTTTTTAAAAAACTGTTTTCCGGCATTCTGGTAGTATGGTTTCTCTTGTGCATACTGCCGGGGGATTGTTTATTGCTGGGATGTACGGAAGAAAGTTTATCCCGTTGCACTGAAGATAATTCCGTTATTTTGCCTCATTGTAATGAACACACCTCTGTTGTCCTGGACGATTCTCACTGTTCCGACTGCTGCGTTCTTTGCGCACACAACATTGTTCTGCACATAACTCAGTATTTCCCGTTTACACATATGAATCCTTCCGGCAAGGATATTACTCAACATACAAACCGCTTCAAAAATATCTTCCTGACCATCATATTTCGCCCGCCGCGAATAATCGCATAACTTTTCCGGCAACTACTTATCATTTAAGGGTTTCACACGGACATTATTTTCTCTCCGGGGAAAAGGGCTATGATCCGGCATCATCATGACGGAGAAACTCCGTAAATACCGGCGTTTTTACGTCCACTATAGTTCATAATCCTGTGACAGGCGGTTTTGCATCATCCCCTTTTCATACCTTGATGGTGAGTGGCTGGTTTTTCCTTCGTCAATAACGTGTATTCAAAAATTTATTTTTCAAAAGGTTCTACTATGTCTCCATATTTTTTTAATGCTCATACGTTTCAATTATGCCGTTTGAACCGATTGCTTGTATTTATTTGTCTGCTTATTTATTTTTTTTCTCATAGTGAAACGACCGGAGGAAACGATATGCAGGATTCCGGCAAGGCAATTACTTTGAAAGAAGCAATAAATAGTGCCCTTGGGAAAAATCCGCAATTGCAGTCGATGAGAGATCAGGCAGAGGCAGAAATCGGCTCTCTGAAACAGGCCGGACTCTACCCAAATCCGGTAATTGAACTTCTTGCGGAAGAAATGCCTACCCATGAGATAGGGCTGAATGAAAGCCAAAATCTTGTGTCAATAACCCAGCCAGTCATTACTGCCGGCAAGAGAGGTCTCGAAATAAAGGTACGTGAAAAAGCAAAAGAGAAAAATGAATTGAAACGGGATTCCTTTCTCCTCGAAATTATTGCTGATACAAAAAAGGCTTTTTATAAAGCGTTAGCAGATCAGGAAAGTCAGTCTCTGGCGGAGGAAACGGAAAGGATTTCTCATGATATCTATAACAGTGAAAAGATACGGTTTGAAGCGGGAGAGGTTGCGCTTACGAATGTGCTCAGAGCGGAGGTAGAATTGTCAAAAGCAAGAAATCTCGTTTCTCACGCAAACGGGGAATTGCAAAATTCTCTAAGGGAACTGCAAACGATCATGGGCATCCCTGAGGCAACTGACCTGAAAATTACCGGAAAACTGACAACAGTGCCGGTGGAGTTGTCATTACAGGAGCTTGAGCTGCGTATGAAAAACAATCAGCCGGATCTCAAGGCATCGGAAAAAAACGTAGAAATGGCGGAAGCTCAGTTATTGCTGGAACAAAGACAGGCCATACCGGACATTTCCGTATCGGCAGGTTATAAAAGGCTCTCACAGGAAGACGTTGATACATTTGAATTTGGACTTGAAATACCCGCCCCCTTTTTTAACCGTAATCAGGGAAACATACAAAAAAGCAAGTCCCTTTCAAAAAAAGCGAAAAACGAAAATCTGTCAGTCTATCATCAGATGCTGCTTGAATTAAAAAAGAAGTTTAACTTATACAATGTCGAAAAGAAACGCATGCTCGAATTCAAAGAGAAAATTCTGCCACAGGCGGAAAAAGCCCTTGCCTTAATTACAAAGGGGTATAAGGAAGGAGAATTCGATTATATAGATCTGCTGGATACCCAGAGAATCTGGGCAGATACGAGAATTTCCTATATCGCATCGGTAAAACAGTTAAACATGATAATAGCAGATATCGAAAGACTGGCGGTTGTCAAAATAGGAAAATAATCAATGATCACACGACAATTTTTAAAGGAGAACATTTTGGTTCACTTACTTCATTTACCGTTGCCAGATTCTCCACGTCTCCCAATGCAGGCCATGCTTATTGTTTTCTTTATTGGAATGTTGCCCGCATTAGATACGTTTGCGCAGCAGGAAAATAAGCATGCCTGTGAAAAATTATGTGGAGAAAAGGGCGATTATAATCAGGAACAGATAAGCAAAGCTGAAAATAGTAATAGGCAGGACTATAGTGTTTCACCTTGTGAAAATTTTTCGAACAGCGCTGATTCCGGAAATGAACTTTATGAAAAATTATTGAAAAAACACTGTGAACACGACATATCAATTATCAAATGCGAAGAATGCCGCCATGAAGTTGGTGTGATCAAGGTCGATGCGTCTCTTTTCGGCGAAGTTATTGTTATTGGATATACCATGTACATGGATATAGGCACTACACACGAGACAACCGGAGAGATATACCCCAACCAGGACCTTTTTGTGATTATTTCTCCAAGAATCCCTGGGGTTGTAAAAGAGGTATTTGTTGACTGGGGAGAGAGGGTAAAGAAAGGACAGAAATTGGCGCTTCTTGATAGTATAGAACTGGGACAAGCCAGGGCGGATTATAAAAAGGCGAAGGCTATGTTAAAACTTGCCAAAAAGAATTATCAAAGAGAAAAGTCCCTTTACCGGCAAAACATCTGTTCCAAAAAACAGTTTTTGGAGGCGGAAACTGTTTATGAACAGGCTCAGATAGAACTAAAGGCATTACGGGAGAGACTAAAACTTATGGGATTGCACGAGAGTAGCATGCTCAATGCACCAGAGGGCATGGTGTCTTCGTTATTTACTATTACAGCCCCCTTCGATGGCACGGTAATTGAAAAAAAGATGGCCGTTGGCGAACTCAAGGATGTCTCTGCCCCTATAGCCACTATTTCTGATCTTACAAATCTGTGGGTGTGGTTTGATATTTACGAAAAAGACATTACAAAAGTCAGGCAGGGAAATAAGGTCGTCATATCCGTTGCCTCGTATCCGGCGGAACAATTTGAGGGGCTTGTTACCTATATCGGAGCCACCGTGAATGAAAAGACACGCACGGTAAAGGTTCGGGCGGAAACCGACAATGGCCATGAAAAATTAAAACCCGGCATGTTTGCAAAGGTATTGCTTCAGGTAGAAACAGGAAGCGATTCCCTTATGCTCCCGGAGGAAGCTGTTCAATCAGACGGGCAAAAACACTTTGTCTTTATTCCCTTAAATGAGGAACTTTTTTTAAAACGGGACGTGACCCTGGGGGCACGGGTGGATGGTCATGTAAAGGTTATCAGTGGCTTAAACAAAAACGATCGTGTGGTTGTCAAGGGAGGTTTTCTGCTCAAGTCTGAGACCATGAAGGAAAAGTTTGGGGAGGGTTGTGCACACTAAGCTTTTAGCAGCTTCTTTTGGTGGGTTCAGGTT
>VGXV01000109.1 GCA_016873165.1 Planctomycetota bacterium | reverse complement strand
GCAATACATCTTCCGTGCCCCTGGGCGCTTTAAAGACATAATCGGTTTTTTTCACAGTATTTACATTCATTGCACCAATCCAATTGATTTCAGTAACGCCAAATATAAAAAATAAATTATATCAATCCGGGCATAATATGCAAGGCTTTTTGGGGGGATGTGATTGATATGTGTTTATCGGTCAGGTTTAAAAGAAACCGCAGATTTCACAGACAAAGAAATAAGTAACAGTTCACCGCTGAGAGCGTAAAGAACACAATGTAGCGTAACCACAACCAAATTAACCACCCCTCATTCCCCTCCTTCACAAGGAGGGGATAAAGGGGAGGTAATATAATTTACCGAACAGGCGAAATCCTATAATTTATTTTCTTCTTTCTAAATGTCTTCGTGACCTTAGCGACTTCTGTGGAAAGCCAAACTATAGCAAGCGACAAAAAAAGTTGTCATTTCGAAGGAGTAGAGCGACTGAGAAATCCTAAGATTCCTCGCAGAGTTTACACTGAACAAAGTGAATGTGCTCGGAATGACAAGCATCAATGTCAACTTATTTAAGTTGTTTACTATATTAAACTTATTTACTAACTTCTGGAATCTATAGATGTCACAAAATCCGTGTAATCTGTGCAATCCGTGGTTTCTAATGGTTCCCCATTCCACGTTTCCACGAGGACAGGTTTCATGAGGACAAGTTTTATTAATCTGAGGTTTGTTATGCTATATTTTTAAAACAATCTTTCCAAAATTCTCCCTGTTCAGCATCTTCTGCTGGGCTGCTGCGGCCTCTTTCAATGGGAATACACTGTCCACAACGGGTTTTAACCTTCCAAACTCCACCAGATTCAGGACGTCCAGAAGTTCCTTTTTACTGCCTAAATAACAGCCGATAATCGAATGCTGTTTCATGAACAGGGGACGAATGTCCATCGTCGTTGAAGGGCCGCTTGTTGCGCCGCACACCACTATCCGACCACCCTTTGCAAGACAGTGCAGATTCTTTTCCCACGTATCCGGACCAATGTGTTCGAAGATAAGGTCTACACCCTTGCTATCCGTCAAATTTTTGACCCTTTCCGCATAATCTTCCTTCGAATAGTCGATGACCTCATCAGCGCCCAATTGTTTTGCTTTTTTCAGTTTTTCGCTTCCTCGTGCCGTGGTAATCACACGTGCGCCAGCCAGACGGGCAATTTGAATAGCGGCGCTCCCGATTCCGCTGCCAGCGGCGTGGATCAATACATTCTCACCGGGTTTGAGTTGTCCCCGCGTAATGAGCATGTGCCAGGCTGTTAAAAACACCAGAGGAATAGCCGCCCACTCTTCAAAAGAATATTTGTTAGATATAGGGATAATATTATCCACGTGCGCCTTGGTAAATTCGGCATAACCCCCCTGTACCTGAAATCCCATAAGTTTAAAACTACTGCACATGCTGTCGTTGTTCGTAATGCAATACACACACTTCCTGCAGCGAACACCGGGTGCAACGATTACCCTGTCACCCACCCTGAATTTCTTTACCTCCATACCCACCTCAGCCACCTCGCCAACGCTATCACTGCCGAGGATATGCGGCATGGGAATTTCGATGCCGGGCAATCCCTGTCTTACCCAGATATCGAGATGATTCAACGCGCATGCCTTCACCTTCACCAGCACTTCATAGGGAGAAATCTTTGGTTTCTCCACATCTGTGTAAGTTAATTTATCTACGCCGCCATTTTCATTAAAAACAACCGCCTTCATAAATATCTCTCCTCTATTGTAAAGTCTTTAAACGCAATTTATGCAGCATAGTTGATAACTTCTAATTCTGCCGATGTGTCCACATTTTCAAGAATTATCTCCACCTGCTTTAAGACGGTATCTTCCAGCAAGTATTCGCTACAATTATTACACTGTAAAAGGGGCAGGCATTTCACAATGACGATGGTTGTTTCGCTAACCTTAAAAGGCAAATCCGTGGTTAATGGATACATATTACTACCACATACATGGCACTTCATTTTAACTACCTCCTTGTCTTTGAATCTTCTTTCCAATTCTCCGGACTCGGTCTATAAGCGGTAACTATCCGAACATTATCTCCCTGTATATCCACGGCAATTACGATGTGAAATATTATATCCCGGTACTGCGAATATACAAGATAACTCGGAAGATATTTATCTTCCGGATATTCTTCAATAATCTCGAAGTTTGCAACAGACTCGACGATTGCCTCCCTCGGGATAAATCTGCCCTTCAATCGCATGTTAACGTGATAAGTCCAATAAATTTTCCTTTGCGTTATACACCGGCGGATAAATTCCAAAGGATTTTCTGGAAGTATGCGTTCAGGCATTATATCTCACCTCTTGATTCCTTCTTCGACCTTCCCCCATTTCTCCCTTTCTCCTTATCCTCTTGCTCTCTGTCTCTGTGGCTATTTTTCCATTTTTATCTGCATAATCCGTGAAATCTGTGGTTTTCTGTTATTGAACTTCCTCTATCATTGCCTTCACCCTCTTGCTCGTTTTTTTCATTTCTATCTCAATCTCTGTTGATTCTCCGTCCCCAAGCTTAACAATCTGCTTCGTCTTCTTAAAACCCCTTCTTCTTCGCCTTCATCGTAATCTCTACTTCTTGCTCCCCACCCTCTTCCAATTCTACATAATTCTGAGCTTTCTTATAACCCTTTTTCATCGCGGTAATCAGATAAGCGTCTGCATCCATATCCGTAAATTCAAAATATCCATCCCCATCAGAAGTGGCATTCTTTACTGTCTTTGTACCAATATCCTTGAGCTTCAACTTCACTGAATCAATAGCATCTCCACGAATAGTTACCACGTATCCATAAATCTTTCCCTTTGCAAAATGTGCAAATTTATGTACACAATAGTTACCAGAATCAGCAACATAGACATTCCCTGATGAATCCACTGTTACTCCTTGTGGATAGTAAAACTGGCCGTCTCCAGTGCCCTTTGATCCCCATTTCGTTATAAATGTACCACCGGAACTGAACTTCTGTATACGATTATTATAATAATCAGTAATATAGACATTTCCCGATGCATCAACTGCTACTCCACTTGGGGTGTCAAACTGGCCGTCTCCTGTACCATACGATCCCCATTTTGTTATAAATGTACCACTGGAACTGAACTTCTGTATACGATTGTTATCCGTATCAGTAACATAGACATTTCCAGACGGATCCACTGCTATTCCATATGGGTAGTTAAACTGACCATCATCTGTACCCTGTGAACCTCATTTAGTAACGAATTGATAGCTCTCCGCCCCATTCGCCAGACTTATTTCACTTTCTATCAGGAGGAACTGCATAAAATATACTGTTAGCAAAACTGCTATACACCAAAACTTGTCTCGGTATATTATGAATAGAAAATTGATGTGCAAAGGGTGGGAGGGTTTGGTTTTCATGGTCTTACTGCCTCCATTTCTTTAAAAACAGTTATGAGCCACGAATGAACGCGAATAGTCACGAAGAAGACAAATTTCTTTAACTGAATTATCACGTTGTTATAACGTCTACAAGAGCGCCTTTGTATGGACAAACATGCTTGCCTTATAGCAAATTCGCCCTTTCATTGCAAGTGAATAGATATTATTTGCTATATTTTCAACACCAGCAGTTATCTATAAAAGATGTTCCATTATCTCTTCAAAAACATCGTTTAGTTTGGGCATGTCAGATTGGATTATTTCGCCCGATGGCAAGTGCTTATGAGCTGCGAAACCCAATCGTGGTTTATGGTAGGCATTATCATATCTAAATATAAGCGTTCCATCTTTTTGTTGATAATGAAAAGAGTACGTAAGTTTTTCAATCTTATATGTGACATCAAGGTATTCAGTAAAGAATAAACAGGAATTGTCAAGAAAGGTTATAGTTCCTTTTATTATTCCAATTTTTTCGGTTCTACAATCAATGCGTAATTCTGAGTCGGTTATTAAATTGGTTTTGGAATATTCCTCGATATCCTTTACAATCCTGGCAAAATATTCAGCAAGCAACATATTCTATTTCTTTTAGTTTTTTCAGATCTGCCATTATTTTCTCTCTGATCTTTAACTCACCTGCCCACTCTATATATTCCTGATCTCCTTTTCTCATATCTTCTGCTGAAAACTCTTTCTGAAATACTTCTGATGTTACATTATATTCGGTTTCGTATTTTTCGATTTGCTTGTTTGTTTTATACAAACCGATTTCGAGTCTTTTGATCTCGGAGGAAATAGCAGCCCTAACAATGTCAATAACACCATCCTTTATATCAGATTGGATTTGTAGTTTTATCATTGTAAAACCTCCTTAAAACAAGTTTCATTTGTTTCCTCTGCGTTTTAGGTGTTCTGTGTAAATTATCACGTTTTTATAACGTCTACAAGAGCGCTTTTGTATGGCCAAATATGCCTTTTTTATAGCAAATTCGCAGTTTTATTGCAAGTGATTAGATTTTGTCAGGATCATCCTTAAACCACCGGTTATTTCAAAAATACAGCCTAACAGCCTAAATCATTTGTCTTTTT
>VGXV01000108.1 GCA_016873165.1 Planctomycetota bacterium | reverse complement strand
AATACCCGCAATAAGGATATCTATGTCGTCTACTAAATTGCCTGAATTTTTTAGGTCTGAATAGATTTGGCAGGAAGCCTTAATACTTGATTTGTCTAGATTGACAATTTCAACGATTTCGCAAAATGCTTCGAACTCGTTAATTCTTTTGTTTGCATTTATACTCAGAAGTCCACTGATAATTTCGTAGTAGGATATTATAGAAGTGGCGATTAAATCAATGTTACCAGAGATTTTTTCTTTAAGTGTTTCATCTCCTCTGAGGTAAGAAGATATGATATTGGTATCCAGGAGATACTTACTCATAATGTTCTTTTTCTGAATGCCTTTTCACGCCTTGATTGAATCTCGTCTAATACTGTTGCTTCTTCATAAGACATATTTTTCCATATGCCGAAATAATTTAATGCGGTTTCTCGACTATCCTTAACTATTTTTCTTTGGGTTTCCACCCCTATTCTAAAGAAATGAATGACATCGTAAAGTTCCTCAATTTTGTCCTCCGGTATCTTTTCAACTTCTTTTATTATCCTCTCTTTAATGCTTTTTTGCATGATACACCTCCTGATTATATTCAATGTTCGTATAATTACTATCGTTTTATAAAAGGGTACTATAAACTTTCGGGTAAGACAATGTAAATTTTCTACTTTTCTTCCTGTCATTGCCTCACGCCTTTTAAGAAGCAACTTGTATCGCTAAGATTTCAAAACATACACTCTAATAATAAGCCTTCATAACAAGACTTTTGACGTTTCAATGGTACTTATCTCTTCATCTATTTCGATCCCAAACGAATATTAAATTCATCCTTAACACGCTTAAGTTCGTCAATATCCATTTGTGTAGTTGAAGTTTTTTCTGCTATTTTAAATAGTATATCACGATATTCTCTGTCGTTTAATCCCAATCTCTTTTGCTGGGATTTGATAACTCCTTGAAGAGTTTTCCGCGCTTGCAATGGGGATATATATGATTTCTTGACGCCATGATAGTATCTATCAAGCCATGTCATAATCTCACCATAATTATGGTCTTTAATGAAGTGCCAGTTTGACACATTATATTTATTTTTTAACTGCTTCAGAACCACACTGTATGAGTATTTTTTATTACTGCCTTTTTCTATCCTTTTAATCACATCCAATATATCTCGTATATGCTCTGGTGTCAAACTATTCAATGGCCTTTCTGCCGAAACCTTAATTGGCTTTTTACTTTTAATTTCTTCTTTAATCTCATTTAGCATTTTTTCATGCCTCTGTGCATTACATTCAGTCAAGTGTATTACCCTTTTTACGGTTGCCTCTTTGGCAATTGGAGGGAAAAACCGTTCTCTAATATCTTTGTGCTTATCCAGTAATGATAATATCCATGTCTTACCTAAAACATCGATACCAAAAGAGCGAATAGCTTTCTCCTTGGCAATTAATTGATATAGTTTGGGAGTAGGGTCATCTGGTATCAAAAGAATCCACTGCTTTAGCTCCTGCAAATGAGCTACTTTATCTATGTCTTTTAAGAAGGTGACTGGTCTGGGACGGGCCTTGTAATATTTAAACTGATAAATAATTGAACGGTCCTCTATGAAGCCATCAATGCCCGAATCACCGCCTTCTCCTGCAACTGCTTTATAACATGCTCCATGCACAGCAGAAAGCAAGGCATGACAAAGGTCAGCAAATGTCTTATCCGTTAATGTTTGAAGATTAATTTCATTTGCATTCATATTGTTTTTCCATTAATAATTTTTCTCTCCTCCTCTGTTACTTCATACAACTCATATACAATTTCATCAATCAGCTTATCGGTTTGTTCAATCTCTTTCTTTAGAGAATACCATTTATCAGTATTTTCAGATGTCTTTTGAAGTTCTTTATTGAGCTTGAGCATCCTGTCGGCAAGGGAAACAAGCTCGTCATGCCTGGATTTTTCAATTGGATTCGAGAGATCGAGGAGTTTTATGGGGAGTTGTTCTACATACTGCTTGTTATAGGCAAAATAGCCGTGCCTGAATGGACTGCTGATGTTTTGCAGGTAAAAATCAAGCAGTCTGCTATTTAAAAGGGCAAGGATGTAAAGAGGCGAGAGTTTAATGTCCTCTTTCAAGATAATCCCATATCCGCCACCGCCACCTCCTCCACTGCCGACAAAGTAATATTCGCCATTCTCGTCATAGGTAAATGAGGCTTGTTTAGCTATGGATGGCGTTAGAAGTTTTGGTATTTCAAACAATGATAAGCTTTTTGGGTAAACATAGCCATACCAACCTGCATGTTTCATCTTCCCTTTCTCTCTATCAGCAAGAGTTGCCTTGTTTTCGAGAAGATATTGCCAACAATGAGGATAAGTTTTTTCAAATATTTCCTGAGAAATAAGCTTTCCATCTTTGTAAGGGAAAAGAACAAAACGAGAAATTATTTCGGTATAGTATCTACGAATATCCAAAGAACCCTTAAGAAGTGGGTGAACGTTTTCTTTTTCTAAAAATACCTCTTTTTCTAAGGCTACGGAATACAATGGAATTAAGTTCTTGTCTTTTACATTTTCATCTGTTTTCTGCAAGAGGTAAATTTTGTCTGCACTTGTCACAAGACCTTGGAATATTTTTTCAACTACATTGCAAAATCTTACATTCCCTTCTTCAATTCTCTCCAAAATTTTGATGTATTTTGAGGTCGCAAAGCTCCAGGGCTTTGAAGTAAGCTTATTATGGCTTATCTTTACAAACTGCGTTTCAAGATCATCTAAATTTGCCTTTTGGTTCTTTTTCAAATAATCAGAGGCTGATACATAAAATACCTCTTTGTTTTGTACCTTTTGCAAAAATAGAAGCATGGTGTATGTTGTTGCCTCACCAAATACCTGCGCATCGCCAAAATCTACGATTTTCCATACGCCACGCTCACGACTCAATAACTCCCGTAACTTTTCTCCATAGTCTGAGACCATAAATTTTTTAGGTAATATGAACCCTGCAACTCCACCCTTACGCAAAAGTCTGTATGCTTGTTCTATAAATAAAAGGTAGATATCATAGCTACCCCTTGCCGATTCATACGTATTACTGAAATATTTAACCTCATCTTTTGGCAGCGTCTGTATCCTCACATACGGTGGGTTTCCGATGATTACATCGAAACCACCGTTCTTCATAACATCAGGGAATGCTTCGTTCCAGTTGATGCATCTTTTATCCTCTGGTCTGTCAAAGTACTTTATCAGTTCCATGAGATTGCCGCTTATAAGCGAATTGCCGCATTTGATATTTTTGGTAAGGTTTGGAAGGATTGCCTTCCGTTTTAAAGTACGGAGCAAAAGATTCAACTGGCATATCTCAACTGCCTGCGGGTCTAAATCAACGCCATATATGTTCCTGCTTAAAATCTCCACCTTTCTGAAAAAGTCAAACTCCATCTGTCCCACTTTGCTTTTTTGTTTCCTTTGCGTTTCCAGATAGTTATCCATAACGTCCAGCGCCTCGACAAGAAATGAACCGCTGCCGCACGCAGGGTCTAATATTTTGAGATTCATTGCCTTATTCAGTGGTATCTCCTCCAATATTCTGCCAAGTGTGTTTTTGACAATGTATTTCACAATAAAAGCAGGGGTGTAATAAATTCCATGCTCTTTCCTTTTCTTATGTTCTTTTTTTACCGATGCCCTTTTCTTTGCCTGTCTTAATATATGACCAAGATACTGCTCGTATATACCACCAAGGACATCGCTGGAAATTGCTGAGAAGTCATACCTGTAGCCGTCATCTGTTTCGTATAAACCGTTGATGACCGTTTCAAACGGTTTGTTATCAATGTTCCAGTCTTCAGATGCATGCGGGGCAAAAAGCCTCGAGTTGTAACCTTCGTCAAAATTGCGGAATATCTTTGCCAGAATCTTTGCAAGCGGTCTATTTTCTGGCTGAATGCGTATGGTAGAAAGAAGGATGTTCGGTTCGATATCCCTGTCTTCTGTAACCCTTATGAATACCAGACGATCAAGGATTCTCTGGACTCCCTCATCGAGTTCTTCATGTTCGAGGATATTATGAATGTGAAAATGCTTTGTTAAGAGGTTGCGCCATTCCATCATATCATGAAAGAGCTTGTCTCCAACAGGGATTCTCTTAACCTTCTTTCCCCATTTTTCTGCTTCTTTATCAAGGAGTCCTTCTTTGAATGCCTCTTTTGAGAGAAGCCAGAGTTGATCGAAACGTGACAGATATTCGTTAACAGGGATTTCAAAGAATAGGCTTTCTTTCAGGTTCCTGGTTGATACATCCGCATTAAATACCTTTATTGCCTCAAAGTCAGTCAATACAGCCCATGTGCAGCCTTTGTTCCACGAATAGTTTATTGCCTGTTCTGCCCATTTACCAACATCCAGATCAACTTTTAATGCCTTTGCCTCAAGAAAGAATTTTGGGATGCCGTCAATCCTGAATGCCCAGTCAACACGTCCTTTTGAGATGCGTTCTTCCGGTGTTACCTCATCGGCATGTAGGTTATGAATGTCCCATCCGAGGAATTGAAACATGGGGAGGATGAATTCATTAACA
>VGXV01000107.1 GCA_016873165.1 Planctomycetota bacterium | reverse complement strand
TAGCCTCATAGGCAATGTTTACCTTATTATTTCTTATGCAGACACCTTTTTTAACGGCTTCCCACGAAAATTCTTCGTAAGTCCTTTCGTAATCCAGGAGACCGTCTGTTACAGGTTTTTTGCTAATAATTTCCGGGTTTTTCATAAGTACGGTTCTCAGCTATATTTCGTCTCTTGATAAATTGCGCTAGGGTTGTTTAAAGGGTTTTTGCCTGTATCATAAGGCAGGGGCAATTCATGAATTGCCCCTGCCTTTAACGTCTAGGAATTTCAAACGTACTGCGCTGGTTCAGGTTTGCAGCCTGAACCAAAATATCAGACACAATCTTATATCACTTATATTTATAAGTCAATCAGAAAGGTTTTGGTATTGGCAAATTGGAACGCAGATGGTCCTTATATCTTTTCAACCGAAATATGAGGGTTTGACTCTCTTACTCTTCTTTCCTGTCATTCCGAATTTATTTCGGGATCTCCTTAAATTTTCTCAATATTAAATTAGGATTGACATTGTTTTGATGATTACTTATTATGCTGGCAATGTGCTTGTAAACTTTATTATATGCCTTAATAAGTACATAGCAAGTTACCAGAGCGTATAATTCATGTTAGAAGGTCTTCATCAGCATACAATCCTACATCGGAGGAAGCACTATGGAACAAAAATTCATCGGTATCAATGACTTTAAAATGAATGCCACTGCGGGTTCAGCATTTTCATTCGATGGAGTCTTCTCTGGAAAGAAATTGGCGGGGATTAAGCTAGACTTTAGAATCTATGGCTCTGACCAGGAAGATAAAATAGAAGAGCTCCTTCAAAAGGAAAGAGTTACTGTTAAAGACCCGTTTATTCAACGCACGTATGAGTCATCAATTAGTATGTTGTCTAGCAGTTTTCAAGCGGGGAAGGATGAAAAATCCTACGTCATTGAATTGAGAGAGATTGACTCTTTACCCAAGTTTGATTTCATCGAGATAAACGACAATAGATTCAATATAATTTCTTATAAAGAAGAACTACTATCTGACGCGATTGGTCGATACGCTCTTCTCCGACTTTCCAAAGATCAGTTTGTTCAGCTTAGTCGAATGTTAAGAGAGCCTACAATTAAATTTAAACGGGTAGGAATTGATGAGAAGCCTTTTGAATTAAGGATTGGTGGGGGTATGTACTGGTCTCAACACTTTGACCATGAAGGTGAATATTTCAAACGTATAGTCAGCTTTTTCCCACCCGATCTTAAAGAGAGTAACCTTAATCTAGCCGCAGGAAATATCCAGAGTGCTATGGCTCATATGCTCATCGCTTTGAGCCTAAGATTTGAACTACTGGTGAAGGAATTAGCTACAAGCCAAGTGATTTCTGATGAAAAGACGGAGTTACTGCTTTCTTCACACTGGAAAGAAACGTTCCCTACTGAACAAATTGATGAACTCTATGATAAATTAGAATTGGTGGAAGATGCCGAAAAAGAGTTTTAATGGTAAGAATCTGTGAGTTGTGAGGGGCTATATCTTAAATAATTGATTAGAAATCATCATAATAATGCAATAAAAATATCAATATTTATTATTTAAGATGGGCACTCCTTCTTCTTGCTCCTAATGAGCTATGCTGCTTTTGAGGCGTGCTTACACGCCGATTGGCGCGTCTTTTACGCAAGCAAAGGACGTGATGACAAAAGCAAGTCATCTCGTTTCGCTTATTTATACGGAATATTTTTGAGTATTTCTTATTTTTCATCTAAACGAGTTCTGTACATTAATAATTCTTCTTTAGATACCTCGTCGGGATTGACTAACCGATAATGTTTTTCCATGGAAACACTGATATTTTGATCAGTTTTTTCAAATAAAAACAATGCTATTTTATTATTTTCTATAAACTGGGCTGCAATTGGTTTACATACTAAATCTTGGAACTTGTTTTCGCACATTAAAAAATCTTGTTCGATTTGAACAATTCCTATTTTGTCAGTTCCCCCTTTTGCCTGGACTGGAATAATATACTGAATACCCCGCTGGTCAATTCCAACATACAATTCGTCTGTTTCAACTTGTCCTACTCCTTCAATATTTGTTCTTAAATGATTTTGTAGAGAGTAACAAGTAACACCAGTAAAAATATCGATCAAACGATTATACCTTAATTTTGCTAATAATCCTTGCTCATCATTAAGAGCATATTTTGAAATAATTCCTGGAGTAGAATCAGGTATTTTCGTCTCAGAAAGCAAAGAACCCGGTAAAATTCTGGGTAGTGAAACCAAACAAAATTTGTATTTAGCCTGCCCAACTGGTCTGATTATCCAGCTTAATCCCTCAGATACAGTGGTTACGATTTTTTCAGGCAAATTTGCGCGATACCTAAAACTATAAAGTATATCTCCTATATTCTTTGGCAATTCAATTTTCAACTTTTTGGCTGTTTGAATTATTTCTTGTCTATCGAAGCTAAATTCCTTGATACCTGGTTTATAATAATTGAAAAATATTTTCTCAATAATTACAGAATAACGATTTTTTGCCTTCCCATTTCTCATAAATTAACCTGGCCATTCAAGCACCAGAACTTCCTCCCTCATTTGTTTTTTTGTCGCGGTCGCCAATCTTGTGCGGAAAAGATCTAAGGATATTATCTTATACCCCAATTCCCTCGCAATATCTTCCAAGATGCTTCCTGTTTGAATTAAAACTTGAAAATAGGAAGCCTGATCCCCGATAACGTATCCAAGTATTGCCCCAGGTTTTAGGCACATTCTTAATTGAGCCAAATGTCGTGCCATGCCGCCGAAATAGAGCTTAACCACTCTTGGATATAATTTCTCAAATCCAGAGGTTTTTCCTAATGCTATTCTTTTTTTCTCTATAGTATCCGCTAATTCAATAATTCTAGAATTATTTTTTATATATTCTTCGTCATTATCTACTTTATATACATTTCTTGTGTTAGAACGAAGAAGATTGAATTTTAAATTTTTTAACTCTTCCTTGCTTCTTATTAATCCTAGAATTACTGATTCTAACCTAGTTGTTCTTGTATAATCCTTTTCGTTGGGGTATGGGGGCGAGGTAAATACAGCACTAACAGAGGATTTTTCGATGTAATCTGAAATATCTCTTGAATCTATGTTAAACACTCTTGATACAGTACGATTACAATTTGTTTTTTTTATATCGGAAGCGATAGATATTACCTGGTTTAACCAAATTAAATATACAGGGTAATCTTTCTTTTTACTCTTTCTTACGCCCACTTCTGGACCGAAATGAAGATTACTGATCGAATAAACAAGTATTTTAGCCAGCGCCAATAATAAATGACCCTTCAATTCTTCATGCTTAGATTTCTTTATCAAATCACACAAAAGCAATGCTTTTGAAAGGGGTAATTCGTCAATTGAATCTTTCAATATTAATTTCTTCTGCTCCTCATTGAGCCGATATGTTTCATTGATATGTTGAACCTTTTCAATAGAGGTTGCATCTGTTTCGATCTTTTTTGCTGTATTTATTAGCTTCTCAGGATCAATTTCCCAGTTTATCTTTGTTTTGCTTGCTAGAAATGCCATTGCATTGGCTTCGCAACCAAGACTAGGGACGCTATTCAATTTTGCTTCAACTAATGTTGTTCCAGTTCCACAAAATGGATCTAATAAAGTGTCAATCTTACCTAACCGAAATTTTTTTATATATTCTCTAACCAGATGTGGTGGGAACGATAAAACAAATCTATACCAATCATGAAAAACTCTATCTTCCTCCATGATTTTATTAGCAATGGAATTTTCTCTTGTTTTAAGTCCTATTTCTTCTTTAAATAGCGTTAATTGCATTTTTTCCCTCTGAACTGACAGAATTCAGAAGAGCGAGACACAAAGGGCAATTTGTCTTTTTCCTTTAACGGCAGTTATTTAGGAGTTTTTCATTTCCGTATAACTACATAATAAGACATCCCAAATATCGTAATATTTTACATCATTTAGGAAAACTATTATCTATATTATATCTCCTTAATTCAGTAACATTTTACGCTGTTCCGGAAAGATAATCAAGTAATTCTCTTGTTGTATGACTAACGGGGGACATCGAGAGCGGGTTTTTAATCCCGCTCTTTCGCTGGTTCGATCGTCTTCGATTGAACCAAGACATTTGGTGTGATTACGTTTCATAGCACGTACTATAATTCTCAAATACGAATGGATTAAATACGTTTTTATTTTCCGGATGGAGTTGTTATAATTTTTTCATGGCTTTAAAATTCAATGACAATCTGCTCCCGACGCTCCCCATTATGGAGGACCTCCCCGTGGACAGGATTGTTGGGATTACCTCAACAATTCCCATCGAGATCGTCTTTTCTGCCGGGTATATACCGATAGACCTGAATAATATTTTTGTCTGCGACCCGTCTTCTTATAAAATGGTGGAAGACGCCGAATCGGCTGGTCTCCCAAGAAATACCTGCGCCTGGATCAAGGGCATCTATTCGGCTACCAGGAAATACTCAATCAAAAAGGTTATTAGTGTTATTCAAGGGGATTGTAGTAATAATCAGGCATTGATGGAGATATTCCAGTCAGAGGGCATTGAAACCATCCCATTTGCCTATCCACACTCAAAGACGGACAAGAAAT
>VGXV01000106.1 GCA_016873165.1 Planctomycetota bacterium | reverse complement strand
TACCGGAAGTAACGAACAAAATCAAGTGCAAATATTTGTCGCAAAGCATTGAAAAGTCATAAGTTGTGGCCGACTCGACTTACGACTTAAAAATATTTTTTCAGACGCATTCTTTAACAAAATAATGTTAATAATATACTGTCATGGCTGTCATACCTGTCATACTAAATAGTAATATAGAGTAAAATAATTAAATTGTCCGTGAGTTGAATTTTGCTATGACAGCCATGACAGACCCTTGAGCCACAAGGACTTATACCTGTCACACCCCTGTCACCCTGTCACACCTCTTTAGTCTTTTTCGATAAAAATACCTGTTTTTTCCTCAAATTCCTTTAGAGCTAATTTTCTCGGCGGTAACTCATAGACGTTAAATCTATCTTGTTCAGTTCCTAACCGCCTTTTCCTTGTATTTGATAATAAATTCCTTAATTTCACGCCCAGCTTTGTTTCACAGTTTTGCAAGTTGTAACAATTTGATTTCATCTTTTCACAATAGCAAAGAAATGCATTTTTCAAGTCATCGGTACGTATCCGATACCAGTCGTCATCATCCCATGTATTACGGTCTTTTATTGTGTATTTATCACGCATGCTTATCGGTATTTCAAAGTTTTTAAGCCCGCTTCTTTGCATCAACTCAACGATAAACTCCGTTTCCATATCGGCATTAAGCCGTTTCTGTGTCGCCAACGCTTCAGTATTAGGGACAGGCAAGCGCAAATTACACGGATATGTCATCAGGAAATGCATTAAACCTTGATACCCGCCGTTATCAAGTTGTTTCAGCATACTGTCAAAAAACAGGCAATCACCTTTCTTTTTATTTGTTATTTCAAGTATAAAAAACCGTCTTTCGTCAAGCTCTGCCGGAACTACCCTATCGTGATTAGAAGTCACGTAAAATCGTGTGAAGTTTTTTACCATGATGGGTTCATATCCCTTCATTTCAATCATTATGTTTTCATTCGTAATCAGGTCTTTTATTATGCTTGAAATCTTTGGATTGCCCGCGTAAAAGGCTTCCTCACATTGCAACAATAAACAATCGGTCAGATGAGCATTGAACCGCTCGGAAATATATCTGTCGGTGTTTGCTATCTTATAATACGGCTGTAACAGCTTTCCGAATATCTTTCCTGTTATCGTTTTTCCCGTCCCCTTGCCGCCTTGCATCACAAGCATTGTTCCCTGCTTGATATGCGCATGCTGGAAAATACACGCCCACCAGTTCCAGAAAAAGCTAATTAATTCAGGGTTTTCATTACAAATATTCGTTTCTACGTGTTCCCTGAACAACGTGAAATCGCCTTTGGCGTTTGACGTTACTTTGAAACCTTTCCAAAGGTTGTAAAATCCATGAGAAACCCCTTTGGAATTGAATTCTATCCCCTGAAACGTTCTTCTCTCCGGGTGTGTCAGCCATAGCCTGCTTTTCTGTATTTTCTTTTCATTGCCATGTGCATCAGTTACGGAAATTGTTTCGTTTTCGGTAAGGGTCTTAAATGCCCGTGTTCCGATTAACGATAATTCGTCTGATTCTGTATTCAGCACCGCCACATTCGATTTTATCTGCACTAATGCATATTTTGTATTCCACGCCTGAAACCAGTCTTGTTTTTCCGTTGAAACAGGCTTGTAAACTTCCGCACCAATGACATATTCGTTGAATTTATTTTCCGTCCCGCCCGCTTCAATGAAATTTGTAATGTCCTTTACAGACTTACCATTCAACTCTCTTGGAAATTTAACAACCCTAACCTCTTTTGCTACTCTACAAACGCTTTCAGCAACGTTATACGCATGATTTAAGCCTTTTTCATCATTATCAGGCACGATAAAAATACTCTTGTTTCTAAGGTATTCGTTGTAATTCTCCCGCCACTTTTCAGCACCCATAGGGTTGGTTGTCGCTGTTATTTTCCAGTTTGCCCGTCTTATGGACTCAACATCCTTCTCACCCTCGACAATGAGCACTGTATCAGCCTTTGCCACTTCTTGCAGACGGTACAAGACTGGCGTTATCCCTTTCAGATTCCATATCCAACCGCCGTTGCCATCAGGGCGTCTTTGCGCAAAACCTTTCGGTTCGTACCTGACTGTCTGGTGAATCAGTTTGCCGTTTAATTCAAGGTAATCATACGTTGCGATAACCCGTTTTTTCCCGTTGCCATTACTGAACCCATATTCAAAAAGTATCTTGCCTCTTTCAACTTCATTCACACCGGTAAAATCCCTCAAAAATGTGAAGGGATTGCCTTTTATGCTGCATTTGTGACAATAATACGCCCCGTCTGAGTTGAAATAAAAATGATCTGACTATTGTCCTTACAGCATGGACAATATCCCATGTATTGTCCGTTTTTGTTTGACAGAACCTTCACACCGAAATTTTCAAAGAACCTTTTTGCATCTCTATGATGGTTTCTGCCTGGTTTTGTACTTGATCTGTTTATGTTATTTGATATACTGTCGCTCATGTTTCTTTTTGTAAGCCTTATAGGTCTTGCCTGCTAAAACTTGACTTATAAGGCTTTTTTATTTCTCTCTATTTCTTTGAGATGAATATTGACCTAACATATACCCCGCCGACAAAGCCTATTCCGGCTATGATTGCATATACCATCCACTTGTTTTTCCGTTTTGATTGTTCTGATAGATACTCAAATTCAGCCTGTTCGTAACCGTCCCGGTATGCGTCAAGCACGTCTTTTTCAAGTCTCTTGGGAATTGTTTTTACAATCTTTTCGTATACATTCTTCGCTCTTACAAGATCCGCATAAAATTGATTTCTCCCTTTTGCGTGATATTTTCCTAAATCTGCCGAACTTGTTTCACCTGAAATTTTTGATATGAAAGACTCTTTTACACTTGAAGTAGTACCCGCAGTCTGTCTCATGTGTTTTATAGCATTGTTGATGAAAGGTTCAGCAAACTTTAAATATTCTTCTTTCTTTTCTTCAACAAGTCCGTCAATTTCTGCCTTTTGATTAGGGAAATGTTTGCTAATTAAATCATATGTGTTTTTCAAATTTTTAAGCATATTGCACCTCTTTTAAAACAGCTAAGCTGGAATCTTGATCAACGTAATTTTTTACTTCCGAATTTTTCTCGTATAAAGAACCAAGAGCGATATTTGCCTTGTTGTAATACTCCCGTAGCTGTTCTTTCTCTAATGAACCTAAAAGCTCTGATAACGCTACATATCCCCGCAGTGAATGCGCACCCTGCATAAAGACTCTTTGAAAGCACATGCAACATTTTACGTATGGTTTTGAATGTTTATCAAACTTCAGTACAGCGGTTTTCTGTAAACAAAAAATACACGTTAATTGCTGATTATTCATCGTTACACCTCCAGATTGATATTGAAATTCCAGAATGCCCATATCTGTTTTTCTCTATATGTAAATTTCCCTCGTCCATCTTCAGGACGATATCAACATAATGCGATAAAGAGCTATTCCCCTTGAAAGTTTTATCTTTGTTGACTTGACATACCCAAAGTTGCGCACACGGCAGGCGCAAGTCAAGGGCGTCATCCAGCAACGCTTGCACGCTATCAACAATCACGAGAGCAGGCTTTATTTTTTCAAAATCTTCTTCGATCTCCCATCTGAGTTTTGAATCAGTCAGGTAAATATCCCCTGTAATTTCGTTGGCGACAATGCGCCGCTTTATCGTCTCAGACATCACCCCTTCTTCCGCACTCACGTAAAGAACCTTTTCTTTGTATGCCTTAGCAAAATTCAGCGCATACGTACTTTTCCCAGACCCTGCGCCGCCGTAAAGCAGACCACGCCATACAGCAGGCAGTAATCCAAGATAGTTGTAATTTGAAATGTGTCTGCCTTTCAATTCCTGTTCACGAATAGAAGCGATAGAAACAATACCTTTGCGATCCCCCCTTACGTAATGTATTTTTTCATTCGCACATGGAACGGGAAGCATCGTGTTTTGCTCAAGACAGATTGCGCAAAAACGTACAGACGCAGGATAAACAGTGCCACATAAGTAACAAGAATGTTTCATATTTTGCATTGCTTTTAGTTCCATATAGAATGAATAAAATTGAATGTCTGAATGATAGAACAAAGAAATTAAAAAAATTTATAAACATCTCGAAAAAATCAAAAAAAAGGGCTGAATGAGAACGCATGTTTTTGCGATCCCATTCAGCCCTTTGCCGTACTATTTTAAAAATAGCCTTTAAAGATACTGATTCTATCTATCAACTAAATGCAACGAGTATTTACTAAATATTAATATAAATGTCAAATAAAAAATTTGTTTTAAATAAAAAAAATGCTTATGCATTTAAAAAAAATTTAACTTTTATTGTTTGCTAATCTGTAGTCAAATTGTAGTCAATTCCAACGGAATAAAACGGACTCACCAGAATTGTCAGAATTAAAATTGTATTGCATCTTATTACGTGATAATATATTGCAGTCATAACAGACACAAACGAAACTATTTACAAAATTCACAAAATACTAGGAATTTCAGATTACAAACTTGAACCCGCAAGGATACTGTAATGTTAACTTTTATCCATGAAAAATATACGCCCTTTGTATTTTCCCTTTCCTGCCTGATCCTGGTACTATACTTTCTCCTTTACTGGAGAAAAGCTGCATGGATAA
>VGXV01000105.1 GCA_016873165.1 Planctomycetota bacterium | reverse complement strand
AAGTTGCCGGGCGGGAAATATAAGGAGGTGGGTTACGAATCACGCCAAGTGTTTGATATTGAGATTTCAAGAATCGTAACGGAGTATCGGGCAGAGATCCTTGAGGGCAATAAAGGGAAGCGATTTGGAATTGCCGGAAGGGGTTTAGGGCGATGAACTCAATCCGAGTGTCAAAAACGTGTGTTTTGCTAGGCTTTTTGGCGATTACTTTTGATTTTAGGAAGGTAATTAGACGTATTTGGGTTTTGACAAGTGGAGTAAAGTTGTTAGAATACCGGGAAAATAACCTATTACCTGTTATGAGTTATGGTCATACGGGACGGTGATTAAACTGTGGATGGAAACATCCATGTAAAAGGCTGATTGTGGAAGCCATAACCTTCTGCGATTAGCCTTTTTTTGTTCTATACTGGCATACAGCAAAAGACCAAAAATAAATTAAGGGAGAAATTCAATTCTTGTTTTTGTGGATGAATCAGGGGATCCAGGTCTAAAATTGGATAGTGGGTCTAGTAAATACTTTGTAGTTACCTTGGTAGTATTTGAAGAAAACGAAGAAGCTGAGGCGTTAGACAGACGTGTAAACTTATTAAAACACGAACTGGGACTTAACCCATTCTATGAGATGAAATTTAATAAATGCAACAAAGAAATTCGAGAACGATTTTTATTTTCTGTTATAGCTTATAATTTCTTTTATTTTGCAATTGTAATAAATAAGGAAAAGTTATATGGGGAGGGATTTGGATATAAAGAATCATTTTACAAGTACGCAAGTGGCTTAGTGTTTCAAAATGCAAAAACGCATTTACATGATGCCACAATAATTATAGACGGGAGCGGTAGTAAAGATTTCAGAAACGAGCTTAGTAGTTACTTAAGGAAGAAAATAAGTGGTGGTTATATTAAAAAGATAAAGCTACAAGATTCCAGGCGTAACAATCTTTTACAGTTAGCGGATATGGTTTCAGGAGCCGTTAAAAGGAGTTTTAGTGAAAAGTCTGATAGTAAGGTATACCGGGATATTATAAAATGTCGTGAAATTTATATGCAGGTATGGCCTAGAAAATAAAAAACCCAAAACTCTAGTCATAAAAGACACGCACACCATACGGTGACAATTCGAGTTTTGGGCAATTCCAGTAAAAATGTTATCAGATCAGGAATATTCTGTCAATAAAATATTTTAGCCACAATTAAGGGGTAAGTTGACGAACTGAAAAGTTGCAAAGATTACGGTTATCGTTTAGATAGGTAACCGAACACATAAATAAATTTCCATTACCGAATACACGTTGTGTGGCTTTTTAATGCACACAAATAAAAACTTATCAAAGGTCAAATAAGAGACCAATTCAGAACTTATTTGGCTTACCTTCTATTGATAGCTCTAATGAAACTTTTTCTTTAAAATAAATTCGCATTTTGAGCGTTTTTAAAGAATTTTATGGTAAAGAGTTTTATTTTTCAATCTATAGTCTTATTTATTTGGTTAACAACCACTATAGCAACAATATTGGCGATCATAGTGCCTTCCCTTGAATTCCAAAGAATTGCATTTGCACAACATATTTATTGGGTTCTCCGTTTATTCTGTCATCAAATTCCATCGAGATGTTTTTGGATATGGGGTTCTAACATGGGCTTATGTTCCCGATGTTTTAGCTTAGATACCTCCTTTTCTCTTTGTATTATTATTAAGCATTTTCTTGTCATTCGACATTCATTATTTAATTCTCTGCGCCTCTATGGTGAATACAACTTTATTCAATCCCCAGCTTCCGCCATCGGGGGACAAACCAATTTGAAATCTCATTTGGCTTTACTCAGTTTAATATTTATTTCTTTGTTTTGCCCGGCTTTTAGTTTTATGTTTTTTTTGTATTTCTTATAACCGTTTTTCTCGGCTGTAAGTTTATACCTGCCTGATTCCAAATCAGTGATTGAGTAGTTGCCGTTACTATCGGAAGTTGTTGTTTTTGAAAAGTCAGCTTTTTTAACAGTAATTGTTACTTCTTCCAGCAGTTTTTTTGTCTTATAATCCTTTATTTTGCCAGAAACACTTGCCGGTTGTGTACTCGCCGTATCCAGTCCTATATTTCGAGTGGTCGCATCGAGCGCTTTTACGTATACCTTGCTGCTTTTTGCCTCATACCCTGTTGCATCCACAGAAACCGTGTATGTGCCGGAGAGTAGTTGTAAAAAATAGGAGCCGCTTTTTGCTGTGCTGTAAGAGCCTTCCGTTCCACTTACGCTAACTGTTGCCCCATTGATTTTTTCATTAGAATTGCCGTTAAAAATAAATCCTTTGATAAAACCAGGATAGTTTGTAAATTTAGACATAAAACTGCCTGCATTTCCAATAGTTACTCCTCCGTCTGCATCACTTGCCAGTATCCTCCAGTAATAGGTTTCTCCGTCATATAATTTTGCAGTTTTATCTACTGTGGCAATGCTGTCGGTCAATCCCTTTTGCCGGTAATATATGCTGTCAAATGTACTGCTTTGTGAAATGGTAAAGGTGTAGGTTATCCCTTCAGTCAGCGATGCAGCGTTTTTGCTTCCTTCGGATGATTCCTCAGAGGCGTCAGGGTCGGCGCTGTCTTCCCAGTCGAATGTCCACGCCACCGCTGTTTCTATTCCACCCGTAGGCGAAATAACATCTGGAGATGTTGGGGGGGTATTCCCCTCTTTATTTTTGTATACTTCTGATTCCATAAGGGATGTAATTTCGCCAGTGTCCTTATTCCTGGCAAAATAAAAAATTTCGTATTTCCCCGCCATAGAAAAATTATCAAAATTTTCATTACCAATAAAGTTATTCCAAATATATTTATCCTCTGATTCATCAAAATCATTATAGCTAAATCCGGGTAACTGTATTATTTGTTGTTCTGTAGTATCCGCATCGTTTGTTAAACTGGTATTTGGTGATACAATTTCTATCCAGGCTGTGTCTACCTTTGCTATGTCATTTACCTTTGCAAATAGTTCCGGGGTAGAAGTTCCTGACTCCAGGCTAATAATATCCGTGACTTCCGTTAATTCAAGCAAAGAAGTAGGAGTTTCCACACCTATTACCAAATTAGATGAAATTGCGCCATCTTCGCCCTCGGTAGAAGAAAGGGACTTAAATGTTCCTATTCCGTCTCCATTATCCTCAAGCAGGGGATGTTGTGCGGTCTTATCAAAATATTGCCCGTTTCCTGCGCTGGCATTGTTCAGTCCATTGCCGTTTTCATTTTCTGTAAATGTAGCGATTTTTTCAGCGGCTTTTTCATATCCTTTTTTTATGCTCCACCCTTTATCAGTGTATTTAAAAAATTCATACAAGAAATAATCACCATGCCGTATTTTCTCATCAGGCGCTAAAGGACCTTTATACGCAACCTCTTCTGTATCAGAACTGGCAATAATAATGCGTTTTGCGCCACTTTTCGATAGTGCATTCACAAAGCTTCCGGAACGGTTAGCACCCAAAACAACCACTATAGCTTCTTCTGCTGCGTTTGTGTTTAATTGTGATTCGAGATTATTCAATGCATCCGAAAGTTCAGAGGCATTGATGGTGTCGGGATAAATAAAAAGTGTCTCCTTTTTTCCATGACCAACGTATATGATATACAAAGGCGCCGGGGTCTCGTTCATCTTTTCGCTACCCCATACCTTTATTGCATTTAATATTCCTTTTTTCGTAGGTTTTTCATCTACTCCATTTTGCGTATCATCGAAATTAAAGTAATAAATATCGTCCTCTTCAAATCCTCTGTTAAGAAGCTTGTTGTAAACATAGTTTGCCGTTAGATTATGAGAGTCTATGCCGGCATCTCCGGAAACACGGCCTTCTATGAGAATGGAATAACCGGCTAACTGCTGAGCCGGCTTTTTCGCCTCAATCTCAATAGTATCAGAATTTTCTTTTACGAAAGTATCGCTGTTTTCAGAACAAACTAATACTTTCCATACGCCATTATCAGGCAGTTTAACACCTTCATACTTGTACTGAAGCTGCTCTTCATTGATAAAAGGCTGCGTCACGATTACATCATCATACTCTCCGTCCGGGTTTATGCGAATCAGTTTTAACTTTTCATTCAGAAAGTTGTTTTGTGTTGTTTCATCATCGGGGGTTAATGTTACTGTTCCTGTTATGTCAACTGTTTGGTCAGTAGTGATGCTATAAGAAGACGGTTCTATCGTAAGAGTTACCTCTGCACGGTCATTGGTATTGTAATACTGTGCAAATGCATTTGATTGTAATAAAAAGAATAAAATAAACAACCATATAAAAAAAGAATTAAAAGAACTGATTTTTAACAAGCGGATTAAATTGTTTAATACCTTTCTTTTCACGGATTTTTCATCTATCATAGTTATAACCTCCGTTTTGCATTAATTTTATCCCTGATTTTTATTGCTATATCGCCTGCAACACCTTTCATATTCTCATCGCCCTTAAAAGTATGTTCAATTGTATCGATAAGGGTGGTGGCGGTGTCTACAATTTCCATTCTCAGAGTGAGTTGGTCTGAAGTATTTCCAGGCGATACTCCGCTGAAGCAAAGGAATGAAGCCCCCATGATTTTACCTAATTCAATTCTAAAGATGATAGGAAATTGCTTTTTACCATGAGGTGTCCAGCATAGCTAAAAACGAAAGGAATTACAACTCTTTTTAGTAAAATTAAGAAACAATGGAAGGGAAATGGGAAGGAATGGTGTGGAATTATAGGAGAAATAGGAGAATTGTCATGCGATGGGTAATGTGCAGCACATTACCCGATTTTTTTGACAAAAAATGGCAAGACCATCCCTACAACCTATAGAA
>VGXV01000104.1 GCA_016873165.1 Planctomycetota bacterium | reverse complement strand
TGAGAAAACGTCGGGGAGGTAAAGGAAGAGGCCGAGGTGCAGACCACCAGAGATGGCCAAATGCATACTTTGCTAATCTTGGGTTGTTCACGTTAACCACAGCCCAAGCATTAGTCAGTCAATCCCGCAGGGGTAACCACTGACTGGAGAGCCGTATGCGGGAGACCCGCCTGTACGGTTCGGAGGGAGGAGAGGCGAAAGCCTTTCCTACCCCTATCTGTAAATACAATGAATACATGCATGGTGTTTTTCAAAAAACCAAACTGTTATCAATTTGTAGATATTATATGGAAAATGTGAAAAATACGATTAAGAAACTCATTTCTGTGCTTGGCGGGAGATTCTCTGAGGAGCTTGGGATTGATCTCTCCAAAGGGATTTCTACAGAAATATTCAAGTGGTTCCTTGCCTCGAAGTTATTTGGCGCACGGATAGGCACAAACATTGCCATAAAGACTTACAAGGAATTCGAGAGGCATGGTGTCCTTTCGCCTGAAAAGATTCTTGAGACCGGCTGGGATGGGCTTGTGAGGATACTGGACGACGGGGGATACGCACGCTACGACTTCTCCACTGCGACAAAACTGCTGGAAATCATGAAGGATTTAAAGAAATTTTATCATGGTGATTTGAATAAACTTCATGAAATGGCAGATGACGAAGATGACCTGGAAGACTTATTGAAGGGATTAGGGAAGGGAATCGGGGACGTTACGGTAAATATATTCCTGAGAGAACTCCGTTCTGTATGGAAAAGGGCAAACCCGTTCCCGTCCGAATTGGTAATCCTTGCGGCCAGAAATCTGGGTTTTATTAGTCAAACGGAAGAACCTTTAAGTGCGCTCAAAAAGATCTGGTTAGCGCATACAATCAAAGGCAAGGACTTCTCTGACTTCGAGGCCGCGCTTTTAAGACTCGGAAAGGATTTTTGTAAGAAACGAAAGTGCGATAAGTGCCCAATGGGTGAGGAATGTGGGTGCAAAAAAGTGGTTAGTTAATGTGACGTATAGGGTAGTTTCAATTACCCGGAAATTATACGCAATGCGTAGGGTGGATTAAGGCCGATAAGCCGAATCCACCAATTTCATAATAATATCTTTTGCGACAAATATAAGTTACCGAAGGCCTAATTTAGTCAAAAACGAATTTGGGTTTTATTTTTCCTCCATTTCCCTTTTTTTTCCTTTCACTTTTACATTATTTCCCAACTCGTTTGTATTATGATAAGTAAATGGCAGATATTTCATTAAAATCCGGAGGATGTATAAAGTTCGACTTAAAAGCATACGATGAGGGGCTTAATAGAGCGCTCTGCGGAGTAACCAATAAAAGGACGTTAGAAAATTTCGAAAGGCTTTCCTTTTATATTAAAAAAAGGCCAGTTCCTCCATTTCTTGTGGCAAGCACACTGTTGGTTCCAGGCTACGTAGACGAACAAGAAGTTGAATACTTAGCGAAATTCATCGCCTCACTCGATAGAAACATCCCCTATTCATTGTTGGCTTTTTATCCGCACTTCTACATGGATGACCTGCCCACAACCTCCCGCATGCACGCCTTACGCTGTCAGGATATCGCAAGAGGCGCAGGACTCAAACATGTCAGAATTGGAAATGTACATCTTTTGGGAGATGCCTATTAAATAGTATAGGTCATTTTTATAACAACAACTTCAATGAATTTTTTCGCAGTGTAAAGAGCTGAATCAGCATTTACAAAGTGCTTTTATGATCACTATCTTTGGTTACAGTGCACCACAGTCAGATGTTAGTGCAATTGATTTAATGAAATCCGCTTGGGGTGATGTAAGCCAGAGAGTAATGGAGCAAACGGAAATTATCGACATTAGAAACGAAGATGATTTATGTAGTACATGGGAACCATTTATTCACACCCACCACTATGAAACGCATTTCTCTTTCTATAACTCTTGGATAGCTAACCACCCCAGAAGAACCGGTGAGGCATACATAAATCAATATAATAATTGACAATTCTGTGATTGAGTTGTACATTTTAATCATAGAAAATGTGGCGGATGCAAGTGCATTTCCTGCTGTCGTTCTCAACGAATCTGACAGGGCATAACAAATCACTCGTGCGGACAGCCTATCGCCTGCCGCACAGTTTAAGCGTTCGGCTATTAATATAAGGAAATATATATGCCAACAATATCAATGTTTTTTGGCATAGTTGTATCGCTCTATTTTATTGATAACAGAAAGCATAAACGTCCACATATTCATGTAAAATATCAGGATAGCGAAGCTGTTATTTCAATCCCTAATGGTGAACTTCTTGACGGAGAATTGCCTCCAGCCAAAATGCGATTGGTTTTGGCTTGGATTGAAATTCATAAAGATGAACTTATGGCTGACTGGGATTTGGCAGTTAGCGGACAGCAGCCGTTTAAAATTGATCCATTGAGGTAAATTATGAATCCAAGAGTAAAAGCAGTAAAGGCAAGGAACGACTATAAACTTGAGATAACATTTTCCAATGGGGAAGTTGGGGTATATGATTGCAGTCCTTTGCTTAGTTTCGGTGTATTCACTGAGTTGAAAGACAAAATTTATTTTCAACAGGCGAGGGCGGCATATGGAACTGTAGTATGGCCACATGAGCAGGACATATGCCCTGACACTTTATATTTAGATTCTGTAAAAATAAAAAAATCGCTTAATAAATCGCTCCAGCGGACTGGCACAAAAAGCCGTGACAGCCGCTGAGCTTTGTCGTTAGGATATACCCTCAAAACGTTACTATCGAACGACAAAGTAATGGTTAAATACCTTTAACGGCGGTCATTCTGCTGCTGAGATCAACGCAACCACGAGGCCTTTCAAATCAAAATCAACCGCCCTTTTCTGCAAGAATAATCAAGGGATTAGGGAAGGGATCAGGAATGTTACGGTAAATATATCCTGAGAGAACTCAGTCTGTATAGAAAAGTGCAAAAAAACTAACTATATGAAATCGTCAAGGCGTTTAATGTGTTAAAAATTAATTATTTCAGAAATGCACCCCTATTACTTTTATTTTCTTTCTTTGGTTTCTCTATTACGGTATTCGCACATGAAGGACATGAGCATAACCATAATACGGTAATTACCATAGAAAAGAAGACCTATATACATTTTCAATCTGTCTTGCTGGGTTATCAATATATCTATAGTTACATGGTAAGAGGCGGGGCAAACGAAATCTCCGGCTTAGCTCAAAACTTAATCGATGCCGCCAGTCAGGGCATTCAGACAGAACAAGACGGGTCAGGCCAACATATGATGCAGCACATCCTCGATGGGGACGAATCATTAAAAAAAGCAAAGAATGTGACTGAGCGTCAGGAAGCCTTCGCTTCAATCAGTGAAGCCCTTTTTTCTTATTTTAACGCATGGCCTAACCAGTTAATGCGTAATAGGCTGAAAATGTGCCGCTGTAAGGGTGGACATCAATGGCTTCAACCGGAAAATTATCCCACTGCGTGTCCATATTCTTCAAAAAAGTCCTCTAATTGTTTAATCATAGAAGAAACAATATATTAACACCTGTCACGAAAACTTCACATATCCTTTTTGTTCAAGATAATTGAGTATCGCCCTGGTGGATTCCTCAATTGACATCTTTGATGTATCAATCGTCAATTCCGGATTTACAGGCTCTTCATACGGTGCTGATATGCCGGTAAACTCCTTGACTTCTCCTGCGCGCGCCTTTTTATAAAGCCCTTTTGTATCGCGTTGTTCACAAACATCTAAGGGGCATTTCACATATATCTCGATAAATTCCCCTTCTTTTTGCAGTTTCCTGGCATTATCCCTGTCCTGTCTGTAAGGCGATATGAACGCAGTTATGGTTATTATATTTGCATCGGTAAACAACTTTGCAACCTCGCCGATGCGGCGAATATTTTCAGACCGGTCTTCGGGTGAGAAGCCAAGATTCTTATTCAGGCCGTGACGTATGTTGTCGCCGTCGAGTATGTATGCCTGATGTTTGTTCTCAAGGAGCGCATGCTCAAGCTCAACGGCAATGGTTGACTTTCCTGATCCTGACAGGCCTGTCAGCCATATGGTCACTCCCTTCTGTTTCATCAGTTTTGTTCTGTCCTCTTTTGTAATCTTGCCATGATGCCATTTAATATTGGTAGCTTTTTGCACTGTCATGTCATCTCCTTATTTCTGTATCAAAAATATTTAAGAAAGTCTGCCTGGACGAAAAATGGTTTTTTAAAATTACAAATATTATAAGAACAATGCCTAAAATGCAACCTTTTTCAGAAACATATATTTTCCAGCAATAAGCAAGCAGGTATGAAAATCCATTCCATACAATACGATATGAGATGACCGGGATTTTGGGTTTTTCCTTGAAATAGATTCAGTATATAAAATATAATCATTACAATTGATTTAAATTAAAAAAGTATTTCAGTACATTGCGGAGGTCTATTTGTGAAATGTAAGAGTTCCAGTTTCAAGGTATTTGCTACGGTTGTAAAAAAAGGGAGTTGTAATTATTATAAAGAAGGTGATACCTTCCCGTTGACAGGATTTACACCCAAAGGATTGTGTGACAGCGCTTATGCCGTGCTTTCCAGGGATGCCCTGGCATTACGATATGGCGCCAAACTCCCCTGGCAAACAAGCGAGCATACCTTGCTAACTCATTGCCCTGACCCTACCGGCGCTGTGTGGGAATTGAAACGGGTGCCACGGGAAACAATGGATACTGAACCGATGCACTAACAACCTAACCCGAACGATTCGGAAGTGTAAAATGCAAATTGCAAAATTAAATTTTCGTCTGTAATTGTTATTTCGACTCCTTCATATTAGTCATTCTAAACGAAGT
>VGXV01000103.1 GCA_016873165.1 Planctomycetota bacterium | reverse complement strand
AAGCTCCTCTAAACGGCACTCTATCCTGGACTCTTCTGAATCCAATGACTGTTCTTGTTTCTCGCTATTCCCCTTTCCCCTGTTTATGCGGGGTTTTTCTGTAATGTTGTTTTTATTTTGCCTCATGTCCCCCAGTTTAGCTTATCGGTCTTTGTTTGTCCAGTAATATTTGTGGAACACGGTAAGTTAATAAAGGGGGCGCTGGGGGTTGTTTTTCGCCGGCATTTGCAGTGTATATAAAAAGTCGCCGCCAAAGGCATCCTAATTAACTTTTACCTTCAATTTTTCGACAATACCATCCGCGCTAAATTCTACCATAGCCTTTCCTTTTTTCTTTGCGGTAATGACAAAGGAGGCTTGTCCATTAATATCCGTTATAGCGGTGGGATTTGCAATTTCTATTATTTTCTTTCCCTTTTTAATGGTTGCTGTTATTTCAATGCCTTCGGCGCTGTTGCCGGTTTCACATTTTATTGTTGCCAGAACTTCGCCATCTTCTCCTTTTTTAAGTGTCAGTTTTTTCGAATCTAATTCCATAGAGTTTAGTATGCATTCCTGCGGGAGAGGAGTAGGCGTCGCGATGAGAGTAACAGTTGGGCTGGCAGCCGGTTCTTCGTCATCAGCAACAACATGCAATTGCATCGCAGGGTCGCCGAACAGCACAAAAGTCTCTACCAATTCGCCCCAGTAGCTGCTCTGGGAGTATGCATCTAATTTTGCCCCGGTAGTTATTTCGCCTAATCCGTATGCGGAATCGGCAAATAGCGATTCATAAAAAGAAAGCATAAGCAATCTTTGCCCGGAGGTATAACTCAGGGCAGTTGCCGCCCAGACGGCAATTGCTCCCTTATTCTGTAACCTCTGAAATTCTTCGGCGACTGATACCTGGGTGTTTTTCCCCGTAAAAAATCCGTTAAGACAGTTGGCAATGGTTATCACCGGCAGTTTATACAAATTATCCAGCAGGGCAATGTCATCAGTGGTATAAATTGATGTGCTCTCGTTCAATCCCCACATGTCCACAGCACCGTGACCCGTGTAATTTACCAGAAAACAGCCTTCATTGATATATTGAGTAATGTCGTCCGTAGGATCGTCCTCATTCGTATAATCATCGATATATACCCTTTTTGCAGTATAGTTATCGGGCAGAAGTTCTACGATTTCTTCTGACAGGCTTTCAAAGGAAGATTCATCGTCGTCCGCGACGAGTAGTGCGTTTTTAACCCAGTCCTCCTCAGAAGGATTTTGATCATAGTAGAGTATCTTATTAATTATATTTTCCGCCTGTTCGTTTGTTTGAGCGCAGAGTCGTCCGATATACATATCAGGAAGAATATCATCGCCGCTGACAAGCACAAACCAGTTATCTGAGGGAGTTTCTCCCAGTTCTTCAGTTTCAATAATCTGGGAGGGGACATAATTTATAGTGCCCGATTCCAAATTATCTTTGTAATCCTGATAGGCATCGCCTACAAGGACAACATATGCAGGGGCTGGTTCCTGCCAATTGTTATATGCATATTTCAGGAAATCCTGAATTGCCTGCGGGGAAAAAATGCCGTTGTTGAATTCGTCATAAATATCCTCAACCTTTGCCGTGACAACTCTCAAGCCGTCATTGCTGCGGTGATTGGCCAATGCAAGAGCGGTATCATAAAAATCTTCATGTGTGATAATAATGTAGTCTGCTCCGTTATCTGCCGATTTCCATGAAGATGGGTCATCTTTTTCAATCGCAGTGGGAGATTTATATTGCGTTGTCGTCAATGCAAGAAACCGGGTATTGGATTGTGCATCTCCTTCGAATTGTAAGGTGTATTTTTTATTATTGGTTACAATATTTGTGTTAATTATGTGAGTTATGTTATTGTGATCTGTGATGTCAAATGCCTCGATGTCATTGGTGGTAAACGAAGATATTTCAAATTGATATGTGCCTTCTGAGGGGGCGCTGAAAAATAGTTCGTCATTTTCAGCGACATACGTATCGAAGTAATCGATCTCTGCCCAGTTTACCAACAGTTGGTCAACGGAAGCTTCTGTATCGCCTACTGACTCTACCGTAATGGTATTTTTCCCATTAGTTAAATAATCATGGGATACGGCTACGTCATGATTGAAGAATATTTGGCCGTTCCAGTATTGATCATCTATTTCAATATCATTTATATATATTTTTGTGTGGTGATCAGGATCATCATCGCTGTCGTCAGTGTATCCCTTCAATTCAACCCTTACAGAGGCTGTTCCCGAACCGGAAAGAATATTCTTTATATTCAGGGAGAGGTCTTTTGATTTTGGGGCGGTGAGTTTGCTTTCCCAGAAGTAATGGTCCTGTCCATCTCCCTCAGGCATAGTTTGCCAGTAAAACGTATTTTCTTCAGCATGGATAGTTGCCGGGAAATAGGCGGGAACGGTTGCATTTCCAGATAGTGCGCCATCGAGGGTATTCATGCGGAGTCCTTCCGGAGTCTCGGTTGTAAGCCAATAGACATTTTCATCGGTGTAAACGTCAGAGTATTCTTCACCATAAAAAATGACAGAATCAGAGGTGTTAAATACGCCGTCATCTTCGCCTTCAATAAAAATGGCGATATCATTTCCCTTATTTGTCATAGCAATGGTGCGGGGATCTATGGCGCTTGCGTCGAATCCGGCATCGATAAGATCATCGTAGCTCAGCTTATACATACCTTTTTCTTTTACGGTAATTTTAAGTGTGGGAGAAGACTCTGTGGTTGAACTGTTATTTTTCCTTTGAGCGATAGAGTGATTTGAATGAGATGCGATCATTGGCCGTTTTAAATGGCGATAGTTTATAATGTTTTTCTTTAAAAGATTTTCAAAAAAATGACTTACCGCCGAAAGTTTCCTTGCCGGTAAAACGAACGTGTCGTTCCATGATATACGGGCAACAATTTTACGGTAAATGCGCACTTCACCTGTTACGGGGTTGAACTGAACAGGGGAGAACTGTATCTGTGCCACCGGTTGATCACGCAGGTATCCTCTGCTGCCGGTTTTTACCGGCGTTTCCGGAAAGAAGGCATTCGTAGAGTAAATTTTCTGATTTTTAAAGAAAGTTTGTTGTATATTGCCGGAGGGGAAAGTATCCTGATTTCCCCCTTCGATCGTATGTTTTGGGGCAGGAGGGATGGTATATCCCTGCAATGTATCATATTGTGCATCTAATATATCCAGGAAAAGGTCGTTAAGAGCAGGCAGACCTGCCATTGTTCCGCACGATGGCAATTGCGGTTCTCCAGGTTTTCCACTTTGCAGAGCGCTTGGGATAATAATGCGATGATAGGTTTTCCCCTCGTGTTCTAACGTTTCAACATAAAAATTGTCCACCGTCAATTCCAATTCAATTGCCTGATTATCTGATTGCAATAAAGTGATAGCGCCGCACAGACCTGAAGCTGATGCCATCAGCACGAAGGAAATGGCACATGGAAATAAAAATATCATGTGCCGAAAAAGATGAGGGAAATAATTCAAAAAGAAAAGTGTATTTTTACTATTTATTTTTGTCATCTTATCACTCCCCATCTATGGACATACTTTAGCGCATACTAAATCGGCCATATCCTGTAAAGGACCAACCGTTAAGTAATAACATCGTGCTTGTGCTATAATGTTTGATAGTTCCATGAACAATTGAACGGAACTTCCTTTAAATTCTTCCTGTAATATTTTTGATTTATAACTGCCCTGGTAATTTCCCAGGAGCGCAACTGCCGCCTGACTTACCGGTATAGGCAAAAGTTCCGGATTGCCTTTAAATGACGGTGAGTCTTCCGATCCCTTGAGGACATCTAAAACCAATATCTTATGTTCGGCGCATATTGTCTCTATTTTTGAAAGGGTTTTATTTGCTTTTTCTGCGCACAGCCTGGTTATAGGAAAACCATTAGAGGTAGCAACACGCACATTTCTCACGCCATTCATGTTCTTTATTATGTTCAAAACATCTTCACTCATCTGATCAGTGAAGATGGTTAAGCCTTGTTCGGTTTTTTTCGTTAGATCATTTCCATTCTGTAAAAAAACAATGTGATCGATGGGCACTTTTGCACCTAAGATGTCAGGTTGTATGTTGTCAATATCCAAAAGCAGTTTATCCAGCCATTCATCTCCTTTACTATTTTGTACTGAAAAACCAACCAGCGGCAACGTATCTTTTCGGATCCTTAGGCTTCGCGGAAAGGGGTACACCAGATGGTCGTGCCTCCCCAGAGCCGCCATTTCATCTGAGAGAAATCTGAAGCCTCTTTTCAGAAGCGTTAAGACCAACGTAGTCTTGCCATGTCCTCCATCAGCCACGATAAGCACGCCGTGGTTATTAAAGGAAACTACACCTGCATGTATTAGCAAGTGGCTTTTTATCCTGGTAATAATTGACATGAGTACGTATTCATATGCAAATCCTTCCAGTAATTTAGGACTATTGAGCGGCCAGACTTCATCATTGCACGTTAACACAGGTTTGCCAAAAGGATTTTCCGGGTGCGTAATTAAAGAGAATTTTATCTGCGATTTGGAAAGAGAAGGAAATTCATTCTTTCGAAACCGGCTGTACATTTTTGTAAAGAGGTCAATAAATTCACGGGAATCGGATTCTATGGTTACCTCTGCATCAAAGAAATAGAGTTTGACTTTATTACAAAGAGAAGGTTTTAGCAATAATTCCACAGAGAACTCGTAAAAATATTATTTGATAATCTTTATAAACATTACTTTGTTAAAAAAAATTAAGCGGCGATTTTTTTCTTAAGCCGAGCGGATTTAATTTTAAAATATTTCTGAGAAAGTTTTTCGTTCTTTGATAAAGCATGTGTAGATGAGAATTCCAAAAGAGAATTAATTGCCTTCTTGAATTCATTAAAGGTT
>VGXV01000102.1 GCA_016873165.1 Planctomycetota bacterium | reverse complement strand
AATAATCAAATCTTTCCTTCCCGCCCGAAACGTTAACCGTTTCTCTATATGTGTCATGCATCCCATACTCAGTTCCCAGGATAACTTTGTTATCGCCAGTGCCTTTTTTCGTAATAATATTGACGACTCCTCCAATCGCTTCCGAACCATATAAGGTACTTTGTGGCCCGCGCAATATCTCAACTCTCTCGATATTATCTGTTGTAAGGTTTGCAAAGTTAAACGCTCCGGATGTGGGACTATTCATCTGGACACCATCAACAAAGACAAGGGTTTGGGCAGCAGACGCTCCTCTTATAAATAAACTCGTAGTCCCTCCTATTCCTTGTGTCCTTGTGACTTCAAGGCCGGGTACCTGGCGTAAAACATCAAGTAACAGCGGCGCCTTTCTATTCTCAATATCTTTACGGGTGATGACCGATACTGAGCTGCCGGTATTTTTTAATGGCTGTTCTGTCCTCGTAGGTGTAATGACTGTTTCTTCTGTGTTTTCCTTTTGTTCACCCTTTTTGTCTTGTGGTAAACTGTCTTTAGGTATTTCTGGAGAAGGCTTTTCATCATCCGATGGTGGTGGTGAATCTACCTTAGGTTCTTCTCTATTATTTTTTTCCTCTTTTGATTGTGTTTGTGTTGCTTCAATTGATTTGGTTTCCTCCCCATGTTTTGCTTCTTCTAGAGGTTTTGGTATTTCTTCCTTTTCGGGTATGCGAATAATTAGCTTTTCTTGTGTGGCTTGATTAACCTGCTTTTCTGACTGTTTTAGAAGTTCTCTATTATTTGTTCCCTTTTTTCCTTCTAAAGTTGGAATGGGTTTTATTGATCCATCTACTGACTCGGCATGGCAATACAAGGTAGGCACTAAAATAATTATTAACATAATTAACCAACACTTCATTTGTATTTCTCCTTTCCCCCTCGGAAATAAGAATTAATAAAATAGCGTTCAAACAGGTCTCCTGGCTTCCGGGTCTTCCTACGTTCTGCGCCTTCCCGGAAAGCCGTTTTATCAGTTTAAACGACTTTCCCGTGGCATAGTGCAGCGTTCGTCGCCGGTTACAGTTGCGGGGCAGCTCCCGTTTCGACGGGATTCCCTGGATATTTGAACAACAAAAAAGCCCGTTTCTTCGTGTCGGGAAGAAACGGGCTTTTTAAAGTATAGACATCAAAGCTTCACCTCCTTTACTCGAAGAAGTTTTTTTAGCAATCAGTACAGGCAGGTCTTCTGACTGGCGGATCATCCTACTGGTTGCACCTTCCCGAGAAGCCGTTTAATTTGCTTAAACCGTTTAAGCGGCTTTCCAGTGGTTTCTGCAACGTTCGTCACCGACTACAGCGGCGGTACCGTTCCCTTTTCTCCGAATTTCTGACATAAGGAATTACGTATTAATTATTGTCAGAAATTCGTTGGAGTTGGGATTCCCTTTTCGTCCCAATAAATATATTGGGACACCTGTAATGAGTAATTTATTTTTTCCCTAAGCAATTAATTACATATACACTCCTTTCATAGAGTTGGCTTATTTGTCTTTTTCGGTAAATTTTACAAAATATTCTTACTTCCTATTTTTAACATTATTTCATGAAAAATATCTGGATGATTCAACTCATTCCAATTTTTGTGTATATTGTTATTAAGATCAAAATTGTCTTTTTCACGCGGGAAAACCCACAATCCTTCTTTAGAAGCGAGTAACATCATTTTTGTCTGTAATCTCAGGGCGTATGATTTTGCTTGATAGTATGCGTCAGCAAATTCCCGATGTGTGCTTAACTGAAATTTTGATTCTAAAACCATTTTAGCGGACTCCTCGCCTCTTTTCGGATTAGCACCAAATGCATAGTCGGGATAATTTCGTTCTCCTCGCCCCATTTTTATTGGCATCTGTCTAATCCAATCATTCTCACAATAGCCAAGTTTTTTTAAAAAAGGCTCGATAAGATTAATTTCAACAGAACGTTCGTCCTCCAGTTCAACTGATGGCAGATAATCAATAACGTCGATCTTAGGCAATACAGACAAATCCTGCCCTTTTTGCTTCATTATGTCTAGAATTGCTTGATATTCTTCTACTGAAAAAGGCTTTCCACTGGGACCTTGTAAGTGTCCTTTAATTGCTGCTTTTTTTGATAAAAGGGGATGAGTCATCATTTCTTTAAAAGTAACAGGAACCGTCCTAATTGGAGAACAAATCCAGATAGTTCCGTGCCAATGAAAAAATGGATCAATAAAGCCATCAGAACTCGCTCGCCAAATAGATTGAATACAGCTTCGGGGAGAAACTTCGTGCATGAGTAAAATATCGCCTCTACGAGTTGTAATATTACCACCCCATTGATTGGTAGATGTTTGTGTAGCGTTATCTAAAAAATCAAAATCCAATGTTCCTGCCAAAATCAACCATACCTTTGAAGGAGCTGGGAGTTCCTCATCCTGAATATCTTTAATGAAATTCGGTGCAAAATCATATAAAAAGGCACACATCTCATGTGGATTAAGACCATGCATATTACGAAACTCAAACAAAGCTTGATTGATCTTGTTATAATATAAACTTCTTCCTACTTTATCGTTCTTGCTTGGTATAGGAGGAATTGGGATATTGAATTCCTGGCAAATCTCTTGAAAAATATGAAACCGGGTGCGAAATCTATATGGAATAAAATATTCCGGGTGGGCAAAGAACAGTCCAAAAGAGACATACTCAACACAATTATAGAAATCATTCGGGCTTTCTTGCCCACCAAAATCACAAAGTTTGACCAGTTTGCCTTTTCTATTTCTTGCAATAAGTGGTATCCCTTTATTGACAATTGATTCATAGAAATTGGCTGCTTTCTGAAAATTTTTAAACTTATACTTTGAGGCATAATTTTTAACTACTGTAGTAATATGAAAAGGGATTGTTTCAGCCCCAATTTCCTTGACATACTCTTCATGGATTTCAACATTATATTCTTCAAAATCGTCCGTTGCTAATTCTCTTTGAAACCTTCTCGGTCCGAGATTTTTAAACCGCTTGATTGCCTCTTGGCCTTGTTTTGACTCCTTGTAAACATTCCAGACGTAGTTATTAAATTTCATTGCTTTGTATTTGCCGATTTGTTTTCAATCTTCAAAGAGATATGAAATCAGATAGCCTGAATCAATTTCAAGAATCGACCTGGAATGAGATTATGAGTTTGTCATGCTGAACTTGTTTCAGCATCTCCAATTTATTCCAATTGAAATAAGTTCAATACTCACTCAAATCCCTCCAACCTGGATTAAAGTTATTTATCAAATGTTAAGTTCAGGATAATTTCAACATATCGTAGACCATGTCCACATCCATATTCCTGCGCACAACATCGGCTAATTCATTGTATCTGAGTTCTTTTATGGTTTTAAAATCTGCATGGGATCCATTCAACGGTCTTAATCCCTTTTTATGCCTCAGGTAATCAATGAGCTTTGTGCGAAAGCCGTCGTTGTCAAAGATACCATGGATATACGTGCCTATCACATTGCCGTTGGTAGAAACACATCCATCCAATATATCTACCATTTCTCCCGCACGTTCTGTAATCCTTACAAACGGCCTGACAGAATTATGACTGTTGTATGTTGTTTCCCCCATGTGGATTTCATAGCCCACGAGCTCATTATCTACAGGAAACAAATGCTCCTGTTCGAGCATACGTGCCTTTACCTGATATGTCTGCTTTTCTCTGGAAAAGGTAGTCACGGTCTCCAGTAAACCTAAACCCTGAATACTATCTTTTGACGATTCTACATGATGGGGGTCGTTAATCTGCCTTCCCAGCATCTGGTATCCACCACAAACACCAATAGTCATGGTTCCCTGTCTTGACAGTTCCATGATTTCTCCAAAAATGCCTCTTTCCTTGAGAAACGTTAAGTCACCAATAGTATTTTTAGTGCCAGGGATAATCAGCAAGTCCGGTTTACCAATATTTTCAGCCTTATCAACAAACCTCACACTCACGTCTTTTTCGTGGGCAAATGTATTGAAGTCGGTGAAATTTGATATACGGGGCAGTTTGATGACAACGATATCAATAAAAGGCTGAGGGATGAAGGATGAAGGATGAAGATCGGAGAGAATTTTTGGATTCAATCTCAGTTCCTCAGCGTCCTGGAATCGCGTATGCTTACTGCCGATGTACTCAAGCGAAACGGAATCTTCGTCATCAATACTCAGGTTGTGCATATAAGGGATTACCCCTACAACAGGCTTATTTATGCGGTTTTCAAGCATATCCAGCCCCGGTTTTAGTATACTTTTGTCCCCGCGGAATTTATTAAACACAATACCCTTTACCCTGTCCCTCTCGCTCGTAGTTAACAATTCCAATGTACCCACAATCCAGGCAAAGGCGCCGCCCCGGTCAATATCTGTCACCAGCAACACCGGTGCCGACGCCATCTCTGCCATGCCCATATTGACGATATCGCCATCCTTCAGATTTATCTCGGCGGGGCTGCCAGCCCCTTCAATAACAATAATGTCAAATTGGCTTTTTAACGTATCGTAAGCATCTTTTATGATGGAAACGAAACCAGCCTTCTTTTGGTAATATTCTTTGGCCGTCATATTACCTATGGGTTTACCCATAACAACCACCTGGGAACCGCAGTCACCTGTGGGTTTCAGGAGTATGGGATTCATCTCCACTGTTGGCTCGATTCCAGCGGCTTCTGCCTGTGTTACCTGCGCCCGCCCCATCTCTTTCCCGTCCCTGGTTACAAAGGAATTTAATGCCATGTTCTGTGCCTTAAAAGGCGCAACTTTGTAACCGTCCTGTTTCAAAATACGGCACAGGGCGCAGACGAGAATACTCTTGCCTACGTGGGAACCCGTACCCTGTATCATGATGGAGCTATTTTTCATAAGTTTACTGAAACCACAGATTTCCTGGCGCGGCCTTTGGCCGCAACCAAATTCGAAATACGAATATCGAAATACGAAACAATTTCAAATGACAAAAAACTCAATGCTCCAAACTTTGCGTAA
>VGXV01000101.1 GCA_016873165.1 Planctomycetota bacterium | reverse complement strand
CCGCCTTTGGAGGTAGTTTTATGCCTTTAACTACCATCCAAAAACGTGCACGCCGGAAATACCTAACCTATCCTTTTATTTTCAGCCTTATAGAAGTTGCCAATTCACCAATGAAAAAGGCTTACTGGAATACTTATCATTGTTGTAAAGATGTCTGGTATAACAAAGAAGTGTCTGACAGGTATCTTGCGAAATACTGCAAAAACAAATGGTGTCTTGTGTGTGCTTCCATCCGGACGGCACAACTGATTAATGCCTATAAACCTGTCTTGGAAACTTGGAAAGAAAAGAGTTTCTTAACTTTGACGGTTAAAAATTGTAGTGAACTGGAATTGCGGAAGAAATTGAAGGAAATGAATAAGATTTTTTATGCTGGTATAGAACTTGGTCGGAAAAGAAAAGGCATTTTCGTAAAGTGTGTTAAAAAAATGGAATGTACTTACAGCGAGACACGCAAAGACTACCATCCTCATTTCCACGTTGTGACTGAAACCAAAGAACAGGCAGAATTTATTTTAGATTACTGGCTTAAACATTTTGAAAAAGAGGAGGTGAACGAACTAGCTCAGAAGGTTTTACCTGCAAGTGACGGTAGTATGGTCGAGTTATTCAAATACTTCACAAAGATTATCACCAAAGGCAAGATAATTCCACCGGAGAACCTTAACGCAATCTTTTGCGCCATTAAAGGCATGCACACAGTAAGACCATATGGCTTCAGCGTTGCGCTTCCGGACGATCCTGATGAAATAGTGTTTGACGTTGAGGCAATAGAACTAAAAGAGAACGAGTACCTTCCGCATTTCGGCTGGGAGCAGGATTTACACGACTGGTTATCGCATAGAACTGGTGAAATGTTATCCGGTTACGAACCGAGCAAAAAAGCTGTAGCCTGGACGAAGCAATTTGAGGAAAAGTTTTCCAAGTTAAGAGAATAATTTCTATCAGATTTAATAAACCTTATATCAGGTAGGGACAATAATTTATTTATTTATGTATATATATATAAATCTGGTATGAATAATGATTTAGGACAAATTTTATTTTATTTTTTTATTGACTTCTGTAAAAAATGGTTTATAACTATAAAAATGAAAAAAATGGAAATTTGGAATATCGGCGGCGTTGAATATACAAGCGTTTCTCAAATTGCGAAAATTGTCGGAGTAAGTCCACCGGCAGTTTATCGCTGGATTTATATTGGAATGCCTGCTTACCGGAGTGAAGTAGGTACGTACCTGATTCCGTTCCGTGAGGCAATGGCTTGGATAAAAGAATACAAGAAATCTTAATTAGTTAATAAAGTTAGTCCGTTGTGTTAGTAGAGGAAACATGAATTATTTTTGCGTTAAATGTCATAGCAGATACCACGAGTTAATAGAATATTGCTATGTCTGCGGATCGTTCAAAACCATCCTTGCGGCTTCGAGCCGGTACGCTGATACGTTGTTTCGTGATCGGCTGGAAATTGAGGATGCCTCGACCTTGACGAAGCGGACAAATCAATCTAACTGCTCAAGAGCATACAGCGAAATTAAGTTTGGTGATAAGTCGATTGTTTGCATTTACGGTAAGCCGGGTGCAGGTAAAAGCACGATGTTATTGAAACTCCTGGATGGCATCGAAGGAGATACCTTATACATAAGTTTGGAAGAAGCTTTATCAGACACCTTAGTATCAAAGCTTAAATGGCTGGAAATCACGTCCAGTCGTTTTAAGGTTGCATACATCAGGAGCCTGAACGAATTAGATGAAATATTGAAAGATAATAATTTTACTGCCGTTGCTGTTGATAGTTTAACGGTTAGCACCTTGAGCGTTGACGATTTACGCAGAATTGCAGTCAATTACAACCTGTTAGTGTTTTTCACTTTGCAAATAACGAAGGAAGGATCGCCAGCAGGTTCAATGCAAAATTTACATGGAGCGGACTTGATTATATCCGTAAACGATAGTCGCTGGACTGTTGAAAAGTCTCGCTATACAGGAAATTTGAATGGAGGTGTTTTAATATGAGCATGAATATTATCGACAATGGATGTTGTCCGTTCTGCTTATCCACAGACGGCGGAGGCATGCGAAACGATAAAAAAGGACGTCCGTATTTTTCTTGCAACGCATGCGGAACACGAGCTTTTATCAGGATTACGGCGGTCGTTGAAACCTTTAAGTGGATTCTGTCATCAGGTATAAATTACGAGAGACAAAGATTACTGGCTGAAAACACGACAACGAAACAGCGTCAAGCTGTAGGAGCGCAATATGGAGAATAAAGAAAATAAACAGGCTACACCTGGACAAACTAACGACCAAAACATAACCTCCGAATCTTTCTTTAATTCGATAAAACAATTACATAGAGAAAATACTCCGGCGGCAGAAAAAGAATTGATCCAGAAACTGAAAAAAAAGCAGAAAAAGATAGATTCGAGCATGGCCAGTAGGAAAACAAGAATTGTAATAAAGCTAGGTAAATACGGATGTAGTGGATTCGCTATCGGCGCTATTATCGGTTTTGTTGTAGGAGGCAAGTCAAATGATAAATCAAATTAAAGAAGAACTAACAAAACTCACTATCGAAGAGTTGAAAGGATACATTCAAGCCTACGGAAAGTTGCAAACATTTGAAACCGTTTCTGAGCTTGAGGAAGATATCGAGCGCCTTGAGGCTGCGGACGAAAAGTTGAAGAATTTTGAGGAAAGTTTAGGCTATAAGAGTAAAGGCATTGCTGGAATTACAGGCGGATTTATCGGCTTTTTCACCGGCTACAAACTTAGGAAAAAATGAAAAAGAGCGACTTAACTAAATTCTGCATAGAGGCAGGAATAAACATAACTCTTAAAGGCAATCAGGAAAGAATGTTGCAACAAATTCATTCGACTATCAACAATCAGGTTGGCTATGCGTTGATCTCAGGAAATAAAGAAGCGGAAATGTATTGGAAAGAAATTAGAACCGTTTTTGAAAGCTTTTTGAAGCGAGGTTAAAAAAAAAGCCTTCGCGGTCTTATATCCGGCAAAGGTGTGAGACCACAAAGGCTATAACTAAGCATGAATTGTATTATATATATAATCTTTTTCGATTTCAATATAAATAATTGCTCCGGCAATGACCCGCAATGTCACCCGGAGACACGAAGGCATGAAGGGAGTATCTCCGCTACGAGGGTATCGGGATACTTCCTTTTTGCATTTAAAGCGTCAAAAACAGCCTTTAAAGGCATTTGGACTCATGCCTTCGCTGTAATAGATTGCGCCCCCCCTCTTATAGGGGGCGGGGGGGGTTCTAATCACAAATACTATGGCACTGCTTTGTGTCAAAAAGGTCACAAAGCAGGCAGTTTTCTTCTATATCTTGATACATTAGCAAAAGACGTCACAAAACTTATTTCCTGGTCTTTGTTTTTTTGCCTTTGGAGGTAGTTTTATGTCTTTGACTACCATCCAAAAACGTGCAAGGCGTAAATACCTAACCTATCCTTTTATTTTCAGCCTTATAGAAGTTGCCGATTCACCAATGAAAAAGGCTTATTGGAATACTTATTATTGTTGTAAAGATGTCTGGCATAATGAAAAGATGTCGGACAGGTATCTTGCTAGATACTGCAAAAACCGCTGGTGTTTGGTGTGTGCTTCCATCCGGACGGCACAACTGATTAATGCCTATAAACCTATCTTGGAAACTTGGAAAGAAAAGAGTTTCTTAACTTTGACGGTTAAAAATTGTGCGGAATCTGAATTGAGGAGCAAACTGAAGGAAATGAATAAGATTTTTTTTGGTGCGATAAGACTTGGCAGGTTAAGAAAAGGCATTTTCGTAAAGTGTGTTAAGAAAATGGAATGCACTTACAGCGAGGCACGCAAAGACTACCATCCGCATTTCCACGTTATAATTGAAACTCCAGAACAGGCAGAATTTATTTTAAATTACTGGCTCGAACATTTTGGAAAAGATGAGGCAAACGAATTAGCTCAGAAGGTTTTACCTGCAAACGATGGATCCATGGTCGAGTTATTCAAATACTTCACAAAGATTGTCAGCAAAGGCAAAACAATTCCTGCAGAGAACCTTAACGCAATCTTTTGCGCCATTAAAGGCATGCACACAGTAAGACCATATGGCTTCAGCGTTGCGCTTCCGGATGATCCTGACGCAATAGAGTTTGACGTTGAGGCAATAGAACTTGTAGAGAACGAGATACTTCCGCATTTTGGATGGGAGCAAGAAGTACATGACTGGATATCGTGGAGAACTGGCGAAATGTTATCCGGTTACGAACCGAGCAAAAAAGCTGTAGCCTGGACGAAGCAATTTGAGGAAAAAGTTTCCAAGTCTTTAGAAAAAGAATTGATACAGAAACAGAAATTGAAAAAAAAGCGGAAAAAGATACATAGTTAAGAGAATAATTTCTATCAGATTTAATAAACCTTATATCAGGTATGGACAATAATTTATTTATTTATATATATATATATAAATGATTTAGGACAAATTTTATTTTATTTTTCTTATTGACTTCTGTAAAATTTAATATATAACTATAAAAATGAAAAAAATGGAAATTTGGAATATCGGCGGCATTGAATGCACAAGCGTTGCTCAAATTGCGAAAATTGTCGGAGTAAGTCCACCGGCAGTTTATCGCTGGATTTATATTGGAATGCCTGCTTACCGGAGTGAAGTAGGTACGTACATAATTCCGCTCCGTGAGGCAATGGCTTGGATAAAAGAATACAAGAAATCTTGATTAGTTAATAAAGTTAGTAAGTTGTGTTAGTAGAGGAAACATGAATTATTTTTGCGTTAAATGTCATAGCAGATACCACGAGTTAATACAATATTGCTATGTCTGCGGATCGTTCAAAACCATCCTTGCGGCTTCGAGCCGTTACGCTGATACGTTGTTTCGTGATCGGCTGGAAATTGAGGATGCTTCGAACCTGACGAAACGGACAAATCAATCTAACTGCTCAAAAGCATACAGCGAAATTAAGTTTGGTGATAAGTCAATTATTTGTATATACGGTAAGCCGGGTGCAGGTAAAAGCACGATGTTATTGAAACTCCTGGATGGCATTGAAGGAGATACCTTATACATAAGTTTGGAAGAAGCTTTATCAGACACCTTAGTATCAAAGCTTAAATGGCTGGAAATCACGTCCAGTCGTTTTAAGGTTGCATACATCAGGAGCCTGAACGAATTAG
>VGXV01000100.1 GCA_016873165.1 Planctomycetota bacterium | reverse complement strand
AACCGTTTTTCCATTTTGTAAAGAATGATAATTATTATTACAGCTTAGCTAATTATTTAAATAACGGAACAAAAAATAAAAAGCCTAATGGAAACAACATTGGGAAAAAATACTATGAGTTAATAGAATACTCGAATCTTACATTAGAACAAAAAAAGTTGGCATTCAACGAATTAGATAATGTAATTCAAGAGGTAAAAGAAGGAAAGATAGAAAGTTTTAGAATGAAAATTAAAGGCATACATTCAGAACCATTTGGCGGGCAGGACGGCGGCAGGAAATATCAACTTTTGAAAAAAGGGTTTACCATTATAAAAATCAAAGGAGATCCAATCAAAAGGGACGTAATAGAGTGCGCAGTGGAGACAATAAAAGGCAGCAAACATCCTGCAATTTATCCAGTCTACATCATAAAAGAACTTATTAAACTTCTGTCAAAACCAGACGATATTGTTTTAGATCCTTTTATTGGAAGTGGAACTACCGCGGTAGCAGCTAAAGAACTTGGCAGAAAATATATAGGGATAGAGATAAACGAAGAATATTGCAAAAAAGCCAGGGAAAGAATTAAAAATACTCATAAGGAAAATCCATTGGGTCTAATTTATGAAAAATGAATATAAAAACAAATCACATGTAAAAATATTACAAGAAATATACAAGAAAGCGTTATGTATTGTAAATGAAGGAAGCCTTCTGCCATTAACCAGCAATTTGGACAAAAAGGAAGAAACTCACCTAAAAGCTATTTTTGATAATTTTGAAAGAGGGCGTGGTGTATTGACGGTTTTAATAACAAGCCTTGTCCACAAATTACACAATCCAGAGCAGGACATCAGACTTCATCAAGAAAACATGAAGGGGGGCTACTCAGGCAGAGGAATTGATACCAAATATATTACTCCCTTTATGAAGGAAGTGAGATTCCCATCTATGGCTGAAAGCGGGTGGCTTACACGGTCGTTAGAACAAAACAGACCTTATGACTTTAATTATCCAGGCAAAATAACTCCAAAAGAATTAAAATCTGCGTTTCTTTTCTTACTCGATCAGATTCAAACTCATAATAAAAATCCGGAAATATATTTATTGATTCTGTTCGCAAAGTTAATAGAACATCGTGAACAGGAAAATATTGATTTAGCTAAACCAACAAATCTTCCAATTTCCACAATCGTTAACTATCTGAGAATGCACTTTGAATCAAGCTATTCCTCACGTGGAGCATCAAGACTACCAACCTTAGCAATTTATGCCATATATCAATGCCTCTTAAAAGAGTTAAAGAGATTCGAGGGCAAAATCTTAATCCCTCTGGAAGAACATACATCCGCAGACAAAAGCTCCGGCAGGGTTGGTGATATAGAAGTTAGAGACAAGGAAAACAGGGTGTTTGAGGCGGTAGAGATAAAGCACGGCATTACGATAAACGCGCAATTAATAAGAGACGCCTATGAAAAGTTTAAATCGCACCCCATTCAAAGATATTATTTATTAACAACAGCAGAAGAAAACGTATCCGGTATTGAACTTGTTTCTAAAGAAATTGCAAGAATACTGAAAATTCACGGCTGCCAGGTAATCGTCAATGGTATATATCCTTCCTTAAAGTATTACTTAAGGATGTTAAATAACCCATATGAATTCATTGAAAACTACGTGGAGAATTTAAAAATTGATACCGCAATAAAATATGAACACAGGCTGAAATGGAATGAAATTGCCAGTAGCGAACAGTAGTATAAGTGGGAAATCTATAGTAAGAACATTTCATTTATAAATTTACTGCTGTCCATCAGGCAATAAAATATCTCTTAGAGCTTCAGACGGATAAGAGTGATGTGAGGGATATATTGAAATAAAGTTAGGATTTTAAACCGACATAATAATATTTGTGGGATTATAAATATGGAACTATTTTCCCAAAGAAAAGGCTTAAAAGCTGTTAAAAAACTTATACAAATTGATAATATAGATGATGATTTACTTAATGGTTTATGGAATGCATTAACTATCTACTATTGGGGTAAGACGTCTGAATATGCTTTTAGTAAAGATTTGTATATTTTGTTTAAACGTTTGTGGCATTCATATTTCAAAAAACCGATAGATACCCTCTCCAGTAATTGGGAGATTAGTTATCAAGAAATAAGGGAATATTATTTTAATTGTTCATGGTTTGAAGTATATGATTTTATAGAATTTATTGCCAATAATTACCCAAATCAGTCAACAAACAAGATTTTTATTAATTTTTCCAATAATGTTTTAGAACGAGAATTATCAGCGTATCGTTTCATAGACGGAAAAATTACACAGATCACAGCAAAAGAAGAAATTGACGAAATAGAAGAAGCTTTAGAAGCAACAAAATCTTTGAAAACCGTTTTTCTTCATTTAAAAAGTGCTCTAAATTTATTTGCAGATCGAAAATTCCCTGATTATAGAAATTCAATTAAAGAATCCATAAGTGCTCTTGAGGCAATTTGCAATTTAATAGCAAAAGATACTAAGGCAACGTTGGGACAGGCTTTAAAGGAAATCGAGAAGAAAATGACATTACACCCTGCTCTGAGAAAAGCATTTGATAGCCTTTATGGCTATACGAGCAATGCAGAAGGAATACGCCATGCATTATTGGATGAACCAACCTTGGATTTTGAGGATGCAAAATTTATGTTGGTTTCTTGTTCTGGATTTATAAACTATCTTTTAGCAAAGTCATTAAAAGCTGGAATCAAGCTATGATTCGATTCCCAGAATATTAGGAATATTTTATGGTTAATACCGTAAAGGACGTCAGGGAAATTGTAAATAAATGGATAGATATCCACCTGCATGAATACAGCAACAAGATTTCGCAGGGACTTCCTGAAATAGACGACAGATATAATCTCTGGCGTGTATCACTCGTGGTAAAAAATGGAGCATCATCCTCGATAGGAGAGGTCAAGGTTTCCATGAACGGTGAGATAGCTGAACATACAGAGGTTGGTCTACTCGTAAAGCGTTTAAAGAAATTCATTGATCAAAAGGAAATTGTCAGAGAAAAAATAGCGGGTTTATTCTATCCAGCTCCTATTCCTAATAAAGTAATTCTTGGAGACGCAGCAATTGTACTTGATGAATTTCCACCCGATACTGCACAGCTTATTATTACATCCCCCCCTTATTTTAATGCAAAGCCTCAATATTCAGAATATATAGATTACCAGGAATACCTGGATTTTTTAAGAAAGGTATTTGTCAGATGTCACACCATTCTTTCGGAAGGGAGATTTTTTATTATCAATGTCTCTCCCGTGCTTATACGAAGGACATCACGAAGCAACTCGAGCAAAAGGATTCCTATCCCTTTTGATATACATCGAATTATGGATACAACGGGTTTTGAGTTTATTGACGATATTATATGGGTAAAACCAGAAGGAGCGGGATGGAATACGGGCAGAGGCCGAAGATTCGCAGCAGACAGGCAACCATTACAATATAAACCGGTCCCTGTTACAGAATACGTTTTAGTTTACAGGAAAAAAACTAATAAACTAATCGACTGGAATATAAGGAAGCACCATGATAAACGATTAGTTGAAGAATCAAAGATAAAAGGGCAATATGATATAACGAACGTCTGGCACATACCTCCAGGGCATCACAAGGATCACCCCGCCGTATTTCCCAACGAATTAATTAGGCGTTTAATTAAATATTACTCGTTTATCGATGACCTTGTATTGGATCCATTTGCAGGTTCTGGAACAATTGGAAGAGTATCTATCGAAATGGAGAGGCGTTTTCTTCTCATAGAAAACAATCCACGATTTTTTAAAGCAATGAAAAAAGAACTAATTTCCCTGTCTTCCAACCTTATACGTAATGTAAGAGTGGATTTTGATATAAATGAGGGTTTTAAAGGAGATTCAAATGGTGATTGATTTTGAAATTAATAAATATAGACAATGGCTACAGGAGAATATTACACTTTCAGACCCATTTTCCCCTGATTCTCTTAGAACAATTATCCTCTATCTTATTTTAGGTAAGAATTACAGACTTCTTACTGAGAGAAATACAAAAGAAAAGCTTTTTGCAACATACGTGTGGCTTTCAGAAATTTATGATAGGGCAAAGAAGGAATATGGAGAAAACTGGAAAGAAAAAATGCTTAAAGAGCTTATGATCGTTGAGGGGTCTTCCAAAGAAGAAAAAGATTTGATGTTTTGGCTTCTGGGTCTGACCAAAAAGACCGCTGATAACCTTGATATTTCAAGGGAAGATTTTCCAGATTTCTTGAATCAAACAATAATCTATTGCAAAGAACTTTTTTCCAGCCTTGATTATCAAGAAAAAGAAGATTATGTATGGCTTTTGATGATGGCAGGCTCAGCCACGTTGAATATAAGAGGTTCGCAAAAAGCAAAAATAGGCAAAGGCCTAGAGCGAACATTTTTGAGAGTAGCATTAACACTGCTTGGTCTCGAGCTTGGTGAAAATTTTTGGGTAAATATTGGGAGAGATTTAGAAGTTGAGAGAGAAGCCGATGCAGAAGTTCAAACAAAACGGGGCAGGATTAGGATTGATATTGGGCTTATAGCAAGAGGAAACCAGGAAGTTATAGAAGATAAGATTAATCGGGTAGGCCGACACGGTGTAGTAATTTTTGATAGATTAGGGGCTAGATCGACTGTTTATGAAACGGCCAGAAGAAACATGGTTAAATTAATCCAGATTCGACATAACCAGCCTCTTTTAGAGCTAAAACGTCATCTTACTCCATTAGTAAATGTAGAGTTAAAACAAATACCCCAGGAAGAAAATAAACTAAAGAATCTTCTAAAAAAATTACCCGATAAATTTTTTACAATTGAAAAGAAATTAGGCGAAAGCGAAGAAGATGAATGAAAAAAGCAATAAATTTATTATACTTAAAATCTAGGTTTCACAACCTATCAATTACCTCAATATTTTACAGCAAAATATCTGGTTATTGCAGTAAGACAGAGGCATAGAAAGCAAGGGCAATTAGAAACCAAAAACATTTTGAAAAATATTAAGCATACAATTACTGTGATAAACTAAAAAATGCAACTAAAATTACCCCTCATTGATAACAATACTACGGATGTCAGGAAGAAGAATGTCCTTTCTTCCCCCAAATTTGGCGGTTCTTGCGATATTGACTCAAAACCCTACCTGAAAGAGTTAGGGA
>VGXV01000099.1 GCA_016873165.1 Planctomycetota bacterium | reverse complement strand
TGTTAATGAATTCATCCTCCCCATGTTTCAATTCCTCGGATGGGACATTCATAACCTACATGCCGATGAGGTAACACCGGAAGAACGCATCTCAAAAGGACGTGTTGACTGGGCATTCAGGATTGACTGCATCTCAAAATTCTTTCTTGAGGCAAAGGCATTAAAAGTTGATCTGGATGTTGGTAAATGGGCAGAACAGGCAATAAACTATTCGTGGAACAAAGGCTGCACATGGGCTGTACTGACTGACTTTGAGGCAATCAAAGTCTTTAATGCGGATGTATCAAGCAGAAACCCGAAAGAAAGCCTCTTCTTTGAAATCCCTGTTAACGAATATCTGTCACGTTTCGATCAACTCTGGCTTCTCTCAAAAGAGGCATTCAAAGAGGGACTTCTTGATAAAGAAGCAGAAAAATGGGGAAAAAAGGTTAAGAGAATCCCTGTTGGAGACAAGCTCTTTCATGATATGCTGGAATGGCGCAACCTCTTAACAAAGCATTTTCACATTCATAATATGCTCGAACATGAAGAACTCGATGAGGGAGTCCAGAGAATCCTTGATCGTCTGGTATTCATAAGGGTTACAGAAGATCGGGATATCGAACCGAACATCCTTCTTTCCACCATACGCAGTCAGCCAGAAAATAGACCACTTGTAAATATTCTGGCAAAGATATTCCGCAATTTTGACGAAGGTTACAACTCGAGGCTTTTTGCCCCGCATGCATCTGAAGACTGGAACATTGATAACAAACCGTTTGAAACGGTCATCAACGGTTTATACGAAACAGATGACGGCTACAGGTATGACTTCTCAGCAATTTCCAGCGATGTCCTTGGTGGTATATACGAGCAGTATCTTGGTCATATATTAAGACAGGCAAAGAAAAGGGCATCGGTAAAAAAAGAACATAAGAAAAGGAAAGAGCATGGAATTTATTACACCCCTGCTTTTATTGTGAAATACATTGTCAAAAACACACTTGGCAGAATATTGGAGGAGATACCGCTGAATAAGGCAATGAATCTCAAAATATTAGACCCTGCGTGCGGCAGCGGCTCATTTCTTGTCGAGGCGCTGGACGTTATGGACAGCTATCTGGAGACGCAAAGGAAACAAAAAAGCAAAGTGGGACAGATGGAGTTTGACTTTTTCAGAAAGGTGGAGATTTTAAGCAGGAATATTTATGGCGTTGATTTAGACCCGCAGGCAGTTGAGATATGCCAGTTGAATCTTTTGCTCCGTACTTTAAAACGGAAGGCGATACTTCCAAACCTTATCAAAAATATCAAATGCGGCAATTCACTGATAAGCGGGAAACCACTGGAACTCATAAAATACTTTGACAAGCCTGAAGACAAACGTTGCATCAACTGGGATGAAGAATTTTCAGATATCATGAAAAACGGTGGCTTCGATGTGATAATCGGGAACCCGCCGTATGTAAGAATTCAGACATTGCCACAGGATGAGGTTACATATTTCAGCAACAAGTTTGAGTCTGCAAAGGGCAGTTACGACATCTATCTCTTGTTTATAGAACAGGCATACAGACTTTTACGCAACGGTGGAGTTGCGGGCTTTATATTGCCTAACAAATTCATGGTCTCAAACTATGGAGAAAAGTTGCGGGAGTTATTGAGTCGTGAGCGTGCCGTATGGAAAATCGTAGATTTTGGCGATGCGCAGGTATTTGGTGAGGCAACAACATACACCATGCTTCTTTTTTTGCAAAAGGTACAAAACAAAGAGGTATTTTATGTATCGGCCTCTGATTATTTGAAAAAGAACCAAAAGGCAAATTTAGATGATCTTGAAACGCAGTTTGTAAAGATAAGCCATAATAAGCTTACTTCAAAGCCCTGGAGCTTTGCGACCTCAAAATACAGCGAAATTTTAGAGAGAATTGAAGAAAGGAATGTAAGATTTGTTGATGTTGTGGAAAAAATATTTGTAGGATTACAAACCAATGCAGACAAGATTTATATTTTAGAAGCAATAAATAATAAGTTTACAAAAGATGAATACGTTAAAGTTAAATCTCAACTAACTGGAAATGAATACCTGCTTGAGTCTGCTGTAACAAAGCCACTTCTTAAGGGATCTCTTGATATACGGAGGTATCATGCAAAGCCGATCTCAAAATACGTAATATTTCCTTACAAAAATGGCAAATTGATTCCAACAGACACATTTGAACAAGAATATCCCAATACTTGGAGCTATCTTAATGAACATAAAAAGCTCTTAGAAAGCAGGGAAAAAGGCAAGATGGAAGGTGAGAAATGGTATGGATATGTCTATTTGAAGAATTTGACTTTGTATGAAAAGTCTAAAATCCTAACACCGTCTATAGCTAACAAAGCCTCATTTACCTACGACGAGAAAGGTGAATATTATTTTGTCGGCAGTGGAGGCGGTGGCGGTGGTGGATATGGGATCATCTTGAAAGAAGACATCAAACTCTCACCGCTTTACATCCTTGCCCTTTTAAACAGCCGACTGCTCGATTTTTACCTGCAAAACATCAGTAGTCCCTTCAGACATGGCTATTTTGCCTATAACAAGCAGTACGTAGAACAACTCCCAATAAAACTCCTCGATCTCTCCAATCCTATTGAAAAATCCGGGCATGACGAACTTGACTCCCTTGCCGACAAGATGCTCAGACTCAACAAAGAACTCATAAAAACCTCTGAAAATACGGATAAATGGTACTTTCTAAAGAAGGAGATTAAACAAACGGACAAACATATTGATGAAAGGGTGTACGCGTTATATGGGTTGGCGGAGAAGGAGATAGCTGTAATTGAGGTTAAATAGACTGAAAGTTAATTGAACATCTGATGAGTGGAAAAGAAAGGCATAATTCAATTAAGAAATATCTGGAAGCTAAGGAATTTGTGGAGTATTGCATATCCAATAATGTACATGCATCTTTAGATATGTTAGAAGCTTATGAAAAGGCAGGATTGCTAATTCCTTTCTATCGCCTTGTGTTTCCTGATGAATATATACGTGCCTTATGTGAATATGATTGCAAAATTATTTATACAGAACTAGATATCCCCTTTGATGGTAGCAAATGGCAGGAAATTGATGAACTTAGTACCGCTATCAATTTATACAGTGTTGAACTAACGAGTCAGTTTTACTCCGCACTAAAGAACGGTCATCCCCTTGATTATGCATACCAGAATCAAAATCTATTTCTACAAAAGCCTAATCGAGAAAATTTTAAACCCTGGGAAAAATACATAATTATTGCAGGAACTTTAGATGGCTACCCAGTAAAAGAAGAAAAAGCTAAACATTATTATACACCATGGCAGATTTTTGTTTTAGATGAATTAAATTTTATGCACACTATAGAAGAAAATTATGCAACTAAACTGAAAAAAGGTTGGGGGATATTTAAAAAAGAGCTTCGACCATCGAAACTCGGTAGTTTTTGTGAGTATTTTCAAACTATCTCTAATTTTAGAATGATGAAATCATTAATATGCCAGGACATAACTTACGGTTTAAAGAGTTCAATACTTGAAGGAGAACTATATAAGCAACTCAGGAGAAGAACAGTGGAACAGGCAATAAACGAATATGGGAAACATTCATATTCTGAATGGATAAAATTTGTTAGAAAATTAGTAGAATTATATATGGCATACAATGCACGAGAGAAAATAAAGTTAGCTAACGAACTGAAACGCTTCTTAACAAACACGATAAATATGTTAACGGGTGCAACTAAAAAACCATTTGAAGAAATCAGTAGTGCTTATGACGGCAAATTTAAAAGGTTTGGAGATCCAGGTCAAGAGGAAGGTGTTGTGATTTATCCAGGTAAATTAGAACGAATTTATCCAGATGAGTTTAAGGAAACAAAGGAAAACGCAAAGAGGATTTTTGATTTTCAGATCAAACAATTAAATGAAACCTTACCCAATAACTTAAAAATAAAAAATGAGATAGTAGATGCTCTTGTTAATAATATTATTGGAAACGGTCATCATTTACTTTTGACTCATCTCAATGAAATAGAGGAACTATGGTTAAATCACGGGCCACGATGGAAAAGCTCTATATGGGCACATCTACGATCTTTTGCTGTTTCCATAGAATCCATAGCACAGGAATGGTATGGTCAGAATACACTTGGGAATGTTCTTGAATACGCTTTTAAAAAGGAATATTCATATTTGAGAGACTCAATTGGTGAAAGAATTACTGATGCTAAAACATCATCAGAATATAGGGGAAATTTTGCTAAAATATTGGAGCATAAGAAAAAATACATTTGCGGTATTTGTGGCTATCACCTGGTCAGCGCCCATCTAACCAGAAATTATTTTTCACATAAAATTAAATATGAACCAGATATGCTTGGTTCTATTTTTATAGAAGTTTATAAAGACTTAGTTTTTACCTTAATAAGCCTTTTTGTAAAGAAAATATCCGATGATAAATGTCTGTAAAGGAGAATGCCTAAGTACGCATTTTTATTTGGAGGTAAGTATATGAGTGCAAATTAAGCAACTGCAGAGGTTTTCTAAACGGCTTTCAAGGTAAAATTTTCAATTGTATTCTAAAAATAATTATTGTAACCTTTTATTTTGCAATATATTTTACAAACTTTGATGCTAATTAAGGAGGTAGGTCATGCCAAAAAATATTAAAGAAAGGATAATAAAAGAAGTTGCAAAGATACCGGATGACAAAATTGTGGAACTTTACGATGTCATTCATTTCTTTAGAATAGGGGTTGAAACTCAAAGGAAAATAGCTAAGGATAGTCGAAAAACAGCGTTAAATTTTTTTGGTATATGGAAAGATATGCCCTATGAAGAAGCAAAGGTATTAGACGAGATTCAATCAAGACGTGAAAAGACATTCAGAAAAAGAACATTATGAGTAAGTATCTCTTGGATACCAATATCATATCTTCTTACCTAAGAGGAGATGAAAGACTTAAAGAAAAAGTCTCTAGCAATATTGATTCAATCGCCACTTCTATAATATCCTACTATGAAGTTATCAGCGGACTTCAGAGTATAAATGCGAACAAAAGAATTAACGAGTTCGAAGTATTTTGCGAAATCGTTGAAATTGTCAATCTAGACAAATCAAGTATTAAGGCTTCCTGCCAAATCTATTCAGACCTAAAAAATTCAGGCAATTTAGTAGACGACATAGATATCCTTATTGCGGGTATT
>VGXV01000098.1 GCA_016873165.1 Planctomycetota bacterium | reverse complement strand
GCTATGTCTTTTTTAAAGATTTTCCTATCCGCATTATCGACTTCTCAAACACAACAGATAAAGCCCGCTATGACCAGATGGTAGCACTTGTTGACCAGATGCTTTCGCTTCACAAGCAGATAGCATCTGTAAAGACGGATCATGACAAGACCGTTATCCAGCGGCAGATAGACGCCACCGACCGCCAGATTGACCGGTTGGTGTATGAGTTATATGGATTAACGGAAGAAGAAATCAAAATCGTTGAGGAGGGTTTAACATAAAATCGTAGGGGCAGGTTTGAAACCTTCCCCCGATGTAGGATTGAACTGGCAAAAGCAGTATGGAAACAAATGCCATTTTGTATAATTTAAAATCCCTATGCACTTTGCTCAGGTATTAATGTTGTAACTACTTAAAAATAAATACATTTGGACATTACAAGGAATTATTTGCTTAATTTGGTCAAGTTCTTTAATATAAAAACCTTGTAATAATATTACCTGAGTAAAGTGCATAGGCATTAATTTAATTCAGGCACACACAACGTGCCTTTTCTCGTATATTCAACTTTTAGCATGATATACAAGTTTTTACAATAACTTTTTGGGCAACAGATTTGATGATTCCACAGTCCGAACGACAAGTTAGTCAACTCGTAGAGTTGATCAAAGGGCATCGAAATGCAGTAGACGCTGAGGCAAAACGACTTCGAACACCTGAGATCTTGACCACATTTGACAAGTGGAGCCATTGCTCTTGGTGTCTCTCTGTGGCTGGCGACTGCCTCGTACGACTACGTCTACTTTTGGAACAGAGCTTCAACTTTGTTGAAACCATAGGTGTAGTTGCAGTTGCTCGCTATGTATTTGAGATGAGCTTGTGGCTTCGCCTATTCAGTCTCGACTCTCGTTACGGTCTTGTATACTACGCAGAGCTACTACGAACGCAGCGCCGATATTGGAAAGACTATCGGGTACAGCTAGACCGAGAAATCACCCTACTTCGCGAGTTTGAGGACAAGGAACATAACGCTCAAACGCGGGCCATGAGCAATACCTCGATCAGTACAGATTCAAGAAAACTAAATGATGATTTGCTGTCGATCCGGAACCACATCGATAACGAAGCGGCACGTCGTTTCTCCATTTATGCGGAGCAGGCAAAAACAAATGGATACGGCTTTCAAGCGTATCTCTTGGAGAAGAAAGTAGTGCCGATAATTGACCAATCGCTGGCGAATGTCGATTCTGAACAGACAGCCTTCTATGCACGTATCCCGCAGAGTATCAAAGTCATGATACCAGCCAATTGGCACTGGCGCCAATTAGCACAAAAGGTTGGACTTACCGACGAGTACGACTTCATTTACTCATTCAGCAGTAAACTACTTCATGCAACGCCATTGAGCATTACAACTGACCAGAAGAATCTTGAATTGCCAGAGATGGCCGTGTTTTTGAAATATATAAATATTAAAATCGTTGAAGTCATTGAGCTCACACGTGAGTATCAGCCAATTGCTACCTAACAACATGTCACAGTCAATGCGGCTGAACCTAACCGTTATACGTTAAAAATATGTCATTCATTGTTGTTGATAAAAGCTGGTTGCAATCTTTAAGCGATATAAATGTTTTAAAAGAAATAGCCTTAAAGCATCGTATAGTCGTTACTGACATATTGTTGTATGAAATTTCAACGACATTTGATAAGTCAAAGAAATTATCGTGTTTTAACAAGTTACTAAAATTACATAACGCATTAGAATTTCTTCCAAATACTGGGTATATAATTCGCAAAGAGATGAGATTACCAGTTGTACAGCATGAGTTAGAACATAAACTATATCCAAGGGATTTATATCCTTCTTTTTATGAGGGTCTATCGAAGTTAGCTGATAAGAATGCTAAATCTGGAAACATATATAACGCCCTTTACTATAATCATTTCGAAAACAAAGACGTTGCGTTCTTGAAAAAAATTGGTAGTTGTATAAGCAACTACTTTCCAGAAATTCGGAGGCTTAAATCCGGTGAGAATAAAGATACAATAAACAAAATTATAAAGGCTATAGGTTGTGATGAAGGGATCGTAAAATCATTCTATAAGAACATCTATAGAATTTCTGATGTTGTTCATGGTATTAATATGTTTCCACCAGTTGAATTGCTAAGTAAAAAATGGGCATTGTTCCGACACGTTCAGGTTTATTTAATTGCTGCAATTATTTACGTTGGTAAGTATGGTGATGGAAATATACTTATTCAGTCCAAGAAATTTGGTCACGATTCTGTTGATTATGAATATATTATTTCAGGTGCATTAGCAAATGGAATAGCAACAAAGGATAAGCTTGTTAAAGAAATATTCACGGTCTGTTGTCCTGATGGCATCATCTATAGTTAAATAGGAACGAAAACCCCGGATGGTTCAATCTTGCAGATTGAATCAGAGATGTTGACAGGGTGAGAAGTATTAAATTAAAATCCGCCGTGGCTGGGTGAGCCAACGAAAACTGTATGGTCACGCTTGTTGACCAGATGCTTGAATTCCACAAGCAATCAGCATCGGCAAAGACAGACCATGACAAGACCGTTATCCAGCGCCAGATAGACGCCATCGACCGTCAGATCGACCAGTTGGTGTATGAACTGTACGGATTAGCAGAGGATGAAATTAAAATAGTCGAGGGGGTAACATAGAATTGTAGGGGCTGGTTTGAAACCTGCCCTCAATGTGGATTGTATCGGCAAAAGCAGTGTGGAAACAGATGCCATTTTGTATAATTTAATTCCGGCACACAATATGCCTTTTCTTGCGTCGCTTGTTTTGGCTGGATATACACGACTTTATGATCAATTGTTATGCGACATAAACAATAGATAACTTATTATAAAAGTTATCAGAGGAATTATATGAACCTCGAATTTGAATGGGACGCGACCAAAGCAAAAGCCAATTTCAAGAAACATAAAGTGAGCTTCGAAGAGGGCAAAACTATTTTTAACGACCCCTTCCTGTTTACATTTCCGGACGATAAGCATTCTATAAACGAGGAACGTTATATAAATATTGGTATTTCCGCAAAAGGACGCGTTTTGATTTTGATTCATACCGAACGACAAGGTAAAATACGTATTATTAATTGCAGGAAAGCGACAACGCGAGAAAGGAGATTTTATGAAGAAGGTAATTTCTAAAGAAATGTCTAAGAAAGAAGATATGAAATCCGAATATGATTTTTCCAGCATGAAGGGAGCAGTGCGGGGGAAATACTACAAAGCGTATCGCGACGGACATAAAGTGGTGATTCATAAAGCAGACGGCACATCTTCAGTCCAGTATTTTAAGCTTGAAGATGGAGCCGTCATGCTAGAGCCGGACGTTAGAAAGTATTTTTCAAACTCGGAAGCAGTCAATAAAGCGCTCCGCTCATTGATTTCGATTATTCCATCATCTGCTCACACCAAATAATAGTAGCACTGCTGCATAACAAATCAATCCAACGGACGGCAAAACAGACCATGACAAGACCGCTATCCAGCGTCAGATAGACGCCACCGACCGACAGATTGACCAGTTGGTGTATGAACTGTACGGACTGACGGAGGAGGAAATAAAAATCGTCGAGGAGGGTTCAATATAAAATGTCTCAATCGTAGGGGCAGGTTTAAGCGGGTTCAAGTTTGCAACTTGAACCCAGCGGTTTGATTCATCCGTCAGTTTGAATTCCTGACGTTATTAGCTGACAAACTATGGGGTTCAGGTTGTAAACCTGAACCCGCTGCGGGATTGAACCGACAAAAGCAGTGTAGAAACAGCCGCCATTTTGCATAATTTAATTTCGGCACACAACGTGCCTTTTCTCGTATATCTCGCTTTTAGCAGAATATACAGGTCTGTATAATAACTTGTTAGGTCTCTATTGGGTATGTAATGGGCACTAACGAAAGGAAAACAGTTAAGCAGCGGCTAATACTTTGGTCGAACCGACTTCGTTTTGACGTTAGGGCGCAGAAGAAGGGTTGGTTTGTTCAGATTATCCTTCACGATAGATTCAAACCATTCATACGCGCCGTCAAAATAGTTTTAACGCTAATAGGATTAATATCCGCCTTCATCTCTTTTCAATCAGTATTTATCAGTTTCCTTTTTGGCCTAGGGATTTATCTACTGAGTATTTTTTTGGAAAAGCTCATCTTTTCCTACAACAGCTTGTATGTGCACTCGCTGCCTGACTTTGAAATTCAACCCGAGAAGTGGCTGGGCGCTTTTTTCGGCTATGCGGAAGATCCGAAGAATCCAAGCCACATACCAATGGTCGGTTGGATTATGTCTGATCCAGAGTATGCGAAAAGAGTCCACTCGTTGCTTCTTCAGTGGTCATATGGAAAATTGAAAGACGAAGAAAACAATATTCGTGCAAGCGTAATAGTTGACGACAAGGATGAATACATCTTCTTCTGTTATCCAAATATGGAGCGAAAAACAGCTACGCGATTTTACAAAGCGGTGGAAAAGGAACGAAAAGAAACGTCCCTAACGGATGTGCACCACAAACAGATGGCAATGCTGATATTTGGGAGGCGTTGCCAAATCACCGCAAATTCATATTTTCCAACATTTCGGAATAGATATAAGGATGGGGTCCCGTACATATTCCGACTAGTGGTTCTTGGTGGAGATGGCCAGCCACACGATATAGCTGGCCTTGATGATTTCATCTTATTCAACCTCAAGATAAAAAATAGAGGCAAATTAGATAGAAAGGATATCGAGTATGATCTGCTGCGGATATTGGGTTAGTAGGCTCGAAGAAAGAGACCTAACACGGCGCTCCACTCGGACGCGCCGGTGAGCTTTATCGTTATGCCCCCGCGGGTTCACGTTACAAACCAGAACCCGCGATGGGGTAATGTTTTCCAACGGTAGTTGAAAAATGGTATTTACTCCTGAAATACATTACCAGTGATCTGTACGATTAGAGAAGATGCTCGAACTCCACAAGCAATTAACATCGGCAAAGACAGACCATGACAAGACCATCATCCATCGGCAGATTGATGCCACCAACCGCCAGATTGACCGGTTGGTGTATGAACTGTACGGATTGACGGATGAGGAAATCAAGATCGTTGAGAAAGGTTTAACATAAAACCGTAGGGGCAGGTTTGAAACCTGCCCCTAGTGCGCCTGAAAGTGCGCAATGCCAGAGGGGTGAAAGTCCCCTTCAGGGAAAACGCTTTCCGCCCTGTAACCGACCGTAACTGCGACATCGTGAGGTGTGGTGGGGAGCAACGGGTGGTTGGAGACGGAATGGCAGGAAGGCAATGTGCATGAATCAGGGATACCTGATAGAGGGAGTGACTGTATCAGGAGTCAGAGCCTCCATAGTAGCGAGGAAGCATCGTAACGGA
>VGXV01000097.1 GCA_016873165.1 Planctomycetota bacterium | reverse complement strand
TATAAGCGAACTGAAGTTCGCACTGCTATTGACTATAAAATATACTAATTCATTTTCAATAAAAGTCAAGAATGTTATACGGTGAGTTTATGTGGTGTAAAGTTTTCTGAAAATAAACTATAAGGCTTTTTTACCTGTTTTTATGTTTTTTGATGTTATCTATCTTACTTTGATAACACAGGGCTTTCAAGTGAATTTAATTCTTGTCTCTTTGTATCTCTTTTGATATGTTTTTACTATCAGGTACGGCAAAAGTACGACAGTTGATTTAAGACAATCTGATAATTAAGGGATAGCCTGATCAGCGACAAGCCGTATCTCCAACGGTTTCTTTTGACACATTATATGGCGAATATTCATCAAGTCAAAATCCTATAGTTAATGCTTTTGAGCAAAATGAGAAAAGAGAAGATGCGCAGCAATTAGCCATAGAGTTACAGTTAAAAAAACGATTACAAACTGATTTAATTATTAAATAGTCAGGGGATAACAGGGTATTTTTACCTGTTTTTGTCTTTTCTGTTTTCTTTGATTTTGCTAGGATATTCAAGGGATTTCAGGAAAATCAATTTTTAATGTGTTTTTGTGTGTTTTGATATTTTTTTATTCAGAGTACGACTCAGGTACGACTTGAAATGAAGGGGTGGGGGATGGACATTTCAATGGACATTAAAATATATATATCCCCTTTATAGAATTTTTTTCTAAAAGAGCTGCGTTCATATCGTGTACAGGTTCGTGAGCGGTATTAATAAACTTGTCCTCGTGAAAACGGGGGAAACACAATTTAAAATAGCGCTTTAGCCTTCTGTAAGCGATTTGGAATTGCCGGAAGGGGTTTAGGGCGATGAACTCAATCCGAGTGTCAAAAACGTGTGTTTTGCTAGGCTTTTTGGCGATTACTTTTGATTTTAGGAAGGTAATTAGACGTATTTGGGTTTTGACAAGTGGAGTAAAGTTGTTAGAATACCGGGAAAATAACCTATTACCTGTTATGAGTTATGGTCATACGGGACGGTGATTAAACTGTGGATGGAGACATCCATACAAAAGGCTGATTGTGGAAGCCATAACCTTCCATAGTTAGCCTTTTTTTGTTAAAACCATGAAAAAAGCAAAGACCGATATAATTCCGCAAGAATCAATTGAAAGTAAGATATTTTCTATTAGAGGCAAAAGGGTAATGCTTGATAGAGACCTGGCTGGCCTTTATGGTGTTACCACAGGTAATTTAAACAAGGCTGTAAGTAGAAATATAGAGCGTTTCCCAGAAGATTTTATGTTCCAGTTAACAACGGAGGAGTTTAAGAACTTGATATTCCATTTTGGAACATCAAGTTGGGGTGGTACACGGAAATTACCTCGTGCCTTTACTGAACAAGGCGTAGCTATGCTTTCAAGTGTCCTTAATAGTGAAAGAGCAATACAGGTAAACATCCAGATCATGAGGGCATTCATAAAGTTAAAAGAGATGCTCTCGACTCATAAGGATTTGAAACTGAAAATAGAAGAAATGGAAAAGAGGTACGATTACCAGTTTAAAATTGTCTTTGATGCTATAAAACAGTTGTTAGAACCACCGACAAAATCAAAAGGCAAAATTGGATTTCAAAAACCATAAGCTTGTCCTCGTGAAATCGGGAAGCCGGCAGTAATCCGTAATTTAATCTGTCTGTCGGTCGGACAGGCTGGTCTGCCTTAAAACAGAAGGAGGCTAAACCATGAAAAAGAAATTGTTGATAACGGGATTGTTTTTGTTGATATGTGGACAAGCAAGGGCGGAATTTTGCGATTTTGATCGGCGTCAAGAGATAGAACGCCTTGAAACGAAAATCGACGACCTCGAAAGGAAGCTCAAGCAAGAGAGATACGAACATGATATGTTCAGGATAATGATTGAAGAAACGAGACGTGAAAAAGACGACAATTACCTGCCAGCCAGGATTAAACCGTCCAGGAATATGATTAAATTCAGAGGCTTCGGCTATGATAAAAACGGGAATCTCATCACCGGCAAGGAGTATAGGAAGATAAGATAAACACAAGGCGGTTAGACAGACTGGTCGACCTTAAAAAGAGGGAGGGTAAACCCTGAAAAAGGTATTTTTAATAGCGATCCTATCTTTGCTTGTGTGTGGGGTTGCTATTGCGGCTGATATTACAGGGAGATGGGAAGGTGTTTTTACGTTTGAGATAGGCGACACAATCGTTCCTATGCACGTTACTATAAAAATGGAGCAAAATAAAGATGGCGCAATTATGGGCAAATATGAAGCCTTTGACGATGTATACGGTCTAGACATTGGTACAATCAGGGGCGAACTCAGCGGAGGTATATTAACATTTGAGCTTCTTGGCAGCAATAGATGCGTTGGACGTTATCGGGGCGAAGGATATTTGTCGCAAGACGAAACGCAGATAGAATACTCACTTGTTGGTTGGGATATATGCAATGACGACTTTATAAGCGGGTTGGGGAGGTTGTTTTTCGTGGAGTGATTAATTTTTTTGGCAATTAAGGGATAGGGAATAGCTACCCGAAAAGGATACTGTCCTGAGTATCTTTCCCTTAATTTACTTTCAGGAGTCGTTACAGGAGATGACAAGATGAACACACCAAAAAGCACACCGGAAGAAAATGAGTATTATAAAGAAATACTTGAAGCACTCGTTAGAGATAATAAGAAATTAAGAGAAATCGAAAAATTAGACATGAAAAAGCCTATATTGCTTATAGGCAAGGACAAAGACTTAATTCAGACTGCTATTAGTTGGATTCACCTTTCACACCCGAAAAGCAACCGTCCTGTAGTAAACACGCCTTCGCTATTTGAGAGATATGTTGATAACTGGAAAGAATACCTTCCCGTTAAAAACTCTGCCGTTAGCGGTAGAATCATATTAACAGAATACAGTTGCATCGGTAAAACTGAAACAGAAATCGAACGTGACTTATTTAATTCTCTATCGAGTTCTTTAATGACTAATTATACAAGAGGTGAAATGCTGTTTGTGCGGGGATTGAATAGTAAAAGGATGCTGGAGCGTTTAGCTGACTCATACCTAATGTATTGTCCTGGAGTAATGATTATTAATGTACCAAGTATAAACATTGTCCCACAGGGGCTTTTAGAAGAGTTTGAAATTATAGAGCTTGAACCAGAGAAGCAAGGCACACCAGCAAGCACACCACAAACTAAGGGCAATGTGTTTCGTTGTAATGGTGATGTGTGGGAAATTACCCTAAAAGACGACCATTTGCAAGTCAAGGATCGTCTCTATATGAAGCATATCCAGTATGTTTTAGAAAATCCATTAAAAAGGCTGTCATTGTTGGAACTGGACAGGGTTTTTGAAGGAAAACAACAAACCAATACCACAGAAGAGCAACAAAAAGAATGTATGGATATTTTGAGTGTTTCGGGTAATTTGGGAACAATAGAGAAGCAAGACAATCGGGACAGCAAGGAATATCTTAACAAAAAGATTAAAGAGCTTAAAGACAGTATTGAAATTGCAAAAGAGACTAGAAATAGCGAAATGGAAGCTGAATCACAAGCTGAACTTGATGAGCTTTCAAAACATCTATCCAATGGAGAGTATAAAATCATGACTTCAAACCGAAAGGGTAAAAATGAGGCAAGTATATTGAAAGGGATTAACAGATGTATTGACAACATTAAAGACGCTGCGAATAAAGCAAATACAGGAAAGTTAATTGCTGAACATATTGACAAAAATATAGAGCGGTTAAATTATCATATCATATACAGACCAGAAAACCAGCCAAACTGGAATTTGTAATTAAAAGTTACAAATAAATAATGATTTCAAAAAGCCTGGTATGGATTTCCATATCAGGCTTATTTTTTTTCTAAAATTTCCAAAAAGACACGGTTTGTCCAAAAAAAGACATGTTTTGTCTGACCATACCTTATGAAGTGATTAATTTCTCTTTCACTAAATATGAGGGCATGCGATGCAAAATCAAACTATTTCAGAGCGTCTTTACACAGTTTCAGAAGTTTTACGACTTCTAAATATATCCCGTCATCGGCTTGTTTATCTTTTCGATTCAAGAAAGTTACGATCTGAGGAATTTCAAACCATGCCTAACGGTCACAAAGTATTTCGTGAGTCGGATATTGAAAAGATAAAGCAGTCTTTATTTGAGGTATCTAGCAAATGAAAAAACCAAAGAAACTACTTAGGAAATTGCTAGCAAAATATCGTGACGATCTGGCAAAAAAGCCATGCAAACAGGTCACGGAAATTGTTGATTGTATCACGGTTATTTTAGAGTTTTTACAAAATGAAAATCATTGAGTCAGCATTGAAATATCTCAGAGAGGGGGTTTCCGTTATCCCCATGAGCCCAGAAAATAAACGCCCGCTGGTGGCATGGTCAGAATTTCAAAAGCGACTCCCCACAGAGGGTGAAATTGTTGATATGTTTGAAAAAAACCCACGCGCAATGATTGGTCTGGTTACGGGTAAAATTTCAAATATTTTTGTTGTTGATTGCGATAGCGAATCTGCAACCAAAAAAATCCAAGAGCAATTACCGGACAGTTATGTTTGTCCAGTTGCACAAACTCCACGAGGTGGGAACCATTTCTATTTTCAATACCCTTCCGACAAGAATATTCCGACAAGGGCTGCAATCTTTGACCATTGTGATATAAGAGGCCAGGGCGGTTGCATTGTATGTCCCCCTTCCATAAATAGCAAAGGCGGCAAATATGCATGGCTTGGCGGACTCGAACTTACCCCTGACACCTTGCAAGCACCCCCTGCGCCTTTGCTGATGCTAATGTGCAACCCCAAGGTTGCACCATTAATTAATAATAATAAATATATAGAGGGTTGTGACCAACTTGTGACTAACAACCCTTTGTTTAGTGTCGGGCGTCGGGACACTGATTTATTCACACTGGCTAATTTCCTAGTAAAATCAGGTATGCCAGAGGGTGAAATCTTCAAATACCTTGATTTTATTGTGCGTTCTTGGGGTGAATGCGATGAAACGTGGATAAATACTAAAGTGCAGAGTGCATTTAAAAGGCAAGAGGCAAGAGAAAGAAACCTTTCTGAGGAAATTCGAGAGTGGATTTTGGTCACAGATGGTCACTTTCTAGTCACAGATAGTCACAAAGAACTAAACTTAGTCACACCTAGTATATCGTTCTGTAAATAATATTGCATACAGTAGGTTTATTTGTTATCCTTTCTAAAACCATACAACCAAATTGGAGGGGATAGCAAATGCCCAAACGTAAAGCATTAAATCTTAGTACTGACGATGAGGAAGAGCTTGCAAGAATAAGCAACTGCAGAACCGAAGCCGCTGCTGCTGTACGCAGAGCAAAGGTGCTCCTTTCTTACCATAAAGGTAAACGAATTACAGAAATTGCCAGAAAAATGAATACGAACAGACCAATGGTTGAAAGAATAATAGA
>VGXV01000096.1 GCA_016873165.1 Planctomycetota bacterium | reverse complement strand
GATCGTCGGCGATCTCCTTGACCGTTTTTTCTTCTTTAAGCGTCAGTTCAACGGCATCAATTTTGAACTGCTTGCTGAACTTGCGACGGTGCATTGACTGGGACATGGGTCATACCTCCTTTTCTTGTAAGGTATGCCTTCTTTTGGTGTCCAGAAAAAGATAGCAAGTTCAATAAGCATATTAATTTACTCAGGCCAACTTGCAAAAATGAAGTTTCTTGATTCTCTTATATTTATCTAATTTTCCAAAGAGTTAATGATATCATTCCAGTCACACATAATGTTATTTTTCGTTAGCAAATTGTCTTTCCTAAAATATAGCATAACGTTTCTCAGCTATACGAATGAGGGATTTTTACTACTGAACTTCCTACGAAGAACTGAGCTATAAAATTAGCAATTCCTTATCCTACGAAGCCACCCTGCTTGCGTATAGGTGATGTTGTGCCTCGTTGTTCTTGTATTTAGGTAATCTTAAAATCTCTCTCATCTCCTTTTATAGTGTTACAACATTATCATTACCAAACCATTCCGTTGCTTTAACTACTACCTGTTGACTTGGGTTATGATAGAAGACTGCCAAATTTTCTTTAGCCCGAGTACAGCATACATAGAAAATCTTTTGAGTTCTTTCAAGAACACTTTCCGTGCCTGTATTCAGGAACATATTCTCAAAGTTGTATTTATTCCACCCCCCATTATCTAAAATGACCAAGACATTATCGAACTCCGTTCCTTTAGTTTTGTGCTGAGTGGAAAAAGGTGTTTTTCCTTCCAAATAATCGTATAATTTTTGGAATTCACTGTACTTAACATCTTTAACCCTGTTGTATAGATATTCCTTCTTTACTTTAAAATCCTCCAGCTTATCGTCTACTAGACAAATGCCTTTCTCATGAGCATCATTGATGACTTCCTCAATGGTCTTGTTGCCAACATTGATTAGGCTTTCAATGTTGTTTTTTAATGTCCTTTTTGCTACAACATTAGCGATCTTGTCTTTGTAGTCCGTAGCTCGTAGAAACTCATTATACCTCTTGTTTTGGTACAGCATGATATTGTTTTGAATTTTGAAAAGGTGCTTTACCAGATTATCACGCTTTGAGCCTTTTTTATTCTCATCATCCTCGTCCTGTTTTTTGTCATCCAATAGTTGATCTTTATTGACATAGAGTTTTGAGAATGCTTCATAATTATAGTTCAACGCAATCTGGTAAAGCGCTTGGTTGTCGTCTATAAAAATTTGCATTGAAGCTGTTGGATTTACAGCATTTAATTCTCTACCTGTTTTACCTGCAGCCAAGGCTGTGATAACTTCACTAAATGTATTTTGCGAAAAATCAGTAATGATAGCCTTGTCCTTGATATATTTCTTAACTCTGTCTCTGTAGCTCAATATCAAATCCTTGTCATAAATATCCATCAGTGTCCGGAACCCTGCTTTATCCGCAATCAGGTTATGGGTCAGATTCAACTCTTTTGTTTCTTCCGCACTGTCAAAATTCCATCCATGATTTTCAGTTAAGTACTGCTTTACTGAAGAAACATCACCATTGGCTGAATGAATAAACAAAATATTACCTTCCTTCACTTGGCCGTCCGTCATGTTTGGTGCTTTTCTATCTGTTGAAGGCTCTTGGGTTATACCGTCTGTTCTTAGTCTGTTTGCCAGATCAATTATTTTCCGGGGGCTTCTTCTATTTTGGGCTTTCTTGACTTCCTTTACTATATCTGCTGCGTCTCCTTTATATTGGTCAAGATTACCAATACCATCATCATAAATGGATTGCATAGCGTCTCCGAAAAAACCCACAAGGTTTTTCTTTTCATTTTTCCTGAAATGATTGAGAAAAATATCTACTACTGCTGTATTTGTATCCTGATACTCGTCAATAAAAATGAACTGGTATTTGTCTTTAACAATGGCACTGAGTTTATGATGTTTATCAAAAAGATAGTTTGCTACAAGCAGCAATTCGTCATGGGAAATAATGCCCTCTTTGAGTTTTAAATATTCCTTATACTGAATACCCTTTTCAAGTCCGTCAAAATAATTTTCCGGTATGGGGTCGTCTTCATCAATGGATAGTTTGGCATTTTCATCATTCGCTAAAGTAATGATGGCAGCCTTTAGCTCCTTTTGAAAATGCTTGATATTGTCCCACAAAAAATCGTGGATGGTAGAGACATTCAGATTATTGTGATTTACCCTTTCTTCAATTTCTTTAACTGCTGCATTTGTATAGGTCATGCAGGCAACCTTAGCCGTAGGATTTTCAGTAATAACCTGACGGATAACCTGAACCAAAGAATAGGTCTTACCACTTCCTGCGCCTCCGCTTAGCAAGAAGTTACGCTTGCTATCAATGCACTGGAAAATTTCCTGCACTTCTGGCTCTAATGTCAGTCTTTCTTCAACCATAGTAAACCTTCTTTGATATAAGCGGGAATTTTCCAATTACTGAAATCATCATTGCTGTGATAGAGTATGTCAAGAGCAAAATGTGTTTTCTTTTTTATACACCTTTCAGCCAACTCGTATGCACCAGTGCCATTTTCGAAAAGCTCTTTATTCTGAAGTCCTTCAAATTTCTCCTTATTGTCATTTACAAATTCTTTATTTATATGGATAAAAGCATCTTCAAAACTTCGGGCATGATATTCTTGTTCTACTATCTGATAGGCAATTAGTAACTTTTCTTCTTTCAGTAGCCTATTATTAATAGCTAATTGTTTAAGGTTATCCCAGTCAGTTTGAGGAAAATAATAAAGAATGGCAGAGTTGCTCGTTCCGATTCCATCTATGACGGAACATGCTTCCCTTTTTGTCTTTCCTCCATCTATGGGAACCTCTCTTATTGCATCAATATCGGTTATAACTAAACTCTTGATCCCCAAAAAGTCAATGAATTTTTCAAAAATCTGTGAGTACGCACCAACCTCAATAACGGAAATATGCTGAGAAAGCAAGGGTAAGTGCTCGTCCTGTTCACCCGCTGCGATAAGCCTTTTTTCTTCTTCGATATCCACCTTTCGCATAAGGGTAGGAACAAGTATCCGTTCGGTATCTCCTTCAATTAAAATTGCCTTATCCGCAAAGAAAATTTCTGCCCGGCTAATGGTGAGATATTGTTTCAGGAACTGGTATTGTGTCGTTTCTGTGTCGTACTCATCCTTCAAGACTTTCAGGTTTCTGGCTACTATTCCATTTTGAATGCCTTTTCTTAAATACTTGATAGTGTCGAAATCACTATCTGCTACTATATGGGCTGAATGTGTGGTAATGATGTATTGTAACTCCCTGTTTTCGCCATCATCCCGTTTAATTCCCTCCTCAAGTAATTTTTTAATATTCTTGATGAAAACATATTGCATTTGGGGATGAGTATGGGCTTCCGGTTCTTCAATAAAAAGGAGGTTTATATCTGCCGGTTTCTTGTCTTTTTCGCGTTTGAACTCATGTACAAGAATCTCAATTTCAAAGATCATGCTGATGAGATTCATGTAACCTAATCCGTTGTAATGCTCGGGAAGATGATTATCGGCATCATGTTTATAAACAACTGTTGTATTTCCTTCAAGCAGTTCCCTGTGTTGTAGCGTAGATATTATTTCGATCTCTGATTCATTGATTTTTACACCACCAAAATCCTTCACCTTTTTAACGATACCATCAAAAAGTGTTTTGTAAATTCCACTTAAATGGGTATCTGTTTCGCTCAATTTATCCTTGAAGTCCTCTACAGCTTTATTCTGTTCATCATTTGTTTCGGTGCGCTTATATATTCTTGATGTTTGACCTGAAAGAGTTTTGTCAATATCCTTATTCGCAACATCCCTTTTTGCACTGATGTATTTGAAATTGATAATATCCCCAATACTTATTTTTTCGAGTTCCAGGTCAATGGATGTATCCTCATTTGCTTTCTTTGTAGCTGGGTCGAAGGCCAGTGAACGCTTACCCGTTTTAAAATAAGCAGCGTGGTTGAACTTTAAGAAATCAGTTAAAGAACGAGGCTGGTAACCTTGCTTTTCCTGCTTTTTTTGTTTTTCTTTTGCTTCAAATTCCTTGAAATCATTCCTGAGACGGGTATAACCATTATAGTCCAAAGTATAATCAAAGCCAAGTACAACAACATTGTTATCCGGGTCTAAATCCATCATCACTCTGCTTATGCTCGATAGGTTGTCCGTCACTGTATAATCGATAAATAGCCGGAGCCGTATTCCTAATCCCTTATAGTCATCTTCGGTTATGTCTTCTGCGGCTTCTATTTTTTCTTTAAGAGATTTGTTGAAATCAATATTGAAATCATCAAAGGTGAATTTGACTTTTTCTGAATGCCCCAAAAACTTATCGAGAACTGATAGAATGGAGGTTTTACCAGTATTGTTCTTTCCAATTACTAAGGAGAGTTCTTTTTCCAAGTCCATGGAAAAGTCTTTTAATAACCGGTAATTTTCTATCTCTATCTTGAATATTTTCATGTGGTTATCTTTTCTTTACAATGAGGTACAACTCCTTTATATATGCACCATATCCCACCAAAAGGTGTATAAAGCCAGCTATTCTGTCATGCTTTATACACCTTTGAGGTGCATAATATTTTTTACAAATTATCAAAGGGGCTGGGAATTTTTAGTAAACTCTGTTCGCATACATGGGTGTAGATTTCCGTCGTCTTACTGCTCTTATGCCCTAATAGCTCTTGTATATAACGTAAATCAGTTCCTGCTTCCAGTAAATGTGTTGCATAAGAGTGCCGCAACCAATGAATCTTTGCTGGTTTTATCGATTTCTGCATGATCGAGCGCGTGTTTTAACACTTTTTGCAAGCTGATTTCGCTGTACTGTTCACTTTGTAAAATACATATATATTTCAAAACATTTATCACAAGCTCCTCCTTATTCTGGTTCAGGTGATCGCTAAACCGGGAGATGCTCCCCCCCCTATTTCCTCTCCTCACTCCCCCGACTGCACCGGCAACAGCAGCCGGAATCCCCGGAAATCGTTTACCGCTTTGGAAACCACGAACGAGCGCTGCGAACAGCGGAAGGCGAACTTGTCGGGGTAACGCCAGCAGCCGCCCCGTTCCTGGCGTAGGGCATCGTCGCCGTCGGCGGAGGTTCCGGAGTTGCCCTCCCCTTCCCAGACGCTGCACCACTCCATGACGTTGCCGCTCTGGTTCCAGGTGCCGTAACCGGAGACCCCTTCGGGATAGGCGTAGACCGGGGCGACCGAGTCAGCTCCCCTGTTGTTCCGGTGCCGGCAGTTGTTTTCGTCCCACCGGTCTCCCCACGGGTAGATATGTCCTTCCGGCCCCCGTGCGGCCTTTTCCCACTCGGCTTCCGTGTCCAGACTGCGGGACGCTCCTGAAATCATTAAGTTACTTGCAATCAGCAGCGGCAGCTGTTTTGATAATCTGGCACACTGCCGATGCCGATACCCCAAGCAGCGCAGACTGCGGGACGTTCCTGAAATCATTAAGTTACTTGCAGTCAGCAGCGGCAGCTGTTTTGATAATCTGGCACACTGCCGATGCCGATACCCCTAGCAGCGGAGCCGTCCGTGTCCAGACTGCGGGACGCTCCTGAAATCATTAAGTTACTTGCAATCAGCAGCGGCAGCTGTTTTGATAATCTGGCACACTGC
>VGXV01000095.1 GCA_016873165.1 Planctomycetota bacterium | reverse complement strand
AAGTAATTGTCTCAAAACATCCTCTCTGCAATCGCCCCAATATAATGCGCTTCCCAGAGCATGCCATGCTTCATTAATCGCCAATATCGAAAGTATCTCAGTGTCGGTTATTCGTTCGTCCAAACGTGGTCGTGAGAAGTTCCCCTTCCTAATAAAATAAACAGCCTTTTCCCATTCGATATCCAACGACGCTGAGTTATTGATTCCATTTGGAAGCGAAAAGTATATTATTTTTTGTAAAGTAACTTCCGAAGCTCTCATAATACACCGGGCTGCTTCTACTTTCCACAGGGGATATTTTCCTATTTTGGAAACGTCCTGAGCTTCTTTAAGGTCGGCTATTGGCCATATTTCTGATGGTTTTTCTGGCGGTAGGTCTTCTTTTTCCGGCCATGACGTGGAGCATGTGTGAAAGTATGGATTTATTCCCCAAAGTTCCCGTGCTTCGTAAATAATTTCCACGCACCGTCTCTCTGGTGAGTTTTCCGGTTTATCGTAAAGCTCTGGTAGGTGTCCGAATAATGGGCACCAGGGGCTTTTAAATAAATTATCGTAGTTTTTCATTGTGCCATTCCCTAAAATGGCCACCCTAGAAAATTAAAAAAAAGGGAAAGGCATCTAGGGATTGCCCTTGTCGGGAGCTACCCTATCCCTTTTAAACACGGTTAATCGTCTTTTATATACCCTTCCCGCTGCCACTTTTCGTTATAAAGGATATAATTTTCGCCCTGCTGTTTAATGTATCCTTTCCGCCTTCCGTTCTCATCATAAACATTATAATATTTCTCCGGTTCCTGTTTCGTTGTTGCGGCGGTACAGCCTCCGAAAACGGTCAAAAAAGATAATATTGCAATGAATTTTGTCATAAATTGGGATAGTAGAGGTGTAGAGACGCATAGCAATGCGTCTCTACGGTTAGTGACACCAAATGAGCATCTTGAGTATAGCATCTTAAGCAATCGAGAATGTCAGCCTTGTAGGTGCTGCCAAAGGTGGTGCCGTGTTGTTTTTTGAATTCCCAAATCCGGCCAACTCGATTTATTCCAACTTGTTCCATTCGTAAATTACCTAAGCTTTATATATTTTAGTTTCGCTTCTATAGCTTCATGATGCGCTAATATTGGGTTCGGGTTGCTGATTCTTACCGTGTTGAGATATTCTTCTATTTGCGCCCGGCTGAATTTGTAGCGTTGTCCAATCAAGTAGCCTTTCAGGGTGCCGTCTTTTAATAGTTTATTGATTGTGCATGTGGATACCCCCATCATTTCCGCCGCTTCTTTTTGCGATATTCTTGGTTGATCCCTTAATGCCAAGAAACTCATACTATCTCCTTTCATTAAAAGTGGGGAAAGCATCCCCTGTTTTGAGGTAAAAGTGGGGCAATATTCCACGATTTTAAAGAAAAAATTCCCCACAGAAAATGGGTCGTACGTAGTATGGTACATACCCTTTGCTATACTACTAATATAACGTCTGATAACATACATTATGTTATATTGTATGTTTTGTTATTGCCGTTTTGCCCGTACTCTATAGTTATTTATCAAGCATTTACATAACATGTTTCACTTCTTGCCCTTACGACCTCCGTCCATTACCCATTGCTCTACGGCTTTTCTTGAGAAACGGACATACCGTCCAAAGTAGCAGCGCGGGAAAGAATCGTCTTTTATTAACACAATTATAGTCGACATTGGAACATTAAGGTATATACAGAGTTCCTCTTTTGTGAGTATTTCCTTTTTCATTACTTCGTCAATAGTAATCCGTTTTGTTTTGCTTAACGGCAATCTTTCGTCCATTTTCGGATCCTTTCTCTGTAATACAGATTTCAGATTCTTTTATTTTTTTAGCAATAAAGTCGTACCTGAGCCGTACCCCAAATAAAAAAAGAATAAAAGAAAGCAAACCAGATAAATAATACTTGCAATTCTTACACCTGAATTTACAGGTTGAATAATAGCAAATAAAAAGAAAGAAAAAAAGGTGAAAACATGGTAAAATAAGGTAAAAATAACAAGCACATATTTTTTTATGTAGTTTATTTATCATTGCTATTGTAAAACTTATTTACCGCGAAAGGAGGTACTCTACTCTCTAAAATACTATTTGTTTTTATTACTAATAGTTTATCTTTCTTTAATACTTCAAAAAGGATATTTATTATGAAAAAATATTTTCATTCAAAAATGGTAATCTTTTTTGTTACTTGCATAAGTATCTTTTGCGTAAGCGCTGTTTCATGGGCAAGCTGTGGAGGTTGTGGCAGTGAAGCCAGCCACAAACCGAGTCCGCCACAGCATGAAACAAAAAAGGCACAACAAGAAGATGTGGCAAAAGACCCTATCTGCGGAATGGAAGTTAAGAACTTGAAAAATGCACCATCGGGAGAATTCAAGGGAACGGTGTATTACTTCTGTTCAGAACAATGCAAAAAAGTTTTTAATGAAAGAATCGGACAGAAATAAATTATTTCATTTTTCAATATTTGAATTTACTCCGATAATTCATAATTTCAGACAATCGATTTCAAAAAGGCTGGATGTGTTATCCGGCCTTTTTTACTTAGAGCTCCATGAAATTCAAAAAGTGAGGTTTATCCGAAGTAGCCAAATCACGTCGTTTACTTTTAAAGTTGCATTTTCTGACTATGGTAGTTATAATATCACTCCATATCAATAAGAATCATTTCTTTAAAAATAATATACTTTTTCACTCTATGTCACATCTATTAACTCTTGGTGCGTGCTAAAATTACATTATAATACCACATTTTAAAACCTTGTTTGCTGATGACAAACGGGTGAACAAAAACGGGTTATAAATACTTGCAAAAAAAGAAATTCATTCACAGTAATACTATCATTGCCAATCTAAAATGAACAAACGTAATAATTCCCTATTTTTTACAAAACTATTTTTCAGAGATATTTTAGGAGGAATATGCATGAACTTGACTAAGTACCGAAGTATTTTCTTTTTTAGTATTGTATTCTTTTGTGTTTCATTTGCTACAGCTATTATTTCATCAAAGATAGCAAATGCCTCTGATTGTAAACCCAAGTCCATACAAACAAGCCCTGAAAAGACACTTACCCTTCAGAAAGGCAAAAGCGCCAATGTTACCGTCAAATTAAAGTGCAAGGACGGTAGCCCTGCTTCTGGTGTTACCATTGAAACAAAAGTATTAAAAGGCAACAAAAACATATCCTATTCACCGAAAAGTTCGGTAACAGACAGCAATGGTAAAGCAGTATTTGCAATCACAGGCGACAAGAAAACGGAAGAGGAGAATGCCGAAATTAAATTTAAAACGGATACTCTTAATACTACGTTAGGGATAAAGGTGCAGGCGGAAGAATGCGATGTTGGCAGCCTCTCAACGAGTCCGGATAAGAAACTTACCCTTAAAGAAGGGGAAAGCAGCGAAGTGACGGTAAAGGCAAAGTGTAAAAACGGAAGTCCTGCTGTCGATGTTAAGGTTGATGCCATTATACAAAGTGGCAGTGATAGTATAAAACTGTCGTCCTCAGCCGGATTAACAGATGAAAGTGGTAAAGTTGTTTTCACCGTTTCAGGTACAAAGAAAACAAAGAAAGAAGCTGCTACGATAAAATTTTCTACCGATAACATAAAAACAACGTTAGATGTAAAAGTTAAACAGGAAACAGAAGAAAGCGCTGAAACAAGTTCCGCGATAGAAACAAAAACTGCAGTTTCAACAGAAAAAGCTTCAGAAACAACTACCGAAGAAACAACTGAAACGGAAAGCGCAGGAGAAACTGCTACGGAAGAGGTAGTTGAGGAATCAGTATCTGAAGAAGAAACCTCTGAAACAGCAGCTGATACTGCAGGAGAAGAAACTTCAGTAATCGCAACAGAAGAAGCCGCAGAAACAACTACCGAAGAAGTAACTGAAGCGGAAAGTGCAGAAGAAACCACTTCTGGAGAAGAAACGTCTGCTGGTACCACAGAAACAACTACTACCGAAAAAACATCAGAAGAGACAATTAAATGCACACCCAAATTAATAATCACTCATCCTGATAAAAAATTAACTCTTGAAAAGGGCAAAAAAGCCAATATCACTGTCAAAGTGAAGTGTAAAGGCGAAAGCCCTGCGGTTGGTGTTAAATTGGAAGCACACGTTAAAAAAGGCATGAAATATATAACACTTACCCCTAAGAGTGCGGAAACGGATGAAAACGGAAAAGCAATTTTTACTGTGTCTGGCGATAAGAAAACCGATACAGAACTCGCAGAGATTAAATTTAAGGCCGATAAGCTCCATACTACATTGGAAGTAAAGGTTCAGGCAGAAGCATGCGACCTTGGCAACTTAGTAACAAATCCCGAAAAAAAGCTTAACCTTAAAGAAGGGGAAAGCAGTGAAGTAACGGTAAAAGCAAAATGTAAAAACGGCAGCCCCGCTGTTGATGTTAAAATAGATGCAATTGTTCAGGGAGGTAGTGGTAAGGTAGAAGTTTCACCAACAGGAAAACTGACGGATGAATCAGGTAAGGCTCAATTTACCGTAAAGGGTATTAAAAAGACCGCTAAAAAAGACAAAATTAGTGTTAAATTTTCCTCTGGTGATATAAAATCGATACTTGACATTAATGTTCAATGAAATGGAATTTACGGAAAATTATTGTTCAATAAATTAGAATCTTCGTCATTGGACAAAAAAATTTTTGTACACTTAAAAAGCATGGGTAGTTTTAACTACCCATGCTTTTTTTATATATCCTTCCTATATAATCTGATATCATTTTATAATCATACATTTACGGTACTTTATTTCACATGTTGATACTGTACGGTTAGCAGATTTTTCGAGAGAATAATTTCTATGGAACATTGGACAGAATACACACGTTTTTTGACTGCCCTCATGGTAATCCTGGACCCTTTTGCTGCCATTCCTATCTATTTAAGTCTTACACAAGAATACAGCAACACAGAACGAGGAAGGGTAGTATTTATTACGATAGTAACAGTGGCGCTTGTCCTCATTGCCACTTCCATTAGCGGAGAATCATTACTAAAAACATTAGGCACAAGCCTTGCGTCTTTTCGGGTAGGAGGTGGTGTTGTATTGCTGCTTATGGCACTGGCAATGTTGAGAGCTCAATCCGACAAAGTGAGAACATCTCCCACGGAAAAAGCAGCGGCAGAAACCAAGGAAACAATTGCTGTCGTGCCCCTTGCTATTCCGCTATTAGCAGGCCCCGGTTCTATAAGCACTGTTATCATAGAAATGCACCGATCTTCAGCGGCCTACCATCAGGTATTGGTAATTTTATGCATTCTTTTTACTTGCATATTACTCTGGACGGTGCTTCGCCTGGCAAACCAAATAGGCAAAGCATTGGGACCGATAGGACTCAGCATTCTTCATCGTTTGTTTGGTTTAATTTTAACGGCGATCGCAATAGAAATTATGGCAAATGGATTGCGTGAATTATTCCCTGTACTCTCATAATAATCGTTTTGTTTGAACCGTAATAATTAATTGTCGTAAGTGTTATAATATCTAACCTAAATTGGAGAAAAAGTTAGTAACTATGCAATAAAACCTTGCAATTTCGTTGTATTCTCTGTATATTAAGGCCATTTGTTAATTAATAACTAGTATAATGATTCCATAATAACATTGCAATGTGATTCTTTTTGTGGCATACTTCCCTCAAGAAAGGAGGCGAAGATGCCATTTGAAAGAAAAAGACCACGTATCATATTAAATCACGAAGAAACA
>VGXV01000094.1 GCA_016873165.1 Planctomycetota bacterium | reverse complement strand
TTATCTTGCTCTTTAACCATTTGGGTTACCTCCTCTTATTATTAGGTTAATGTCACTTACCTTATTATAATGAGGTAATCCAGATGATTTCACCTACTTTTTCTTCCCTCTCGTGCAAGATTCAGGTCATAACTTATAAGCTCATAAGGTATAGCCAGTATGGAAGAAAAACAGAATAATAGCAATGTAGCGGTTATTATACCTTATTCTTCAACAACCAAAACAACAAAATTCTCCTTGTCTGAAATACACAGAGATGTCTCATGCCTTCATGCAGGTAATTCAGAGCGCCTGATTCTTATTGACATATTCCGGGAGTTATATAATACTGCAAGTAAATCCGGATTAATAAGCTGCAATCGATGAAAAACCGGTATCTGCAACTCCACTGGTAAGAATTTTAAAAGACATATCGGTTATATAGTCAAACAAATCTGGTTTTCGAAAAATATTTATTTCTTAAACTATTACAAAATCAGCTTAAGAAAAAGGAGATTGCCTGTGAACAAGACGACCCGTGTTATGATGATTTTATCTCTATTGGTTTTAGTTATTGTAGTATTTAATAGAGAAGGATTTTGCATAATGGCCAGTCCCCAACTTCATGAATTAGCACAGCCAAACGGCATTAAATTTTTTGCAAGGCAATGGGGAGACGAAAGGGCTCATGGATGGGAGACTGAAGATAGATATACCATTATAAAAAATGAGCACACAAACTATTGGCATTATGCAAGGTATAATGAACAGGGCAAATTGGTCTGTGCGGAATCAAGACCGGATCAGGGAATTCCTCCGTCAGGCATTTCAAAAATGTCCAGACCACTGCCAAAAAAGGCAAGTAAAATAAAGAAGGCGCCCTCAAAAGTTGTGCCAGGCAGCGGCACCGCCAAAATACCCGTTATTTTAATTAATTATAGTGACACTACACCTACTAATACTTCCTCAGAGTTTGAACAACTCCTGTTCGGCAACAATCCTTTCATTGCAACCGGACCGGGGAGCATGAAAGATTATTATGAAGAAATATCATATGGGATTTTCAGTGTGTCGTCAGGACCGTCTGGCGTCTCAGAGTGGGTAACGGCTTCTAATACACACGATTATTACGGACAAAACGACAGTGCTGGCAATGACCTCCACGCGGCAGAACTTGTTCGTGAAGCAGTCGTGGCCGCAGATGCGGCTGGTTTTGATTTTTCTCAATATGACAATGATGGCGATGGCAAAGTGGATGTAGTTATGATTGTGCATCAGGGAAAAGGAGAAGAGGTATCCATAAACCCCAGTGACACCGATGATATCTGGTCACACAGGTGGGATTTAACATCCGCCGCCAGCTTTGGAGATGGTGAAGGGCCTGTTTCTGCAGATGGCGTTGTTGTTGATGACTATATTATTCAACCGGAGAGATATGACAGCCGCAGCATGATTACAATCGGTGTGTTTGCCCATGAATTCGGACATGCCCTTGGGCTACCGGATTTGTATGATACTGACTATACCTCCAGTGGAGTCGGCGAGTGGTGCATTATGGCTGCCGGATCATACAATTTAACAGATAAGTCCGGTGATACGCCGGCGCATATGTCAGCATGGTGCAAGTATTTTCTCAATTGGATTTCACCAACAGAAGTTATCGCATCAACAGGCACTTTGGCATCTGAGGATATTATGCAGGCAGAAACGAGTCCTGATGTGTATCGCCTTCTGGAAAATCCTAATGATGTAGACTGGAATGATGATCGTCCTGGCAAAGGAGAATATTTTCTGATTGAAAACAGGCAGAAGATCGGATTTGATGAGGGCTTGCCGTCTTCGGGTCTTCTGATATGGCATATAGATGAAAGTGTTTTAGACAATGATAACGAATTACACAAACTTGTAGATCTTGAAGAAGCTGATAGCCTGAATGAATTAGACAGATCATATAATTATGGCGATTCGGATGATCCTTTTCCCGGAGGCACAAATAAGACTCAGTTTACTGATACAACTAATCCAAGCAGCAGGCTTTACAATGGAAATTCCAGTGGAGTAAAAGTTGAAAATATCAGTACGTCCGGAAGCACAATGTATGCAGACTTGTCTGTTGATAATTCATCTTCCAACGGAAATACAGAAAATACTATGATATCCGGCTATGTCTATGACTCGGATAAAGAACCAGTTGAGAAGGCAAAGGTAAAATGCAGGGGAGAAAGCAGAATAAACGATGAAACAGATGAAGACGGATATTTTGAATTCGGAAATCTACAGGAAGGAATTTACAAAATCACGGTAAAAAAGAAGGGATATAAGAGACATAAAGAAACACTGGCTATTGAAGAAGGCGATGAGGAAAAACTTGAAATAGTATTGGAAGAAAAATAACAAAAAAACACTGTCCCGCTTTCACGGGAATTACACATTAAAGGATTTTCAGGAAATACTTACTTTCCCAAAAACGCGGACTATTTAGATTTGACAAAATATTTTTTAACCATTACGATACGTAGCACATTAAAAACGGAATTTTTTTGATAGCCACCTTTTACAAATACAAATGACTACGTTATCAGTGAAAAGCAGGACAAAAACCGAACTTATCGATATCACCGCCGAAGTTCAGAATATTGTGCATAAAACAGGCGTTAAAGAAGGAATGTGTTTTGTTTACATACCTCACACTACAGCCGCCGTTACCATTAATGAAAATGCTGATCCATCGGTAAAAAAAGACATTGTTGATGAAATAAATAAAATAGTGCCATGGGACGATAACTATGCCCACATGGAAGGAAATTCGGCTGCCCATATCAAAGCATCGATCTTCGGGACCACTTCTGCCATTCCTATTTCTAAAGGAAGATTAGCCCTTGGAACATGGCAGGGCATTTACTTTTGCGAATTTGACGGTCCAAGGAACAGAGAGGTACTGGTACAAACGGTCAAAAGTGAGTAACATACGAACACAACAAAAAATCTCCCTGGAATGCCACTGGAGTTTAAAAGACGCAATTAAGGTATTCATCGCCTATCTGGTCTTTACATTTGCGGGAATGCCGATATTCGTCCGTTTTCTTCAAACCATTTTTGATTTCGAGGTGCATATTGATTCCCCTTCATTCCGCACGATGATCTTATTTGTGTCCCTTCTTGTTAACCTGATAATATGTCTCTATATATGTTATATCGTTCGTTTTGAATACAGGCAATCGATAGTTAATTTAGGGCTGACGCTGGTAAATCTCCCCGGCAATATTAAAACCGGATTAATACGATACGTTATCACAATCCCTATAATAATGTTGGCCGGATTCATCGTAAACGCAGTGGCCAGTTATTATGGCATAACGCCGGATATGCAGGATGTCGTCCAGTGGGTATTGGATGAGGATTCGGTGATGGTGTTGGCTTGTCTTATATTTTTCGGCATTATTGTTGCTCCGACTATGGAAGAAATCATATTCCGGGGATTTTTAGTGCCGGCGCTGAAAAATTATTTTGGTGTGCGATATGCCATTTTTATAAGCGCCGCCGTTTTTGCCGCGATTCATATGGATGCATTTGCCTTTTTGCAGATATTCATCCTTGGAATTCTGCTGGGATATTTGTATGAGAAGACGCAATCCCTTGCAACCTCCATTGTAGTGCATATTCTCCATAATTCCCTAACGCTGGCGTTTCTGATGTATTTTAAATTTTTTCTGGACGGCAAAATGCCCGTATTTTAATAATATAAGCGATACACCGGAGGATTTATGCTGAAAGATGTAAATGAACAAATGGAAACCTTGCTGCGCGGAGCAGTTGATATTGTCTCAAAAGGTGAACTGATAAAAAAAATTGAACGTTCCGTGCAAGAAAAGAAACCCCTTCGCGTAAAACTGGGGCTTGATCCCACCGCGCCCGATATCCATATAGGAAACGCCATCCCCATTCACAAACTGCGCATGTTCCAGTCATTTGGGCACACGGCTATCCTCATCATCGGCGATTATACCGCCGTTGTGGGAGATCCTTCCGGGGTAAATAAAACCCGGCCAATGATAACTCACGAGAAAGTTATGGAAAATGCAAAAACGTATCTTATCCAGGCAGGGAAAATACTTGATATGGACAAAACAGAGGTCGTTTACAACAGCAAATGGTTCAAAACAATGACCTTTAACGACGTTATCCGTCTTGTTTCAAAAATGACCGTCGCACGAATGATGGAACGGGACGATTTTTCAAAACGTTATAAGGCGGGTTCTCCCATCAGCCTGCATGAGTTCATTTATCCGCTGATGCAGGGATACGATTCCATTATGGTAGAGAGCGACGTGGAGCTTGGAGGCACCGACCAATTATTCAGCCTGCTCGTGGGAAGGGATCTGCAAAAAGACGCCGGCATGGAACCGCAGATAGCCCTTACCACATCGCTTCTCGAAGGAATCGACGGCAACAAAAAAATGAGCAAGAGTTTAAACAATTACATCGGCATCACCGAATCCCCGCGTGAAATGTTCGGCAAGGCAATGTCCATCCCTGACAATTTAATGCGAAAATACTTCGAGCTTGCGACGGACATAAGCATTGAGGAAATAAATCATTTCCTTGATGAAAAAACCCATCCCCGCGAAGCAAAGATCGCGCTTGCCAAAGCCATAGTACGCCGTTATCACAACCTTCAGGAAGCGGAAGCAGCCGCGGAAGAATTCGACCGTATCTTTAAGGAAAAGGCGCTTCCTGATGAAATTCCCGCTGTCACCATATCCGCCGCAGAACTTGAAAATGGCAAAATATGGATTGCAAAACTTATCGTCTTATGCAACTTCGCCTCCACAAACGGAGAGGCACGGCGCCTCATCCAGCAGGGAGGTGTATCCGTAAATAATGAAATAATAACGGAACCAACCCTGAATATAGAGATAAAACCGGACACGATCCTCAAAGTGGGGAAACGCAGATTCGCAAAAATATCGGTGCAATAGCAATAAGCATAAGCATAAGCATAGAATTTTTTCCGAATAGACCATAAAAGTCGAAAGGATAAAAGACCTCTGCTGTAAAGATAGTGAAATGGCCCCTTTTTCATAAAACGCAACTTTTTCCCCTATCTTCCGTCTCTATGCCTTCCCCCCTATTTTTACGCACTTTCTTCCCGCTTCAAAACAAAAAAGAACGGCTGTTTCATTCCCTTTAAATCCATTACGCCTAATAACGTGCCGTCATCCACCTTTCTAAAAATATCAACTATCGGCAGGTTGTCATAGATCATGGCTGCGCTGACTTTTCCCCGGTACTCCATCATACGAATTCTCGCGCCGGGTTTATCCGTTTTCAGCATCCATTTCATGGAAAGAAACAATCGCTTCATTATTGCATTTCCCGGTAGTACGGGAAACCTTATTATCAGATTTATTGGCACCAGACGGGGATTTACGCTGAATACATTACCTTTGTTATCAACAAACAACAAAGGATGGACATTCTCCGCGTCGATGAATTCTTTTCCGTACCAGTTAAATGCTTCAAGTAAACCATCCAATGGATGGTTGGTGTGAAAACCCGACCCGCACCATCTGCCAATCATACAATCCAAACCAACAACATCCAGTTGGTCAAAGAGTTTCATTGCCTCTTCTGTCGTTGCCGTTCCTCTTTCAAGAATTTTGTTAAAGGATTCCATGGATTTTTATTTTACTTTGCTTAGACATCACTCAGAAAACAAAATGAAAAACTCTTTTTCTATTTCTGTCATTCTGCTTTCCTCATCATATTGCATCCTTAATATAAAGCAACTACGAAAGCCTCTGAATCTTATAAATTTCCCACCAAATACCAGCATTGTCCGGTTAAGAAATTGCGAAAGAGCGCCAATGTTGATCTTTGAGAGTATGAATTTCTGCCAGATGTCCGTCAGGAGTCGGTAGGTCAACGACGAGATTGCGTGCTTCGTTTTGTATTTTGATGC
>VGXV01000093.1 GCA_016873165.1 Planctomycetota bacterium | reverse complement strand
GTTATATTGTTCCTGCATGTTGTAAACAGAGATTAGTTGTGGCTCTCCCACGCTGTGTTTCTATGACCTCCGTGGCTTATTTCCCCTGACTTTTCATCTGTGTAATCGTTCGACTGAGCGCTCACGACGAAGTCTGTGTAATCTGTGGTTCCCACTATTCATTAGTTTCTTTGAACTTATCTTTAAACCCTTCCGTCATGTCTATCGCTATTTTACCATCCTTTTCTTCATACGCAATCATGGCATCCGCATTTGGAATTTTTCTGATAAGTTCCATGCCTTTTTTATGACCTAAAACAAAGACGATGGTTGATAGCGCATCAACCTCCGTGCCTGTAGGAGCCACAATCGTCGTTGCAAGGGTACCGCTTACCGGCCTCCCCGTCTGCGGGTTTATGATGTGGGAGTACCGCTTCCCGTTATACTCAAAGAATCTCTCGTAATCCCCTGATGTAGCCGTGGCCTCGTTCTTGAGTTCAAGATAGCCTAAGATTTCATTCGCGTTCCGTGGATGCTGTACGCCAATCTTCCACGCATTTTTGCCCGGAGGCGTGCCCAGGACATAGATATTTCCACCGAGATTGATACAACCGTTATTAATACCATATTTCCTGATAATTTCCAATGCCTTATCTACTGCGTAGCCCTTCCCTATTGCGCCCAGATCGATTTGGGTTTGAGTATTTTTCAAAAAAATGGTCGCTGGTTTTTTAGGATCGTTACTTTTATTTATTACAATGTTCTTATACGAGACGGCAGGTAAAACTTTTTCAATTTCCTTATCAGGCGGGACATGCCCTTTTTCACGAAAAAATCCCCACAGTGCAACAATGGGAGATACGGTAATATCAAATGTGCCGCCGCTCAATTCACTATAATACTGTGATTGCTCAATTACATCAAGGAGTTCTCCCTTGCATGGAACCGGCGATTTTCCGGCCTTTTTGTTTAACCGGGAAAGTTCGCTGTCGTTTTTGTAGTTGCTCATGATGCGATCCATGCGCTCCATTTCATTCAGAGACTCTTCGATGGCCTTGCCTGCGGTTTTCTCATCATTAGAATATATGGATACCTCGGCAAAGGTGCCCATAATCATGCGAGTTTCTTTGATGAGTTTTATATCAGAGATTGATTCTTTACCTCCCCCGTCCTTCCCCTGTGAAGTAAGGGTCTTTTCTTCGGTCTCTGTATTTTGAGATTTGTTCGTTTCTCCTTTAACCGGTATTACCAGACGGTTGTTTGCTACCTTGAGGCCGCTCACGTCTCTTTTACCGGTGAGGTAATACTCGTTAATGACACCAAGCACCTTCCTCACGCCTGCACACATACACTGCACGGACATGGTAGCCCCGGTAATATTGATAATATCCTTATTGATCCTGATCGGATTTTTGAAGGATTTCCCCATGAATTGATAGAGGAAGCGTTTCTTGGCAATCTCTCCGCCCCGGCTTTCACGATAAACCAGGACAGCCACATTACTAATTTTGCCATCCGTACTCACGCCAACAACAAAGGTAAACGGATGGAACTTCCCGATCTCCTCCGTAATAATTGCATATCCCTGAATAGAGCCTTCTTTCTTTCCGATATACACCCTAAACCCATCCTCGTACAACCTTCTGCTGAGCCGTTTTTCAAGACTGTTTTTTTCTTCAGGGGTCATAACAAATTCATCCGTTACAATCTCGTCACATTCAGGAAAGACGAGGGTCAGCGCTTGTTCTTCCGTCAGGTAGGTCTGGAGTTGAAAATTGTCTGCCGGCTCCGTCTCTGTTTGAGCCTTCGCCGTATCCAGAATGAAAGCACCGGATACGACCAACAGAGGTAGTAGTAAAGATGTGATTAATATCTGTTTAATTGTCATAAGGAATCGAGAATATTTTCCAATTTTCCCAAAAATTCTTGTTCAATTGTGCCATCTGATGGAATGCGTGACCATCTATACGCCCGGCTACCACCAGGAGCCTTCGTCTCGATCTGCGCACTGATGGAAACGTACGTCCTGCTCTGTTCTTCACTTACTTTAATCAGCAAACGACAGCGTTCCTGCCAGTGCCCTTCCAGAAGGAGTCCGGTAGTTTTATTCGCCGACCATCCCTTAACCCAGTGTGTTCTCAAAACGCCCTTTTCCCTGTTATTGATTTCAACCGGGATTCCTTCTGCTGATTGTATGATCGCATTCCATACGGTGTTTTTATCTGCTTCAAAATAACGGGAAACACCCGCCATATTTCTGGGCTTAAAACCCTGAGTAGCGCACCCTGTAAGGATGGCAGTGAATAGGGCAAGAGACAACGATAGTATAACAAGATATCCTGTATTTAGTAATCCTTTTCGATCCATAAAGGTAAAAATATTAACAGAAATATTCATTTTTTACAAACACTTTTAAAACCAAAATGGAAATCAGCAAACCACCACCTTGTTTCTTCCGTTATTCTTTGCTGTATAAAGCGCATTATCGGCTTTCTCAATCAATTGTGCTATCTGTGTACGAGGAAGAAGTTCGGCGCCGCCAATACTTATAGTTACCAAACCACTCTGCTCAAAAGGCGGAAATAGTGGAAATAGATGAGACTCAACTTTCTCCCTCAGTCGTTCTGCTATTTGGGCAGCGTCCTGAATATGAGTACCCCTTAACAGAATTAAGAATTCTTCGCCACCCCATCTGCACAACACATCTGAGCGCCTCAATCCCTGTTTTAATAAGTCTGTTACAGTTTTCAGTACACTATCTCCCACCTGATGACCGTAAGTATCATTTATCCTCTTAAAATAATCAATGTCTGCGAAAAGCAGCGACATGGGTATTTTGTTGTTTATAAATTTTTCATACTCGTCTCTGATAATATGTTCTGTTGCATTCCTATTAAAACATTGGGTAAGGGGGTCGTAAAGCGCTTGTACCTTAAAGGTTTCATAGTGGCTCTTGATTGGCCTTACCTTTATATTATAGGCAACATTGGCATCAAAGGCTATCCTTGTGTTATCAACACCAATAACAATCTTATTACTCAAGACAGGATCATAGTAAATAAGGTCAATAAGTTTACCCTCTCTGATTCCCATATCCCGAAGCCTTTTGATTTCGGGATTGTCTCCGTCAAAAGAGACTATCTCTGAGGTTTCACCCACATACATATCATGAATGGCTACAGTCGTCATCTTATACCTCCCCCCTGTGTTTTTTGACAATTCTATGGTGTGCTATCCAGTCTTATCCTATTCCAATTCCAAGCAGCTTTCCACCCTGATAAATCGCAAATGCGACTATCCACCCCAGAGCGATTTGATAAACAAAAGAAACGCCCACCCATTTCCATGTACCAAACTCATTCCTCATGGCAATTGAGGCCACAATGCATGGCATATAAAGAAGCACAAATGATAAAAAGGCATAGGCGCTCAAAGGAGTAAATGTCTCCTGAATTACCGTCCTCAGTGGCGTCAACTTCTTGTCTCCCCCGATGGAGATACTTTTCATCCAGAATGTTGAAAACACGTTCGTCACCGAATCTTTCACCGCTATCGTAAAAGATATTCCACACTCCTTTAAATCATGGAGAAGAGTTTTTTGCTCCGTCGTTTCGACCATTTTCTTTTCAATGTATATCTCGCCCATGGTACCCACTACTATCTCTTTTGCGATCACCCCGGTAATCAGCGAAGACGCAACCTCCCAGCTTCCAAATCCCAGCGGTTTAAATACTCTGGCAATCACCTGTCCTGTCTTCCCAAGATACGAATCCTTTTTATGTTCCACGCCCCACGGCAAGTTCAGGAGTAACCATACCATAATTGATACCAGCAATATATATGTTCCAGCCTTGACCAGAAAATGCTTCCCTCTTTCCCACGTGTAAATCATAAGGTTCTTAAAAGACGGCATTCTGTATGGTGGAAGTTCCATAATAAATACGGATGGTTCTCCTTTGAAAATCGTTCTCTTGAACACTATTCCCATAACAATAGCCAGGACTATTCCCATTACATACAATGACCACAAAACGGTACCTGAATTTTCGGAGAAAAAAGTACCGACAAAAAGCACATAAATAGGAAGCCTTGCACCGCATGACATTAAAGGAATTAACAGGGCGGTTAGCACTTTATCTTTTTGATTTTCAAGGATTCTTGTAGCACAAATGGCAGGGACATTACACCCAAAACCGAGGACCATGGGAATGAATGACTTCCCATGGAGGCCGATTGCCCGCATCGCCCTATCCATCACAAATGCAGCCCTTGCCATATACCCGGAACCTTCAAGAAATGTAATAAAGAACATTATTGTGAATATTACAGGCACAAACATAATGACGAACCCAACCCCTGCTATCACTCCATCAGTAACAAGGGAGGTTGTCCACGCCGGAGCGTGAATCATTCCCAGTATCACCATTGCCCATCTCTTTAACGGCCCTGATATCACGGCATCTATCCAGTCAACAAATGGCGTCGATACGTCAAAGGTAAACTTAAACACGAACCACATTAGTGCAAGAAATATGGGTACGCCAAGGAATCTGTTCAATATAACAGCGTCTATTTTTTCCGTTAACTCTATTTTTCGGATCTCAGGTTTACTCAAAACTCTATGGGTTGTTTCTGCTGCCTTTGCATATCTTACATTTGCCATTATGGATTCTATATCATCACCGTACGTTTTCCTGAGATGTTGCACGACTTCGTCAAAACACAAACCGTTTCTATCACCATTTATTTTTTCCAAAATGTGAGTATCGCCTTCCAACAGTTTAAATGTAAGCCATCTCAAGGGATATTTTTCAGCAAGGAAATTATAGTTTTGTTTAATTTTCCGTTCCATTACACGGGCAACGGATTCTAAATCTTCACCATAATCTAATTGTTTCGAATAATACCGGGAGGAATTCCCTGCAACTTTTAACACCGCAGTAAGTAAATGATTCAAACCTGTTCTTTCGGTCGCCACCGTAGTAACTACCTTAACACCGAGCGCCTCCTCCATTGATTTTATGTCTATTCTGTGTCCCTTCTTTTTCGCCTCATCGTAAATGTTTAAAGCAATAACGACAGGTATGCCAAGTTCCAGCAACTGCACGGTAAGATAGAGATTTCTTTCAAGATTCGTGGAATCCACCACATTAATTATTACGTCAGGGGTTTCATGCACCAGATAATCCCTTGCAATAATCTCCTCCTGTGTATAAGGACTGAGACTGTATGTGCCGGGCAAATCAACCAGCATTATTTTTTTTCCATCATATTCAAAAATAGCCTCTTTCTTTTCAACGGTAACACCCGGCCAGTTTCCAACATGAAGTCTTGTGCCTGCAATGGCATTGACAAGAGTAGATTTACCTGAATTAGGATTTCCTGCAACGGCGATGGTAATCATATCTCATTCCTCTCCAGTACATTCTGGAAGCAGCATTTCACTGAATAATCGTATTGCGGGTTTATCTGATCTTTATCTTTATCTTTATCTGTTTTGATCCGTTATAACGCAGCAGTAGTCACCAGAATAACTTTCGCCTCTTTTTTTCTGAGTGAAAGATTGTAATTCTTTATCGTCACTTCAATCGGGTCGCCAAGGGGAGCCTTTTTTAGTACCCTTACTTCCTCACCGATAAGCACACCCATATCCATGAGCCTTCTTTTCAATGACCCCCTCACTTCAATATCTCTTATTTTCCCCGTTTCGCCCGGTTTCAACATCGACAGATTCATCTATTCCTCCTCTTTATATTAATCTTCTCGAATGCATCAATTCTTCGTGCCCGACAAAGGCTACGTGGTTAATTTCCTTTTTTTCAAACTTATCCAGTACTTGTGGGATTATATCTCTGATATTCATAAAATGTCTTACCACGGTGGGACAAAATTGACTGCCGGCGTGAAGATCAATTTCTTCAAAACACGCATCATAATTTTTCGCCTTCCTGTACGGTCTATCTGTGTTTAACGCATCAAAGGCATCCACAACCGAAAT
>VGXV01000092.1 GCA_016873165.1 Planctomycetota bacterium | reverse complement strand
TGTCCGCATGTTTTAACAGCATCATCGGTTCGCTTGCATCTTCAGGAAAGGTTGCTATACCCCCGCTTACCGTAACAAAAATAACCCTGCCGTCAAAACCAATTTTCAATTTCCCTATTCTTTCCCGGATCCTTTCTCCAATAGCAGGCGCTGCCGCTTCAGACAGGCAATTCAGAATGTCTTTTCTAAGATATGTCATGGCACAGCCGCAACCAAATTAACCACCTTTCCTTCTCCTCCTGCACAAAAAGGGGATAAATGGGGGATAAAAAATTTTCCTAAAAAATAGTTTTTACGAAATAATACTATAATCCATTAAGCAGTGATTTATTTTGTTTCCTCATTCACTCCTTTATGAAAGTGAAACATGGTCATCGCACTTCAACCTGCATGTCATATTTTGCGCACACTACACCATCATACCCTTAGTGATCAATACAAAACAAATACTCTCGCACTTTATAACGAAGAGACGTGGAACATTTTTGCCTTGTCGGATATTGTTACAAAAAAAGGGGAAAGGCGCCATCTCCTGATATTTCCGCAATCTGCTCAAAATGGAAAGATTTGTTTGATAAAACACCTGATAAAAAAGGAAGTCATTATATTGATACATTTATGAGTTACAGGCGGCATTACGGAGTACGCGCGCTAGTATTTTCAGGGAGTCCATCACTTGTTCAAAATGATGAAAAACAATATCTGTTCATATTGGAGAGGATAAACTACTCCAATATAAATTTTTCCAGGATTGTACGCCAATGGAATTTGAGGTCGCGTGATCAGCAAATAGCGCAATTATTACTTGAAGGCCGCAGCAACAAAGAAATCGCCTGCTCTCTTAACTTAAGCATCCATACTATTAAGGGTTACATGAAACTTTTAATGAGTAGACTTAACGTTTGTTCCAGGACAGAAATTATTTCCACCCTTCTCAAAGGTAAATCAGGCATATAAGCACATTATAATTATTCTGGGAAATGCGGATATTTTACAAATTGCGAAAGTCTGTCAAATTATTATTACGTGTGATCTCGACAAAATAAGGATTTCATGAAATACTTGTCGTTTTATTTATGTGCAGTTATATAATAAAAAGGTTAAGAGATTTCCTCTAAACCTTCGACTTTATTGGTAGCGGGGGTGGGATTCGAACCTGCGATCTCCGGGTTATGAGAGCGGAACAGCAATCCGGTAACGGAGGGGGTTTCCCGTAATTACTGTGTTGCCTCAGTTTTCTTATGTTCCTTCTGCCTTTTGCACTTTTGCCCATGTGTCTCGTAATGTTACTGTTCTGTTAAACACGAGTTTTTTGCCCGTAGAATCGCCGGTATCCACACAAAAATAACCTAATCGTTCAAATTGATACCGGCTCCCGTGTTTGGCATTTGCCAGGCATGGTTCCACACGGCATGAGGTCAGTGTTTCCAGAGAATCGGGATTCAGGAATTTTTTAAAGTCCGCTTCGTCTTTTTCTCCGCACGGATCTGCCTTTGTAAATAGATGATCATACAAACGCACTTCCGCCTCGATTGAATGTTCGGCAGAAACCCAGTGTATAGTGCTCTGGACTTTGCGGCCGTCCGGTGCGGAGCCTCCCCGTGTTTCAGGATCGTAGGTGCAATGTAATTCTTTAATTTTGCCGGTTGCTTCGTCTTTTATTACACTTACGCAAGTAATGAAATAGGCATAGCGTAAACGGACTTCACGTCCGGGAGCAAGGCGAAAGAATTTTTTTGGCGGCTCTTCAAGAAAATCATCCTGCTCAATATATAATATTTTGGAAAAAGGCACCTTTCGTGTTCCCATAGTGGTATCTTCAGGATTATTTATACATTCCAAATCTTCCTCTTTCCCATCCGGATAGTTATCTATAACAACCTTCAGCGGATGTAATACCGCCATTACCCGGAGCGCACGTTTATTCAGGTCTTCGCGCACAAAATGCTCCAGCAGCGCAATATCTACCATACTCTCTCTCTTTGCCACACCGATTCGTTCACAGAAATTACGTATTGCTTCCGGTGTATACCCCCGCCTTTTCATACCTGAAATAGTAGGCATTCTTGGATCATCCCAACCGCTTACCTGTTTTTCCTCTACCAATTCCAGCAGCTTTCTCTTGCTCATTACCGTATAACTGAGATTGAGACGTGCAAACTCTATTTGCTGCGGGTGGCAATCCACATCCAGCGTCTCAAGTATCCAATCGTACAGCGGGCGATGATTTTCAAATTCCGTGGTACATATGGAATGTGTGATTCCCTCAATGGAATCCGAAAGGCAATGGGCAAAGTCGTACATCGGATAGATACACCACGTATCGCCTGTTCTGTGATGCTTTGTGCGCCGGATACGATAAATAGCGGGATCTCTCATGTTTAGATTGGGAGAGGCCATATCAATTTTTGCGCGAAGCACATGAGCGCCGTCTTCAAACTCGCCGCCACGCATACGTTTAAATAAGTTGATATTTTCTTCTATGGAACGGGTACGGTAGGGACTATCCTTGCCAGACTGCGTCAGCGTGCCGCGGTACTCTCTTATTTCGTCCGTGCTAAGGCTGCATACATAGGCTTTTCCCTGATGTATCAGTTGTACCGCATATTCATACAGTTTTTCAAAATAATCTGACGTATAATAAAGATGCTTTCCCCAGTCAAAACCTAACCAAAGAACATCCCTTTTAATCGCCTCAATATATTCAACTTCCTCTTTGCATGGGTTTGTATCATCGAACCGCAGGTGGCATACGCCTCCTTTATTTTCCAGGGCAATGCCAAAATTGAGGCAAATTGATTTTGCATGCCCGATGTGTAAGTATCCGTTTGGCTCCGGCGGAAATCGTGTCGCCACTTTTCCCCCGTGTTTATTTGTTTTTAAATCTTCTGCGATAATTTCCCTTATAAAATCAACTCCGGAAACAGAATCAGGTGAGGCCATATCGTTTCACTCCTTTGTGCCTTTTCATTTTCAGTATCATCGGTGAATTATTTCACTTATATTTCTATTCTCTTTTTGAATCCAAGATTGAATTTTATCATTCAAACGTCATTAAGCAACAGCATTTTTAGCTGCTTTTACCCGTGCAGGTAAAAAAAAATTATGATGAATCGTGCATGATTTGGTATATAATATTTTTGTGAAATCTTTTTTAATATCACTGGCATAACGTTTATGAGCGATACTTTAACTTTAAACTTACATTACATTTATTAAAGAAGAACAATGATAAGAAGACATATAAACAACGTAACGCCTGGAATGATGCTTGGGAAGACTATTTACGGAGATAATTATGAAGTTCTCCTTAAAAAGGGCATAGAACTGACACACGATCATATTTTAGGCCTCAAAAAGCGGGGAATTATATGTGTATATGTGGAAGATGATGACACGGCAGATATAAAAACGCAGGATATTATTTCTGAAAAAGTGCGTACGATGGTCACGAAAGACGTGATTAAAACATACAAAAGAATTACTGAACCTTTTAAGGACAAGAATCTGGAAGAAAGCACATATGAAGCCATTATCAGCAGTATCAATTCAGAAAAGATCAAAAACTCATTCCGGCAAAATATAGAACTAAAACAATTAAATAATAGTATAAATCTTTTTATCGGCGAAATAATGGATAAAGAAATTATAACGGGGTTAAACACTATCAGAACTCATGATAACTATACCTACGAACATTCCGTCGATACTGCAATCGTAGCGTTAATGTTTGCAAAGAGATTACGCCTGGACAATAACAAATTGAAGCAAATTGCCATTGGAAAACTCCTTCATGATATAGGCAAAATTTTCATTGATCCGGAAATACTTAACAAACGGGAAAAGTTATCTGACCATGAAAATGAACAAATAAAAAAACATCCGCTTTTTGGATATGAATTGCTTAAGGATATGGAACATGTGGGATTTGTTGCTGCTCATATTGCCTATCAGCATCATGAATGGCAGGATGGAACCGGCTACCCAAGGGGGCTAAAGGGGAGCAATACCTTTGATATGACCAATGTCTATGATATCAATTACAGCGGCGAAGCAAAATTGATACTGCCCGCAGAAATTGCGGCTATTACTGATTTTTATGATGCTTGTGTGACAAACAGACCTTTTCGTCCTCCGATTCCTCATGATATTGTGTATGAACTTATTAAGAATGGGGCAGAAACACATTTCAATAAAGAATTAGTGAAATATTTTCTGGAATTACTGCCAAAATATCCGGTGGGAACAGAAATAAAAATCAGAAACGGCGCCTATGAAGGATTTGCAGGATTTGTATTTTCTTTAAACAAACTATCTCTTAACAGGCCAATCATAAAAATCCTTTATGATAATAATAAAAATAAAATCGAACCTTTCATTATTGACCTTGGTGCAGAAGGAAGAGATATAGAGATACGATGTGTTTTTTAAAAAAAGAATAGTATTGTAACACCTTAGTTTTTTGAAAAAATTGTTCTGGATAGATCCCTTGCGTGTATTGGCGTGAATATCAAAAACCTGGCTTGTTTGGTTATTTAAGAGATGTCGCTATTCTTCTATGGCCAAATTTACCGCAAAATTACGATGTACGGCATGTTTTCCAACGATATCAGGAATGGAAACTGGTTGAGCCACTGGCGGTATAAAATCAATATCGACGGGGAATAAAGCCATGTATTCATTGATAACCCCGTAGGGGTGACATATCATTATTGTTCCCGAAGTATTTCACCCCCTCGGGGTTTGGATATTCCGGCTTATCTTTTTTCTATAATCATGCCATCCCTTCGGTATTTTTCCTTCTACCCGTTATTCCTCCCGGCTTTTCGCCACCCAGTGAAACTTATTGCCGCCCTTTTTGCTGAATAGTTACAGGAATTGATGTGGTGAATGGCGATTTATTTTTCGAATGTTGAAGTTTGATGTATCTCTCATGAACCCAGCCTCTGCGCTTGCCGGCAAACGGCGTCTGCCCTGACTGGCTAAGAAATGCTTACCTTCAGCCGTTTACCCAGGGCAGAGGAAAAACGTTCTAACGTTAACAAGTTAACGTCCTCTGCATGGTTTTCAAGCCATGTAGGGTAGGCTCCGCCTACCGAAAATTGGGCTATTAGAGATGCAAAGCCGGTTTTCCGAACGCCTTCTATCGAAAATCATCAGATCCTTTTGCATTTGTGGAATTTATTCTGGTGGGCAGTGCCCACCAGAATTGACTGTTTTCCGGTTAGGAAATTACGAATGAGCGCCAATTTTTTTCTTTGAGACGATGCTTTCAGCCAACAAAAAAATATTTCATTGTTCCATATTTTTTCTGATGTCACTATAATGAAATTACTTAACTGGACAATGTTATAATCAATATAATATATCATCAAATATCACAGGTATCTGTTTTTTGAATTCATCCAGCAAAGGGCGGGCTATTTCTCTCATTTGTGGATGGGCGGCATTTGATGTTCTCAGTTTAAAGAAATGCCTCCATTCTCTTAGATTCATGGTCATTACTATTTCTGTCTTTAAAGAATTGGGCAAAACGCTTCTTGCTTCTTGTGGAGAGGCACCCAAATTAATAAGCTCAAGATAAGCCTTTTCAGCCTCATTCATTGCTTTTCCCCATATCTCATATTTCTTTTTATCTGCTTCATTATCAGAATTCCAAAAACACGGTTTAATTATCGTAATTTCTCCACCAAATTTACCTGCTGAATAATTGCAATACCGAGTAGACTCTTGCGTATAACTTGCCATTCTATGGCGAACAATCTCGTGAGTTACACCTCTATCGCATATTACACGGACCGTTATATTGTGATGTTCATACTAGGTTGCATTCAAAGGAACGCTAATAATCCAGTCGAAGCCAGCTATCCCGGCGATTTTTTTCTTGTCATTTTCCAGTGTCACCAAAGCGTCCATTAGTATATCCTCAACTGCATCCATACTATCAAACACCTTGTTCGCAAACCACTTCTCGCGTATCTCATCCCAGATATGTTCCACAGGATTGCATTGTGGACTGTAAGCGGGCAACCAAACCAACCTCATATTTTGAGGAATTTTCAATTCCT
>VGXV01000091.1 GCA_016873165.1 Planctomycetota bacterium | reverse complement strand
TCAGTTTGTTTCCATGCTATTTTGCCAACTGGGACGGGCGCATTCTTTGAGAGAAATAACAGGAGGACTCAGGAGTTGTGAGGGTAAGTTGACACATTTGGGAATTACTGTACCGAGTCGTTCTACGCTTGCGTATGCCAATGAACATCGTCCGTGGCAACTTTACCAAAAGGTTTTCTTGAATCTGTTGGAGCAATGCCGTGGTAAATTTTCGGGAAAGAAGAAATTCAGATTTAAGAACAAGTTGGTCAGTCTGGATTCTTCCACAATTGACTTGTCTCTATCACTTTTTGACTGGGCAAAATTCCGCCGTACCAAAGGAGCAGTCAAATTACATCTTATTCTGGATCATGATGGTTATCTCCCTTCATTTGCTATTATCACAGAAGGAAATGTTTCAGATGTGAAGGTGGCACATCAGCTATCATTTGATCCTGGTACTGTTGTGGTAGATGATAGAGGCTATAATGATTACGCCCTCTTTGGCAAGTGGACAGCCCAAGGTATCTATTTTGTTACCCGAATGAAGAATAATACCCTTTACGAAGTTATCAAAGAACAAGAATTCCCGAAGAACGGCCATATTCTCAAAGACAAGATTATTCGTCTTACCGGAACGAAAGCAGACGAAAAGTGTCCTTATCCTCTCCGGCGGATAGAGATGTATGACCCAGAGAAAGACGAAATCCTTGTATTTCTCACGAACAATATGAAATTTGCTGCTACAACCATTGCTGCCATATATAAGGATCGATGGCAAATCGAACTGTTTTTTAAGGCACTCAAACAAAACCTCAAAATAAAGACCTTTGTGGGAACCAGTGCCAACGCCGTAAAAATTCAAATTTGGACAGCACTCATCTCAATGTTGATCCTGAAGTATCTCCAACTGAAATCACTGTTCGCATGGTCTCTCTCCAATTTGGTAGCCCTCTTGCGTATGAACCTCTTTACTCACCGAGATATTTGGGCTTGGCTCGATAAACCGTTTGAAATACCACCTGTTCCTTACGAACAGAAACAATTGAATCTCAATTTCACGTAATTCGGACAGCACCTATGGTAAACCTGGTTTTAAAAACATCTAAAACTTGTCCAAAATACCAATAAATTCAAGGGGTATACTTGGACTTCTCTGATAATTTGGACAGCAATGATTTTGAGTATAAAACATTGTAAATGTAAATAGGCTTACCTCTTGGATCTGAAAGAAGCATTTTGGTTGCATGAAAACGAATCGTTATTAGTTATACACACTAAGGAAATTACTTACAGTTCGCGTAATGACGGAGTACAAACGGCAAACTCATCCCCTTTTAGGGGTTAACCCAAAGCCACCTGCTCCGCGGGTGGATTCTTTACAATAAGGTTGGGTTGAGGAACGAAACCCAACATTTATAAAAATCCTGAAAAGGCCTGTGTTGGGTTTCGCCCTCGCTCTACCCCAACCTACGCAACTTGCTTGTTAATAAATTTGAATTTTGAACCCTGTAGTAGATCCGCCAGACGACCCACTGACACGAACACTCACACCATCAGTACCAACACAAAGAGCGACCTCGCCAGACAATGATACAGGAGTAGTTCCGAAATCTCCACCAGGTGCCCAACATACACCAACAACACTTTCAGTAGTGGCATATACCTTACCACGATAGACTACTCCGGTTCCTCCTGTAAAGCTAACAGTTCCAACACCACTACTATTTACAGTTACCGAGGCATTACCACTCAATGCACCCAAATCAACGGAAAATGTTTCCCCTTTAAAAACTGTAACTCGTTTCATGGCTTTATTTGTTAGCTTAAGAATTGGTGTGGTTCTGCCTTTGGATACTTTGTGGGTGTACTGAGTACCATTATCAATCGTAGTTGTAACTTTTATGTCTTGCGAGGATTTATTTTGAATTGTACATGCAGATAAATATAGAGGGTTGGCTAAGAGTTCATTACCGGATTTTTTAGCTGCTTGAAAGACAAAAGGATATCTATAATCACGAACAAGGAACTCGACCACCGCCGTACCTGCTGCGTTAACAGTAGCGGTATAATTGATACGTCCATTGCTGTCCGTAGTTGTTTGTGAACAGAGAAGAGTCAGCCCATCGTCCACGCCCAAAACCTCATTTTTTAACGGTTTTCCAGAACTATCAGTAACTTTTCCAGTAATTGTTACTGTTTGCCCTTGTATTAGTAAAGCTGTCGGACCAGAAATAGACACTTTAAAAGATGACGCATCAGAAGAAAGGGGTTTTGTATCAGCAACCAAGGGAACTGATAATTTAACCTCATAGTTCAACTTATAATTCCACGTTGCAGAAGAATACCATTTGTTACGAAAATTGTAATAATATTCTCCCTTATCTACTATTTTGTTTAGGCTATTGAAACTAAGGCTGAACTTACCCAACGACTTACCACTGTTTCCGTCCCAAAGTTCAAGACGAACACTCGAAGATTTAGTAACGGCAATTACTGTCTCAATGTCAATAACATCACCTCCGGATGCTTCGACAGGTCCCCATATCGTAGTTCCATTATTTTTTAGGTAAATGCTGTCTGTTCCGCCGTCTTCTGTATTTAAAACATCACCAACTACAAACATGTTGAGATTCAGGTATACCGTGTCAATAGTTGCCTGATTCTGAATTTCGTTGTCCTTTTGCTCGGCATTTACAGAACTCTGATCATCCTGTGTGATTGTTGCTTCTGTGGTTGATTGTGCAAGCGAAACAGAGTTGTTGATTAAAAACACTATTACCAACGATAAAATCCAAAACATGCCGTAAATACTTTTTCTCATGACTTTTTCCCTTTCATTAAAAATAATGAAGCAGTACAAGAGGACAAGAGGACAAGAATACACTGATGGTTACAAATATTTTGTTCTTTCTCCTTTCTTCCCACAATTATTTACTAACGTTCACATTAAGTGAAGTTCTCACATCACTATAGAAATCCGTGGAGAATGTAACCCTTGCTTTTCCCGGCTTTTTCTTTGCAGTTATTGTAAACGTTGCATTACCATTGCTGTCTGTATAAGCACTTGTTGGTGATACTGATATGCGCTTCTTACCAGCCGCATTAATCGTCACCTTTACTGTCTCTCCTTCAACAAAACAACCATCACTACCTTTTATCGTTACCGTTATATAACCACTCTGTTTTCTCTTAAGATTTAACCAGGATGGAGATACATCTATCGATTCAGCCTCACATCCAGTAGGCGGCGCAATGGATGACGCCAATGCAAAATCAGCTACCGTTACTCCGTCTGTCGTTACTGTAATAGATTGCGAAGCCGAGTCATAATCGGTTGCCGACGCTGTTAACGTATAATCTCCAGCGGATACGTCAGCTATCGTATAACTACCATCCAGACCTGTAGTAGCCGAATAGCCCCCCGTATCGGTTGATACTGTAGCGCCCGGAAGCGGAAATTCAAAATAGTCATCTGTACCTGTAACTGTACCTACAATGATGCCCGTTTCTGTCGGTGTCGGTGTTGCTGTCGGCGTTGGCGTTGCTTCATCTGTTACTGAAACTGTACTCGTTATTGTTGTACTATTACCATCAGCATTCAGGTTGTCCAAATAAGACACTGTTATCGTATCACTCTCAGCAACACCTATTTTGGGTGGTGATGCGGATGAGTCTGTAGTATTGGCCGTCATAAATGTACTTTTGAATGTACCAGAATTAACCCTCGTTTCCGTAAGCGTAAGAGAGAAACCTGTTGTATCTGTATTTGATTTAATTTTAACTCTTCCCGTATCAGCATAGCTGCTAGACGTATTTAAATCCCAATCCCATAACGTTACTACAATAGAATCGCCATCCTGAAAAGCCTCAGATTTGCTCAACCATAGAGCCGCTGTATGACCAGTTGTAGTCGGTGTTGGTGTTGCCGTGGGTGTTGCAGAAGGTGTCGGTGTTGTTGTTGATTGATCTGAGTTGGTAGCATATTTAAGGATTTTATTAGTGCTATCATGATAGCTGATATGAACCTTACCCGATTTATCAACTGCGATAGAATTGTATCCGCCTAAACCAGAATCACTACTACTAACATCCTCACTGCTATCAACAGTTGTCGTTACCCAAGAACCGGAGGTGTTGGTGACGTACTTTAAGCTAGTATTGTACTTGTTGTAGTCTTGGTATTCCTTGTCGTAATAGCTGATATGCACATTGCCTGATGAGTCGAGCGCTACCGAATTATAACCACCGAAATCACTCGCAAGGTTGTCAACAGTTGTTGTTACCCATGAGCCGGAGGCATTGGTAATGTATTTAAGATGTCCGTTCCCATCACAAAAGCTAATGTGCACCTTGCCTGATCCATCAACTGCTATGGAATTAACCAATCCAACGTATCCATACCCAACACTATACAAAGTCGAAGTTACCCACGAACCGGAGGCATTGGTAGCATATCTAAGATACCCTTCGGTATAATTTTCATAGCAGATGTGTACTTTGTCTGATTTGTCAATTGCTATAGAAGAATACTCGCCCACCCATCCAAGGCTATCTATTGTCGAAGTCTTCCAAGAACCAGAAGCATTAGTGGCATATTTAAGGTCATTGTTATCATAATCATTATAGCTAATATGTACCCTGTCTGATGAGTCAATAGCTATAGAAGTATATTTGCCCACGCCTTCGCTGCTGTCCAAAATTGTTGTTGACCAAGAGCCGTCTTTATTTGTGGCATATCTGAGGTAGTCAATGCCAGAACCAGTATAACTGATGTGTATCTTGTTTGATGAATCAACCGCTATTGAGGTGTGATAGCCTACATTTTTGCTACTATCTATTGTTTTGATCTTCCATGAACCATCGGCGTTGTTGGCATACTTGAGGGATGGGTTAACACCAGTGTAATCACTATAGTCATGATAACTGATATGCACATTGCCAGAGGAGTCAAGTGCCAAAGAAGAGTAACTTCCTACCCAACCGCTACTGTCTACAGTTTCGGTTTTCCAAGAGCCGAAAACATTAGCAACAACAAAAGAATTTATAAAAACTAAAAATAGCCCTAGCAAAAATCTTCTGTTAATCATAATAGATTTCCTCCATTTCCCTGACTCTATGTTTCGGTGCATGCATTGCACCACTTTTATTCTAAGTCATAGCGTTGCTTTGTTAAAAGCTCATGTAAAAAAACATTCTTAAGTCGCAAGTTGAGTTTATGTGTGATGGGTTAAACGAAGTGAACCCATCTTTACCATCCCCCGTTTTGTTGGGTGCGCTCCACATGCTCAAGGCATGCAGGGGCAGGCCGCTTCACCCAACCTTACCAAACTAAAATAGCAAGGAGTATATTTGAATAGACGTAATATGTCAATATAAATATCATCATTACACCTCCTGTTAAACCAGACTAAATTTGTCTATACTTTAGGCCATAAAGGAATGGTGAGATGGCAAAGAATATAGAAAAACTTATAGGGGCACAGATTGCAAGAGTCCGAAAGGAACGTGAGATGACGCAGGAACACCTGGCAGCGTCCGTAAACGTAGCCACCGAGACCATCTCCAGATTAGAACGAGGTGTATCGATACCATCCTTAATAACACTGGAAAAGATAAGCCATGCCCTCCATAGCTCTCTTAGGGACCTCTTTGATTTTGAATACCCTGAATCTAAAGGCGATACCTTTGAAAATGAAATTGACAAGCTTATTGCTTTCCTCAAAACAAGAGATTCTGATGACATCAAGATGTGCTATCAGATATTAAAAATTGTTTTTGGACAAATAGAAAAAAATTACCACCCAAAAAAAAGCTAATACGTTGTCAAACAAAAAACGCCTTTTCCGGAACTCTGGCCAGAAAAGGCGTTTTGAAAAATTTTCTGCGTATAAAAAAAGAAGTTTCTTCGTCTATGATAATTCGATTTTATAGGATAGGATAGGAAACCATTCCCTTACTCCAATAATGTTATTTAAAACATTCTGATATTTAGATCAAGCTTATACAAAAATCGATTGCAAATGTCAAATTATTTTTACAGCTTTATAAATGAATTGCTTTATCAACAACTGCATGGGCAGCCTCTAGAATGGCTTCAGAAAGAGTGGGGTGGGGGTATATATTGCTCGATAGCTCGGAAGCTGTGCCTTCTAAAACTGTGGTAAGTGAGACTCCCCACATCAACTCACCCACATTGGGCCCTATGGCATGTACCCCTAATATTTCACCGTATTTTTCATCTGCAATAATCTTTACAAACCCATCCTCATATTCTCCATCAATAATGGCCTTACTATTGGCAATGAGTGGAAATTTCCCCACTTTTGTTTTGTATCCTTTATTTTCTGCCTCTTCCTGGGTAAGACCTACACTTGCTACCTGTGGAGAGCAATACGTTACCCGTGGAATATTTTGATAATTTATCGGGGTAGTTTCTTTGCCTGCAATGTGGGAAACAGCACACAGACCTTCATTTGAAGCCTTATGAGCTAGAAGGGGGGGGCCGGTAATGTCCCCGATTGCGTAAAGTCCCTTTTGGCTGGTCTCCATAACTTCATTCGTTTGCAAATATTTTCCTTTAAAACTTAAAGAGAATCTTTCTATTCCAAGATTGGTTAATGCCGGTGTTCTGCCTAACGCCAGGAGTAAGCAATCCGCCTTTAAATATTCCTTTCCTTTTTCGGAGAAAGGGACAGGGTTTTCGGCTGTGGTAGGGGAGTGGGGGAGCTCGATGTTGCTTTTTATTTCTACACGAACGCCGCTATTGACTTCAACCTTTTCTAAAGAAGTTCTTGTTAAAATGTCAACACCTCTTTTAGCAAGTATTTTCCTTAAAGTAGCGCGGGTTTCTTTGTCTTCGGCAGGAAGAACGTCACC
>VGXV01000090.1 GCA_016873165.1 Planctomycetota bacterium | reverse complement strand
ACTTTAGCGCCCGGTCAAAATGATGAATTCTATAGATTTATTTTTGACAATGACTGGAATGTAGTAAATAAGGCGACAATACTTTCCGACAAAGGGATGCTCAGCATCGTCTCTGCACTTTCTGTAGAACCCAATTCACAGGAATTTATCATCCATTACGGACGCGGAAGCGGCGACACCGGTGGCCCGCTTTACAGGGCTGTTTATGATTCCGACTGGAACCCGCTTTCCAACATCCAGGCTATAGACGAGACATGGACACGTCCCCACAGCGTTATCGTTAATGACACATTGTATGTTGGCTATGATGGTTCATCAACCGTCCAGCTCTCAAGTTTTACCATAACCGATATTCCGACGCCTACGCCAACCGTTACAACATCAGTAACACCTACGAGCACACCAACAGCAACACCAACGGCAGTTCCCACTGCGATACCATCACAGGCACCAACAATTTCGACAATACCAACTCCAACAGCGACGCCTGTGTGCGAAGCAAGTTCATTGGCGGTATCTCCAACCACACTGACACTGAACAGGAAGACAAGCGGAAACGTAACGGTGACGGTAACAGGTGACGGCAATTGTCCGGTGGAAGGCGAAACGATAACGGCAGCAATTGCCGCATCCGGAAGGAAACGTGTCTCTGTGTCTCCAACAAGCCAGACAACCAACGAAAATGGTCAGGCAACATTTACCATTACTGCAAAGAAGAAGGCTGGCAAAGCAAGAATCACATTCCAGGCGGCTGGGCAGACGAAGTCCATAACTGTGACGGTTAAAAAGTAAATCGTTTAGAGTTATGTATGCATAAAGTCAAACCTGGTAGATGAACTGATAAAGGGGAACATTAGCTTAACCTTCCTTTCTCAGTTTCTTAGTTCTCTCTTGACAAAGGAAACCATCATGATATATAAATCTATAAAGAATTACCTCAGAAGTCGTTCTGTTAGTTGTAATGCCAAAAACAATAGATTCAAAATTTACTAAAATACAACGACTGTTATATATACTAAATTTTTGCAAGAACACCTTAGGAGCTTGGAATTGAACAAGCAATTCCAAAAAATAGCGATAAATACTATTTCTCCACCCAATCAGATACTCACACATAGAACTAGGCCAACTAGGCCTCGTATTCGGCTACTACAAGAAAATGAAATTGACAAATGCAACATATCTTACACACCTCTACTTCGAGTTCGTGAATTTTCCAACAAAGATCAAATTCATATTTGTTCGTTTGTTAAGAGCCGTAAAGCCTTGTTACTTGTATCTGGAGATTCGTCTGATTCTTTAACACCTAATATTCTTACTAACTGGATAAGTAAGGCGAAAGTTAGTCTTGTTATTTCCAGAGAGCCCATGAATGAGCCGATAGGATTCTGTACACTTTCACGGCTAGAAGTCGATTACATTCCAGCCTCTTATATAGAAATCTGCCATCTTATTATAAACCCTACATATAGGTATATGTTCATTGGTCCCAGACTCGTACGAGAAGCTACCTTTATTTCTCGTGAGTTTGGATTTCGTTTTATCTGTGGACGTGTTGTACATAATAATCGTTATGGACTTATCCTCGCTAAAAAACAAAAGTTTGAAGAATTTACTAATACTGAATCATGGATGCCACCAGGTTTCAGGTGGTTCAGGTTGAACCTTTCGGCACACCAAGTGGAATATACAAACTGAACTAAAACTGTGAGATTTGAAATGGATGATTACACATTAAAGAATCAAGGCTTAAAAATCACTGAATCGCAAGCAGAATGGACACCAAAATATTCAGATGTTGTGGCTGCTATTTTTGTTACGACATTATTAGTCTCCAATCTTGCCGCTCAAAAGCTTTTCCAATTAGGTCCTGCAACCTTTACCGCAGGTATTTTAGTTTTTCCTATTAGCTACATCTTTGGGGACGTTCTTACCGAGGTATACGGCTTTAACCGCGCACGACGTATCATCTATGTTGGGCTCTTAGCTAATCTCTTTATGGCTCTTACTCTTTGGGCAGCTATTCAACTTCCACCAGCTCCTGGATGGAATTTGCAGAGGGAATTCGAAACCGTCCACTCACTCATTCCAAGAATTGTAATCGCATCAATTCTGGCATACGTCGCAGGTGAATTGACAAACTCTTTTGTAATGTCTCGCCTCAAGATAAAAACCAACGGGAGACATTTATGGCTGCGCACAATTACATCAACAATTGCTGGTCAATTCGTTGATACAGGACTCTTTGTTATTATCGCCTTTGGAGGCGTTTTCCCGAATAACCTCCTTGCAACTGCAATTGTTTCTGGATGGCTCTTTAAGTGTTTTTATGAAGCTGTAGCAACACCACTAACCTACCTAGTTGTTGGTAAACTTAAGAGGCTCGAAGGAATTGATCACTTTGATCGTAAGGATCGGCTGACATTACTTAAATTCTAGGAACAAAATGAACAAAATCGATAACTATCTAATATTATTTGCCGATTTGATTGGTAGTACTGAAGTTGCCGTTGAAACGAGCCCGTCTTTTTTCGCACGAACATATATAGCATCCTATCATTGGGCTGCTCGGAAAGCTCTAAATTTTGTTAAGACAAAACAGATTTTTCTGAAAGACCCACTTCATCAAGAATTTAAATATTTTAGGATTACAGGAGACGAGTCTCTCATTTTTAGTCCGCTTATCGATAATGATAAAATTGAAGATTTGGTAGCTTCCACTATTGCCTTTGCCTACGTGCTAAAGTTATATTGGTTGGTAAGCCCATATAATTTATTTAGAATACTTAATAAACAGTTTCCTCGAGATATTGCAGTAGGGGTACATATCGGTCCCGCAACATTGGTTCCAAATCCGGAAGAGAATGATAATGAACATACCAATATTGCTAGTCTTCATATTAATGTGACAAAGAAGATCGAAAACCAAGCCAGACAGGGAAATGGATCGCGGATTTTTGCATCTTCTGATGTTGTTGATAAATACGAAAGATGGCTTAAACAACAGGAAAAAATTCCATTAAATAACCGTGCCCCTTTGGCTTTTACTGATTTCGTTCAATTGATAGACTTAAGTTTTGTAAAAGGAGTGCCCAAAAAATTGCAACTATTTGAACTTGGCTGGATAGAAAATAATTACCAATTAAAGGAAATGTTGTCGCAGTTAAAATCACTTAAAAATGATAATATAGATGCTGAGAATGCAGCTAAATTTTTCGCCATAGAATTCTTTGGTAACCCTAATAAACCCTTTACATATGATAATAATGTTGAGGCAATCGATTATAGTATTCTCGGCATCAATGATACACAGACATATATAGAACGGTGGTTTGAGGCAATGAAAGCACCAAACAAGTTGTTTTTTAATGAATATTGGCTTGTTCTTAGTAGTTATATTATTTCTTGTGCCTTATTGAGGCATAGTACGGTAACGGAAGATAATCAAAATATTTATCTTGAAACGATAAATGAGATTTTTAAACGACTTGATGAGTTATATAATGCTAAAAAATTATTAGACAGAAATGAGAATTCTAGTCGATAATACAGGAGTTCACTCTGTTGCCCGTTGCTTGGAAGGTGCTGGTAAAGGCGAGATTGATGTTCTTGGTTTACTACAATTCGCTACACAATTGATATTTAGTGACACTATTGTAGTAGGTAGTTTTGAACTAGGTGAAGTCATTGAAAAAACAAATCGAGTATTTGATGAGCTTTTATCAATAGGAATTCAATCCAACGTAATTGAACATATAAAAATTACTGAGCAAGATTGGGCTTTTGGATGTCTTAAAACAGCTCAAGTTTTTGCCGAGGATATTGAATCATTACTACCTACAGACGTTGGAGACCTCTTGGCTACTACACCTGATTTTGCAGATAAAAGAATAATCCCAGATGGGCATATTCATGATTTAATCTCTCATGATCGACCAGATATCGAATTAGCAGAATGGTCTGCTAAAGCACTTAAACAACGTGCTGGAGGGATGGTTGAATACTGTCTTACTACTTGTCCCAAACTTTGGAATGCTATCCGAAAGACATACGTTGACAGAGGAGGGTGGTCTGCAAAAGTCACTGCGTACTTAGCAGTTTTACTTAGGATGTATCGGAACGATTTTTTTGCTAAAGAGGTTGAATCTTGCTATTCACCTGCCGTGGCACGGGCTAAACTTCTTCGACAAACGGGGGTCATTGTAGAAGAGCGGCTGTCGCGTATTATTTTGGATGCGGTCAAAAAAATTTCTACTCGAAAATTGCCAGCACCATCCGTTGGTACGGCTCTTATTCGCGACGCTAAGGGAGACCCTCATGCTATCTTAGAAGAAGCTTGTAAGCTACGAGAGAAAGCAGAACCACTTCGGAAGATGCTGAGGAAAGTTTTACAAAAGTTGAAAGAAGGCGATGATGAAGCATCCATAGCATTTGAGAAACAGATGAAAGAGCTATCTGATCTACTTGAGATAGAGCTTGGTCTTAAAAAGAGACCGGAATTCCGGGATGCACTGGAACTTCATTTCGTCTTGGGAATTCCAGCACCGAGTCTTAGTGCAAAGGAACTTTTCAGATTGGATTTCATATCGGTGGAAGCATCGATGGGTAGCAGTCTTGACTGATTTGTCTAAAAGAATTTTGAATGATTCGTCTAAAACTTTAGCCTTTTATTCCATATTAGACCGTAATTACAAACAACTTGTCAATGAAGCAGTGCAAATGAAATAATCTATCTTGAGTTTTGTTCTAATTCTTGGCTTAATAATTACTTTCTTTTTCAAATTCACACATCATCTTTGCCCTGACTAACCTTATTTCCTCATAGGAATAGCCGTCTCCGAGTTTCTCCTTTACCGGACTCATCGCCTGCATCCCCAGTTCCTTTAATGCTTGCTTGATACGCATCTGTTTTTCCGGAGCAACCATACTGTCCACCGAAATATCCTCGCCATCCAGAATGAGTCTCTCCAGATGTGAGGAGATGGTGGATAACGCCAACCCTCTCCTTTTCGCAATTTCATGCACCGTGAGGCGCTGTTTGTAAAGGTCTAAGGTCTCTTGTACAGTGGAAGTCTTTGGCTGTTTTGCAGGAGATTCAGGGCGTTTGCGGTGGAGTGGCTTTGGTTCGATGTTGTGCTGTTTGCAGTAATTGACAATCTCATGTAAAAACGCATCTCCGTATCTCCTTAATTTCCGTTCCCCCATACCGCTTATCATCAGCAAATCAGATACATTTTGGGGATAATGGGTTGACATTTCTTTTAAGCTGGTATCATGAAAGATAACATACGGAGGCACTCCTTCACGATCAGCCATTGTTTTCCTCAATACCCTTAACTGCTCGAATAATGTGCGGTCGTAATCATCCCGAAAAACCTCAGCCTTAAAAATATGAGGCGCTTCTTCGGGTTTTGTCAAAAAAACCTTTTCATTGCGCAATAACACATCCTTGCTCTTTTCATTCAATTTCAAAACGGGATACTTATCTCCATCCAGTTTCAAATACCCCAATTGAATCAACTCACGGATAAACGCCTGCCATTGTGACTTTGAATATTCCTTTCTGACGCCATACGTCTTGATCGTATCGTGCTGATTCTGCGTTACTTTTTGATTTTTTGAACCCAGCAGGACGTCAACAACGTAATTTATTCCAAACCGTTCACCCACACGGTAAACGCACGACAATATTTTCTGCGCGGCAATCGTCCCGTCAAATCTCTCCTTCGGTTCCAGACAGACATCACAACTGCCGCAATTCGGCTCATCAAATATCTCGCCAAAATAAGCTAATAGCAACCTTCTCCGGCACACGTTCCCTTCACAATAGCCCACCAACTCCCGCAATTGCTTATAGGCAACCTGTCTATTGTTTTCGTCTTCCATTTGTTCAATAAAATATTCTATCTTCATCTTGTCGCCGTAACTAAAGAACAATATACAGTCGCTCTTTAACCCATCCCTTCCCGCACGGCCTGTTTCCTGATAATACCCTTCAATGCTCTTCGGTAAATCATAATGAATCACGTACCGCACGTTGGGTTTGTCAATACCCATACCAAAGGCAATCGTTGCCACGATAATCTCGACATCCTCACGGATAAACCGTTCCTGATTCTCCGTTCTGGCTTCGGCCGTAAGACCCGCATGGTACGGCAGCGCACGGTATCCTTCTGTTTGTAAGCTCGAAGCAAGGCTTTCCACGGTTTTACGGCTCTGACAATAAATAATCCCGGAATCCTTCTTCCGACTTTCCAGATATTGGAGTAGTTGATGATATGGATTATCTTTGGGTTTGATCTGATAATACAGATTTTTCCTGTTGAAGCTTGCCTTAAAAACCTTACAGCCTGACAACTTCAACTGTGTAATAATATCCCCTTCAACGACAGGTGTAGCGGTGGCCGTCAGGGCCATAACAGGCACCTTTGGGAATCTCTCCTTCAACAGCTTTAACTGGCGGTACTCAGGCCTGAAATCGTGTCCCCATTCAGAAATACAATGCGATTCATCAACAGCAAACAGAGAGACCTTTAATCCTTGTAAAAATAGCAAAAATTCCGGCATAACAAGCCTTTCGGGTGCGATATAGAGGATCTTCGTTTCTTTGTTTGACAGACTCCGTCTTCTTGCCTCGATTTCATTGTAACTCAATGAGCTGTTAATGAACGTCGCCGGAATGCCGTCAGCAAGCAACCCATCCACCTGATCCTTCATCAGTGCTATCAATGGGGAAATAACGACGGTCAGACCATCCAAAAGGAGGGCAGGCAACTGGTAGCACAAGGATTTCCCGCCGCCCGTCGGCATAAGGACAAAGACGTCTCTTTGTTCCAGTACCTCCCTGATAATCTCTTCTTGTAGCGGATAAAAGCTTGTGTAACCGAAATATTTTTGTAATGTTTTATACATAACGCTGCGAAACCTCACACAAATCCCCCTTAACAAACTTACAGTTGGACAATTTTTTGCTGGACAAATTATCCATAATCAGATTTATGAACACTCATTGTCAGGGAAACACCTATCAAAATATCAGCAAGTCTTCGTATTCCCCGCCACATTACTTCCACACC
>VGXV01000089.1 GCA_016873165.1 Planctomycetota bacterium | reverse complement strand
CAGGACATAAGGAAAATGATATTTCGCAAAAATCGCATCAACCTTTTGTTCGCCCTGCCAGAGTTGTTCACGAAGAGGAGTACGAACGCCATTGGGATCCGCGGAAAAGTCATCATAGCGGAAAATAACATACGTTTTTGCGGGCAGTTCCGCAACCGCAAAAAGAATCGCCCCACAAACCCACATTACCCTCATATAAAACATAAATTATCCATGTGGTTCTGGTCCTGTTTGGAATGTATTTACCCGATTGGCGGAACATTGTCAACATGCAGGAAATGAAAAATCGGCTGAAATAACCAAGCCTGTAATAAGAATATGAATCATAATCACAGAAATCGTAAATCCCAAAACCGCCTGATAGGTCGAAAACGCCAGGTAATAAAGAAGGATGGACAGAAGAATGCCGCCTTTGCCTTTTCTGGCCCAAAGGAGAACTGCAATGGCTATAAGGTAAACCAGGGCAAAGAGAGCTGCAGCCATCCGATAATTTGCCTGAAGTAAACAATTGTAAATGAACCCGGCGAACCACGTTCCGCTGGCAACATGATCGACTTTCGCGAGAAGGCTTAAGTAGTCGTCCGGCACATAGGTTGGATTGGTTATATAGGTTCCGTATGCCAACACATTAAGGAGAAAACAAGCCCCAAAAACATGTTTCCAATCCTAGTATTCTCGAAGAAGCCAGCTTTTTGCCCGGTCTGTCATTTGGTCCCTCTTGTCAATATTCGGCATCATATATCAGAAACGCGTTATTTTTTCAATAATATAGTCCTGATCCCCATGCGAGAGCTTGTTAAAGAAAGGCAACCGCACCAGACATTCGCTGACCTCTTCCGAAACAGGGCAGTCTCCCGGCTTAGCCCCAAATTGCGCTCCCATCGTGGATAAATGCAGAGGGAGATAATGAAAAACGCAGTGAACGCCGTGGGATTTCATATACTGAATAAAGGACTGCCGCATTTCAAACGAAGGCATTATCATATAGAACATGTGACAGGGTTGTTCACAATACGCGGGAACGTACGGCAAACGAACTCCTTTTTGCGATGTCCATTCTTTAAGACCGGCGTGATAACGACTCCAGATTCTTGATCGATGTTCCATAATATGCTCTCGTTCTTCAAGCTGAGCATAAAGAAAGCCCGCCAATATATCTGACGGAAGATAACTGGAACCGATGTCCCGCCATGTATATTTGTCCACTTCACCCCGGAAGAACTGGCTGCGGTTGGTCCCTTTTTCCCGAATAATTTCAGCGCGCTGAATGTAAGAAGAATCATTCAACAGCAGCGCTCCGCCTTCCCCGCAGGTAAAGTTTTTGGTTTCATGAAAACTCAGCGTTGACATCTGGCCGAATGTCCCCAGATACCGTCCCTTGTACTTTCCAAACAGTCCGTGCGCATTGTCTTCGATAACAAGAAGATTATGACGGCGTGCAATTCCCACAAGAGCCTCCATCTCACATCCGACGCCTGCATAATGCACCGGCACAATTGCTTTGGTCGCTTCGGTAATCAGGTTTTCAATCTTCTCATAATCGATATTCAGCGTATCCGGCCGGATATCCGCAAAAACAATCTTCGCCCCGTGCAGCGCAAATGCGTTGGCCGTTGAAACAAATGTGAAAGAGGGAACGATTACTTCGTCGCCGGGCTGCAAATCCAGCAATATTGCCGACATTTCCAGTGCATGGGTACAGGATGTGGTCAGCAACGCTTTCCGGCAGCCCAATACCGTTTCAAAAATCTCTGAACACTTGCGAGTGAAGATACCGTCACCCGAGATATGCCCCTGATTGATTGCTTCGGCAATATAGACCAGTTCTTTTCCTTCAAAACAGGGTTTATTAAATGGTATTGTCGGTTTCATGGTTAATAATCCTCTCTTGTTATAAGTTTATTAAGTATACCAGGACAATAAAGATACAATATAATAACTCATATCGCTTCGATCCTAAAAACTATCAAATGATTGCTAAGTTGTTTTACCTGGACAACTTTAATGTGTATATGAAAAGTTTCTTTCAAATACTGAGATATTAAATTTATACTTTCATTATTTGCGACGATATAAGAATTCTTATTTTGTGCCATTTTGGGAAGCAATTCATAAGCATGGTTCATGCCATTCTCCCTCAAGGCCTTATAAAAAAGAGGAGAATAGATCGGCCATCCGCATGGAATAGTCTTGAAACTATACTTATGATTTTTTAAAGGAGATAGAAAATGAAAAAATTCCCATCGGGGGAGAATCAAAAAAAAGTCGGATTGTATTTCTTCCAGTTCTTTCATGCTATTATAGCTGTTTTTCTGGACCAGAATTCTATTCAGGTTATTGGTGTACGAGTTATAAAAAACAACACACGCAAAAAACAAAAATATCATGGCGAATATCACCTGGTGTTTTTTTGTATTTTTCGCTTCAGCCTGGATATTTTCGTTATTCCATATCATATAGACCATCGAAGCGATGCAATTAAGCAGAATCGGACTTCCAATCCTGGCCGGGAACCTGAAGAAGAGCTGCATCCACATCGCGCCGCCTAAAATGAAGGCCAAATAAACGATTATAATCAATCTCTCGCGTTTATACCGAATCATAAATCCGTACAAGGCAACAAAAAATAAAGCGGCTATATAAAACGGATATGACTTAAAAAATTGGATTAACTCACTTTTTGCCGGAGGCGATATAAATTTCCCTGATGTGTTAAAATACGAGACGGAATATCGAAACACATTTTTTAAAGTGTCAATATTGAACTTGTTCTCGTCAAGATATATGAAGTCACACAGCATGAAATAATCGTTTTGGGACCAATTGTTTACATTTCTAATATCTTCGTTTTCCAGATTAAGCCGTTGAACCGGAAATTCATGAAACTGCCCCCGCAGAGCATTCCATTTGCGAAAATAACGATCCGATTCCGATTCCGAAAGATTTCTGTAAACAGAATTCGTTGATATCGTCAGGATAAGAGGAATGATGAATATCAGGAAGCGGTGATAGTTTTTTCTCTCTTTAAAGACTCCTGTCAGCACAACAGGGAAAGCGAAGCAAAGAGCTGCCATTATTCCATGGGTTCTGATAAGATACGAAAAGGAAAAACAAACCCCCAGAAAAATGACAGGAAGAATATGTATTTCACGAGTTTTTTCAAGATATATCAATAAAGCAATTATACTTCCTGATGCCAGTATGATGCTGACTGCGGAATAATCAATGCTCACAATATGTCTTAATGACAACGCAAGAAACATCACCAGGAAAGCGGCTGACAAGAGTTTATGAGGTATTAATTTCCATATAGATAATAGGTTCAAATAAAGACCGATTCCTAACAATGCGTATAAAGTCAGGCCGTACCAGGGAACAACATCGGAGATATTCAGATAACAAAAAGATAAGATTCGTCCCATTAAAGCGGACATAAAAGAAACCATACAGCCAGATTGGATATTTCTTAAAATAGCAATGTTGTCGTTAGAGCCATACCAACAAACGAACGAAGAAATAATTGTTACCATATATACTACAGTAATTAATGCGGGCAATAGATATTCGATTTTAATATATTTCATCTTGTTCCTGTGTGATTATCTATCCAGTATAAACCCATGCAGCAATCGTGCGACCGTGAAGAAACTAGAGTGCATATTTACTGCATCAGGATTTAAATGCTGAAATATTGGTTTTGACACGCCTGGTTCCCTGATTAAATAAATATCGCAAGGACTGAATAATTATTTCCTACCATTTTGAATCCATCGCATGTGTGCATTGAGGTCAACTATATCCTTTTATTCCTGCTATAACGAATGTCCTGATATTAAATATCTAACGTAGTAGATTCCGGAAAAGAAATGAAGTAAAAAAACAGAAACACACAAAAATAATTTCATCTGAAACAGCCTGTTTTTATCCTGAACATCCGCGACCCACCTCAAAAAGGCGATGGTACTGTAGATAAACAGAATGTTCAGACAAAACATATGCGTCCAACCAAAATTCCCGTTATTTTTTCGGTGACCGGATTCACATAACAGACCAAAAATTAACAATCCAATAATAAACAGTATCCAGCTGAATATAAGCAATTTCTCTTTCCAGAGGAGAGAAAACATCACTGCCGATAGGAATATTGGAAATGCCGCTTCCTGCAAAATCGCTATTGGGACAGATTGGGCATAAACATGCCAAACATCAAAAAAGCAGAATCGGATTGAACTGTCAATATTGGTGTTATAGTAGTAAGTGAACAGGAATTGAAACAGCAGAACCCCTAAAACCGGCAATATGAGAAGCCCGGTTTTGAACAGCATTGTTTTTTTTCTATCCGCAAAAAAGAGGCAAAAAACCATTGAAGCCGGGATAAATGCCAACACAAAATTCGGCTTAGTTAATGCACAGATTACAAGTAATATTGAAATTCGTATTATCGAAAACCATTTATCAAAATACTTTTTTTTAATCATCTCCAGTGAATACCAATAAAAACTCAACAGAACAAACGGCCTTGCGGCAATAAATGTCGGATTATGCCACGGATTGGGGCTCCATATTCCCACGTATGGATATTTATTTATCAATGGAAAATAAACCGCCGACACGAACATTAATGCAAAAGAAATAAAAAGTAAAAAAACATTGGAATACGTTTCTTTAAAAGAAATACAAAGTATTCTTTCAATCAAGACCATTGTAAGCACAATACAAGAGGCCAATACAAGACATGAAATATAGAAAAAGGAAATGTGTGAAATCTTGGAAATCCCATAAACAGTTAAGTGATAAAGAAAATGCGGAGCAACCAGGTTGCCTTTGTCAAGTTGTTCAATTAATCGTGTATGCGCATATATATCTGAATTTTCTGTGGAATTAATAAAAAGATATAAAGAAAGCATAAAAACAAATAGATAAACAGTACCTCTTAAAAAAGCAAATTCTATTTCTGCGTGACCACTTGTCATATCTTCTTCTGTCATCTATATCCCCATCGTATGAACAGGTATACTGAATTGGATTCTTAGATAATCCAAGCAACTATTGGTAATGAAGTCATAACCATTTATGAAAAGCATGTTGACCGCCGCATATTTTCCATCCGAGTTTAATAAAACCCCTCTGGACGCCAAAGTTGTCCACCACAGTTCGTCCTTCTGAATAACGATAGTTTCCACGTATTAACTTCATCCCTTCGAGAGTCAAAAGCCCGAAAAGTCCCTGTTTTTGAAAATAAGGGTCTGTCGCAACAATACTATAATCGACAAGATCGATACCATGTTTTCTCTGATTATCTGAAGGCTTTTTCCATACAGAATACCCCGCTATCCTGCCTTCTTTTTCGGCAACTACGATCCAATCGGCCCACCCGGAACACGAAGACTTAATCCATAATTCATAAAGCCCTGTCGCCTTTTCATTGGGTATATTTTTGTCGTTGTGATATCGACCTATATGCCCCGCAAAAGCACGTCGCGAGAGTTGTATCAACTCATCGCAATCGGCGACATTCGCAAGCCGGGCCTGAAAATCTGCGCATTTCAATGGTTCTTGACGGTCAGAGAATCTCTGGAAGTCATAATAGAATTTTAATATCGTATCCATCATCAGGAAACCTTTTCTCTCCAGAGCATGTATTGCGGTATAATCGTTGGTGCTTGTTTTGGAGAGTAAAAACGCAACGCCTTCCTGCTTCGATTTATTTTCCACATACCCCAAGAGTTCGCTGGCTATTTCATTTTTATTTTCTTTCTTCAAGTCCACTATAAGGTAACTCACCGCCGCCATTGGCTTATTGAAGTAATCGGAGTCCCATGGCAGTTTTGCCAAAACAGAAAAGCCGCAGATTTTTCCTTTCTCAGCAGCAACGATTAATGAGCCTCCGTTGTGCAGAATCTTCTGGACATCTTCCAAGTAATACCCCTGCAGGTCACAGTCTCGATGGACTTTCGTATATCCCAACGGAGCGTATGGCCAGCACTTTAGCAAGTCTCCAATCTCTGCGATGTCACCTGTTCTTAGCTCTACCGTCATACTTATTTGATTTCTTCAATAACATAGGTGGGCTTATCCATCATGCGAGTATACATCCGCGATAAATACTCTCCAATAATCCCAATACAAAACAGTTGTACTCCGGCGAAAATAGCAATGGTGGAAGCTAAAAATGGAAATCCCGCCACCGGAGAACCATGAATAAAATATTGTATCAAAATATACGCCAGAAGAAATATTCCAAACAACGTGAATGTAAATCCAAGAATGCTGGCAAACCGCAGTGGCAGGGTACTGTATCCGGTTGCCATTGTCAGGGCATGGCTCAGCAATTTAAAAAACGTATAATTTGATTTGCCGATTTGACGTTCATTATATTTTACTTCCACATATGAAAATCGTGTTGTTGCCCAGGTCAGCAGGACATCAACCGAAGGATGGGATGCATTATAGTTCTCAAACGCTTTCCGCAATACTGTTCGAAAAACGCGAAAAGCGCTGACTTTTCGGGCAACCTTGATCTCCATGATATGCTGCAAAGCCAGTTTTGTGATTTGGGATGTAATGTTTCTCGAAAGACTGTGTTTGCCTTCCTCGGGGCTGCCGTACACAACATCATATCCTTCATCTAATTTATCCAGCAATCGGGGGATTTCTTCAGGAGGATGCTGCAGGTCGTCATCCAGGGTTACGATATATTCATATTTTGCCATACGGATACCGGCTAAAAGGGCGTTATGCTGACCATAATTGCGCATCAGATTGACACCTCTGATACGATCATTTGCCTCGGCCAATCTGCTGATCACTTGCCAACTCGCATCCCGGCTGCCGTCATTGACAAGAATAATTTCGAAATTTTCGGAATGGGTCTCCAGTACCTGACAGAGTCTTTTTGTCAGCAAATCAAGACTTCCTTCGCTATTAAAAACAGGTATTATTGCCGAGATCGTTTTCGAAGACACAATTGGATCCTTTACGAATTTAAGACGATAAACATCCGCATAATTGTATAATTATATCGAGTACATTGTCAAGCTCTAAAAGCATTTCCATTGGAATGGGAAGGGAACATCGTATCCCCCTGATGAAGATAAGATGTATGACGATGAAACGGTATCAAGAACTAAAGAAGTTGTGGGCTGGGGGTACCCCCAGCGGGCGACATTTTGTATCCAAATTGCCCGGCAAAAAGACTTGAATTAAAAAGACCCTCGCG
>VGXV01000088.1 GCA_016873165.1 Planctomycetota bacterium | reverse complement strand
CACTGTTGAGGAATAAATGAATACGCAGGAAATAAAAAAGGGCAATCGTTCGGATTGCCCTTTTTTAATTGAGAAACCTTTTATAGAAGAAAAAATTTAATTACTCTTTATCCGATTTTACAATAAGGTATTGAGAGTATTCCCCGCGTTTTATAAGCAACAGTATACCCTTTTTCTTGTCACCGCTTTTTACGGTGCTGTTAAATTCTTCCGCAGTGGTAATTTTTTTACGGTTAACTTCCTTGATAATATCTCCCTCTCGCATGCCTACCATTGCGCCAGGGCCTCCCGGTTGTACTTCTGTGACGATAACGCCGGTTTCATCTTCCAAGCCCATGTTTTTCGCAATTTCTTTTGTCAGGGTTTGCACGGTTATGCCAAGTTCTTTTTCCGGGAGTGTTCCGCTTGGGGCTGCTGCAAACAGGTCGGAGGGTTGTTCACCGATTTTTACCATCAGTGTTTTTTCCTCTCCGTTTCTCAGTACGGTTACTTTTACCTTTTTGCCTACCTCTGTTTGTGCCACGGTATTGCGCAAATGGTTCACGTCACGCATTGGTTTGCCGTCATAATTAATTATAATGTCACCACGTTCAAGACCTGCTTCTTTTGCCGGTGAATTGTCCTGCACATCACTGACGATAACTCCCTCCGTAACATTTACCCCAAACGATTTTGCCAGATCAGGGCTTATATCCTGTATCGCAACACCAAGCCAACCTCGGGTGACCTTGCCTTTTTCTATAAGGTCTTTCATAATAGCTTTTACCATATTAACGGGTATTGCAAATCCAATTCCCTGATAGCCACCGCTTCTCGTAAAAATGGCGGTATTTATGCCAATTACTTCTCCGTTTAAATCGACCAGTGGCCCGCCGCTGTTCCCCGGATTTATGGCTGCGTCTGTCTGGATCATATCTTCGTATTGTGCCACGCCGACATTGGCTCGTCCAATAGCGCTAATGACGCCCACAGAAACGGTTTGAGAAAGGCCAAAAGGATTTCCAATTGCAATTGCCCATTGTCCTACTTTTATGGAATCAGAATCACCCAGTTTTGCGGAAGGCAAATCCTTTCCTTCGATCTTTACGATGGCAATATCTGTTTGCGGGTCGGTGCCAACGATTGTTCCTTTAAATTCACGTCTGTCATCAAGCGCCACGGTGAGTTCATCAGCATCTTCAACAACGTGATTGTTGGTGACAAGATAGCCGTTTTCGCTGTCAACAATTACACCCGATCCCAGTCCTTGAATCTTGAAATCTTCTTCCGGATACCGGGGTTTTAAATATTTATCAAAAAAATCATCACCAAAGAAATCCCAGAAATCGCGGAACGGATCCTGCTGCTTTTGCCTTGGCTGGGAATGGAAACGGTCGTTTGGCATTTCACGCTGCCGTTCTCTCGGATGTTTAAAGGCTTTTACGGAAGTTATGGAAACAACGGCAGGTTTTACCTGCTCAACAACTTGTGAGAAAACCTTTTCAAAACTCCGTGCCGTGTCAATTCCGGAGGGATCAATGCTTACTTTATTTGAAGCGAAGAGAAAAGATTCTTTTGATAAAAATAAATGTATACCTGCAAACAAACTGAGAATGCATACTATACGCAAACAGTTACCTCTTGTTTTGTTCAACATTATGTGGTTCCCTTTCGTAAATATCCAACGGATAAAGTGTTCAGTTTTTAAATTCTATTTTAGATGGTGTTTTTTGTCAATATAATTTGAAATGTGTTGCTGGCCAAAAAGGAGCATGTAACCTTTCTATATTGCTTGCATTATTCTATTTTCGTTGATATTATTGAAAAACCTTCATTTTGAAAATGCCGGATATGCAACCTTAACAATAAATTATGGATATTTGTTCCATATTAAGTTTAGAAAGGATATGTAATGAATAGAAAGAATATTTACGCACTTGTTATTGCAGGGATTGTAAGCCTTGTATGCATCCAAAAGAGGGCATTTTCTTCGGAAGTATATTTTACTCCGGATGAAATTAAGGAGAAAATCCTTGACGAAATAAACACATGCAGTGAAACCATTGATATTGCGGCAGTAAATATTACCTCCGTCGATATTGTAAGTGCGCTTGTCAGGGCAAAAGAAAGAGGGGTGGAGATAAGGATTGTTATTGACCGAAAACGTTTTTTGAAGAAAGGGATATTGTCAAAATATTGTAAAGAGAACGGGTTTGCGGTGAAGATCGTGATTCAGAAGGGTCTTATGCACAATAACTATGCTATCTTTGATTCCCGGTTGCTGGTGACAGGATCGTATCTCTGGTATGAAAAAACAAGCAGGCATAATTGTGAAAATGTTATTTTTATGGATGAAATGCCGGTATTAATGAAATATCAAAAGGAGTTTGACAAATTATTTCATAAAGGAATTGTGCCTTCCCTCAAAGAATCATCGCATTTGGCAGAAGAAACGGCGGAAGAGAAAAAGGAAAAAACAGAATCCGAAGTTGTGAAGAAAAAACCTGCTGAAGGAAAGGTGATTGTTTCTGAGTATGGCATTACGATTACGGAAAATACAGAAGGGTATATTGAATTGAATTTTGAAGATTTCGATAAAATATTCGGAATGATAAGTGATTTATCAGAGACGCAAAGGGAAAATTTATGGAGAAAGTGCGAGGGAAAGAAAGTAAAGTGGTGCGGAAAGGTTAAGTATATTGGATGGACAATCGTTAATGGATGGTTAATGAATATTACCCATGGTTATACAAGTGTTGAAATAAATCTGAACCCGGAATACAAGAAAAACTTTGCTGATGTTAAATATGGCGATGTGGTAACATATACAGGATATCTTAGTTCACGGGTGACGAAAGTGTTTCCTTACAAACTGAAAGACGGCAATGTAGTCCGGATTGAGGAAAATACTTCTAAGCCATTAACATATGAAGAATTGACTGCCGACCCTTATACGACAACTCTGTGTCAGGGGATGGGAAAACAGTTTATTATAGAAACGCGTGAGGATTTAGAGGGTATGTTTGGCAAAGAGAGCGGATTTTCAGAAGAACAAAAAAGAGAAAAATGGGAAAAATTTGACGGTAAATATCTGAGCTGGATGGGGAAAATCGTGTACAAACGCATAAAGACAAAAGATGATTTACGAATAGGGTTTGAACAAGAGGATGGTGGAAAGTGTAAATTAGAGCTTAAGGTTAAAAAAGCAAGAGTAGACGATTTATTGAGATTTAATGAGGGCGATACGGTAATCTATCAGGGCAAACTTACAAAAAGATGGGGATTGGAGATACCGTATATTATAGAAGATGGTGATATATTGACGCTCAAATAAAAAGCAAGATACAAAATACATGATACCTTATTTGACTATAAGTAGGAGGGGTAACCATGATAAGAAAAATATTCATAGTAAGTAGTTTTATTTTTTTCATGCTTACGGGGCATACCGGGGGGGTATTCGCACAAGAAAAATACGAAGATTCCATTAATAAAGGAAATATCTTTGTTCGTAAGCAGAATTATCAGGACGCGCTTGATGCGTATGAGCATGCTATTTCCCTGAAACCCGATGCTCCGGAGGCTTGGTATAATAAGGCGGTCGTACTTGATTATTTAGGAAATTATGACGAAGCCATTGAGGCTTCTGAGATGGCAATTAAGTATAAACCTGATTACTCTGAGGCATGGTATATGAAAGGAAGGGCATTAGACCATGCGGGAAAGTATTATGAGGCAATCAAGGCATTTGGCAGGGCGCTGGAGATAAAGCCTGATACCCTGATGTATTTGTATAACAAAGGGAACGTGCAGGATCATATAGGGGATATCGAAGCATCGATTAGGACGTATGATTACATTTTGGAATTAAAGCCCGATGAATATGAAGCGTGGAATAATAAAGGGTTGGCGCTGGCGAGAATTCCGGAAAAGAGGGAAAAAGCGTTAGAGGCATACGATAAGGCAATAGGAATAAATCCGGTGTATTATGAAGCATGGATAAATAAGGGAAACTGTTTCGTTCGGTTGCGCAGGTATAAGGAGGCGATTGATGCATATGATACGGCTATTGAAATAAGGCCGAATGAACATGCGGCATGGGCAGATAAAGGATTTACCCTTGCCGATCTGGGGAAACATGAGGATGCGGTGAAAGCCTTTAATAAAGCAATTGAGTTAAAACCGGGTTCGTATGCGGCGTGGAATGGCAAAGGGCTTGCATTAGATGCCCTCGGACGGTATGAAGATGCCCTTGCAGCATATGAGAAGACCATTGAAATCCAGCCTGATTCTTATGGCGCGTGGACAAATATGGGGCTTGCCTTCTCCCGGTTAAACAGGCATAAAGAGGCGGTGAGCGCATATGAAAGGGCATTAAAAATCCAGCCCGATTCATATGAAACAATGACGAACAAAGGGTGTGAATTGTTTTACCTTGGAAACTATGCCGATGCGATAAAGGTATTCGACCAGGCGATAGAATTGAGGCCGGACTATCCGCAGGTATGGAAAAACAAAGGGAACGCACTGGTCAGAATGGGGAGGATTGAAGAAGCAGTCGGATCTTTTGAAAAAGTAGGGCAGATTATTTCTGACGAAGAAGCATTGAATGTTCCTCGCCTGGCAAAAATCAAATTGGATGCCTTACAGAACGAAGGCCTTGCGCTCCTTCAGATCCAAAAATATGCTGAGGCAGTCAATGTATACAACAATGCGCTGAAAATTAAGAATGACGATTTTGATATGTGGATGAATAAAGGGATTGCCCTTTCGTTTCTCAGGGAATATGAAGAAGCGTTAAATGCCTTTAATAAGGCAGCGTCATTGGGCAGCAATGCACATGAGGCCTTTAATTATAAAGGTTACGTTCTGGAAGAAATGGGGAAATTTCAGGAAGCGCTTGATGCGTATGACAAAGCGCTTCAGATAGAACCGGGTTTTCTTGAAGCAATCAATAATAAGGGGCTTTTGCTTGATAGCATGGGTAATCATGAAGATGCGGTAAAAATGTATGACAGGGCATTAGGGATAAAGCCCAATTTTGACGCGGTATTGTTTAATAAAGCCTGTGCGCTTTCATTGCTTTCGAGAAAAGAAGAAGCCCTTAATTCTTTGAAGAAAGCGGTGCAGTTAAATTACCGGTACAAGAATGCCGCCCGGAATAGTCCTGATTTCAGTAATTATAAAGGTGACGTTGATTTCGAGAAAATTGTCAGAGAGTAGAGACGCATAGCTACACGTCTCTGCAGTTTTATATGGTATCAATACTGCCAAATGTTTGAAAAGTACGGCTCGTTCCCAAACTCCGGTTTGGGAATGTACTTGTCCGGGAAACTCTGGTTTCTCGCCTGTCTGCTGAGAGATAGCAAATAAAATCACATAATTCGTATCACTTTAGTTTTTTGAAAAACTGTGATAACATAAGGTAAATCTTGCTTACTGGTTTAACCCTGACAGGGTTTCAGAACCCTGTCAGGGTTGCAGAATAGCTGAGAAATCATGTTTTTTCAAAAAACTAAAGTGATACCATAATTCAGGCTGTTTATAATTTGTCAAATCAAACCTTCACTGGAAACAGAGTTTCCAGTACAATTGCGTTCCCAAACTGGAGTTTGGGAACGAGTTACGTTCTGATCTCCGGTAGTTTAAGAAATTACGCTGAATAGTTACGTTTTATATGGTATCAATGCTGCCAAATGTTTGAAAAGTTAACTTGAGTATTTTTTTTGTATTGAGAGTCACTTTAACGCTATCATCCATGCATATACCAACAATCCATATCGGTTGATTATTCATTACAACGATTGGAACGAGGTCGCGTTTTCTCCACGGTATTTTTTTATCAATGAAAATCTTTTTCAATTTCGTATGCCCATGAGCTCCCAATAGAGAAATGGTATCGCCGTCGTTTCGGTTTCTTACGATAACCGGCGTTTTAATGCATTCAAAGTCCAGCAGTTCTTCATATTTTGTTTTTGCGGATATGAATTTTTCAAGTGATATATCGCTCCTTTCCAAAAGTTCTGCGGTTATATTCCCAATATCCCCGAACTGTGTTGTTCCGGGTATTTTGACGATAATTTCCGGTTGTTTTGTGAATGTTTTTTGAGGAATTCTTTTTTCTAAAAAAAGTTTTCCCTGCTCATGCCATACGGTGATTTTCCCGGGCAGTTGAAATCCCTTTCTCTTTCCTTTTTTTGCAATTCCTTCGAGTATCGTGGAATAATGTCCGAAATGTATGGCTTTTAAAGGAAGATGCATTGTGGTTAACATTTTTTGAAGGAGTAAATATTGCAAAATTCCGGGTTGCTTTAAAAGCAATTCCGTATCGAGGGCATATGCGCCATTTGATTCTTTGATAGTCGCGTTTTCAAATGCGGTGTTGCATTCTGTAAGGAGATATTCATTGCTTGTGGTGAGAATTTGAGACAGACGAAAGAGGGAATTTTTTATATTAGGGTTATAGTTTTTTTCCAATAAAGGGATAAGTTCGTTGCGTATTCTGTTTCGCATATATTCCTTTTCATAATTCGACGCATCGGTGCGGTATTTTGTCTGTTCTTTTTCGAGGTATTCAAGAATTTCTCTTTTCCAGGCAAATAACAACGGCCGAATGATCAGCAGAGGCATATGGGAGGAAAACGAACGCTTAATGGGTATCCCGCCCAGTCCGAGGACTCCTGTTCCTCTGATTATTCTGTGGAGAAGGGTTTCTGCATTGTCATCTGCGGTATGCCCCGTTGCTATGTGAGAAGCATTGTGGCTTCTCGCCGCTTCCAGATAAAATGCATATCTTTCCTTGCGTGCGGTTTCTTCCACCGAAAGTTTGGTTTCTGCGGCAATTTTTTGTATGTTTACACTTTTTAAAATAAAAGGAAGAGAATGCTCTTTTGATAAATTTTGGACGAATAGTGCATCTTCTTCAGAAAAATTCCCCCGGAGTTGATGATTAAGATGTGCCACATATAATCGCAGACGGAGATTTTTTTCGGAATTAAGAGAATAAAGGGTTTTCAGGAGCGCGACAGAATCGGGCCCTCCGGAAACACCTACAATAATTGAACCATTCGGCTGAATGAGCCGGTATTTATTGATAATATCAAGTATTTTTTTGACAAACGGGTGTAATTTCATATTGATTAAAACTATATCCCCTTGCTGTAAACAAATCAAGGAGAGAAATGGATTGACTTTGGCGGCGAGGTTCGTAAAATATTCATATATAATGAAATTACGAAACTACGTACCAATGGAATAATTGTCAATAAGAATCCCCCTTTTTTTTT
>VGXV01000087.1 GCA_016873165.1 Planctomycetota bacterium | reverse complement strand
TTGACGAGGCGCAAAAAATCAAGAACCACAAGACGCAGATGTGCAAGGCCACAAAATTCCTCAAGGCACGCCATCGCCTGGCGCTCACAGGCACCCCAATAGAAAACAGATTGTCGGAGTTGTGGTCAATCTTTGACTTCCTGATGCCGGGCTATCTGGGAAGCATGGAGGATTTCAGGAAACGATACGAAAACCCGATCACAAAATTTCAGGATTATGAAAAGCGCGAGATATTAAAAAAGATCATCCATCCCTTCAAGCTGAGACGACTCAAGAAAGACGTTTTAACCGAACTGCCGCCGAAAACAGAAGAGAAACGATATTGTACCCTGTCGTCGGCTCAAATTGTCATGTACAAAGACATCATTAGTGAACGGGGAAGCAAACTTATTGCGAAGTTAAAGGATGAAAACCAGCCTGTAGAATACATTCACATCTTTGCCTTGCTCACCAAATTGAAACGGCTCTGCGATCACCCAAAACTCGTACTTAATGGAACAACACCGAAAGGAGCTACTTCGGGCAAATTCGAACTCTTCAAGGAAATCATGGAAGAAACGCTGGAATCGGGAGAAAAGGCCGTGGTCTTTTCTCAATACCTGGAGATGCTGGACATGATCGGTGATTGGCTGAAAAGTATCGGAGTAAAATTTGAATCATTACGAGGGAGTACCGTGGATCGCGGCAAGGTCGTAGAGAGATTCCAGAACAACCCTGACTGTAATGTCTTCCTGGGCAGCCTCATGGCAGGAGGTCTGGGTATTGACCTGACCTCTGCCTCAGTGGTTATCCACTACGATCGCTGGTGGAACGCTGCACGGGAAGACCAGGCCACCGACCGCGTCCACCGCATCGGTCAGACTAGAGGCGTCCAGGTCTTCAAGCTCATCACCAAAGGCACACTGGAAGAAAAGATCGACACCATGATCACCACCAAGGCCAACCTCATGAATTCCATCGTCGAGTCAGATAATGCCGTGTTCAAGACATTTTCAAGGAAGGAATTGATTGAGTTGTTGACGTTTTGAGATTTTAAATACATTTCGTTAACTTTATAAGGAGCATCTAAAAATGTCAGAGAGGAAAACATTTTATGATATCCATTGCCACGCCTTTAATCTAAGCCATGCGGGACTGCTTGCATTCTTAAATCGTTTTCTCAAAAACAATGCCCTTACCTTTTCCAAAATAATCAGCGGCGAATTTATAAAAATTATTTTCAAGGAGATTATAAATCAAAACCCACGTCTAAAATCTCTCCTTTATCTAACGTTCCAAATCTCAGTTTTCCTGCTAGCCGCCGCTGCCTGTTACAGGATTATTTACCTTAACGACCGGATATTCCCTGGCATTGTCAAATCATTTATTGCCGTCCTCGGCATCCTGGCAATAATAGCTTTTTTAGCTGGATTCATATGGTGGCGAATTTCTAAAAAAAGTGGATTTTTAGGTAACATTAAAAAAATAGTGAATCTCTTATCTGTGGTGGAAAATGATACGAGCAGTATGTTTCTATACATGGAAAAAGACTTCCTGTCACTGGATAAAGAGATTAAAGAATTAATGAAAAGTTTCCCTGATAATATGGAAAAAGTCAGAGATGCGTGGGGAAAAAAGAAGAAGAAAAATATGGAAATCACTATTGATGGAAAAGTATATGATAAAGTAATTTTAACGCCTCTTTTAATGGACTTCGGATATAAAGGCTTTAAGAAAGAAGATCTCACAGAGATTCACTACAACAATCCCCCCAGGAAACCCGTCGTGGAACAGGTTGTAGATATGTTCAATGGAATACAAGATTATATGGCAAGAAGCCCATTCCGTATATTTGAGATATATCCCTTTTTAGGCATTAATACGGAAAATTATGAATTAGGTATTGTAAGAACGGTTTCAAATGATATTGGAGATAAATTGGCTCGTTCTGTAAAAAATAAGGCTTCCTATATAAAACAAACCGGAAAACTTCTTATTTATAATGAAATTACTCCGGAAGAAGAGAAAAAATGGATTAATTTTTTTAATGTTGAAAAAGACAAACCAACAATAAAGATGATAACTGAAATAGTAAAAGAATCGAAAAAAGAAGATTTTAAACAAAAAAATAATATCCCCAAAATGCTGGCCCGGTACTTTGGAGGATATACGGGAAAGTACGAAACATTTTTTGAAACATACACAAAATATTTCGGAAACAACGAAAAGGGCGCCATTAAGAAGCATGGAATTTCCATAGAAAACATTGAAAATATAAAAAGCCATTTCTTTGCAGGAATCAAACTATACCCGCCTCTGGGGTTTGATCCATGGCCTGATCCGGAGAAAGTTGCATCAGATAAAAGAGGGCGTGCCGGAGCAGAATTCGACAAAGTAAACTACCTCTATCAATTTTGCCAGGAGAAGGGCATACCTATTACGGTACATTGTTTAAACGGTGGATTCGTAGTCGATGATCATTATCTTAAAAACACCAATCCCAATAAATGGGAAGAAGTCCTTTCCAGGTATAACGATCTTAAAATCAACTTTGCACACTGCGGAATTGACGACACCCTGAGTACCGGCAACCTGTCACCATGGACAGAAACGGTATTTGCGCTGATAAAGAACAATAAGAATGTCTACGGAGATTTCGCAATTGTTGCGAAAAATAAGGAATTTTATAAACCTTTCTTAGAGTGGGTGGTTAAAAGCACGGTTGAAAATCGAATACTTTTTGGAAGTGATTTTCCAATGCTCCTCTTTAACAACGATTCGTATTATGAATATCTGACAAATTATTTTGGCTCAGGGATTAATTTAATAGATAAATTCTGTACCGAAAATCCCAGGAATTTTCTTTTCAAGTAGAATACAAAGCGAACCCAAAGTACTGTATCAAGCATATTCTTAATGCCATAATAATTTTCAAATTTAGCTTGAGAATTACTCCGAAATGGCTTAAATTAAGGAACCAGAAAGGAGGTTATTTTATGGCAGAAATAAAACAGCAAGTTATCCAGATAATACAATCCCTTCCGGATGATGTAACCTTAGATGATATTATGGCGGAACTGTATTTCAAACTACAGGTTGATGCAGGATTAAAGGAACTTGACGAGGGTGAAGGAATACCCCACGAAGAAGTTGAAAAACGGATGTCAAAATGGATTACGAAATAGGTTTTGGTAAGATTTTTAAGAAATAATTACATCTATTCTTTTCTTGGTCGTTTCATGATAACACCAACAGAACCGTATTGCAAACCAGTTATGTCATCTAATTTAGAATGCTCAATATCCTCTAATTGCCCCAATTTGCTTGTCCAATTCCCAGAGCTTAATTGTCTTGCTGCATGGGTTGGTTTTCCATGAGTGTCAATGTATATTGCAACTTTTTCAAAACCTTCTTCATCCGCAGGATTATTGCAAACGGAATAGCCAATTTTTTCATATGCTTTTATATACGCTTCTGCTGTATATCGTCTTGGTATATTAGAAGGCCAGTAATATAAACTTAGAGGATCAGGTTCCCACCAAGATTCTGTTTCACCAGCAGCCCAAGCTATACAATTGTATTCCGGAGTTGCTGGACTCGTTATAGAATAGCCACTGATTCGTAAGTTTGGGAATACTTTTTCAATTTCTTCCACGCTCATATTAGAGATAGCCGTGTTCTCTCCCCCAGCGAAGCCATGTTTGCGTCATTTCCTTCATCCGCCCCCTTTGTTCAGGCAATACAGGATCTTCGCCTGTAATAGATTTTAATGCCCAGAACCAGTGGCCGGGTCTTTTCTTCATTTCGAGTAAAATTAAACGAATTGCTGTGTGTCCCATGCCGATAATCTGTTGATATGCCGGATGCAGTGCTATTTCAGTAACAGATGACAATATGGCTGTATCAGCTTCCCATTGGGTTTTGAGTGTGAGAAATCTTGTTTCAGGATTGGCCTGCTGTGTCGAAATTGGTAAAAAATAGTGCTTAATCATGCGTGTATACGCTTCGCGCATCTTTTCAGATTCACTACACACGGCAGTATCAACCATCTCGACATTACTATAATAGTTTGGTGGATAACTTAATATCATTGGAAAAGTTCCTTTGCTTTATCGGTTATACTGTTAAAAAAAATCTCATTTTTAAAAATACGAAGTTTTTCAAATTCTTCCCACATTTCAACTTTGTTTTCTATATAAGTTCTATTTTGAAACACATCTATGTCAAAAATTAATGGTAATCTCTGGTTCTCAGTGGGAATCTCCATAGTCTGATGAATTATAGCAGTTGCCTGTATATCAGGATTTGGAATGACAAGTTGCATAAAAAATTGGTTTAAAATTTGTGGAAGCTTTGGTGCGATTTCTGGCGTTGTTAAAATATATTCTTTAAAATCCTTCATTGGCAAGGGAATTTCTATCCGATTTATATAACGCAAAGCAATACGTGTAACCCTGACAGGGTTAGTTGTTTGAAAGTAAAGATCCCAGAGGTCACGAGCCTCGTCGCGAAACATTTCCCAGGTCTTATAAGGTTTCAATTTATTGAACGTAAAACCATCCAACCTCGCCTGAACCATTTTTTTTTCCTGTGACGATTTAAAAAGGTATCCGTCAATTCCTCCAGAAGTCGGGAGTGCAGCGGCAGTGCCTTCTGGCGATACCTTTACGCCTGCTTGAAATGATATCCGTTGTTGTTTCTCTGGAAAACGTCCCTTAACCTTTTCATGGAATTCCTCCAGTATCTTGAGTGTAATTTTTTCTGTCAATTCTACTCGAATATCAAGAAGTGCTTCGACAATCGGGGCATTTGGAAAAACGGTATATTCGTTCAATTACAATCCTTTAATTTAAGGAACCTATTGTACTGGCTTTAGACAGAAATAGCGCCTTGGGATAAGAACTAAGATATTGCAAGTTGAATGTCCGAATTATAATAAAGAGACGGCAAGCTTAGCAAGCTTATTTCATTTGCCTTTTATCTTTGATTTTGTTTCTGGATAATGATATAAAATCAGAAAATTTAGCAATACCTCTTTTCATTCTCCTTTATTTTGGATTTTATTATTCCTTGATGGTATAATTTTATAACTTTATGTAAAAACAAAAATGTTGTGTCACACTGAATTATTTCTATGAGTATATAATAGTTAGACACCCTTTGAATCACCGACTTAGCATAATCCTTAACATGTACAGGTTATCTAAAACTAACCGAATCATACTATGCGAGAGATAAAAGCCGATATACGACTCGGTGACTGCGTTGAGGTGCTCAGGTCGTTTGCTGACAACACGTTTGATTTAATCGTCACTTCCCCTCCTTACGCCGACAGCCGTTCCAAGACTTATGGAGGTATAAAACCCGATGATTATGTTGCGTGGTTTTTGCCACGTTCGTCGGAGTTTCTTCGCGTTCTAAAGCCAACAGGCACCTTTATTTTAAACATTAAGGAAAAGGCGGCTAATGGCGAACGTCATACCTATGTTCTCGACCTGATTCTTTCGTTGCGCAAGCAGGGATGGCTTTGGACAGAAGAATTTATCTGGCATAAAAAGAATTGCTATCCTGGCAAGTGGCCAAATCGTTTTCGTGACGCCTGGGAGCGTTGCTTGCAGTTTAATAAATCAAAGAAATTTAAGATGCTTCAGGACGCAGTCAGAGTTCCCATGGGAGAATGGGCTCAGACACGTTTAAAGTCGCTTGGGAAAAATGACGTAATACGATTCAATTCACAGGCGGGTAGCGGATTCGGGAAAAATATTGCTAATTGGTTGAACAGGGATCTAGCTTACCCTACAAACGTAATTCATCTTGCAACAGAAACAGGCAATAAAAACCATAGTGCAACGTTTCCAAAGTCTTTACCAGAATGGTTCATAAAATTGTTTACTCAGGAAGATGATTGGGTTTTAGACCCATTCTTGGGTTCAGGTACAACATGCGAAGTTGCTCAAGAAATGGGGCGAAATTCCGTAGGTATAGATATTATGGCCGAATACTATCATATGTCCAAATCAAAAATCAAAGAGGTAGATAGATTCCTTTTAGAAGAAAGTGCCAGCTATGGAAAACATAACAGAAAAAGAAATAGCCACGTACATCGAAAAAAACATTGAGAGCTTTCATCGCCGACGTCTGGAAAGTCTCGGCAAATTGAAATTAAAGGAAGTTCTAAAGCGTAAAAATCCTTATCTTTTCAAGGCTAAAAATATTACCACTGCAGGAGAACTGGTAAAAGGACTGCTCGATGCTCATCTATCCTCACAGGAAGAGGGAATTTTTGGTGATTTTCTCGAGGGACTGGCTGTGTTCATTAATGGCAAGGTATATGGTGGTCACAAATCTTCCAGTGAGGGAATAGATTTAGAATTTGGAAAAGATTCAATTGTATACATAGTTTCAATTAAATCTGGACCAAATTGGGGGAATAGTAGTCAAGTCAAGAAAATGATAGACAACTTCAAGAAAGCCAAGCAACGGAGAAAAGCAAACATTTCACAAACTAATATTGTTGCTGTAAATGGATGTTGTTACGGAAAACTCAAAAAAGAAGACAAAGGTGAGTATCTGAAAAAATGCGGGCAAAGTTTTTGGAGTTTTATATCGGGTAAAGAAGATCTTTACACTGAAATAATCGAACCGCTTGGTCATAAAGCAAAGGAAAAGAACGAAGAATTTTTAACGGAATACGTAAAGGTCGTGAATAAATTTACCAAGCAATTCATGGAAGAGTTTTGTAGCACAGACGGTAGCAAGATACTTTGGGACAAAATTGTTAAGTTGAACTCTGGTTCCGAAACCATCAAAAATAAAAGTACGTAGTAGGTTTTGTACTCCACAGAGATTAATTTAATTAAATATCATGGATTTAATTAATAAAGAAGAACTAATTTTTAGTATTATAAAAGATTGGATTCAAAAAGAATCTAATCAGTTAATTGGAAGAAACTTGACGACTAAGTGTGAATTGTATACAGTTAAAAAATGCATTGAATGGGGATTATTAACAGACATTGATACTGTTTTTAAAACTGCAATTCGCGAAGCCATTAAAATTAAACCATAATATGTGCCTGTTACTTATCACACTGGATATTGAAATGTCTCCAATCCTTTGGCATGCGATAAACAGAGGCATGATATTTCAAGCCATTACTTACTATTAGCTAATTGAGAATATTATGGAAAAGATAATGTGGGGTGAAACCTTTAGTGTCGGCGTCCGGGACCTGGACTCACAACACAAACAAATCGTCATGTTGGTAAATACATTGATTGAGATGAGTGATACAAGAGTTGATTCGGAAATTATCTCGGATACCTTGACTAAAATGACCCAATACGCCATGAATC
>VGXV01000086.1 GCA_016873165.1 Planctomycetota bacterium | reverse complement strand
ACATTTTTCATAAACAAAAATATGTATCCTTGCGAGAAAAAGTGATGAAAAAACAAATAGGAAAAACTTTTTGGCAGGGGTGATGGTTACGTTTTGATACGAATACAACAAATTTCACCGCCCTCACGGGAGCGGTCTATTTGGTGCAAGATTCAGGTATTACAACGAACCCTGTTTCGCCACTAACAAGAATTTGTGGGTTAATATCAGACTCAACTTCTAATCTGTTTGAAGGAGTTGACGTTCCAATACCAACATTACCTTTTATGTAATAAATATCAGATCCTGATTTTTTCCACTGTGCAGTGTCCTTTTTTGCCAGAACGATACTATCGAATGTAAGAAAACTAAAAGTAACAATTGTTATTGATAAGGTAATAATAGCAGAGAACCTTTTTCTCATAAATCGAACCTCCTCATATATTAGTATCATATTTGTATCGGTCTACAATGGCCAGGGTCGCCAATGCCTTTCAGAAGTATTTTCTATACGGTAGATTAACCGGAAAATCAAGAAAAATTCCATCAATATTTCATTATATCTGGCAATATAGTCTTCATAGCTGATGTTCACGAGAAAGAGAACTGATCCGGCAGACATAATAATGGTATCAGTATGGTAGGAATAGTGCGGGGCAAAGATAGTGAGCTATTGACAAACAGTCTGCCGGTAAAATCCCCTCTCTCTTTTTTGACTTCAGATATTTTTGTTGAAACGATATAATAACTGCTCGCGCAGAATAATCATGTAATTGATATTTATTCAAGGAAATGAAGGAATTAAACAATTATATAAAATATTCAATCTTGATAAGATTCAAATATTCGGCTACTATTCTGATTGCAATCCTGGAAATAGTCTGGGTATTGGAAAATATTACGAACTTGATAAAAAAGTTATAAGAGAACGTAATGGCTTGAAGTAAAAAAGCTATAAAGTAAGGAATAGTTTCTTTAAAGTAAAGCAATAACAATCACTTTGCTACTTGAGGACGGAAAATAAAACTTTGGTATTCTGACCATTCCATGTACATGGGGGTTGTAAATGATAGAAGAAAAAATATTACCCTATATTTGTCACGTATTCGTCTGCACCAACGACCGTCATGGCGAGCGAAAGTCCTGTGCGGACGGTGATAACCCTTCTGTGCGCTCCTTGTTAAAAGAAGCCGTCGGGGAAAGGGGCTGGGCAGGCAAGGTACGGGTATCTCAAAGCGGGTGTCTCGGTCTCTGCATGAAAGGCCCGAATGTGCTGATCTATCCGCAGAAAATCTGGTTTTCTTCCGTAACGGAATCAGACGTCCCTGATATCATGAAAAAGATCGAACCGATAATCACCGAATAGAATTTCCGGATAAAATAATGACAATAAACAAACATCCCAAAAAAACGATCTGCCTCCGTGAAACGCTCTCGGACATAACCTTTGCCGGTGATGATTTCTCCGGCAGGCGTTTGATGGGAAGCGCTATTCAGTCTGTCCGGTTCCTGGACGGACATTGCAGGCACCTTCGGGCGCAGGAGAGTAAACTTCAGGATGTCTCGTTTGATCACATCATTTGCAATGATGGACATTATCAGGATTGCCGGTGGGAAAAGGTGCGCGTTAAAAGTTCTCTTTTTACCGGAAGTCATTTTTCCGGGTGTGTGATAGAGAAGACCGAAGGTGCGTTGAGTTCATTCGGATTGTCTGTCTTTGATAAATGTCAGTTTCGGGAATCAAAATTCAGCGAAGTTGCCTTCAGCGGTTCATGGTGGAATGCATGCCGGTTTGAGAGGGAAGATCACTTTTTTGTGCGTTTCCCCTCCTCGGTCTTTATCGATACCCACTTTGCAGAGTGCCGGCTGCAAAAGGCTATTTTCCGGGCGGCAACCTTTATTCGCTGCACATTTGAAAAATGCACTCTCAACGAATCGGTGTTTCACAAGGCTCGTTTTATCGATACGAAGTGGATCGATGCCGACATGAAACAGGCTGCGAATCTGGAAGAGGTGCGCTATGCTTAACCGGAATTCTCCTGATAACTTTTTGGCAATGCTGATCGTTTTAATGGAGACAGAAACCACATGATGATAGACAATCTGATATTCAGACGTTTTACTGTGGGAGGTTATCCGATTAACGGATATCTTGCGGCAGACCCGGAAACCAGGGTTGGGGTATTTATTGATCCGGGAGGTTTTAGCGATGAGATAGAGAAATTTATTCGTGAACGGAACATTACCCTGAAATATCTCTTTTTTACGCATGGGCATTGGGATCATACCGAAGGCATGCAGGAATTTACACGCCGTTATCCTGTTCAAAGCTATGCGGGCAAGGGAGAAGTACGGAATGCGGATAACTCTCTGATGGGCAATGAAATAATCGAAGCAGGACGGTTGCCATTCAGGGCGTTATCCATACCGGGACATACCCCTCATGGAATGGCCTATTATGTTGCCGGTTGTGTGTTTACGGGTGATGCCCTTTTCTGCGGATCGGTAGGCGGAACCGGTTCCGCGAAAGACGCGCAATGCCAGGTTGAGCACATCAGAAAACATATCTTTACCCTGCCGGAAGATACCCTTGTCCTGCCTGCTCATGGCCCGATGTCAACGGTGGGGGTCGAAAAATACACGAATCCCTTCTGTCTGTAAATAGTTTTCTATTTTTCCAACAGTTTTTTTCTGCCTTTTAAATATTTCCGGTAACGATCTTCGCCAACACATTCACTCCCTACGGGGCATTTCTCAATGCAGCTTTCAGGAATTTCACGATGTATCATTCCACCGCAGCTTTCACAGGCAAATTCATGTTCAAAACCGGCTGCCGATGCGGTGCCTTTTTTGTGGCAGTGCGGACACGTAACGTCAATAATCTCCACCCTTTTTATTTTCTCCGCGCCCGGACACTGAAAAACGTTTGGTTTTTTGAATTCCTTAGCAGGCGTTTGAGGCATCTCTTTTATCTTTGGAATTATTTGAGCTGCCAAAATACGAAGTGGCATTCGCTTTTCTCTCTTCAGAAACTCCTGAAGCGCTTTCATGGCATCACGATTCCCTCTTCCGACCTTGCCAATTTCTTCAAGGGACTGTTTCACCGCTTCACTATCCTCGCTAGGCAGCTTTTGCAAAAGATCATTAATATATGCATCGATATCATTCATTTTTTCACGTGACGAAAACTATTCTGCTTATAACCGGATATTTGCGCGCTCAATGGCATTAGGTTACAAATTCAAAAGTGCAATTAATACCGGAACAAAAGGAAAAAATCAAGCGTATAAACAAAACAGATCGAAATTTATTGAATCATTAATATTATACGCAATTCAATTTAACATTTTTTGTAACACTTTAGCTTTTTGAAAAAGACATCGGTTTCCCTTATTTTATAAGGCACCTCTAATATTGGAGCATGGAGCACATTTCACATCCATTAACTCCGCACTTTAGTGCGGAGATATCCACAATAAATACACCGGCTTTGGTAGAGACAGGTTTGAAACCTGTCTCTACAACCTGGTACAGTGAAAGATATTGGGCTAACTATACTTCAGGGCTGAAGCCCATGATTATTTCTCCCCTTAACCCCATGCTGAAGCATGGGGTTAAGACAGGGGTAATTTTTCAAAAAAGTAAAGTGTTACCATTTTTTTACACGCGTTCTTTCATACTATGGTTATATCAGGAAAGATTGGAGAAAAATAGGCGGAAAAATTATGCCGGTATATTACAGTTGCAAGCGGCGTTGTTCATGAACTGCAAAAAGAACGGGGACATCTGCCGTCTTTATTGGCAGTAGTGGAAAGGAAGCCAATAGCATCTCCATCGCCGGGAAACATAATTCCAATGGAAGAAGATGATTTCGGGGATTTTTAATAAAGGCGATAGTAACCTCTGAGGGGGAAAGGTACACCGGCGGATTTAGATTGCAAATCTGAATCCGCCGCGTATATAGAAAAACGGTAGCGGCCTTTTATCTCCAATAGGTATTAAGGGGCAGTGTGCATAAAACAATCCCCTCTGGGGAGGGGCGTTGGGGTGGGTGAAAAAAGTAAAATGTTAGATTAAGCGTAGCGAACCCAACAAATAATTTTCCCACGGAAACCAAGTCATTGTTGGGTTTCACTTTCGTTCAACCCAACCTTAAGCTGGTAGGAAGGAGGCGAAACGCCTCCCCCCAATCGTCGCCAGATTCTTTGGACAACGTGACAAAGTAACCTTTTAAACCATACGACTTTCTCGTAGTTAGCGACCCCATAGTGTTGCTCCATTGTATACGCATAGGTACAAACTTCTCTGCGAGGATTTAGGCTCGCAGAGATGGTATTTTCAACCACACAGGTATTCCATACTTCAAGGCACACCAATACTCCGCGAAGGAACCGGGGGTGAAGAAGGTTGTTACCCTGCCCCCAGACAACTGAAATCCAACGGTAGGCCTATTATTCACTATTCAAGACATGTCCCTGTCCCGGTACCACTTTAATATTTTGGAGCAGCTCTTTCATATATTGCGCATGAACAACAACAGCAAGTCCGAGTTCTTTTTTATCCATAGTCACGTGTTGAGCTATAACAATTCCCACAATATAATGATGATCCCCTGTTATATCACCATAAGAATCTCTATTTTGCATGAATACGGGACCTCCGCTATTTCCTCCAAACACATCAAAGTTCATTAGAAAAGTTTTATAGTCTTTAATCGGAGATAACGGATGGCTGGCAATGGTTCCCGTTCTAAGAATTGGGAATCCTGCATCATTTGCTTCAAGACCAAATGGATAGCCAAGAACAAACAACGTGTCTCCGGTAATTAGTTGTCTAGTTTCAAATATTTCATCAGTTGCAATATTTACAGTTGAAGGTACATTTAAGTCTATCCCTAACGGTTTCTGGGGGAAAATAGCTGCGATATCAACCTCTGGGTGTTTTATCCATAGCGGCTTATCTTTATACCTTATTTGGAGATCATAAGGGATTTTTTTGTATACTTTTCCAGTTTTTCCCCTTAAAAAAAGAGTTGCATAATCCCCTTTGATACCTTCCAGTACATGTGCTGCTGTAAAGAAAACAAGAGTGCTTTGTCCTGGTAGGTGTGGTATTTCCGGGAAGTCATGACCAATTATAAAAACTGTACCAGTTATAGTTCCTCTTTCATGAGTGGTTCCCTGTATCTTGTATGTTGAATTAATAAAAATATCTGACAGGAGAATTTCTTGACTCCTACCGAAATAGGTAGTAGCAAATAATGAATTTAAGTGAAATAATAAAAGAATAGAAAACATTAAAAGTCCAAAGTTTAGTTTTCTTGCACAATTCATAATCTGATTAATTAATTTTGTTTTCATACACATCTTTTATTCCTTCCACCTTTACCTCTTTGCGGTGAATCTTTTTACTCTTTTATCCCCTGTGTCTGATAATTCTCCATTAAAAATAGGGGGAGAAGGGGGTTGCCATTCTAGCTCTTGCCTCTGTACCGCAGAAAATACTAGAAACAGCGACCGTTTTATTAATCAAGGCCATAGTCTTTTTTCTTATATAAATTATTATTCTTCTTGGTATTACTTTAACCTATTATAGATGATAATTAGGGGCAAATTTTACGGCTTCTATAGCATCTTTATGAGAGACTTTAACAAATTCTTTATAATCACTTTCCTGCCTGACATCAAATGCTTTATGCAGTATCTTAGAGTAGTGCTTATCAATTTTCCCTGTGTGTACAAACTCTTTATCGGATGTAGAAATGACACCTGAATGCTTAGATGTTTTCAATTTATATCTCTTTTCACCATCCAACTTTTGCCGATTCACGGCGCCCATGTAGGATTGCATATCGAACTTCTTCTTCTGTTGTGCCACGTTCGATACATTGTTCTTGTGCATGGTGGTTAATCGAGTGGATTTCACCTGTAAATACCTCCTATGCCGTCATTCTGAGCGCGAAGCGAAGAATCTCTTTTGACGAGACCCTTCGGCTGTGGCTCAGGGTGACATTTTCATAACCCTTTGTGGCCGAAGGTCATGGATGTTTCATTTTTTGATGTTCATTCTAATTTTTGGAGGATTGGTTTGCCAACAAAATTATTTTATGGCCGGTTCTATTAAATACATCAACAACATATTTTAAGAAATGAATAAGGACGTTCGGAAAATTTTACATTTTGTAATATTTTGCGATATAACGAATTACAGTTGCAACCTTATCTTTTGTATCTATCGATAATTGGTGGCAGGCGGCTTAAACATCCAGCCAACCAGCTAAATGTTGACATTTGCATATTCACGTTATAACATAGTTATAATTTACTATTCAGCATTTCAAACGTATCCAACAGGATTAACAGGAGAGGCAGGACATCTTTTCATTATTTTTACCCCGTTCATCATTGTTTGATTAAACTGGAGATAAATCATGTTGCGCAAAATATGTCATATAGGGAATAGCTACGGTGTTTCAATCCCAAAAGAGATACTGGAAAAACTTCATTTAACTACCGGTACTCAGGTTGAAATAAACCTTGATGCAGAAACGAATAAAATTATTATTGAACCAGCCAAAATCAAGGCAGGGGACACTATAATAGACCCCGAATTTGCCTCACAGGTAAAAGACTTCATTAAACACTATAAACCTGCTCTTAATGCACTGGCGAAAAAATGAACTTTCTGGCCGCCGCACAAGTCCTCTTTATTCACTACCGGATAATAGAAGAAACCGGCGGAAGTCATGGAATCAGGGACCTTGCCCTTCTCCAATCAGCGCTGGCAAGGCCTATGGCTACCTTTGACAGAAATGACCTTTATTCAGACTTATTTTCTAAAGCGGCTGCCCTTATGCACTCCATCATCAAAAACCACCCCTTTATTGACGGCAACAAAAGAACTGCCATTGCATCCGCGTCGATTTTTCTTATCCGCAACGGTTTTCAAATCACAGCATCAAACAAGGAACTTGAACGCTTTACCTTAAAAGTGGTTTCTAAAAAAACAGGGATCGAAGAAATTGCAAAGTGGTTTAAAAAATACTCAACCAAAACCGATTAACCGGTAAAAAAAGCTTCAATCGTTCCGGACAGAACTCTCAATTAGACCTTCTTCAAGCGTAATTTTTAAAGCCGAGAAAGGCAAAGTAGGTTGAAATGCCAGAAATTACTGGTTAAGATAAGGATGAATGAGAATTCTAATAACCAGAAAAAGGGGCATTTCAGATGAGTAAACCAGCAGTAAGGAAATATAACAAGATATTGAGAAAAAAGAAACGGAAAATAGCGAAGCGGTTAAAGAGGAAGCAATGGGAAGATCAGAAGCATCCGATGTTCACGGCGAAGAACATCCATTACGAGCTATATAGATGCGCATAATTAAAACGACCTGCTGGTTAAAAAAACGGCTTAAGTAGGCCGTTTATTAAATCAGGGTCTTTCTGGATGGTCTCAAAAGTCAGGGATAATGCTTCACAGAGCGCGTCTTT
>VGXV01000085.1 GCA_016873165.1 Planctomycetota bacterium | reverse complement strand
TACGCCTGAACCATAGCAACATTGACGGCAGAGTAAGCGGTCTTTCTGGCATCTTCAAGAATCTGCCTAATGTTTCGATAAGCAGTATCTATTGGCTTGGAAATTATGTTTTTATTCATTTTAACCGTTTCCCTCTCCCAACACCTCTGCAATAATCTTTTTAATGCGTCTCTCTGCCTCTTGCCGCAAGAGCCGCACGCCTTCCGATGCCTCCATTTCTTTATCGAGTCTGGCAATGATTTTTTATAAAAGAGTCACTGAATCTATTTATTTTTAAATGTTTTATCCCATTATTTTTTCCAACTATATTTAATTTTGCCGCAAGAACACTTTACTGTATTTTCAATATTGTCATAATATTTTTTGGAAATAAGATTGTTACAAAAACATTTTTCTCAAAGTTGTCTTTAGATTCACTATTTCTATGGGATCTAATGTACCCAATTGTTTAATAACGTATCTTTTTTCTATAGTTGCCAGTTTAGCAAGTCTGATATACGATTCTCCAAGAAGACCGCATTTTTTCCACTGAAGGATTTTGTAGTCTGTTTCTGTGGTGTATTCCTGCGTAGTTATCCTTGCAACAAGCACATCTTGATCACCAGAATCATAAAGGACTATTGCAGGTCTTTTTGAGACATCCTGCAAATCAGTATGAGGAAATCCAACAAGAATAATATTCCCAAAGTTATAACTTGTCATAAATAGAATCTTTCTCTGAATAACCTTTCAGAAACTGTGACATGGCAAAGTTATTCCAATCTGTTTCCTCGTCTTCAAGTAAAAGCATAACTCTTACCTTTGAGTCTGGCTTCAGTTTTTCTTTTAAGCTTTCAGGAACTGACAAATGACCGTCTGACAAAACCTCTGCGTAATATTCATAAGCTTTCATTAGTTTCCCTCCGTAATCTTTTTTAGGTTTTTAATTTTACATTGTCCAACTAAGCATCTTTAACTTCCACTCCCATACCTCAGCAATCATCCGCTCAATGCGCCTTCCCGCCTCTTGCCGTAAGAGCCTCACACTTTCTAGTGTAGCCTTCTCTTTGCCAAGTTTGGCAGCGGATTTTTCTCTAAAAGAGTCGCTGAGCCTATTAATCCTTTTATACATCTCAGGCTATTAAGTATCATGTCCCCGGAATTTTGCTGCAAGTCCCTAATATTCGTTTGATTGATCCTTTAACTTAGCATCAATATAATGAAGAATTGTCCAGGCACTATTAATTACAAGCATTGCTTCTGCTTCTTTAAGCAGTTCTTCGTTTGGGTGAGCTACACTTGCACGATTTCTTAATGGGTTAAGGGCATCAAGGATTGTGCTGAATGCTTTAAGAATACGATCAATATCTTCTTTTCGGTTACCTGCATCTCTAAAGCCTGGATGGTGTTGAAGCACAAGTTTAAGAAGTTCATTGAGATTGGCATCGGATTTACAGGTAATATGTGCTTCTTTACATACGGCATGCAAATACCCATGCACTGCAGTATGGGCTCTGTCAACTCCGCTTGTGGCACCTGTTGATTGCAAGAGTTGCTTTGCATCGGTAAGAGCGCGCTCAACAACATCGCTTGTAATGCGTGGGGTTGGATGTTCTATTTGGGACATCCCCAAAAGTCTACCAATCCAGCCATGAATTTCGTCATACCTATCCTGCGTCCGTAATTTGGACGAGCCAATGGAATAACGATCTAATATTCCCTTTAGGATTTTTGCCTGAACCTTCGGTTCACTCTCTGAAATGATTTTCATAAAACGTTCACGCGTTGTACCCTCATAGTCAAAAGGATTAATATTCAAATCTAATTCAATATAAAAATCTCGATGGGATCGATAACTAAAATCGCCAAGATATCCGCCTTCCACACCGATATAGTTATAAACCAGTTTATGTATTTCTGAGTCACGAAGTCCTTGTTGTCCTTTTTTCGCCTTTGATGGTTGTGCGGCTGATTCCATTTTAAGTTCTGTGGCGATAAACCTGATATATGTTCCTAACTCTGTAAATGTCGAGGCTATATCCTTGAACGCTAAGTTATTCTTCATCTTCCCAAGTTGCTCATATTGGCCAAGCGGGATGTTTGCATATAGCACTGAAAAATCATCGCCAAAAAAATTAGACGACTCTATGATCTCAAAAGGGAATGAATCAAGTAGTTGAGCAGCACGTGCTTTGTTGCGTGCTGTCAGAAGTCGCGAAACATTATGTTTAAGTGTGCGCATCCGTTCTGCAGGCATTTTATTCCCGCATAAATAGAAATCACCTGCCCCACTTGCTTGATACAATATAATCATGGCCTCGATCCCAAATATATCTTCCAATCCGGCGTCAACGTACTTCTTCCACCTCTCCGCGCACCTCTTTAATAATCTTTTCGATGCGCCTCTCTATCTCTTGCCGCAAGCACCACACACCTTCCAATGCTTCCATTTCTTTATTAAGTTTGGCAACGATTTTTTTGTAAAAGAGTCGCTGGCCCTCTATTTCCCCAATATCAAAATAGATTTTCAAAATACTAAAACTCTAAAATCTTCCATCCTGTTAAATCTTTGTCATGTTTATATGGCGATTTATCACAAATCCAAAAAGAACCTGATTTTGGAACAACAATGCCGCCAAATAAGTTTTTACCTTTTTTATTTTCTTCTTTAAGGTATTTCAGCAATCCGTCTGATTTTGATCCAGCAATCTCGGCGGTTATGCCTGATTTTGTGTCAAACAATCCTATCCTGCCATCCTTTAGTTTGACAATAAAGTCAATATAAAACGACTTATCTGTTTTGTCCGTATCTGTATATGGTACGGCAAAAAAAGTTCCGTGACCCTCTCCATTCTTGAACCACCATTCAACGCTTGTATGATTATCAAGAAAGTCTATAAAATCCTTTTCTGTCTGATACTGTCTGGATTTAGAAGAAATGCTGTAATACGGCTTTAATATAGACCTTCTTACCTTTGGTTTTTGTTCCTCATAGTTCGCATTGTATTCTATTTTCTTCGGAACATTCCAATTCTTATCTACTATAAGTTCATTTTCTTTTTTTGGATGCCTTGCCTGGTATTCTTTAAGAGCTTTGTTTATCACATCCCTGAAGTGCTGATTATTTTCTTTGCTTAAAATAATGGTCGAAATTTCTCTTTGCTTTTCTTCATAATGCATATTGAATGCATCTAAAAAGAACTGATAGATTGCCGTACAAACCCTGCCTACTGAACGTTGTTCAGGAAACATTCCGCCTGAATGCAAGGCATCCACAATAAAATATTTAAAGGCGTTTTCTAATTCTTTGAGTGTTTTGGCAAGGGCAAGGTCATTATATACTTCAACGGGGTCTTCTACTGTTCCAACCTTTTCTAAATGCATTACCCCATCTAATGGGATATGGTCTGTAATCTTTACAACATCCAGTTTTAGTTTATCCTTTAATTTACTACCTTTGCTTATATTTAAAAAGGTATTTACAAATTCGGGATTTAAGCGGGTAGTTTCTCTTTGGCGCTTTGTGTGGCATGAAAGACGGTCGATGTCTTTATATGTTTTGTCCCTTTCTGCTGTATAAAGCGTGAAGTAATCCTTTGCAATATCCTCCTCTATGTGTATCTTGTTGTTTGCAATATTGGTATAAACATACCCTTTATTTAATTCCTCAATCTCTGCGTAATGCTGTGTTTCAGGCATCCTTAAAATCCTGCCAACTGTCTGAATTGAGAAATTTGCTGAATGCCATTCTCTGAACAGAACAAGTATGTATGCCCTTGGGCAATCCCAGCCTAATGCTATTGCCTGTTTGAATATCAGCACTTCCGCCTCATTATCATTTTTAGAAATGTTCTCAAGATTGCGTTTGTCCTCTGAAAGATATATTGCCAATTTTCCGTTATCAATATTTATCTTAAATTCCTTGTTCAATAAATCCTCTATTTCCTCCTTCTTGTCTTCAAAGTCCATACTGCTTCTGTCAGGGAGTTGAATCAGAAGCAATGGGTTTATATCCTCTTTTCCAATGGCTTCAAAATGTCTCTTTAGTTCTTCTCTCCTTGCAATCGCCTGCTCTAAAATAAAAACATCGCTTCCCTTTCCCTCCAATTTTTCCTCTTTTAATGCAGGGTTGATCGCCACCTCTTTTTTAATCATCCCCTCTGCCCTTACATCTTCAAATTCAATTACAACCCTGTAATCAGAGGTCATGTGCGGGGTTGCAGAAACCTCAATGGTAATTTTCGGCTTCATTATTTCAATAAGCCCCTTTGTGTTTTCTGCGCTTGCAGTATGGTGGCTTTCGTCAATGATGAGAATTATTTCTCTGCCTTCTTCCAATGTGTTCTCGACTATTGAAGTCAGATTAAAATCATTCTCGTTTTCACGGACAAAGACATTGTCTTTCTTGTTTATGCTTTCCCAGTTAAGAAAAAGGATTTCATTCTCCCCAATTTTTTTATCCGCAAGGTCTTCTATGTTTGAGCATTGAAGGGAGCGGCTGTCCTTGTAATAATTTTCCAGTTTTTCCTTGCTTTGATTGTGCAGTTTGCGGGGCGCAGCCCAAATAAAAGAAAAGGCTTTGCCGTCCTTTCTGTTTTCAACAAGGCGGGCAAGAAACTCAGCCATCATTATTGTCTTGCCGGAACCCGTAGGGGCCTTGAATATGTAGGTTTTAGGTCCCGAACGGTCTAAAAGTTCGTTCACCTGTCTTACAAGTTTATCAATGGCTTCTTCCTGATATTTTAAAGTTTTATACATAGCATTTAACTCGGTAATTAACGATGTCATGCCCGAATGCTTTTATCGGGCATCCATTACTGGATTCCCGCTTTCGTGGGAATGACAGCTTATTGTTTATCTAAAAATTCTCCTATAAACCTTATCCTCGCTTAAAACTTAAACTGCCAAAATTTTGCCTGTCTCTCCCTGAATAATACTGACCTACAAGAGTATTTTCTTTTTCATTAAAGAGTAATCTTACAGTCCCTCGGTGAATACTCATTGTTTTAACGGCTTCTGATTTTGGCTCGTTAATATACTGATAACTTAAATATTTTCCTTCTGGAGCGTTTATTACAATGAATGCTGTTTCGCTATGAGATGTTGACTGTTCCGTAGTCAATAGTATTTTTATCCTTGTCCAAGTCTGAAATATCTTTAAAGTTGCTTCTATTTCTGACGAATGCTCGTCAAAAGAAGTTTTCAAATATCCAGTCCATTCGCCAATTAGATTAGGGATTTTTATGAAACTCATTTTTCTAAAAAATTTCCAAGCCCACTTATCAAAAATAACGAAAAGCAATCCATAAAAAAATAATACTGACGGGCTTTCTACCCACCAAGGCAGAATAATTTTATAGTAATTAAGTGCTTTATAGAAACCCCAAGACAAAACAATGCTAACTACTGCCAATAATAAAAAAATGTATTTTCTTTCCTCTATGTCTATAGAATATGGGTGCATATTACCAGTTATTCCAAAGTGCAATTAAATTGTTTATAAATTCCCTTGCTTGCTTTGTATCCCATTGTTCTGGCGTCATACCAAAAAGTTTTGACTGTCCGTTTTGACAAACAAACTTGTCTAAATCAGCTTTATTAAGACAATTCACAATATTGCAAAAGGTATCTTGATAACTTGTTCCGAAATTAGCATTAGGCACATTGTATAGCATGCATTCCAAAAAATATGAGGGGGTTGAGTCTCCAGAAATATAATCCCTGATATTTTTAAACATTCTTACCGTTGGTTTATACCACTTATTACTATTTTGATGTTTTGAGACACCATTATCGTAATGATCCTTTGGGTAATTTATGATTTGCTGATTATCATTTCTGGACCAAAAACACATTCCCTCAACATAATCATAGTTATCTACGCTCTTATATTTTCTGTACTGTGCGGAAACAACCACATCCGCAGATAATCGCCCATTATTCGCTTTTATTTTTAATGATTTATTACCCTCGGTTATTGAGCTTTGTCCGTAATAATCTTTCAAAGCTTTTAAAACATCTACCCTAAAGTCTGACCAACCATAAGAAGCGGAAGATAATCCTAAGTGCCTTTTTTGTTCATCGGGTAGATTGCTATAAAATGCTGAATTAAGTTGAGCAACAACATCTACATCGCTATCGCCGCGAATGTTGGTATCGTTTTTATAAGAACCTTGTAAATAAACTTCAAAATCAATTCCGTCAGACCAATTGTTGTAGGTATTCAGGGCATTCTTGATAGAATCGGCAGTTGCTTTAGCGGTAGTAATTGCACCTTGATGCGACCATGTTTCTAATTGTGATTCTGATATAGCCATAACTATCTAAAAATCCTTCTATAAACCTTTAAGATTGCCTCTGGTATAGAGCAAAGCGTAATCTTATTCTTCAAATCCTCAAACTCCTCCCTAAAGTCATCGCCTTCCAGAGAAAAAACATAAACTGAAACATGCAGTTTCAATTTACCCACTTCCTTTTTGAATGCATCAATCTGCATCTCGTCAAAGAGGATTGCCAGATATTGTTCCTTATTTTTGAATATCCGAAATGCCTTTCCCTGATTAAAACCTGCCGGGACAGATTTATTCAAAACCTCTTCAAAGGTATTTTCTCTAATGCAAAGCATTTCAACTGATTTGTCTGTAAGCAATTTCTTATTTCTATGCGTCGGTTCCGAGCCGACAAAGGCGGTTTTGTAATATTTAAGATTGCTCGAAATGTTTGTTATGTCAGGATAATCTTCATGCCCTTTGATAACTTTCCTTATTCTTGGATAACAAACTTCTTGAGCAATACCGTTTTCATTATTGGTGCAAAGAATAAATTGTCTTTGCCCTCCATCTTCTTTATTCAAAAGCATCAATGCATGTCCGGTCGTTCCCGACCCCGCAAAATAATCCAGCACAATGGCCTTTTTTCTTTCATACAAAATAGGAGCAATACAATCATAGGTATTAAATACTGACTTTGGAAAATCAAAATGTGTGTCGGGGACTAAATTATGCACAAGTTTTGTCCCATATTCGTTTGCATCATATCGGCTGTCTTGCCAAACAGTCCGCACTGTTCCAAAGTCTTTGCCTAACTCAATCTCAAATCCTGAACGCGTTTTTTTTGCCCGCAATAAATCTATAATTTCCTCAACGCTCTGTCTGGCATAACGCCATTTTCTCTCTATGCCGTTTTTATCTATGGGATAAACGTAATACTGATTTCCACTTTTTAGTGTTTGTTTTTCGGGATGAATATCTTGCGGGACGACTTCACCAAATCCCACTATTTTTTCGTTCTCGACGATAACTGGATAAAAGCAGTTTCTCGCATCTTCTCTTTTCGATTCACCGCCCCAATTCCTCAAATTAGACCAATAAATATCTTCATCCTTAATTCTTCTCGCGCCAATGACTTTAAGATTTTTACGAAAAACAAAAAAGGCGTATTCATGGGTATAGGAAAAATTTTTGCCTTGCACGCCTCTTGGATTGTGAACAATGGTAATACAGTGAATTTCATGATTGCCAAATAATTCTTCTAACAACAGCCCTAATCTATCTCGTTCATTTTCATCAATAGCGCAAATAAGCACTCCATCATCTTTCAACAATTTTTTTGCAAGTCTTAATCTGTTATTCATCATTGATAACCATTTGCTATGTCTATATGCATCATTTTCATCAACATAGTCATTGTTATATTTCCAATCCTTTGCTCCTGTATTATATGGCGGGTCTATGTAGATTACATCAATGCCTTTTGGATGGGTATAATTGAGGACCGAAAGGGCGTGGTAGTTGTCGCCTTCAATCAGGATGTTTACAGGCTTATCCGCATCTGTAATTATTTCCCTCTTTCTATCCTCAACAAGCACAGGCAGTTTCCCTTCTGCCTCTGCCTCTGCCTCAAACCTCTCTTTTGTCTTTTCCTCTTCCCAGACAAGTCCGTATTTCTTGCGCTTCTTCAGCCGCTTTATTTCCTGAATTAAGTCTTCTTTGGTCCAATCCTGATAATTATTTTTACCCATCATCTACATACAATCCTTCTCTTTTTTCACGTCTTTCATTTCTTCACCACTTCCCAATACCC
>VGXV01000084.1 GCA_016873165.1 Planctomycetota bacterium | reverse complement strand
CCCATTCATCCGATAACGAGCAGATTGTAGGTCTAATTTCTATCGGAATGATTAAAAAAAATATTTGGTCTGAAAATGAGTTCGGAACCTGGGACGGATTCTATTTTAAAAATTTAGGAGAAAAATCATATTTGCAGATAGTAATAGGTGATCATGGTAAAGGCATCTACAACACATTGCTTGAAGCATATAAAAAAGACAGGAACTTAAACAGGCCACGGTATTATAAAGATGGGAACATATGTTACGAAGAGCCTTACATACTTCAATACTCTTTAGAAAAGCTTAGTACTCGATCTGATAAGAGCAGACTTCTTTTTTCAGATATCCCAAGAGGTTTGTCGTGGGTTTATGATATTGTAAGAGAGTATAAAGGCTTCCTCTCTATTAGAAGTGGAAGTACACGCTTAGGAATAAGTTTTTTGCTAGGGCACAATAAAAAAACTTTATTTAATCAAAATTTGGCTGGCTTTGGCGGTACTATTGTTCAAATTATATTACCTGAATATAAACCATCGGAAATATTATCTTATCAATTATTGGCGGAGCCTTTTCCTGATAAACACCCAAACGTACATATGTTCTCCATTGCAGAATATTGGACTGGCCGAGGTGACTCACAGGAAGCATACAACAAACTATTGGAAGTGTTAGATAATACATTTCGTCCATTGGATGAAAATGATTTATTATTTATCGATTTTTCGGGTATTTCATGGGATAAAGATCATCTCAGTAATTTTATACGAAAAATTATGTATCTTCAGGGTGAAACTTTAATTATTTGCTTTAATGAAATTTTCGAACATTTAAAGGTATTTAAGGAAGTTGATAACGTATTTTTATCAAAAGACGGTCCGATTAATGATGCCGATTTAAGAGTCCTACCGTTTATCGATATTAAAGGTAAACTATCCTTTTTAGGATGCAGAGAGAACTTTGAAAAAGAACTTTTGCATGAATTGTTTCAGGTTGATTCAAAGGATTTGTCCGCCATTAAGGATGTAGTTGATATTAGTAAAATAGAATGGTTTATCAGGAAAAACAGGCATATTATAAGAAAAGAGGGTAATCTTTTACGAATAAGAACTTCATTAGAATCGTTTTCAGATCTTTTTGATGAAGTTGTAGAAAATGATATTAAAAAAGTATTAAATAATCCACCTAATGGTATAACAACAAGGCATACGGGGTTATTTCATCTTCGCTCTGGAATGTATACTACAAAATTTATTCAAATACAACATCTCTTACAATTGGGTAATTTTGCTAAAAAGTTGGCATATGCATTGTTAACAAAGATTTACCTAAATATTGGACGTAGTAGTGACATTAATTTCGTTTTTGGCTGCACAGCATCAGCATATCCATTAATTGAATGTATTGCAGAAGGTTTGCTTTTTGAACCAGATGAAAAACGTTTATGTATTGAGACTTATATTGATTTCCAAAATCATCCTGACTTTGATGATATCCCTGAAGGGGCAAATGTTTTGATAGTCACCGATGTTATTTCTACTGGTGGTTTAATCAAAAGAATGGCTGAGGCTGTTATAAAAAGGAATGCAAAGCCTTTGGCGGTAGCTGCAATAGTTGATACAAGAGAAGCATTTGAATCAGAAATTGACATCAACGGCGAAAAGATAAGGGTTTTTGCTTTATATCACGAATATATCAAAAAGGATAGGCAATACAAATCTAACGATTTATCTAAAATAATTGAAATAGATCCTTTAACAACAACGCCATGCTATGAAATAGTGAAACCTCCACCTACAGTTATAGAACCAAAGGAATTCTTTGCCAGAATAGTAGGTACCTTTGCTGTTATAAATCTTCACGTTGAGACGGGTGGGACGCATTTTTGTTTTTATGTCGATACAAAAGAGATTTTTCAAAATGAAGAGATTAGTTCTTATCTTATTGGTAAAATTATCGACCATTTGAGAAATGCCATATCCGGCAGGTTACCTAACAATATAACTGTTCTATACCCCTGGGGATCAAATGCCGCATATGCAACTAACTCTTTTAAATTAAAAATAAAAGAAAAGCTTGGTATAGGAGAAATAACCGCAAGAAGTATTTTTAGATCAAAATCTAAACGTGGTTGGAGATTTGGAACTCCTGATAAGAATTATGAGTCAATAGTAAAGGATAAAATGGTTGTAATCTGGGACGACGGCAGCAATTCAGGAGATACTTTATCTCAGCTCATTGATTATACTTGTTCATTTAGACCAAGAGAAGTTTTTGTTTATATACTTATCTCAAGGTTTGAGCCTTTTTATCGAAATTTTTTCCAACGGATACATTCGTATGGTGAAACGATACCAGTAAGTATTACCTTCATAACTTCACTAGACCTCCCAACTTATAAACCAAATAATTGCCCATGTTGTAAAAAATTGGATGAAATTGAATTTGATTTATTAAGACCCTTTGCCAATTTGGAGCCCATAAAAGACCACAAGGAAAGAGAAAAAAACAGATTAAAGAAAATTAGATTAAAATATATTAGAAAAGATATTAAAATACAAAGATATGATAGTTTATGTGAGTTATCTAATGAATCTGAACAATTTAGAAATGAATTATCTAAATTAATATTAATGAGAGAGTCAATTGCAAAGCTGGAATCCCTCCTGCCAAATGAAGATGATAGAAATTCATTCAGAGACAAAATATCAAATCCAGAAAACTTAAAGATGTTGTGTAGAATAATCCGAGACGAACATGATGTTTGGGATAAAATAACCTCTCAGTGTCCTGAAATTGTTAGTTCAATATTAAATTTATGCACTGACACATTAACAGGAAAACACAATTCTTCTGACGTATTTGATCTCATAGCTATAGAAATATTCTTTACTAAAGTAAAACAAATTAAATTAATCAACTTGGATAAATTTATTTTGAGAATTCAACATTCTGCGGAAGCAATAAATTCCTTTTTGTACCATGTTATAAAATTTTCAAATGAAGATGAAATGCTATCCCTATTAGAAGAATGCAGAAAGATTTGTGAAGCGATAAGAACTAATAAAACAGTAACTGAAGGTGAAGCTAGAGTTAAAATTGGTAAAGCTATCCAATGGACAAGACTTAATAGAGCAAAGAATGCTGGAATTAAAGGGAAATTAAAAGAGTCGTAACACTTTAGTTCTTTGAAAAATTAACTAGCGATTTTATAAGCAAACCCAGAAGGCGTTTTAACCGTAAGAGCGTTAAGATGCAAAAAAAGCTGGCGTCAGTTTGCCATTTGTGGTATAAAAGGCTTCAGAGAAAAGGAAACTGTTTATGAAGCCTACACTATTCCAATATCGCTCACGAAAACTGCATGCAGACGATATTGCCTTTATCAAGGCACTCATTGATAGTCATTTTCTCAGAGGACGGAGTTACATTTCCCGTGAACTTTGCAAAAGTTGGAACTGGGTGCAGCCCAATGGTAAGTTGAAAGAATACGCGGCACGAGACCTCCTTCTGAGATTGGAAGAACAGGGATTGGTAGCGCTTCCACCACGAATACGACCGAAAAACAATCTGAAACCCAAGTCCTTTGATCAGATACCCCTTTTCGTCAAAAGAACACTGGAAGGCACCATCACCGAGTATGAAACCCCTACGATCCAGGTAGTAAAAGACCCTCAAGAAAGTTACCTCTGGGGGTATCTTCTTCATCACTATCACTACCTTGGCAATCCCAAACTTGTTGGCGAACACATCAGGCACATCGTATGTATCGGCAATCAGGTAGTTGCATGCCTGGGATGGGCAAGCGCCGCATGGAAGGTCAAAGACCGTGATCGTTTCATCGGCTGGGATGGGACTACCAAACGTACCCACCTGCATTTGATCGCAAGTAACGTACGATTTCTCATTCCACCGTGGGTTACGATTAAACACCTTGCATCCAAGGTATTGTCGCTAGCCCTCAGGCGTTTGTCAAATGACTGGAAGGCCGTCTACGGACATCCCGTTTATTTGGCTGAAACCTTTGTTGATGCCGCACGGTTTCAAGGAACCTGCTATCAGGCAGCCAATTGGATTCGTGTTGGAAAAACCAAAGGCAGCGCAAAACGGGGCAATACCTATCAGTATCATGGCCAGCCTAAGGAACTCTACCTGTATCCTCTTGAGAGAAACTTCCGGAGGTTTCTTGCTCATGACCAGGGATGAAGCCATAGCCATTTTAGAGATGCAGAGAGAAGATGCGATTCAAGCCATCCTGATACTGGCCGAGAAGGCAGAGAAATATGACCGACTCTGCGATAACCCGAGTCCGACCACCCCTTCCGGCATGACACCGCCCTATCTAAAGCCCACAAGCAAAAGGAAGAGACGGCCTTGTGGCAGGAAGCACGGACATAAGGGGATTTCCCGGAAACGGCCGGAAAAGATAACCGCCTATCAGACGCATACCCTGAAAAGTTGTCCTGACTGTCAGCAACCCCTGCAAAATCCAGTAAGAACGTATAAGCGATACATCGAAGATATTCCACGGGTTGACCCTGTCGTGACAGAACATACGGTTTATGGTTACTGGTGTTCTTGTTGCAAAAAGATAGTTCAACCCATGGTCACAGATGCCTTGCCAAACGCCCGACTCGGATTGCGCCTCGTTGTCTTTACCGCCTGGCTTCATTACTTAGTCGGTATGAGTGTAAACAATATCGTAAAGATGATTTCCGTATTTTTCAACCTTCACATAAGCGCCGGTGGTTTAACCCAGGCATGGAAGGCTCTTGCCACACTCCTGGAACCACGGTATAACGGTATTGGACGAGAAGTCTCTGCCAGCGCCGTCTTGCACGCAGATGAAACCGGGTGGAGGTTGAATGGGAAAACCCATTGGTTATGGTGTTTTACAACCAAAACCCTCTGCTACTACCTCATAACACGGAATCGGGGGTCGCCTGTCATAAAAAAGTTCTTAGGCATGTTGTTCAAGGGTATCTTGATCTGTGACTTCTGGGGCGCTTATAACAAGATAAGCGCGCTGGCAAAGCAGCGGTGTTTCTATCATCTCTTCACGGAACTCGTGAAAGTAGACACCTACAACCGTTCTGTCTCATGGAAAGTTTTCAGGAAAAAACTTTCCCGGTTGCTCAAGGATGCCATCCGGCTATCCGAGAAAAAGAACCAGGTTAGCCAAGCATGCTTTCTTAGACTCAAAAAAAGGTTGTATCGCAGGCTTGAACAGTTTTTGGCAACACCCTGTCAGGATAAAGACGCACAAAGATTGACCAAGCGCCTGAATCGCCATAAACAGGAACTCTTCACGTTCCTGGAACATGAGGGCGTGAGTCCCTATAATAACCACGCTGAGCAACAGATGCGAAAGCCAGTATTGACCCGAAAGGTCTCACAACAGAATCGTTCTGAACACGGCGCAAAAACCCAGGCTATCCTCATGACTTTGCTTCGCTCTGCGGAATTACAAGGGACTAATCCCGTGGAAAACCTTCTGACAAGCGCAAAAAACGCTCTTACGGTTAAAACGCCTTCTGGGTTAGCTTATAAAATCGCTAGTTAATTTTTCAAAGAACTAAAGTGTTACAAAGAGTCTATTGTTTCGTTAGAAAACATATACAAGGATGATCCACATAAGTGTGGTTTAAACTTATGGACTACATTAATGGGGACATCTTTCGGTGCCCCATTTGAATCATGGTCGACCAGATATGAATGGTGGCGTGACGTGCTTAATTCATTAATGGTTTCATTTGTAAGCAATATCGAAACGTTACAACCTGTTCTTGTGAAAATGTCTTCTCTTAACCCTTATTTACTTACAATTTCTAATCCTAATTATTTAAAAGATTTAACTACCATAGATGAGAAATTGCATAACTTGTGTATCGAATCTTTGGATGCTATCGTACGTGAGAAAAACTATAATGAATTTCAGTTAATAGTTAAAAGGTTGAATGATATGGTAGTATCTCAAAAATCACTTCTTGCAAAAATTATTGATGGATTCCCTACAGATTTATTAGATGGAATAAAATCAATATTAGAATTATTAAGCAAAGACATAGAAAATAAAGGTATAAGGCTTAAGATTTCAGGAAATCAACCTAACATGAAATTGTTGTTTCATAAGACGCTTTTTTATGATGTTTTTAAAGAATTTATGCTTAATATGTGTAAACATTGCGAAGGGAATGGAAATGCAGAACTTATTATCAACACAAATGAGCAAGTTATTGAAATAACGTTAATTCACCTAGGGGAACTTAAGCATGCAAGATCTTGTGGAACTGGTGAAAACATGATTGAAGAAATTCTCCGTGTACACAACGGTAAATTTATTTATCCCAAAAAAAATGAGACAAACATGATTGAGTCAAAATTAATTTTACAAAGGTGGTTGTAATATGCTGAAAGAGAAAGAAGTAATATTAATAATCGATGATGACCCAGAGGACATTGAGAACTTTAAATTTCGTATAAAAGATGTGCATGCGGAATACATTGTTGAATCTGAAACAGACTTTAGTAAAACAATCGAAAAAATAAATGATTTAAAAACTTGTGGCAAAAAAGTAATAGCTGTTTTTATTGATATATGCGAATCAAAGGATGGTGATTTTAAATATCCTGGATATGATACTATTTATGCAGTCAAACAGAAATTTGAGAATATATTTATTGTTGCATACACGCAGTACACCAATGATGAAATAATAAAAAAAGTATATGATAATGGAGCCCATTGGTATTACGAAAAACAAAAGTTAAGAGAATTAACGTTAGAAACATTAAAAAAAGAAATAGAAAAACATACTGATAAAGACATTTCAGGAATTAATTTAATTGAAAAAATCTTAGCAAATTTTTCTAATTCTATAATTAAAATTACTAAAAATCGTCGTAAAGCTCATGATCTCTTTAAAGTAGTTGATGAATATGATGTGCAGGATATTATTTATACAATGTTAAAGCCAATTTTTAACGATATTACAGATGAAGACCCCGTACGTAAAGTAGGCGGTAAAAGTTCAAAAATAGATTTTTTTATTCCTTCAGAAAATATCGGTTTAGAAATAAAAATGATTAAAGAGAATGAAAGCGATGAAAGTAAATATATTGATGAACTAAAAAAAGATTTTGAATCATATTCTATAGAAGACATGGAATATCTTATTTGTTTTGTATATGATCCTTATAAAAAAACGAATGATGCTAATAATTTTTATAGCCTCAACGGGAAAAGAAATATTAAAAATACACATTTTAATGTTAAATGTATTGTTCAACATTAAAAAACACCTTGAGAACTATTTACAAAATAGGTGCAAAGAAAATTTTTTGAAAGAGATATCTATGTGAGCCTTAGCCTAAAAGTGATAGAACAATTGCGAGTTCAGACACCCCCCTAAATACCCTATTCCTAACCCGAACGAGTAGGGTGGATTAAGGCGAAGCCGAATCCACCAAAAATATGAATCTTTTCCCTGTTGTGTGTCACAACGCAAAGAAATACAAGCATTGTTGCCGATACAACCTGAGATATTCGCTCATGGCCAGACCTTTTATTCTGGTGGATCTCATGCGCCTAATCCACACGTACATTTTAAGAAAGGTGAATTCGCTCCGCTTAATCCACCCTACTTGTGCCATCTCATTTCGTAATAAATTTGTACCATCAGTCAGCGTTTAGAATTGTTCGTTAAAAAGGCAGGAGGAAAGTAATATGCAATTGTTGAAAGAAGAGGAAGAATTGGTCTCTCGCATATCAAGACTGCTTGAAATGCCCCGAACAATCAAAGCCCTTGCCCCGGATGAGATTTCCCTGAACGACGTGCAGCGGCTGCTGTCAAGCCCGACTCCAGATTTGGCGATGATTGGATCGTATGTTTTGTCGTTACTACCCGATGACATAGATTTGACGATAATGAAAGAGAACGAGGCAAGCGCCAGGAACTACACACGTTTCCTCATTGCCGAGAAGTCCGTTAGCCTTGCGCGGGATATAGCCACCGGTGTGTCGGCCAAATATCCTTCACTCCTTCATAATTTTAATGAACTGAGCGCACGTCTGGTTCAGCCGGTTCCAAAGGCGGCAAAGGCAGAACCGCGGCAAGATATGGGG
>VGXV01000083.1 GCA_016873165.1 Planctomycetota bacterium | reverse complement strand
GTTATTTCTGCATTCGTTATTTTTAATACTTTCATTTGCTTCCTCCCGATTTATTATGCAAAATAATCGGGATTTAGTATATACTTCTATCATCTCTTATGTCAACTTATTTATTGCGTTTACTATAACTTACCTCCTATATCTTTTTCTTCTACTTTGCGCCACCAGAAAGGAAAAAGTTTTGCTACTAAAGAAATGGGTGTCTTGCTCTTCCTTACTTCATCTGTGTCGTCTTCATTTGGAAAGTTAAAATCTTTCATAATGTCTTGATTGCTCTCATTGATATTTATATTGGATTTAAACAAGAAAAACACAGCGAGTAATGCAGAAAGAAACCTTATAATTTCTGTTGGCCAAATACTGATACCATCAAACAACGAGAAAGGTTCTTCTTTAAATAACGTATCCTTAACAACGTACCACAAACCAAAACCGATAAATATTACAGAAATAATTACACACATTAAATATCTGTTCTTATAATTTAGAAAATATGTTTTTGTAAAATCTTTAAAAGTATCGCTAGATATATAAATTAATCCTAATACCAAAAATATACTCAGCCATAAATATTTAACTTTATCTTTAGGACAAAAAGATGTGTCAAACACTTCCGAGGGTGGGTGTATATCCGGTATGTGAGTTCCATCAATAACAAGATTCATTCCTGTATTGGATTGTTGACTAACGTCAACCGCCCCATTACGTCCTACTTCAAATATCCTGGGAATTAAATATTTGTTGATAAAATCCTGGGCGGGACGCTTTCCTTCTTCGAAAATCTTATTTTGAGAAAGCGCCAATAGAATTGAGAAAAAAAGGGATGTCTGGTAATTGTCGCGGAATGCAGGTATGTCGCCCTGGAGTTCATCATGTAACCTCAAACCAAAATTTGAGGCAACAATCAGGTTTCTGGCCCACTTAAATTCGCTCGGTTGTAACAAACAAGCATCAAGATCAGTAGTAAAGAATACGGCTGTTGGAAATTGCTGCCTCATCGCGCGTAATACGAGAAGCTTGTCATAAACGTCATTGCCTAAAACGCCTATTGCTTTAATCTCTCCCTTGTTGTTACGCCTAAGGTCTTCGTTAATAGTCTGAGTTTGGCGTGCAAGTCGTAGCAGGTAATCGTATTGATTGCACCCCGTTGGGCGATACATGTCGTTATTCTCACTATCTTCCTTATTTCCTCTTGATTGTCCCTCTCGTTCTGCTTCTCCCGGTTTCTGCTGAATTTCTCCAGGTAATTGACCGTCTATACCACGAAGATAGCTAAAAAAGTGAATCCTATCTTCAACTTGTTTATACTCTCTCCTTAAAAGGTCAATAAAATTTCTTCGCATAGTTCTACTATAGAATGTATCCCATTCTCCAATGATCGCTATGTGACATTTTTCATCAGCAATAAGATCAACTTTTCTTAGTTTGAGTTCTTTGATAGTACTTTGTAACAGGTTCTTATCATTACCAATGGTACGAATGAACTCTATTTTTTCTTTAAAATACTTTGAAATATTTTCGCCTACATCTGGATATAACAAATGCTGATCAGCAGCAGTTGCAAAGGGAGAATAGATTTGGACATTATTCAAATCCTTGAGAAAGCTATTTTCAGTTTCATTTCTTTTTACTTCTTCTATCATAGTCTTCAGAGTGGTTGAACCAGCAGGCCCAAAGGTTTTGATATTGATATTGATATGGATTTGTTTTTGCTTATTAATTTCTTCTTTTATCAACTTAACCAACCGTGATAGTCTTTGCAGCGGATCCTTGTCAAATGCATCATCATTCAACCATAACAGCAATATTGCGGGAAATGGTTCTTCTTTCTTAAACCATTCGAATGGTACACACAAAGATTGCATTTCATCAGGATTACTAATATTCCATTCAAATTTTGGTTGTTTTTTATCATCATTCAAATTGGGCTCAATATCAATTTTGAATTCCAATTGTTTTTTACCAGCATCAGATGTCTTATCTAATGGAAAGTTAAAATATCCTATGTGCTGGCCATCTTCTGGTTGATAATTTAACCTTCCCAAGGCAGATACTGTCGCATAACGCATTCGTAATCGCCATTCAGCATCTTCTGCATATGGACCACCCACGACCATAACACCAAGAATAATGAGTCCATTAACAGCTTTAATCTTTTCCATAATTTTGGTTTGAGAGATATCATGAGCGCTATCGTCACCATGCTTTCTTACCACATTAAAGGGGTCTTGCCAGAGACGTGCAGGTACGTCTTGGGTGCGAGAAAAAGGTTGTTCTCCTATTTTATCAGTCGTAGGTCGTATCCCTTTGAGTGGCGAGTCGGAAAACCATATTACTCCAAAAATTGTCATCACCACCAAAATACTTGAAATTGGTAAACCAAAATCCTCTTTTTTGTTATTCATGGTAAGTTCCTTTTTTACACCCAAAACCGCTTAAATAAAACGAAAATTCCCATGCAATACACATATACCTAATCCTGCAAACAAGGCAAAGCCTTGTTTGCAGGATTAGGCCCAAAAAGGTAGAATCTCCAAGGGATTTAGCATTGAAAACAATTTCAAGGAGGTTCACCTTTTCTATGAAGAATATAGCTCAAAAAGAGACAAGAAAACAACCGGAAATCGAGACAGAAATGAATGGGAAGGGATTAACGGTACTTGCAGGGTTGTTACCGGTACTCACCTTCATACAGCTTGGTAATATTTCCTTTTTTCATCACTAACATAGTAAAATAAGACCCTGAGTCGCGCAATTTCAAACTGGACATCCCGCCCAGAGACTGGCGATCCCTTTTATCCCTCCCATATCTTTATCGTTTATCATGAAATATCACTACCTTCTACATAGCACGTTCTGCTAAAACCACCGATAACTTTTTATCCTTAATTGATGAAACCAATTTTCTGCTCTAAAACGGTCGTAAATGCCTTTAACACACGTATATTTGCATAATACTTTGGGAGCAGGTTGCAAACCTGCTCCCGCAAAAAGCTGTCAGCACAAAATTTGGCGATATGAATAGAGAAATCTACATTTATCTTTTTTGATTCCGCCCAATTTGTCTGACAAAAATTCGGCTCAGATTTCGCTGCTGTATGGATTACAGCATCAGGATGAATCTCTTGAAATTTAATCCCACGCTGCTATAACTAAGAAGTCATCTGCCTTCCCAAAGTTCTCACATATTACCTTTTCATCATTGAATTGTTCGGAATTATAGAGAGTTAGTTGACTACATCTTGGGATTATTTCTGTTTTTCTTGCCCCTTGTGTTTTAACTATTCCTTCTTTCCTTTTTGCATCTTGTGCATCCTTACACACATAAATACTTAGTACCGCCATGCTAATCACCTCCCTTCATTCCGTATGTGAAAGTACCGAATATAGTTGGTCCACCTTTCCGCTATCATATGACTTCAAAGCTTTTTCCAAATCTTTTGCTGATTCAAACTTTTTTGCCCATACCTCAGCATTAGGCAAATTAGCCTTTTTAGCAAGTTCTTCCAATTTTGTTTTATCCAAATTTCCATTAGGAGCCACTTCTTGAATAATCTCATCTGCTTTTGTGTTTTTCTTATTAATAGTATCTTGTATTACTGCCATATCTTCTGGTGTTAACTCAGTTTTTTTTGGTGTCAAATCAACATCACTAGCCTGCACCAAAGAAGCGCCACCTACCTCTGCCAGTTTTCTTGCCGCCATACCTGTAGCAAAGTATTGTGCAATTCCTCCGCCACCAGCAGCCCCAGATGCCTTAAAATTAGCGCCAAAACTTGCCAGTACTGAATACGTATCTTCTTTTCCGGTCGGTTCTTTCCCTAAATATTTCAGATCCTGGGCACTAGCCGTTGCTACCTTTTTTTGTATTACAGAGTCTGCACCATTTGCAACCAGTGGCATCCACACGAATTCCCGACGTTTATACCCAACGTTTATGTGTGGTGTGCTTTCCGGCTGGTCCATGGCAATTGAAAGGCCATATTTCGTGTTTGTCCCAAACAACATAACGTCTGAATGTTTAACAGCACATCCGGATATTATCACAACAGCTATCACGCTGACAAGAACAACCATCAATTGTTTTTGTCTACAGTTACGCATAATCCCTCCTTTTCTAAATTTATTAATAAGTTCTGCGCTTTTTCCATTTGCTCTTCATTTGCAACACGGATTACCAGACGGCAATCAATTGGAATATATTCGTTTCGTTCACGGGAATATCCTATGCCAACACCCCTTTCTATCCGTATTCCCCAGGTACGGATATCATTGACTTTAAAATCCCCCACTGTGTTTTTACTGACTGAAGAAGGAGCTTGAAAACGGGTATACCCGAAGTGATGCGACACGACATTTCCATTTTTGTCTTTTGTTTTAAAGCTGAAACAAGAGCATAAAAAAATAGCACAGAAAGACAGTACAAAAATAACAATAAGATAATTCGAGGATTTTGGAATGTATTGCTTCACCATGCAAGAATACAAAACCCCTTTTTTGAAAACAGGATAATATTTCTTAATGTTTTCTACCTTCCCAAAACGGGCAATTTTCTGTAGCTTTGCCTGTTTCGCATAATGACCATAGCTCAGGCGTTATCTTTTTCTCATTGATATGCTTATGAATATAATCACAAAATGTGGACCGTACTCCCTCAAGCATTTCCTTTACAATAACCTTTACGTCCACATCTACTGGATATGATTGTCCAAAGACATTTTTGTGAATCCTGTCCAAATCCAGATATAATGATGTTAACGTTGTAGCAACCCTGGTCAGATATTGATCATAGTACAAGCCTCTTTCATAGTCCTGTCTGACATAGAGCATCTGCTTACTCCTTCTCATTTTCTTCACAATCAATAGATTAATGATGTAACCCAATCCTGCAAGCGCTAGACCTACTCCCCATAATTGGATACCACTTAAGTTGAAATATTGGGCAATAGTAACACTTCCAGCGCCTCCGATACTCATAGCTGGCAAGGATTTTAAAATGTCTTTTGCCTTGTTACCAAAATCCAAATTTTCATTTACCGAATCCAGATAAGCCGTTCTTAACTGCTCATTTTCCTGAAAATTAAGCTGACGTCCCTTGTAGATCATATCTAAGTTACGCAGGCTGGCATCCATAGTGGATATTGCGCTCGTGACATATCTTCGTTCATTTTCGTCCTTTTCCGCACGGTCTTTTATCTCTTTCAATGCTGCCTCAACTAAAGCTGCAGATTGCCCGGAATGCTCATCGTTCGAAAAAGACCCCGTACGCGCCCAAACTATGCGAACCGCGGTAATGGGTGGCAATAATGATGTCTGTGACATATCATTTTCTCCTTATTCATTTGTTGATTCATATACTTTTTTTAAATCAACCTCCATTCATTCGTAAGATTACCTATTTGTTCACGCTTTCTCAATGTACGGTCATAATGGTTTATATTTGCAATACTCAGGCGTATATCACGGTTTGTTTTGCCATATATATAATAGCTGTGTTCACTTGCAAAGATTTTCTCTTGTATGATTGCAGTACAATCAGTTTGATGAATTTTTTTATGAATTGCAGCAGGACGTGCCGCGCCGTTCGTCCCAAGCCGGTCCGGATTCCCTTTTAAATTGTCGCTTAGCCACAATGCCATATCCTCGCGATTGTAGTAAATACTTACGCTACTTGCGAGTTGGTGGAGAACTGCCATTGGTTGATCTGGTTCTAATACAGTATCGTCTACATCGGCAGAACAGAGAAAAATATGCTCAAAAAGAGAAGGGAGCGCCGAAGTGGGCGTGTTGTCTGCTATCTTTGATAAGGCGTTTTGTAATACATAATTTCCCATTGAATGGCAAAGCAAGTGAATGCTCTGATTACATGGTGTTTCTCCCTTCTTTCTCATATCGATAAAAAAGTCACGCAGTTTCAAGATACCCCTTCCAAGAGCCCCACCTGATACCTCAGCCTCTGCCCTATCAGACCTGTATGCACCCATAAACACCTTTGTTATCTTGTCAGCAATAACATATCTCCCATCTGACGGCCAGGTAAACAAGATCACAATAACATTTTGTTTCTCTGCCTTGTCATCTTTTTTGTTGAGCATTTGCTGCAACGAAAGTGCGCTGGCAATCGCACTATGCCAGGAAACCGCATAGCCATGAACATAAACCAAAGTATCTCTAGATTCCATCATTTTTGCCTTTAGCTCATCAAACATTGCTTGCGAACCAAATATCTGAGTTTTCTTGTCCATGATTTCCGCAAATGCCTTGATTTTCCCATTGTCTCTGAATTGTTCTTCCATATATTCTGCTAGTTTTGTGCCATCCCCTTCTCCGTTATCATTTGTCGGAGTGGACAAATAACCATTTATTCTATCTTCATCCACCTGTACCGTAACTTTTCCGAAACGTAAATTTTCAACACCATCGGCACTAAAACCTGAACCATATTCCTCAGGCATCTTGTAATCATTGCCAACATGATTACGATTTGTCACATAGTAAAGCGTTAAATCAGCCATACAAAACCCTCCTTTGTGATAAATAGTTAAAAACTATACTTTAACCAATAAGGCTTTTTAGCCATTTTTTCCTCCCGTCCATTTGCGTAAATCCCATCCTAAGCAAACAAGGAATTTATTCACAAGATTCCGGTTTTTTTCATTTCGCACCTACCTAACGCTTTACCGCCCAGTATCTACCTCCTTCAACTTCCTTCGGCAATAGATTGCGTTTATCAGGTGGCAATTTTAGATTTACTAATAAATACATATCAGAGATAATTGACCTATTATCACCATAGTAGGAATGGCCAACAAGGCTTGTATCTACTGAAGAAGCATCTATAGTATCAATTCCTGGAATAATGAGAATTCCGCCCTCTACATCGCCGGCTCGTGGTGCACCGTGTATACTTTTAGATAATAAAAGCGCCTTGTCGTTAGACGATGCGTAGAGTGTCACCCGTTCTGCGGTCTTCTGAATACGCGGGGCAATATCCCTCTTAAAAATTTCGGCGTCTATGTCCGGAGCCGCAAGCACAACCTGGTTAAACAAAGGAGTGGTACCTGACACGTATGTATCGGCAAAGTCTTTCAATACATCTGTCATTGCCCGATTCCCCATGCTGTGAGCTATCAGATGTACCTTTTGCGTACCTGATTCAGCGGCAACCATAGATAAAAACTCCTTTAAATGCGGTACCGTCCAGTCTATGGTATTTTCATCAACCGTATAGTCGGCAATCTCACCCTGAGACGGCCAGCTATAAAAAACAGGCGCTCCGCTAAATCCCATATCGTATGACATCTGGGCAGTCCTGCGCGCTGCATCTTCGAAGGTTACATTGTATCCATGGATAAACACGAATGCTTCTTTATCGGATGCTTTGTCTACGTGAGATCGAAGCTCAATAAAAAAATTATCCTTTGATAATTCTTGCACCTTTAGCAGGACTACATGTTTGTTGGGATTCTCACTGAATTCTAATTTCCACCATTTTGGTGATTCAAGTTCACCCATCTTGTGGTCAGGTGGAATGCTAACCTCACAGATGCCAAGCTGAAGTTTTCCACGTTCGTTTCCATAAAACTTTTTTGGCTGCGTCATCCCGCTCGCCTTTCGGTCTGTCCCATAAAAAACCCGTCTCATTAAACCTTTATTGCCGTTAGCTGCTGCAAGTGCATCAATTCTAGCGGCAGGTACTGCTTCAGGGGCAGAAGGTTGTGCTGATTCGGCTGCTGGCACCTCTGCAGGCTCTGCCTCTTCCTTCTTTGGCACAGCCGCATCAGGTTCGGGCGGTTCGGCACTTGTATAATAACCTTCTTCAGGGAGTGGTGCTGACTCTGGCTTTATCTCCTCGGAAGGTTCAACGCTTGCTTTCACTTCTAATTCGGGCTTCTTCGGTTCCTCGCAAGAGATCAACAAAATCATAAAAATAACAAAACATGTATAAAATACTTCTTTCTTCATGTCTTTCTCCTCATCGTGTACAAAGCCAGCTTTATTTTTCGATTGTTCATTTCTGTGCGGATCTCTGTGCGTAGATACAGCTTAAATACCGGAGAAAACTGGTGTGTTAAATTTTGTGAAATAGTACTTTTACACCAGAGGAGCGCTTTTGCTGTTTTACCTGCAGCCGTTCTTTCTATAGAGCACTTTGGTGGTTGAGTCTCTATCAGCCAATAATAAATAATATTGTTGACTTGGCATAGACGCCCCCGGGATAGCAACTTCCTTTTTGCTCCCCAAGTATTCACTTCCTATGGGAGTTGTTACCTTAAAATATCAAATAAGATACCGCAATTGAGGGAAAAAATAATTTACAGAATTATTTGGCTGTAAGAATTGAGAAATCAATATATTAGCTTCATTGAAAATGTTGAATGAACTATTCAAGTAAAATGAGAACAGTGAGTCATAACACATAAATGTGCCAACAAAAGTGTGGCATGGCACATTAGATGGTATATGCCAAAATCATGAAATAGGACTTTGTTTTAACTATGGGATTTTGGATTAGATTTATGTAATTTTTTATACATTGCCAGATAAATGTGATAAATTAACTTTTTTGTGTAGTATTTATGGATTACTATTGCATAAACAAATTCATGAAAATACAGAGATAATTTTTGAAGAAATAAAGATGGGATTTAAAAAGTTAAGGGCGTTTTGGGAAAAAAGTATTGTCTACAGGGTTTTTATCAAGAAGTACAAGC
>VGXV01000082.1 GCA_016873165.1 Planctomycetota bacterium | reverse complement strand
GCCCCGGCCAGGAGAGACTGCGCAACCATCCCCGTACCAGCGTCGATAAAAATATGGTCGAAACAAACTCCCGATTCCCTCTCATTGCGAAGGATGTCAACAAGAATGCTTAGAGAACCTGGCAGCGCTAATGGATGATGCGCCCCCTCAGGGAGCACGAAAATCTTTATTCCCTCGGCCTTTCTTTTTTCTACATAGCTGTTGACAAATTCTTCGCAATTAGCCCATTGGGAGCGTGAAATCCAGTGAATTTCGCTGTCATCAACGAACAGAGAAAGCAGCTTCGCATTACCAAGTATTTGAGACGGAGGTCCAAGTAAAAAAGGGGTTATCCTGATGTTGTTTTCCGTCAGGGTCTGAGCCGCAGAAAGTACGTTGTTTGAATGAGCGCCGCCAATCACCACCACTTCCTCAATCACCTCTTGTTTCAATGCAGGGATTACGGATGCATGTTTACGCAATTTGGTTCCCGATACGCCAAAGCTAAGCTCATCGTCCCGCTTGACCCATATATCAGAACGGCCAAACCACCGCAACCGGTGTATGCGGCTTTGAAGACGAAAGGCCTCAGCCGTTTCCAGACGGCATGCGTCTGCAACCTTTCTATAAAGTTCGCTTTCCTGAATCATGGTGAGTCATCAGAGCAAAGATTTGTATTCTGCCAGTAATTTCCTGAATTTGTTCACCGTCACTTTGTACGCTTCCTTGCCGGTAAGGTCGACCCCGGCATCTTTTAGAATTTCGAGCGGCTCCTTGTGTGATCCTGCCTTCAGAAAGGTAAGATACCCTTCAACGGCAGCCTTATCGCCGGAGGTTACGCGCTCAGACAAGGCGATTGCCGCGGACAAACTGGTGGCGTATTTGTAGACGTAAAAGGCATTGTAAAAATGGGGAATGCGCGCCCATTCGTAGTTTAACTGCTCATCAATAACCATTCCCTTACCCAGAAAGGTTTCAAGATTTTTCCTGTAGATGTCCGTTATGCTTTTCGCGATCAGCACCTTGCCGGATTCGGCCATCTCATGAATCTCTTTTTCAAAATGTGCGAACATCGTCTGCCGATAGAAGGTTGCCTCAATCCGTTTCATATTGTGATACAGGAAGAATTTCTTCTCTTCGCGTGATTCGGCAATCTTTGACATGTAATCGAACAGCAAAGCCTCATTGAATGTGGAGGCGATCTCAGCCAGAAAGATCGGATTTTGATAATAAATATAGGGTTGATTTTCAATGGAGTAATCACGATGCAGGCAATGACCGAATTCATGCGCAAAGGTGGAGACATCAGAAAACTTTTCCGTGTAATTTAAGAAAATTAATCCCCGGCTCGCATAACTCCCCCAGGAGAACGCCCCCGATCTTTTGCCGGGAGATTCGTACACGTCAATTACCCGCGCACGAACGGTGGCATCGTACTTCCTGAGATATTCCGCGCCAAGTGGTGCAAGAGCCGTACGCACCAGTTCAATAGCTTCTTCATAGGAATACTTCGTGTCAACGTCTTTAACCAGTGGGACATAATTATCATAGAAATGTAATTCTTCTATTCCAAGCCCTTCCCGTTTCAGCTCATTGAACTCGCTGATCACGTTAATATTCTCTCTTACAACCTCAACGAGATTACTGATTACTGTGGTTGGCAAGTAATCGGGAAACAGCGCCATTTCAAGCATTGACGCATAGTTGCGCACCTTCGCGAGCTTGACGTTGGCGAGCACGCTTGCGGCATAGGTGTTTGCCAGCACATCAATATACTGCCGGTAAGGCCGGTAATAGCAATCGAACACCTTTTGCCGGAGGGCACGGTCAGGCGATTCCAGGAGTTGTGCAAATCGTGCATGGGAAAGAAGGATTTTTTCACCTTTATGCTCAAACTCCCCGAATGAAATGTTATTGTCATTATATGCCGAAAAAATATCATCCGGTTTTTGCAAGGCAATCTCCAGTTCCGCCAAAACTGTTTCCGTTTCTTCAGAAAGGACATGAGGATTGTACCGGGCATAGCTTTCCAGAAAGAAGCGATATCCTGCCAGGCGAGCATTTTCATGAATCATTTTGTCAATATCATCCCGTGATAATGCAGACAACTCCTTTTTTATAAAAACGGTTTCAGCGGAAATCTTTGAAACAAGCAGTTCGATGCGGCCTTTCATCTCTTCATATACGGCATTTCTGGTATCCTCAAAAAAGCGTACATTCGCATACACATATAAATTTTCTCTCATGATAGAATGGTTAATATAAAACTGCATGAACTGACCGAGTTTCCCGGAATCAGCAAGAGAGCCTTTAAACTCCAGGAGCAGGGGAAGTTCTTTTTCTACCTTCCGGTAGTCTTCCTCCCAATAATCAGCCGATGCATACAAAACAGACAAATCCCATTTGTATTTGTCTTCTATTTGATCTCTCGTTTTATTGTTGCTCATACCTTTATATGAATTTTCCCCTCCACGAACATCTCTTTTTTGATCTTTGATAGTTTTTTTACCTTTGCTTCAATCTTTAACGCCATACTCCTGCTTCCAATCTTCTTTTTCATCACCAGCGTTAATGGAACTTTCCCCCTTAAACATTTTGCACTTTTTTTGCCGTTGCTCCTGTGTTCTGCAAATCTTCTTTCCACGTCAGTGGTAATGCCTGTATATAATCTTCCATTTTTACATCGTATCACATACAAAAACCAAATTTTCATTTTTGTTTAATCAGCCTACTATTAAAGTATGTCATTCCCGCATGTATTTCGCGGGAATCCAGCGATTGTAAAGACATAGATCCCGACAAAGACATTCGGGCATGACAAAAGCAGATAAATCATGCTATTCATCCTTCTTGTTCTTTCCACCTTATCGGACAAATCTTGACGGTTTTTTCCGCGCCTGATACCCACACTTCTCCCTCCTGGACGGTACACGGAAAATCCATCGTTCGTTGGGACAACGCGGCCATTTCGTGTATGGCTTCCGTTGGCAGGTTTACTACCGACAGGTTTTTGAAACGACCAAGATCGGCATGTATCTTTTTCCACATACGGTTGCTTTTATTGCCATAGTTATTTACCCTGCTTGCCGGTTCCAAGCTTTATATCCAGGTGTTTGTGGCAGTCGGCGCACGTCTGCCGCAATAGCCCGACTTGCCATAAGACATCTTCTAACGTAATCCCTATATTCTTATTCTTAAAAACGCCGTCTATATTTTCAGATGCCATCAGCATCGCATGGTTAAGTTCCTGATATTTATCGTCGTCCGGTCTCGCAAAATTTGTTGTAGCGGTCTTACAGAGCGCCATGAGATTTGCGCTTGCATCGCCGTAAACCTTCTGTTCTTTTTCAACTTCTTCAAAGGTGAAGTAGGTGGAAAGCCTTTCCAAAACCTTATAATCCTTATCTATTTCAATCATAAGCACAGCCAGTTCACTTTTTTCCTTTTCTTCACCTTTCACCGGGTCTCCCCCTGCAAAGCTATTGGAAACCGTGCAAAATAATATAACGCTGCAAAGCAGCAACCAAATCCCCCTTCCTTCCCCTTTATCCCCCTCTGGAGGGGGACAGGGGGAGGTAGTGGGTTGTGAAAAATATGTTATAAACGCCTTCCTCAATAACATCATCTCCTCCAACAGATAAACAAAGTCCAATAGCAAATCGTTGGGTTTCATTTCATTCAACCCAACCTACAATACCAAATATTACAAATCGTCAGTAGTCATTGTGCCATAGATTCGTTATAATATTACGACAATTATATGAAAAATGAAACAGATAATACCATTCAACATTACTTGGGGGATTTTTTGAAATGACCGCATTCGTAAGCCGTATGAAACCTCTTTACCAATATGGCATAAAAGCCTTTTTTGTGTTTGTTCTGTCCTGCGCCTGCGCCCTGCCCGCATACACACAAGAAAACTCCTGGAAGGAACTCAATGATAAGACCACCTCGCTTTTACAAAAGAAGAGATATGCGGATGCTATAAAAGCGGGAGAAGAGGCATTAAAGGCAGCGAAGAAAACCTTTCCCGCAGGCGATAGCCGCATTGCCGATTCAATGAGCCTGTTGGGAGTACTGTATCGCACCTATAGCAGATATGCCGAAGCCGAACCGCTCTTTCATCAGTCACTCGCTATTTACAAGGAATCACTTGGCGCAGATCATCCATCCGCTGCCAGGGTATTGTACGAGATTGGAGAAAACTTTTTCCTTCAGGACAAATACGCCGAGGCAGAGCCGTTTTACAAACAATCTCTCGGTATCTATGAGAAAGCGCTTGGCCCGGATCATCCCGGTGTTGTTGACGTCCTGAACAGGCTGGGAGAGCTTTATCAAGATCAGAAAAAATACGCCGAAGCGATACCGTTTTACAAGAGGGCATTGGCAATAGAAGAAAAGACGCTCGGCTCAGGACATCCTGACCTTGCCTCCGCAATGAACAACCTGGCGACGCTTTATTATTATCAGGGCGAAAACACAACGGCAGAAACCCTCTATAAACAGGCGCTTGAAATATATGAAAAAGAATACGGCAAAGACCACCCTCTAATTGCAACCATATTGGAGAAAATGGCGGAGTTTTATGAGGGAACCGGTAGGAAAAAGGAAGCGAAACAATTAAAAGAACAGGCAAAAAAGATTTATTCAAATTATCAGAAGTAAGATATGACAAGGAATTTTCACTGGTAATCGCCATTTCGACCGAAGGGAGAAATCCTTGTTCCTGATGTATCGATGTATCGAATCTGGCAGGATGGAGAATACCCACTATTTTGACCCACACTCGCAGTGGTGAGGATATATGCGGCATTTATGATGTTTTGATCTTGCCGGACGGTTATTTATTGGCAGGCAATGCCTGCCCTACTTGGCTTCTCGGTATTTTTCTTTAAAACATCTAGGATGTAGCTCTTTGCCTGATAAGCACTTAAAATCATAATTGAAGAATCCCTAATTTTAAAAATGCGCTTTGGAAAACGTATTTGAATAGAAAATTATTTATTCTTAACCTTCACTGCTACCGTATATCTCAAATCGTTTACCTCAAATCTGACCCTTGCGTTACCTGTCTTCTTGGCTGTGATGGTAAATACTGCCTGACCACTAGCGTCCGTAACTCCACTTGACGGTGAAACCGATATACATTTCTTGCCAGTCGTAACCTTCGCAGTTACAGTTGCGTTAGCAAGCCCTGTACCATCCTTGCAAGCCACCGTAACCGTTTCATAAGCCATATCATCCCTTTTTAGCTTCAGCGGGTCTGGGTTAGCATCCAAGATAGTTGCCCTGCAAAGAGTTGCAAAAGAATTTTCATTACCATAGGTTACTCCGTAAGTGTTCAACGCGGCTAATCTATAATAATAAGTCGTTCCAGCAGATAGGTCACTTATGCCGATGCTTACCGCTGTATCACTGGAAACACTCACACTCTGTGTTGATGATGTACGGCTATAAAGACCACTTTTTGTGGAATATTCGAACCATACCGTTGTATCTAATCCATTGACAGTACCATTCAATGTAGCAGAACTTGATGTTACATTTGTCGCCGTACCTGTTATTACCGATGGGGACAGGGAACCATCCCCATAAAGACTTATTGCCGCCTGTGGTCTTGTACTGTCACTGTTAGAAACTATCAAATCCGCAAATTTGTCTCCCTCCGAATCTGGTGAAAAAGAAATGGTTGTACTACAACTTTCACCAGGTTGTAAATTCATATTAGAACAGCTATCTGTGATTATGTGAAATTGATCCGTATCCCTACCCGACACAGTTACCGAACCAATAGTTACCAAATCGCTTGTGTTATTTGTAATTACTACTTGACGGGAAGATGTAGAATTAACGGTACCAAAGTTAAGGGCACCTTCCGGGTCCATGTCAACACCAGAAAGAGTAACCTTGAGTTTTGCCTTTGAATCGGAATCGCTTCCAGTTTTTTCAAGAAGTTCCACTATGCATCCCCTATAGGGGTCGTGGAATTGGTTGTTTGTCTCAATATCAACAAAATAAGTCCCCTCTGAATTCAGGTTATACATTCCCCATTCCCAGACCGTGCCATCTGATTTGAGGGCAAGGCTGTGCCCGGAATCAGCGTCAATGGCGATAGCTTCGCTGAGATTGCTCACTTGTATAGGGGTGCTTATATCTCTTTTGGTTCCATCTCCCAGTTGACCATCTCCGTTATGTCCCCAAGCCCATACCGTACCGTCTGATTTCAAGGCAAGACTATGCCATCCTCCAGCGGCAACGGCGATAATTTCACTGAGATTACTCACCTGTACCGGGATACTACTATCCGTTTCAGTTCCGTCCCCTAACTGGCCCGATCCGTTGTATCCCCAAGCCCATACTGTACCGTCTGATTTTAAGGCAAAACTACACGATCCACCAGCAGCAATAACCGTACCCTCGCTAATGCCACTTACCTGTACAGGGGTATTTTGAGTCGAGGTAGTTCCGTCCCCTAACTGGCCCGATCCGTTGTCTCCCCAAGCCCAGACGTACCGTCTGACTTTAAGGCAAGACTGTGCGATCCTCCAGCAATAGAGATAATTCCATTGAGATTACTCACCTGTACCGGGATACTACTATCCGTTTCAGTTCCGTCCCCTAACTGGCCCGATCCGTTATTTCCCCACGCCCAGACTGTACCGTCTGACTTTACGGTAAGACTATGATTGCCTCCAGTGGCAATGGCAATGATTCCACCAAGATCGCTTATTTGTTCGGGAATGCAGTTCATTACAAGATCTGTTGCTTTTGTAAACCTGATCGTGTTATTTGTTATTGCTCCATTTCGTGTCATAGCCCCATTCATTAGCCCCTGTAGCAGCCAGTTTTGTTCGTATCTGAACAGTATCTTCATCATCGAATGTTCCAAGATTTTTTCTGTATTCAATCCAATAATAGAATTCATTATTGTTTAAATCTTTTCCTAAAGGTACCCTTAGAACCTTTATACCGTCTGAAGGAAATTCAACCTGGTCAAGAGGATATTCACCTGATGTTTTAACATCTTGTATTTGGGATGCATCTATCCACTGTGCCTGCGTTTTCCAGATAGTGGAAAAATGGTTGTAGTCACCAGACCCCATGGTATCATCGAAATCACCATAATTATAATATTGTGTGCCACACATAGCAGTTGGATCGGCTAGACTTTCTGTAACAAAGTAAGGGTTGTTAGAATTATGAACAACATTGGCATGATAGAAACCAAGGTTATGACCAAATTCATGTGCTATTGTTTTTGTTTTGTTTGCAGCCATATAATCCGCATTTATCCATGATACGGAAGCATTAAAGTCACCATCACCCGAAGAACTAAGATACCGCTTTCCTACAGTGCCGTAACTGGCACCGGAATCTGCATACACGAATATTAACCTTGTGTAGTTCTGAAAATTAATTTCAGGGTCAAGTATTGTTATAGAATCATTTAAAAGCAAATCGGTGTAATCATCATTATCATAGTATGTTGAATTATTAGGAAGTGTATGCCAGTCTATAAAGTCTGCATTAAGCCAGGTTTTGTCATAAGAATTTTCTCTAATGAAGTTATCCACAGAATTAGCATTGTTTATTACACAATTTTGTACATCCTGAATTGTAAAAGGCTCGCTGGACTTATCAGGATAGTTAAATAATGCCACGAGTGTTTTTTGTTCTCCGATAGTTTCTGGTGTGGATTCATCAGCCGATAACGCAGATTTTTTAGTTGAAAGTTGTATTACACTATCAGCAACAATTTTGTTTTTACGCATTATCCCGGAAAGACTTATTTTCGAAGAAGGTTTTATCTTTCCCAAAATCCCTTTCTTGTCTTCTATCTGATAAATCTTGCCATCTTCTGCCTTTATATAGTGGATAAATCCGCCTTTCATTCTGCCAGTATCTTTATCTATTTTGTCTACGGCCAATGTCTGGAGATGACCAATAAAATTAACTGCTGTAGTTTGCTGTGTCTTTGATTCACTGCTAATTAATAAAGTAAAACTACAGATTATTAAAAGCAAAATGAGATACCATTTCCTTGCCATATATCCTCCTGTCGTTTTTGATTTATCTGTGTCCTATTTTGGTTGTGGCTCTGCCACGCTGTGCAATCTGCGAAATCTTCTATGTTAAAAAGCAAGTCTTTTTTTACAAGGGTAGATAAAATCCTTTTAAAAGGGCGGTTTTATAAATAAGCACAATCTTTAAAACCAATCTTCTATAACCAAATGAGGGACACATCCTTTTATGAGTCTGCCTTGTATATCAAAAAACCGTTTGAGAAAAACCCTACTTGCGAAGGATTGTCTTCTTGTCCTGACTGCCATAACAACAAGTCAACTTAATCCTCTTCTATCGTCAAAGCAAACTTAATCTCCTCTTTTTTCTTTAATTCCATGTCATAATCATTTACCTCTCACACAGTCCAGTCCACAACCTTCAGATTCTTTATACGTTCAAATTCTCAATAATTCTCTTAGACTGACGTTTGATTAGGTAAATGCAGATATTGGTATCAAGCATGAACTTCATCAAACAGTTCCTCCCGCTTCTGCGTTTCAGGCTGAGATCTTTCGCTCATAAAATCATGAGAAAATTTTTCTAGACTCCTGATAAGTGTATCCCATGTCTTTTTTTCAGGAATAAGGATAACCATATCGCCTTCTTTTTTGATAAACACATGTTCGCCTTCGAATCTGAACTCTGTTGGCAACCGCACTGCCTGGCTCTGACCGTTTTTGAAAAGTTTTACTATCTTCACATCTCACCTCCACATATATTCTCGGTGTATTCTATTTCGTACATGACTTACAAGGATAAATTCAAAAACAAATTTGCATTATTTCCAAAGCAGTCTCTCGGCCTGTCCGAGCAGGTAACAGAGGATATGCGCCGGTATCTTCAGGAATTGGGTTTGCTTGCCGTATTCATCCTTTAATCCTTCAAAGGTTGTAACTCCAAAATCGCTATCCTGTTTTGTTACCCAGTATGCACGTTTAACCTTTTTTTCAAGCCGACAATAGGCAACAAGTC
>VGXV01000081.1 GCA_016873165.1 Planctomycetota bacterium | reverse complement strand
CAGCAACTCATCTTTCTCCAACCCCAGCTTGTCCGCTATCTGATACACGGTCTTCATCCGTGTCTCTGCTTCTTCCGCTATCTGCCAATCCGCAAATTTCGTCGGATCCAATGCCATAGTTCTTTCTCCTCAAAACAACGTTGTAGTTTAGTTTCAGTATAAATTACCAAATTTTTGTATCTATTCAGCGGAATTTACGATATTCCCCCTTATTAAAGGGGGTTAGGGGGTTGTCTTACATTTTACTGTTTTATCACAACCCCCTGAATCCCCCTTTTCTAAGGGGGACTTGGTCGATAATTATTTCGCTGAATAGATACAAATTTTTTATGTAAATTGTTTTTTGTTCGCACCCAATGACTTATATTGTGCAACCAACATCCGTTGTGTGAAAACAAAAAAAGCCGCACAACGATTATTTCTTTGTCATTGTGCGGCCTACCCTTCGACAGACGATACAAAATAATCGTCCCTCTAGTTTCTGCCTCTTATTTAGATTAATGTTATTTGATGTTAAATAAAAATTCTATGAAGTCAAGCCAAAAAAGATATCCAAAACAAATTAAATCTCAGCAGACTTTATCTGAAAAAAATAAACATGAAGTGGGGATTTGCTGCTGAGAAAAAAATCTGGTTTTCAACAGAAATTATCGCCATTACGCTTCTTTAATATTCCAGCTTTGGCGGAGAATCAAGGGTAAATATAATAACTTTTTCTCCTGTTCTTGTGCTAATATCAGTATGCAAGCTTATCATTTTTTGATTTATAATGGATTCGACGACAGCTTCCAAAAGGGGGCGTCCTTTTTCCAGCAAAGCAATTCTCATCTGTTTTATCAATGTTCTTCCGTTAACAATGTCCACGGGATTGGCAAGCTGGTATTCCGCTTTTGTAAGAACGCCTTTCAACCTTACCAAAATCAAGTCATCAATAATATAGGTTTTTGCTTCCAAAGGTCCCCGGCCCATGTATTCTTTTTCGAATTTAATAATTGCCTCGCTGATTTCAGCTTCTATCTGTCCTTTGGTTTTTTTCATAAATACCACTTTATTAAAAAATAAGAAATTACAAATACAACCTTCACGAAAATAAATAGAGGTTATTACGATTATTGTAAATTACAGAAAAATGAAATTCTCTCTTATTTATCCGGAATGTTTGTTTCGCTTGTTGCTTCTTCACCGGCAATGGGCAGCTCTTTCGAGAGGTAATCACAGTCAGGATACTTGCTGCATCCGAAAAATATGCCGCCTTTTTTTGAATACCGTTGTATTAAATCTCCATCGCAGCCCTCTCTTGGACATTTTACACCGGTAGGGAGGGATTTTATATTTCTGCATTTAGGATAGCCGGAACATCCCATAAATCTCCCTTTTTTGCTGAATCTGATCACCATAGGACTTCCGCATTTTTCACAAATTTCGTTTGTAGGCTCAATCTTTGTGGTTTCTCCGGTGAGAGATTTTGTGTTCTTACAATCAGGATATGCAGAACAAGCCATAAATTTCCCATGACGGCTGGTTTTAATAATCATTGGACTGCCGCATTTTTCGCATGTTTGGTCGGAAGTTTCCGGAGGCGCCGCTTCTCCTTTTTCGTCCAATGGCATTGTATTTTTACATTTTGGAAATGCAGAGCAACCAAAGAATTTTCCATGCCTTCCCCATCTGATCACCATAGGTTGACCACATATATTACAAACCTGGTTGCTTTCTTCCGGAGTGCCTTTTACACTTTTCATTTCACCAATAGCTCTTTCCAAATCAATTTTAAAAGGTTCATAAAATTCCTTCAATACCGTCAGCCAATCAATCTTTTCTTCTTCTATCTTATCAAGTTCGTCTTCCATGTGTGATGTAAAATTTACATCCATTATTTTTTGAAAATGTTCTATAAGCTTCTCGGTAACCAATATGCCCAGTTCGGTTGCGTAAAAAGCGCGCTTTTCCTGTTTCACATACCCACGATCCTGAATTGTTGAAATAATGGTGGCATAGGTACTTGGTCTTCCTATCCCCATTTTCTCAAGGGTCTTTACCAGAGATGCCTCGGAATAGCGCGGGGGAGGTTGGGTAAAGTGCTGTGTCGGCAAAAGTTGTATCAATTCAAGCACCTGATCTTTTTCCAGCGAAGGCAATATTTGTTCCTCCCGATCAACTTCATGTCCGGAAATAAGTGTATGTCCGTCAAATATCAGTTCTCTGCCTCTGATCTTGAAAATATACCGGTCTGCTGCAATTTCCACATCGGTAATAGCATAAAGCGCCGGGTTCATTTGGCTTGCAACAAACCGTTTCCAGATGAGTTCATATAATTTATGCTGATCCTTTGTAAGAAACTGTTTTATGGATTCAGGCGTATATTCTATATATGTTGGCCTTATCGCCTCATGCGCGCCCTGTGTGCCCTTTTTGGCGGAAGCGTATACATTCGGTTTATCCGGGAGGTAATTTTTCCCGTAACTATTTTCAATAAACGTTCTGCCAGATGTCAATGCCTGGCCTGAAACGTGAAACGAATCAGTCCTCATGTAAGTAATCAGTCCCGTCGGCCCTTCTGCCCCGACATCAATACCTTCATAAAGCTGTTGCGCAATTAACATGGTTTTTTTCGCGCTAAATTGCAAGCGCGTCGATGCCTGCTGCTGCAACAGACTCGTGGTAAAAGGGGGTGGCGCGTTGTTGCGTTTTGTTTGTTTCTTTATGTTTGTGATGACAAACGAGGCATTTTTTAATGTATCGGTTATTTCTATCGCCTGTTGCTCATTTTTTACCTCTATATTCTTGTCGTCGAACTTTTGCAGCAGGGCTTTAAAAGGTTTTATATCATCAGTTTTTTTCCCCTTGGAAATAGTTTTTAGCTCGGCAGTTATTTTCCAGTATTCCTGAGGTTTAAATTCGTTAATTTCCTTTTCACGCTCAACGATAAGCCTGACCGCAACGGATTGTACACGACCGGCGCTTAACCTTTTCGATATCTTTTTCCACAGGAGAGGGCTTATCTGATATCCAACAAGGCGGTCAAGTATCCTCCGCGCCTGCTGTGCATTCACCTTTGCCATATTGATCGGGCCATACTGTTTAAAGGCTTCCTGGATGGCATCTTTTGTGATTTCGTTGAAAGTGACCCGCCGTATTTTTTCTGACGGTATCTCCAGCGCCTGATAGAGATGCCATGCTATCGCTTCTCCTTCACGGTCAAGATCAGAAGCCAAATAAACCGTGCCGGCTTTTTTGGAATCGCTGATTAATTCCTCAATTAATTTTTTCCTTCCCGGTATTACTTTATATTCCGGAGTAAAGTTGTTTTCAATGTCTACGGACAGTTTCTTTGCAGGAAGGTCCCGGACGTGTCCCATGGAGGATTTCACGAAAAAAGAAGAATCGAGAAACTTGCTTATGGTTTTAGCTTTTGCAGGTGATTCAACGATTACCAGGTTTTTTTTAGACTTGGCCATTTAGGTACCTCAGAAAATAAGAAAAATTTAAACAGGATGGGCAATATGTGTCAAGATATTTTTATGTCATTATCTATATTTGCAGTTTTTTTTCAGAAAATTTAAGTTGTATAATAGAGAGAAAATGACAGCATGCTTTTTTATCAAAAATTATCATAACTTTCTTTTTCATGCGTTTTGCTATTGACATTATGTTATGAGTTGCATAAAGTATATTCCTCCTTAAGTAAAGAGAGGAAATTTATTGTAATGTTATTTTAGTCAAAAATGGAGATGGTATAATGCCAACATTAAACTCTGCAAAAAAAAGACTCAGACAGAATATAAAGCGTAATTTAAGAAACAAATCAAGAAAAACCACGCTAAAGACTCAAGTGAAAAAATTTTTAACGGCGATACAAAACAAAGACATTCAAACAGCCGAAACAGAATATCGTTTAACCGTAAAAAAAATGGACAAAAGCGCTACAAAAGGTATTTTACATAAAAATAATGCCAGCAGGAAAAAATCCCGTTACGCAAAAAAACTAACCGATTTAAAAGCATCAGCAAAATAGGCACCGCAATCAGAAGTCCATCTTCATTAACCCCTTGAGGTGGGCTTCAATGCATCGGGGAATATCGGCGAGATGATACCCTCCTTCCAAACAGGATAAGAGCATTCCATCAGAGTGTTTTTCCGCCGACTTCATAACTATTTTTGTCAAAGCGTGAAAATGTTCTATTTCAAGATTTAAACCGCCGATAGGATCTTTTTTATACGTATCAAAACCTGAAGAGAGAATGATGAATTCCGGCGCAAAACTATTTACGCGGCTGTCTATTACTTCAGAAAATATTTCAAGGTATTTTTCAGGTTTTGTATCCATAGACAGCGGTATATTGATAGTATAACCCTTTCCTTCTCCCTCCCCTATTTCGTCCTGTGCTCCCGTCCCGGGATAAAACGGATGACGATGCATTGAAAAGTACATAACTGTAGGATCCTCATAAAACGCATCCTGAGTGCCATTCCCATGGTGAACATCCCAATCTATTATGAGGACTCTTTTCCGCTTGTGATTCTTCTGAATGTATCTTGCCGCAATGGCAACATTATTAAAAAGACAAAACCCCATGCCTCTTTCCGGTGTTGCATGGTGTCCTGGCGGTCGTACAAGACAAAAGGCGTTTTTTGCCGCTCCTGTCATTATCATATCCGCCGCTGTAAGCGCTGCTCCCGCAGAATATACTGCTGCATTATACGAAGCGCCTGAAATAACAGTATCCCCATCTAACCATCCACCGCCAGAATCGGCAATTTGTTTGACGGTTTGGATGTATGCTTTCGGGTGAATAAGATTGATTTCCTCCTGCGATGCGGCGCGAGGTTTTTTAATCGTCAATTGATTAAAAAAACTACCCGATTTCAAATAATTAATGGTATTTTCGATTCTCCTTGAATTTTCAGGATGTCCAATCCCGGTATCATGTTCCAGATAAATATCGTCATATAGTAACAGTGTCATAGATTTGATAGTACCAATAAAAATGCTGTATGAGACGTTATTAATAAAATTTAAGCACGAAAAACATTAGCAACTCATATTATAAAAAGCACATACATAAGGCAAGTTTTACTTGAAATTACGATTTAAATTTGTTACTTTTACCCGATGGCAAACGGTGCTTAACTTAATGGAAAATATGTACTTAATGTTTTTATATTAAACAAACTGGAGGCTTTCTAGAAGAATGAGAAATTTTCTGTTAAATCTATTAGAACGGTTTGAGACAACTGTGTACAAATTTAATGGAAATGGAAACGGCAATGGAAAATATCCCATTCCAGAGTTGCTTAAACATGAAGTGAGTTTGGAAAATACCTACTCCAGAACAAGTATTACCTCTGCACAAAAAACGGAAAACCCTTTGGACGATTCTATCAACAGGGCACAGCATTATCTGCTTGATCAGCAAAATTCGCAGGATGGGCACTGGGTGGGAATTTTAGAGGCAGATACCACACTGACGTCCGATTACATTATGCTTATGCATTTTCTGAATAAAATAGACGTTGAAAAACAAAGAAAGGCCGCTAAATATCTCCTTGAAAATCAGTTAGCAGACGGAGGATGGAACATTTATCATGGCGGAGCAAGCGAGATAAGCGCCTCGGTAAAGGCCTATTTTGCATTAAAATTAGCGGGATATCCGGAACATGAACCGTTTATGAAAAAGGCGAAGGAATGCATCCTGGGCATGGGCGGGATCATGAATGCCAATTGTTTTACAAAAATTTATCTTGCCATGTTTGGCCAGGTGGATTGGCAGGCAGTGCCTGCCGTTCCGGTAGAAATGATACTGTTTCCGGCAGGGTTTTACTTCAGTATTTATGAAATATCTTACTGGTCAAGATGCATTGTCGTTCCCCTTTCTATTGCCATTGCCAAAAAACCACATGTTCCGGTGGACGATGATTTACTGAAGGAATTATATCTTATTCCAAGAAAAGACGTTGTATACCGAATCGAAAGGGATCAGGAGGGATTTTGCTGGCATAATTTTTTCATTGATGCGGATAGCATATTCCGCCGATATGAACAACACCACATTAAATTCATCCGAAGAATTGCAATGAAGATGGCCGAAAAATGGATGCTTGATCACATGGAAAAATCGGGAGGTTTGGGGGCTATTTGGCCGGCAATGATCAATTCGATCTTTGCCATGAAGTGTCTCGGCTATCCGGATAATCATCCCGCTCTCGTTGCACAAATGAAAGAAGTGGAGGCGCTGATTATTTATGAAGGCGACAGACTCTATTTACAACCATGCGTTTCCCCCGTATGGGACACCGCATGGACTATTATTGCTTTGAATGATTCAGGCATTCCGGGTTCTCACCCATCTCTGCAAAAGGCCGGTCAATGGTTGTTGAGCAAAGAAGTCAGAAACTTTGGAGACTGGAAATTAAAATGCAAGGTAGAGGAACCCAGCGGATGGTATTTTCAATACGCGAATGAATTCTATCCCGATACGGATGATACCGGCGCGGTGCTCATGGCTTTGCAGCGTGTCTCTATGCCGGAAGCTGCGCATAAAGAAAAAACGTTATTACGCGCCTTGCGCTGGCTGCAAGCCATGCAATGTGATGACGGAGGATGGGGCGCATTTGACCGTAATAACAATAAAACTATGCTGAATTATATACCGTTTGCCGACTTTAACGCGCTTCTTGACCCAAGCACAAGCGATGTTACGGCAAGATGTATCGAATTCTTTGGCCGCATCGGATTTAATAAGACATACCTGAACATCAAAAAGGCAATTGAGTTTCTGAAAAAAGAACAAGAGGAAGATGGTTCATGGTTTGGGCGCTGGGGTTCAAATTATATTTATGGCACATGGTCTGTCCTTTTGGGGTTTGTCGCGGTTGGCGAAGATAGTAACAAACCGTATATAAGAAAAGCAGTCGATTGGCTGAAGAGTATTCAAAATTCAGATGGTGGTTGGGGCGAGACAATAAAATCTTATGAAGACCCTGCGCTAAAAGGGATCGGCAAAAGCACACCATCTCAAACAGCCTGGGCATTGCTTGCCTTGATCGCTACCGGCGAAATAAAGTCGGCATCAGTAGAAAGAGGCATAGACTTCCTTCTGAATACACAAAAAGAGGATGGCAGTTGGGATGAGGCAGATTTTACGGCAACAGGTTTCCCAAAAGTTTTCTATTTGAAATACCACATGTACCGCAACTATTTTCCATTGATGGCATTGGGAAGATACCGCCACTTTATGCAAAAATCATAAAACTTTCTTTCACAGATTTTAATACTTGTGGGGCAATGAAAAAAGGAGCGGCACCCGTAAAACGATTTATCGGAAGATTTTCCCATTTGTTTTTTTAACTAAAACTCCACTTTGCCATTTCATAAATATCTGCCAGGCGTTTGCCGCCTTCCAGGACTACTGTCGGCTCAAAACCACAGTGCATCATGCAATTTTTACACCGCGGGTCTCTCCCTTCCTGGTATTTCTCCCAATCTGTATCCTTCATACACTCATCATACGTCTTATAATGCGTGTTCGTGATAAGATAACAGGGACTCTTCCATCCCATATAATTACGGGTGGGATTCCCCCACGGGGTGCACTTCAGAGACCTTTCCCCTTTTAAAAATTTTAAATAAAGCGGCGAATTTAATATCTTGTATTTCTTTGAAATACCGTATATAAAACCAAACCGTTCCTCTATTTCCTTCTGGCAGAGAAAAATCTCATTCTCGTTGTGTTCAAATCCGAATCCGGGCGAAACCAGCATCCCATTAACGCCAAGTCCTTCCAGAAATGAAAATAATTCCTTAATTTCTTCCTCGCTGGTATTTTTAAAGATCGTTGTATTGGTACAGACATTAAATCCCGCTTTTTTTGCCTCCCTGATAGCATTCGTCGCAAGGTCAAATGTTCCTTTGCCCGCTATTTTGTCGTGCGTTCCCGCTAATCCGTCGATATGAACATTAATATTAAGATATTTGCTCGGTTTCAGTTTTTTCAATGCATCCACCAGCAATACTCCGTTGGTGCATAAATAGATATGCCGCTTCTCTTTTATTATCCCGGAAATAATTTTATCTATCTCCGGATGCATAAGCGGCTCTCCCCCCGTTACCGTGACAACCGGAGTCGGGCATTCCTGAATTGCCTGCATGCACTCATCAACGCTCAGCATCTCACGCATGGTATCCTGGTATTCCAGGATTCGTCCGCATCCTTCACAGGCAAGGTTGCAAAGGTGAGTAACTTCTAACATTAATACAAGGGGAAATCTTTTTTTGAAGAACAATCGGTTCCTGATTAAATATTTTGCCAAAGAAAAGCTTAACGCCGGTGAAACCCTCATTATTGCTCGTGCTCCATTCCATACAAGATTAAAAAAGTTGTGTCAGCCAGGTAAAAACAATAAGCAAAAATGCTATATTAATCAAAGTTTACTGTCAAGTTTTATTTAGTGCGTGTACATGGCGACGGTTAATTGTTTTTGCAGGACATAATGCAGTTTTGCGAGAGACCGGTTCTCACAATGTTTATGAAATTTATTCGGAAATAAATGTAGTATTGCCGTAGGTTTGGCAACGGCATGAACTCTTCAGTAAAAAACATCCTACATTAATATTATGGCTGCCTTTGAGATGTTTCTCCGCCCTTTGTATCGGCAGTTTTCGCATCGCTTTGGTTTTCCTTAGAATAAAACTCGGTAACCATTAAGGCTTTATTTAAACAATTAATACGTTCTGCCAACCTTACAATAATATTATCTTTGATTTTATCGCGGATACTCGGCCCTAAAGAATCAAGCATTTCTTTGTTTACCTTTATCACAAGAACGGTTTCATCCGCAATAACATGAGCGGTTCTTGGGGTTTTGGTTATAAATGATATTTCACCAAAAAAGTCACCCGGAGTCAGCTTTGCGATAGTACATGAATGTTCCCCCTTCACCACCGACACTGAACCGGAGAGCAATATAAAAAATGCAGAATCCCGATCCCCTTCTCTAATGAGATACTCTCCTTTTTGAAAAAGGACAAAATGCGAACTCAGACATACCATTCTGTTCTTTTCCTGCATGGAGAAATTACGAAAGAAGGGAATTCTGTCTATAA
>VGXV01000080.1 GCA_016873165.1 Planctomycetota bacterium | reverse complement strand
TACCGGAAGTAACGAACAAAATCAAGTGCAAATATTTGTCGCAAAGCATTGAAAAGTCATAAGTTGTGGCCGACTCGACTTACGACTTAAAAATATTTTTTCAGACGCATTCTTTAACAAAATAATGTTTATAGATAAAGATTATTTCTTGCCTCTACCTATTCCCATTTTCTATCAAAAAAGAAAAGGAACATGGTTCCTTCTTGCAATGACATTCTCCTTCCTTCATTATGAGAAATATAAGTGACGAAGCTGTTTAGTATTATTTCAATCCCATTTCTTCCTTAAACCCGCACATGACATTCATGTTTTGCACTGCCTGGCCTGCGGCGCCTTTGATGAGGTTGTCGATGGCGGACAGGATAACAATCCGTTTTTCTGTAACCTTTACGGCAATATCGCAGAAGTTGGTGTGGCTTATGTCTTTTGTTTTAGGGGGTGAAGTTATTTCTCTCAAACGGATAAACGGTTCTTTCCGGTAAAATTCTTTATAGATGTTTAAGGCGGTTTCATCGTTCAATGGTGAAGCACTGTCTTTGTTTTTTGGCTTGCAATAAATAGTGCATAATATGCCCCTATTCATGGGAATAAGGTGAGGAACAAATTGAAGGGAGACCGTCTGGTTGGTCTTGATGGAGAGTACATGCTCTATTTCAGGACAGTGGCGGTGGCCGCCTACGCCGTATGCCTCAATATTCTCGTTGCACTCGCAATAATGTGTATCTTCCCGCGCTTCACGGCCTTTCCCGGAAACGCCTGATTTCGCATCCACAATAATATCTTCGGGGTCAATGAGACCTTTCATGAGCAATGGAGCTAATGCCAGTATGGATGCGGTGGTGTAGCATCCCGGATTTGCCGTTAACCGGGTACTTTTAATTTTATCGCGAAAAAGCTCCGGCAGACCGTAAACGGCGTTTGCTATCCCCGCACTATCGGTATGCTGCGTTTTATACCATTTTTCGTACAACAACCTGTCCTGGAACCGATAGTCTGCGCTGAAGTCAATGACCTTTATTCCTTTTTTAATAAATTGCGGAACGTATTTCATTGATATCGTGGGAGGCAGGGTAATAAAGGCAACGTCAATGTTGTCAGGGACTTCATTTTCCTGAATAGTATCGCACGCCACATCGATTTGTCCCAGCAACGAAGGGAATATTTCGGAAATCTTCGGGTGGTCGGTTCTCCTCACGCCAAGATATGATATGTTTACCTCCGGATGCCGGAGAAGGATTTTAATAAGTTCTAGACTTGTATACGCAGTCGCGCCGATTATTCCAATGTTTAGCATAGAAATATTTATTGTTAGTTTAAGTATTCATTTAACAAGGTTGCTTAAGGCAACAGCTTTTAAAATATTATATCTATTCAGTTTGTAATACACACACCCCGTCAGCTACGCAGCCACTCCTCTTTTTAGAGGGGAACTCAGAAAGTCCCTCTATCAATTTGTCTGCCAGCAGGCGAGAAGGGAATTTAGGGGTATGTTGCCATTTTCGCATTAAAAGTCTTGAAATTCCTTGCAGCAAATTCTATCCAATCAACCAAATATTTAACTGTTACAATCCCCTTTTTTCCCCTTTGTTAAGGGGGATTTTTACAACAGGAGTTCGCGTTTTATGGCAATGTTATGTTTGGAAAGATTACTTGAAAAAGCTTTTCTTTTTTGATTCAGCAGGAGATACAATCTCTCCAAAAACAACGGGCAGCATCTCTTCTACTGTTTCCACAAATACAAAATTAATTTCCTTCTTCGCGTTTTCCGGAACCTCCACGAGGTCTTTTTCATTGCGTTTCGGCAATACAATTGTTGTTATTCCCGCCCGTTTTGCGGCCAGCACCTTTTCCTTTATCCCTCCTACGGGCAATACCCTTCCCCGCAAAGTAATCTCACCGGTCATTGCCACATCGGAGCGAACGGGGGTATTTTTTAAAAGCGATATCAATGCGACTGCTATCGTTACCCCGGCAGAGGGGCCGTCTTTAGGAATCGCCCCTGCCGGAACGTGTATATGAAAATTGTATTTGCTGAAATCCTTAAACGCTATGTCCAATTTTTTTTGTTTCGCCCTGATGTAGCTCATTGCCGCCTGTGCAGACTCTTTCATTACCTCTCCAAGGTGGCCGGTAAGCATGAGCTTTTCAGCGCCGGGCATATAGGTTGCCTCAATGAAAAGGATATCTCCGCCTGCCTGCGTCCATGCCAGACCGGTGGCAACTCCAGGTTCAGTTGTTCGTTCCGCGACTTCGGAGAAAAACTTGATCGGGCCTAACAGCGTATTTAGTTGATCCGCATCGATGGTTACCGACTTCTCTTCTTCCGATGCAATTTTCTTTGCCGTTTTCCTGCATAGATTGGCGATTTCACGCTCAAGATTTCTTAAACCGGCTTCCCGTGTATAGTCGCTGATTACCGCCTTTATAGCGCCATCGGTAATTGTTATCTGTTCGGCGGTAAGGCCGTGTGCTTTTAGTTGCTTGGGAATAGTGAATTTTCTCGCAATGGACACCTTTTCCTCGGCAGTATATCCGGGAAGTTCCAGCACTTCCATACGGTCTTTCAGGGCTGGGGGAACCGTGTCCAATATATTGGCAGTAGTGATAAACATTACGTTTGAAAGATCAAACGCAACATCAAGATAATGGTCGGAAAATGCATGGTTTTGCTCGGGATCAAGCACTTCCAGCAAAGCGGCTGAAGGATCGCCGCGGAAGTCTGCGCCAAGCTTGTCAATTTCATCCAGCATGAATACCGGATTATTACTTTCCGCCTTTTTCAGCCCCTGTATAATTCTTCCCGGCAAAGCTCCGATATACGTGCGCCTGTGTCCCCGTATCTCCGCTTCATCTCTTACTCCTCCCAGGGACATGCGGACAAATTTTCTGCCTATCGCGCGGGCAATTGACATTCCTACAGAGGTTTTTCCCGTTCCGGGAGGGCCGACAAAACACAGTATGGGACCTTTCATATCATTCTTGAGTTTTCTTACCGCAAGATATTCCAGAATCCTTTCCTTTACTTTTTCCAGATCATAATGATCTTCGTCCAGAATTTCACGTGCCACCTTTATATCCAGCCGGTCTTCTGTAGAAACCGACCATGGCAGGGCTATTAACAGATCAAGATACGTTCTTGAAACCGTATATTCCGCAGAGGCAGAATGCATTTTTGAAAGGCGGTCAAGCTCGCGCATTGCTTCCTTTTTGGCTTCGGCAGGCATTTTGGCTTTTTCTATTTTTTCCTTTAACTCCTTTGCCTCCATCGAACGCTCATCACCTTCCCCCAATTCATCCTGAATCGCCTTGAGTTGTTGCCTCAGGTAATATTCCTTCTGGCCTTTTTCCATTTCGCTTCTTACCTGAGACTGGATTTTCGTGGCCATTTCCAGCACTTCCAATTCGCTGGTAATAAGTGATGTCACTTTTTGCAAACGTAATTTCACGTTTGCCTGTTCAAGCACCTTTTGTTTTTCCGTTACGGCAACATTTAAATGGGAAGTAATAAGATCGGCCAAACGGCTGGGATTATCAATATTAACGATTGCAACCTTCAATTCTTCAGGGAGGGACGGCGCCATGGAAATCATTCGCACAAATTGGTCTGCCGCATTTCTTGCCAGCGCTTCTGTCTCTATATCGCTTTCAAAGACATCTTCAACAACACTTACTTTTGCTTTAAAATACGGATCGGATTGAATATATTCAGTTATTTTTACCCTGCGAAGCCCCTGCACAAGCATCTTCGCCGAGTTATCAGGCATGCGCAGCATCTGGAGAACCACAGCGGCGGTGGCGCATTCATAGAGATCGGACGGCTTCACAACCTTAATGTCTTTCTCTTTCTGCGCTGTCAGAGTCAGGAAGCGATTTCCCGCCAGGACATCATTTAAAAGTTTCAGATCCCTGTCGGTATAAACACTCAATGCCGCAACCATTCCCGGAAACACAACGGTATCTTTTACAGGAAGCACGGGGGTTTCAGAAGGTATCTTTATTTTTTCTATTTTATCCTGCACGTCATCTTCAACTCTCAGAACCGGCTGTTCCCGTTCTTCACCGTTATTGTTGTTTTCACTACCTGCCATAGTATGAACTTTTGCCTCCCAAGCGGCAAGGATACTGGTTAAAAGTTAATTTTTATGGTAACCGACTTTGAAGATTTTTGCTGAACCTTTGGCAGTACTATTTGCAAAAAACCGTCTGTGTATGATGCTTTGGTATTATTCGTGTCAACGGGTTTTGGCATATAAAAGTTTCGTTCAAAATATCCATACCGGATTTCTACCTGATAAAAGCATATTTTCTCGTGAGGGGAATCGTCATTTCTGTATCCGCTGACAGTAAGGATGTCATTAGAAAAAGACACATGGACATTTTGCGGTTTTGTGCCGGGAATAGCCATTTTTACGATAATTTCTGACGTGGTTTCATAAATATCCGTAGGGGGTTTCCATGGCGAGGACGAATCGAAAGAATGTTCTTTCGTCGTAAAAGAAAAGAACTCGTTTAATATCTGATCGATCTTGTTTTGTTTTGTGTCAGTTTTGTAATGCGTATCATTATAATTTGAAATCATTTCAGAATTACTCCTCATAGACAAAAGGAAAACGACGTCACTATAACAATTTTCATTTTTAAGTACAAGAGGATTTGCGGCATCAGCGCCAACAAAGAAACAACGATACGTCCGAAATTGAAATTAAACTTGCTGAAAAGAAAAAACCCCGCCGGGAGCGGGGTTTTTTGTGATATTGAAACATTTATAAGGATTAATACATATCTCCGTAACCACCGTAACCTCCGCCCGGAGGCATTGGAGGAGTCTTCTTCTTTTCCGGAATATTGCCTACCAGGGCATCGGTTGTGAGCAATAACGTGGAAACGCTCGCCGCGTTCTGCAATGCCGTTCTCACTACCTTGGTCGGATCAATAATTCCTTCGTTTACCATATCGCAATACCGGTTTGCCCCCGCGTCGTACCCCTCATTTCCTTTTGCATTTTCGACATTTTGCACGACAATCGCAGCGCTCACCCCTGCATTTGCCGCAATTTGCCGTAATGGCGCCCGCAAAGCCCTCTGAAGAATATCAACGCCGATTTTTTCATCACCCGCAAGTTTAAGATCGTTCAATGTGGCAATAGACCTGAGAAGCGATACACCGCCGCCGGGAAGAATTCCTTCTTCAACTGCTGCGCGGGTTGCATGAAGGGCGTCTTCAACACGCGCCTTCTTTTCCTTCATTTCACTTTCCGTTGCGGCGCCTACATTGATCATTACCACACCACCAGCCATCTTTGCAAGCCGTTCCTGAAGTTTTTCCCTGTCATAATCCGATGTGGTAGCCGAAATTTCCTTTTTTATCTGTTCGATACGGGCCTTGATTTTTTTACTCTCTCCCGCACCCTCGATAATGATGGTATTTTCCTTATCGATTTCTATTTTTTTTGCACGGCCAAGGTCGCTCAACTGCAATGTCTCAAGATTGATCCCCAAATCTTCAAAGATTGCCTGTCCGCCGGTCAGCACGGCAATATCTTCCAACATCGCCTTGCGTTTGTCGCCAAAACCAGGGGCCTTCACTGCCGCACATTTCAACGATCCGCGAAGTTTGTTTACTACAAGCAGGGTCAATGCTTCACCTTCTATCTCTTCAGCAATAATTAAAAGAGGTCTGCCCGTCTGGGAAATTTTTTCCAATATTGGAACAAGTATTTTGGCGGTAGTTATCTTTTTTTCATGAATGAGGATATAAGGATCTTCCAGAACACACTGCATTGTGTTGGGATTAGTGACAAAATATGGAGATAGATATCCTTTATCAAACTGCAACCCTTCAATCCATTTCGCTTCTGTCTGCAAGCTCTTGCCTTCCTCGACGGTTATTACGCCATCCTTGCCCACTTTATCCATGGCATCGGCAATAATTTTTCCAATTTCAGTATCATAGTTGGAGGCTACCGTAGCAATCTGCTCAACCTCTTTTCTCCCTTTTACCGGAATACTCATCTGCCGCAGTTTTCCCACCACCTTTTCCACTCCCTTGTCAATGCCACGCTTCAATGCCATTGCATTTGATCCCGCAGTGACATTTTTGAGACCTTCGACAAATATTGCTTCTGCAAGCACGGTGGCAGTGGTGGTTCCGTCTCCGGCAACATCACTCGTTTTCGCGGCTACAGCCTTTACCATCTGCGCGCCGATATTCTGCATATGGTCCTGCAGCTCTATTTCTTTTGCAACAGTAACACCGTCTTTTGTAATAGTTGGCGAGCCGAAACTCTTTTGGATAATAACATTGCGCCCTCTCGGTCCCAATGTTACCTTTACCGCATCAGCTAATTGCTTGACGCCAATCTTAATTGCCTCAAGAGCATCGTGATCATAAATGATTTTCTTTGCCGACATAAAAAAGTTTCCTCCAAAAGTGTATACTTACATTAATAATAAATCTTTAATGGCTAACCCTACGTCGCAAACAGTATGCCGAACAATGATTACTTATGGGCGGATGCCTCATTTTTTCTTCGTAAATTAACTTGTTTTATTACAATGGGATAAATCAACGGTTTTAAAAACTGAAAAATACCGTAAAAATATTTTCTCCGGAAGGTATGTCATTGTGGCAGTACTTTGCTTTAAATCCCTCTTTCAAATGTGTCAATATGACAGGATTTCAGCTTTGCCGTGAAAAATAGAATGCATTACGACGATGTCAAAGTTACAGAGGAGAGTTCCCTAGTATAGCGTTTCATTAAAACATCTATATATGTTGTTGTCATTGCGTATAGGTTTTTATGAAACGTTATACTAGTAAATATCTGACGGGACCAATTTGTCTTTCAAGCGTCGCGTGTAGGCATCAAACAAATCCTCCTTATCATTCGACCTAGCTTACGACTAAGTCAAAGGGGAATAAAGGGGGATGTTGCCCTTTTGTGGCAAAAATTTAGGCGGCGAGGATAATTAAAGGTACCGTGATTTTAATCCACTACTAACTCTATAGGCATTGGTTTATCTATACCAACAGTTTTACTGACATAGAGTTTTTCAATACCGATGGTCTTTCCATTTTTATCCTTTTTAAGGATAATACCTTCTCCTGCCTCCTCGCATATAACTTCATCCTCGGGATTGCCGAACCAAATATCCATTGTGTCCGAATCCTTGTGATAATAAACCATTACTTTGTCCATATTACATCTCCCTCCTTTACCTTATCGGTCGGATATGCAGTTATTAAAAACCCTTCCGTTCCTGCGTGTCTGACAACTACGCAATACAGTCTATCAAACTGTTTATAATAAAGAAAGACATCTTTGTCCATTTTGCTTTGTCTTATTTCATCAGGCATCTGCAAAGCAACCTTTACAATATTCTCCTTGCTTTTCATTACGGGATGTTTGAGTGTAACAAGATATTCCCAATATTGAATGGTAGTTCTGACTTCAATCTTAAGAGGCGTTTTTAAAGAAAAGTATATTTCTGATTTCACATTCTTCCCTCTATAATCGCAATCTCCTCTGGTGTGAAGTCGCAAAGTTTGTAGACCATTCGGTCAACCCCGTTAGATAGTAAACATCGCACGGGGTCAATGTGTTTTTCCAAATCGCGGACTTTGGCTTGCCCCGTTAGATAATGGACTTGCCTATCTAACGGGGCTTGCTTGTCAGGGTTTTGAAAGTAATCCTCGTCTTTCGTGATAGCAATGATGTGCCCTGAAATTTTCCCTTCAAAGTTCGCCGTGGAAGGTTTTGACAAGGATGAATTGAGTGGGAACTAAGGGTTATATCAATCTTTTATAAATTTCCCTTCTATGGCCAATTCTGAGAATAACAACATCGTTGCCCTCGATATCAAAGATTACCCTGTAATCTCCCATCCTGAATTTGTATGTCCCAAGTGCAGGATCACTCAGTTTTTCAGAATATAATAAGGGATTATCCTGAAGTTTTAAAAGGCATTCCCGATACGGCTTTTTATCGAAAAATCAAGTTTCTTTATGTCCCTCTCAGCCCTGCGAGTATAAACGAGGCTATAGTTCTTTTTCCAAAAATCCCTTTGTGGGATTTTGTTTTGCCTGCCTTGTAGTCTGCCCTTGCTTCTTTAATGCTCTGTATATACTCAGGAGAAGTATAGCCAGTAGATCCTCAACAAAAGCCTCTCTATCGCTTTTCTTCATCTTTTTCACCGCTTCTATAATTTCATCTGCCGATATGGGCACTTTTAATTCCTGAAATACCATACTAAATTTTTTATTCATGGAATTAAGTATGGCGTCCCCAGAATTCTTCAATTATTAAGAATGTTTGCTTACTTTAACCTTTTTTATTATTGGGTGGTTTTGGCGATTGAGCCTTCGGCGGTTCTGGGGGTCGTGGAGTCGAAGGCCTAGGATTTACTCCTCCCTTTTTTACCATACCTTCATTAATTATAATTTTATCAGCCATTTTGTTTATCCTCCTTTCTTTGGGGTCTTCCTTTATACTCGCTAAATTTTAATAATGGAAACTCTATAATTAGATTTTCTCGTTTTCTAGGTAAATATAAGCCTGGTATTTCATAACATTCTTCAGCCGTTGAATTCTTGTATACTTTAACATCCCGTAAAAATAATTCATCTACTCCCGTACTATCTGAAAAAGCTTCTATCCAACCTTCATACATCAAATCATTTTCTATATCCCTGATTACAACCCATTCTGGTGTCTTAGAATTCATGATATAACTCCAGACATCTAAATCACCAAACTTTTTTGATATTTTCAGTTTATGCGCAACTCTAAACAATACTTTATAATTAAGAAGAAAAGTAAAGAGAAATCCTATGGGAATTGAAAGTATTGTTACAAAAACTATTTCCTTAAAATTAATTGTGGCATTTTTATCAATTAATACCTTCAAAAATGAAAATTTAACATCATTTTTCAAGGCTATTTTTATTAACAAGAGCATCAAATAATATGAGAAATAACAAAGGAACCCTAGTGTCACGTCAACCTTGCAATGTCGTAAATAGTGTGATATATTATCTTCATTTCAACCACAACCATTGGGGGATTGAATATGAAGAAATACATCGTGACGCTTGCCAAAGACGAACGCGAAGCT
>VGXV01000079.1 GCA_016873165.1 Planctomycetota bacterium | reverse complement strand
TCGTAAATTTCAGCACATTTTCCATATTCTTTCCTATACCTGTTGATTATTCATTATAAAAATGAGAACGGGGATTCGTATCCCCGATCAAGACATTCGGGGACAAGTCTGATTCATGACGCCGTATCTACTGTGTCATTAAATTCTCCTGCTTTTTCATCAGCGCATGTGTTTTGGCAAGTTTGCTATGGTGTCTGCTGTATGCCGCGTAGATAATTGTGCCTGCCGTCAGCCAGGCTATGAGCCTGAGCCATGTTGATAATTCAAGCCGGATCATCATGTACCCGCAGGAAAGTATCCCCATGATGGGTATCACCGGCACGAAGGGGCACTTAAAGGCACGCGGGTGATGCGGGTCTTTAACACGCAGGATAATAACCGCAGCGGCAACGAGGCAAAAGGCAAGAAGGGTGCCGATGTTGACCAGCTTCGCAATTTCTTCAATGGGGAAGCAACTGGCGGTAAGGGCAACACAGGATCCGACAATAATAGTGGAGATATGAGGGGTACCGAAACGGGGATGAACTGCGGCAAAAATCCGCTCCGAAAGAAGACCGTCTTTGGCCATTGCCCATAGTATTCTTGACTGGCTCAGAAGCAGCACGAGGAGGACGCTGGTAAGTCCCGCTACGGCTCCGACAGAAATGAAGAAAGACACCTTCGTCAATCCATACCGGCTAAAGGCGTCCGCCAGCGGCGCATCAATATTAATGTCCTTGTAATAAATCATACCGGTGAGGACGGCGGTTATAGCGATGTATAAAATAGTGCAGAGCGCCAGTGATACAATAATGCCGATAGGCACATCCCTCTTCGGATTTCTCGCCTCCTGGGCAGTGGTAGAAACCGCATCGAAACCGATATAGGCAAAGAAGACGTATGCAGCGCCGGTGCCGATGCCGCCGATGCCAAACGGAGCAAAGGCGCTGAAACTATTGCCCCAGTTGTCGCTCTTTACGTAAAACCATCCGACAAAAATTACCAGAAGAATAACGGCGAGTTTGATTCCTACGATAATGCTGTTGAACCGGGCGCTTTCTTTTATGCCAATGACCAGCAGTGTCGTAATAATAACGATAATCAGCGCTGCAGGAAGATTAAAAACGACAGGGATGCCGAAAAAATAGGGAACATGCTGAGAAAGGGCATCTTTCAAATGATGCGATAACGTCCAGTAGTCGTTGGTAATCCATGCGGGGATATGTAATCCAAAGAGTTCTGTTAATTTTATAAAGTAATGTGACCATCCTACTGCAACAAGACTTGAGGCAAGGGAATATTCGAGGATAAGGTCCCATCCGATAATCCATGCAAATATTTCTCCTAAAGCTGCATACGAATACGTATATGCGCTTCCGGCAAGGGGAACCATCGATGCGAATTCGGCATAGCACAGGGCAACAAAGATGCAGGCAATGCCGGAGAGAACGAACGAGAGGATAAGGCTTGGGCCTGCAAACTCTTTTGCCGCCAACCCTGTGAGCACGAAAATGCCCGCGCCAATTACAGCGCCGATGCCTAATGCGGTAAGTGAAAAAGGCCCTAACACCCGTTTAAAGTGGTGATGGTTGGATTCTTCTGCAAGGTCATGCAAGGTTTTTTTGGCGAGTAATTTTTTCATGGTAGTTAAGTTCTCACTGCAGTTGAGGAATAATTTTTAGTCCAATGGGGGTGTTGTATTATTTTTTCGTCTTCAATACAAGTTCGATATCTATTTCATCCGTTTCGTTTTCTGCAAGTTCAACGGTTTGTTTTGCCTGTTTATACCCCTTTTTCTTTGCGGTAATTGTGTATGTATCCGCTTCCAGGCCGGTTAATTCAAAGAAGCCGGTCGCGCCTGAGGTTGTGCTCTTTTTTGTTTTTGTTGTTTTTCCTTTGCATTGTACTTTGGCATCGGCAATCGCAATGCCTGAAGAGTCAACTACGCTGCCGGATATCGTGTTGGTGACGCTGAGCGTGGCGAAGGAGGCTTCATCTCCGTACGAAGCGCCTTCTTTATTTTCAGCGGCAAGTCTGAAATAATACGTGGTGCCGGAGGATAATCCGCTCAGGTTTGCCGTCATCGAAGTGTCATCCGATCCGCTGATGATCTGCGAAGACGTTGTTTTGCGGTAAGAGCCGGATGATGTGTCGTACTCAAACCATGCTGTTGTTGAGAAGTCGTTTGCATTCACCGTGCCGTTTAAAATTGCTGAAGTTGTTGTTATCGTTGTTGCCGATAAAGTTGTTGCAACAGGAAGCGAGGAGGAAAGGTTGCTGTCGAGTTTTGACACGAAGGCATAGCCTTTGTCGTTGTATGTGGTTTCGTAGGCGGTGTCGGTTGTCGGAAAATCATCCGATTCGGTAAATCCCGTTATGTAGACATGTCCTCCTGAGTTTATAGCAATAGCGCTTCCGTTTTCAGAAAAAGACCCTCCCAATAAAGTAGAGGCGAGCAAGTTCATCAGGTCTCCGTTAAGCTTTGCTATATATGCATCCGAATCTCCGCTAAAAGAAGTGTCATATCCCATTGCAGTTGCCGGAAAATCATCTGATGCCGATTTCCCTGTTATATAGACGTTTCCTGTTGAATCAACAACGATGCCTTCGATGCTGTCTTCAGAAGACCCTCCTATAAAGGTAGAGGTGATCAGTTTCGAAAGGTTTCCGCTGAATTTCGAGATAAAAGCATCGGTGCCGCCGTTTGAACTGGTATCGTAAGCATTCGAATCAGGTGTGGGAAACTCTGTGGACCCGGTGATGCCTGCAACGAATATATTTCCGTCCTTGTCTATGGCAATGGCATTTCCGTAATCGTATGTGGATCCTCCCAGGTATGTTGATGCGATCAGATTTGTGAGCCCGGTGTTAAATTTTGACACAAAGACGTCTTCGATATTTCCGGTGTCATTGTAAGTGGTGTCATATGCGCTGGCAGTCGTGGGAAAGTCTGAAGATGAAGTTCTGCCGCAAACATATATGATTCCGTCTGAATCCATAGTGATGGAATTTATTCTGTCGTATGCGGAACCTCCAAGGTATGTGGATGCTGTTAAATTTGATAAATCGCTGTCTAATTTTGCGATAAAGGAATCCTCGGAATCATATGTGGTATCATAGGCGCCGGATGTTGTTGGGAAGTCTGATGATGTCGTATATCCTGCAACGTAAACATAGCCGCTTGAGTCTATGACTGCCGAAGAAGTCCGGTCGCTTGAAGCCCCTCCCATGAAGGTGGAAGCATAAATAGTTGTCAGATTATCGTCCAGTATTGAGACAAAAACGTCATAGGGCCCGCCGTTAAATGAAGCGCTGTACGCACCGGAAGTGGTGGGAAAGTCTGATGATGATGTGTAGCCGGTCACGCAAATATATCCCCATGGATTAATAGTGATTGTTTCTCCAAAATCATACGAGGAACCTCCCAAAAACGTAGATGCGAGAAGGTTCGTAAGTTCACTGTCAAATTTTGAAATGAAAACGTCTTCGGCGTATGTGCTTTTTGATGAATCATACACCCCGCTTGTAGTGGGAAAATCCGATGAGGTTGTAGAGCCGGTAATGAATATGTTGCTGTCGGTTCCGATGACAATGGAATTAATAGTGTCTTGCTCGGATCCTCCAATATACGTGGATGCAAGCAAGGGATCTATAATGAGTTCTTTTGTTGTATCGTACTTTCCTAATTCAAAACCATATACGAGTTGAGAGTCGGGCGCTGGCAGTTCGGGGTTAAGCGATGAGACGCCGGTGTTTTTGATGCTGCATGTGCTATTTTGTATGCGGTATTTCGCTTCGATCTCCACCGTTTTCCCGTCAATCTCCTGGAATGCGAATGGTTTGGTAAAGGAGACCATTCCCGGTTCTGTTAAAACTTCCAACGCTCCTTCTGCATTTACCCGGATTGACTTTGCGCCCTCCAGTTTTAGTTGTATTAATTCAGGGTTTGCACGAGGAGCTATATAAAACAGTTTTTCAACGTTGTTGCCGTATGCCCTGAGTTTTAGAACGATGCCGTTGTAAATTTCTCCAAGTGAAATAGTGTCATAGGTGGAAATATTCATTTTCCATTCTGATGAATTACTGCCCCTGAGGTAATTTACATTGGTAATTGTTTTGTTTTCTCCACGGACGGTTTTAATCTTGCCTCCTAAAATTTCTTCCCGGATGGCCACTCCATGGGTCGATATGGCATTATGAGGGGAGATATCGGTACCTTTCAGGCAAGGGAGTGAATATACGATATTCCCCGTATGAGTCACGAATACCGTTCCTCCAAAAGTATTGGCATAATATAGTACCCTTCCGTCTGCCTGCCCCTGATTGGCAATAAAAGGAAGATGCAGTTTTTTTGTTATTTTCAAAAATGTTTCTTTTGAAGGCAGTGTTGTCTCCGCTTGGCAAACCGGGAGAGTTTTTGCAAGGAAAAAAACTATCAGGATGAGTGTTGGCACTGCGGATAGTTTTATTTTCGTTTCCATTTTTGTTTTCTCCAAAGGCAGTCATGGATTTAGATTACGCGGGAATATATATGAATGATAATGTATGCAAGTTGTCGTATAATACATTATAATTATTCTCTGACGCAACAATGAAATTGTATAGATCCATTCTGAAGCGAGGTAAGGAAAAGTATGAAAAAGACAAAGTGTGTTCTGTGCAACGAGGTGAAGGCAAAAAGGAATTGTAAAGAACGTAACGACGCATTGATTTGTCCGAAATGCTGCGCTTCCATTCGTAATCAAAAATGTGAAGGGTGTGTTCATTATGAATATGCGGAAAGATACTACGCCGCGCAGTTTCACGATTCAGGAAAAAGTAAGTCTGCGGTAAAAGTAGACAGAGGAATTGAAAGAAAGGCCGATGACGCCCTGGTATTGCTGGAAAAAGGCAATATGGTTGCGGCAAAGACGCAGATGAATGAGTTGCTAAGCATGTATCCGGAAGATCATAGTGTTCAGTTCGGTATGGGAGTTGTGTATGCTTCTCAAGATAAGTTTGATGAGGCAATTTCCCATTTTGACAGGGCTATTGAGATATTTCCCTATTATACTCAGGCCTATTATAACAAGGTGGTTGCATTGCAGAAAAAATCAGATATGGTGAACTGCCTGAAAACTCTGAAAAAATTATTAGCGGTGGGGGGCGAGAAGGATGACTTCGTGATGATTGGCAAAAACATGCTGTATGAATATGAAAAATATATCATGAAAAATTTTGGAGTCGATACAGATGCGTATCTTGCGTGTGAGAAAAAATTTGAAGAGGCATTTGGATGTATGGAAAATTGCCAGTGGGAAAAAGCCATCACGTATTTTCAGGAATGCACGGCAATTTTAAAAAAGCATGCCCCGTCATGGGGGAATATGGGGTTGTGTTATGCCCATTTGGGGAAAAGAGAGCAGGCATTGTTGTCTATAGATAAGGCCATTGAAATTGATCCATTATATGAAATAGCGTACGTTAACCGAAAAGCAGTCGAAAAACTGAAAGAGGGAGAAAAACTGGTATTTGACAAATCAAAAACTGCGGGAAATGAAAAAGAATTTACCGGGCAAAATAAATCGTAATAAAGTTGGGGTAAATGCCATTTTTATTCATATGCAATGCAAAAAGCGAATAGTGGTATGATTCCGATAAGCTTTGAAACTGATTTTTAAAATAGAGATATTTTTATATTCCGTCCGTTTTACAAATAAACGGTCGCTGTCACTATTTCTTATCCGTCCGGTTGAGCGCCTTGTTAGCTTTTTTCTTCATACTGGATAATCTTTAGAATCTTAACATACAAAGACGGTGTTTCATTTTTTGCAACATCCCAAACTATGGAATAATCAACGCCAAAGTAGTGGTGAATTAACTTATCTCTCATCCTCGCCATATTTTTCCAATCTATCTCATTATGCTGATTTCTGAAATCTTCAGGAATATTTTTTGTGGCTTCACCAATTATTTCCAGACTTCTAACAAAAGCCCTCTTCAGCGTTTCGCTGGAATAAAAGTCATTTTCAGAGATTTTAGCCACTTCATCCCTTAAAAATTTTACTTCTGCAAATATGTGCCTCAAGTATTCAAGAGGCAATTTTGACATTTTCCACTTCCTTCAATATATATGGACTGATATAAGGACTTAAACTTTCCTGAGTGATTAATTCATAGTCTTCTCCAAGACTGTCATCCAACAAATCACATAACATCGCAAAAGTCTTAAATGATTTTTTATTCTTCCTGAATTCAACAAGAATATCATAATCGCTGTTTTCCGTATCTTCACCTCTTGCTACAGAACCAAAAATACCAATAGATAGAACTCCAAGCTCTTCCATTTTTTTCTTATTATTTTCGATAAATTTATAAAATTTTTCTTTTCTCGTCATTTCATCATCTTTCTTAATTTTTTAAAGCTAACGTTTGAAGTAACCGGCTGGTGGACGTCCGGTTGACTGAAGGGTTAGCCAGCACTATGTGTACCTCGGAGTTCCAAGCATGCTCGAAACTCTGATTCGGTCTTCGAGACCATGCGCCTTCGCGGCGAACCGAATGGCCGCGGCGTCAGCCTCTGGCAGGGACGGACCTGGGTAGATACGTTCTATGAGTTGTGGAACCTCGAACTCCACCTTGACTCCGTGCTCGGGTACTTGAACACCGAACTCCTCAGCCATGCGGACCGATATACCCAATCGAAATTCCCGTTCCCACGCAAAGGCCATGTGCTTGTACCAAAAACGGTCCATCATGTCTACGCGAAGTCGCTCCTTTAGTAGGTCTACGTAGCTCACGTTTCCGGCCCACAGCTCTTCATGTACGTACTCTGGCTTCAGGCGAAATGGCTTGGCGGCGGCACGAATTCTGTCGGCATTCGTGCGCACGGCAACGCCCTTCCATGAACCAGCGTAGAGCTGCCACATGGCATCGCTTTCATAGCTGGCACGGTGCCAGCAACTAACTTTCGTAAGACGCCGGAGTTCTTCAAACGCTTCCTCGCCTAACTCAGGTTCCGCATATCGAGGGTCGACGGGGAAGCCTGGAGGGAGCACGGCCACTGCACCTTCGAAAGGATCCTGAAATTGCCGCGCTGACGCGAAGTAAAGATGGTTGGACTGCAGTAGTTCCAAGAACCGTTCTGTTTTGAAGTACCGCCATAGCGGCTCATTCATGTCGAGTTTTTGATTGCCGATGATCCTCACTGCGTCTCCTGTGCTGGCTAACAAGTTATTATACAGTTTCTGGATATCATTACTTTTTGCATGTTAGCCTGAAAAATATTTTATTCATTTTATGTGGTGTTTTTTACCTTAACACAATTTTCCAATGTAAATTATACCTGACGCCTTTTTCTGTTCAATAGAAAAACAAACACACAGCTTTAAGCTTAAATAGAGTCATAAGGCAAGACGGGGGAGTTGTTAAGGGGAAAGTTGTAAGGATGCAGGATGCAGGATGCAAGATACATGATGCGGGGTAAACGAAAGAATGGTGGTTCGCAGATTTTTTTATTGTTGCTGACGCCACTTTACTACTTCCACCCCTTTCATATTCTTCGTTATTATTACAATTGTAATAATAACATTAAGATTATAATGAAACATTCATTCTGTGAATTGAATCAATAAAATTTTCCGCTTTATGCGGAAATTTTCAATTGACCGCCACCGCCGTTTGGCGGTTTAGATAAAATATTATCCAAGTATTTTTCTGTGTAATATATTGTTGTGTAAAAAAAGAGGGGTGATGCTGTGGATCCCATATGTCTGGTAAAAGATGGAGAGAAATATTGCGATGAGTATGTTGCTACAAAGTCATTATTTGATAATACCGTAGTCGCTCACGGCAAAGATGCTGTAAAAGTTTATAATGAAGCAAAGCAGAAAGGTTTTAAAGACCCAGTGATTTTCCATGTACCTGAAGATATACTTCAAATTTACTAATGCCCCTCGATAATTGCCCATTCGGGTATTTTCTTGATAAGACAACACGCCCTTACTTGCAAGTTAAAATAGGAAATCCTCATTCCGATAGTTGTTGTATTGCTACTCATGGTTTAATTGATACTGGTGCGGATGAGTGCGCCGTTCCTGCTATTTTTGCCGATATATTGGGGCATGATTTACAAAAGGGAGTTACAAAAACAATTGGAACGGGTAACGGACTAACCACAGTCTATATTCACACAACAACATTCGAAATTTACCACCCCTGTAACAAAACAACTTATTCATACCATCCCCAAAACCCCAATTGCCTTTATGCCAAATCTTAAGACTGTTTTACTCGGCGTTAACGGATTTTTGAATAAATTTGTCGTAACAATAGACTATCCGTCCCAGTGTTTTTCTATTAAATATCCAGTGTAACGCATTCCAATTTATAAAGAACAAAGAATCACATCTTGACAATTGGCAATATTTTCTCGAATTGTTTGTGTAATATATGGTCTTATGCAATTCGTTGACGGAAACGGGTAACTGCTTTACTCACAGAAAAATAACTCCGCGCTCCATACGTTTAAATGACCTTTTTTAATGTCATGTCACCATGGTTTACAGTCAGAAACAGTATTGCCTTTCTTGCAACATATTATACACAAGAATTAAAAAGGAACAGCTACTCTTGTCGTATCCTATCCATAATGCAAATAAACAGTCCCTATTTGCTGTTTTCTCCGCCCATTGCCCCGTAACCTTTGTCGTTGTAACCTTACAAGGCAAATCGTTGTTGGCGTTCTTAAAGCCATGTCGTACCGTAGTCGTACTTTGTCTATTGTGCTATGGCTAAAGCGGTTTTTGTTGATGTTTTCAACACGTGTTCAGTCAATGCATTAATCGCCGTTTTCTTTGAATCCATACCGGTATGTGAATACTTTTGCAACATTCCCAAACTTGAATGCCCGGTCATACCCTGAACAACTACTGCACCGATACCAAGTTCACCCTGAAGGATACTTGCGAAGGTATGTCTCAGATTGTGGAATGTAAAGTTATCAATACCTAAATCCCTGAACAAATTGCTAAAATGCCTGCTGTGTTGCTCTATCCCGTTTTTTGTTACACTACCCTCAATAAACAGCCTATCGCCGGAGTTTAATTCCTTCCACTTCCGTAACTCATCAATAAGATAGTCGGAAATAGGTATTGATACCATCTTGCCGGTCTTATGGTTGGAACAGATTAAACCTTTGCTGAAATCAATATCCGTCCATGAGAGACCCAAGACCCCGCCTAAACGTAACCCCGTAAAAAGTCCTGTCAAAACCATTAATCTGTCCTTGCCTTGCAGTTTATCTAGCAATAAAGTTATTTCCTCTTGCGATAATACCCTGTCTTTGGTCTGTGTTGTTTTAAGTTTCTTTACATGCTGGCATGGGTTCTTATCGATAAGACCTTGTTTTATTGCCGTGTTAAACTTTTCTTTGACAGTTGTAGAGCAAAAAGAGGGGAGAATCGGCTTGTAAGGCTTGTAAATACTGGGGTGTTATTTTTTAGATTGGAAAAAGGTAGTGTCACAGAATATGGATATTATTCTTG
>VGXV01000078.1 GCA_016873165.1 Planctomycetota bacterium | reverse complement strand
TTAACCACTCCCGCCCTGAAAGAGTAACTATTTTAGTTAACTCTTACAGTATTTCAATTGATTAATATTAATTCTATACACCTTAACATATAAGGCGCTGGTTTTTGCGCCGTATCCACCAACGATTAGCGCATGAATGGCGGATTCGCTCCGATTAATCCACCCTACAAGGCTATTACGGGATGATGGGAGCATTCCTAAATTTTTCTAAATCCAAAAAAAGAGTGCAACTCGTTCCAAAGTTCCATCTTTGGGGCGTAGTTGCTTTAGAAACTCTGCTTCTAATAAAAGGAAGCAGGAACGTAACTATTCAGCGAAATAATCATCGACTGAATCCCCCTTAAAAAAGGGGGACTCAGGGGGTTGTAATAAAACATTAAAATTTAAGACAACCCCCTAACCCCCTTTAATAAGGGGGAATATGGTAAATTTCGCTGAATAGATACGCAGGAACCTGGGAACAAGCTATGAAACGTTTATGCTGAATAATTACCTATTTTTATGTTTACACGATTGCAAAAACATCTCATGAAACAATGTATCTCTTTTCTCCTCAAAAAAGAGTGTTTCCCTCTTTTCGTATATTTCTCAGTGTTTATTTTGTTTTTTCTTATTTTCGAAAATTTAGTTTGTCATAATTTGACGGGGGCAGAGATTTCTATCGGAGACTTTCTGGCCTCGTCAAAAAATGACCTTTCCTTAAAAAACCAGGAAGAGAAGATATCGTTTCTCCATACCACGTCTCCGGACACACCTTTTCTCGACAGGGTGGAATTTCGTACCCGGACAGATGAGGGTTTTGATCAGTCCAACCAGCGGTATTCCCTGCGTTTTTATCCTAACGGGCTGGGAGAAACAAAGGCAGGGGAAAAAGTGCACAATACAACGGTAGAATCAAATAAGGTGCATTATGATCTGCTCCTGCACCAGGCATTGAAGGAACGGTACACATTGATAATCAATGTGCTGAACACCCTTGACCTTCTGGAATTAAAAAAGAAATTGATGGTTGTCTATGAGGACAAGGCTATTGTTTTGAATAGTCAGATGAATACTCCTGATTTTAAGATAACAGAGCTTATTGATGCAAAAGACGATGTGGTCAAATTACAGATTGAAATCATTGAACTGGAAAATAAATTAAACACCATTGAAGAAACAATGCGTCTCTGTATTTCAACTGAAGGCTCAATTTCCCTCAGCAGAGAAAATCTGGCAGATACCGATTCGGTGAGAAGATCCTTTCTTCAGATCAGCAGCCTTCCTGACGCTGAAAACGTTTATTTAAGAGACAGCAATTACAGCAAAGAAATTGCCCGTGGCATGTATGAACTTGAAAAAGCAGAGGGGAAACGATACATCAATTTCCTAGAGGCTGGATACGACAATGAAGAAGGAGGAAGGCCATCGGATTCAATTTCTTTCGGACTGGGAATAAATCTTCCTTTTGTCCGTTCCAACCGCATTGATGTAAATCGCAGAAAATTGCAATTTCTCTCTGCAAAAGGTGAGCATGAAGACTTAAAAAGATCTCTGGAAGAAAAATTGCGGTCAATTTCAGGCGAACTGAATAAAATGTTCCGGCAGTATGATGTGCTCATGGAAGAAAAAACAACGGGAGGCACTGAGTCAACACTTAAAAAATATATGGAAACAGAGGGCATCAACCCTATCACTTTATTAAATATGCAGGAAAGCATCATCAAAAAAGATCTCCTTATTATGCAAAAACAATATGAGATATACACAAAATACATTGAATATCTGGATATTTCAGGACAATTAACCAAAACCCCTGTCCGCAATTATCTTTCTCAGGACTTTGAGCAAATAGAGTTATAGAATATGTTTCAAAAAACAACGCCATCCATTCGGCAGCGATACGAGTCAAAATTTGTCATTCCGAAAGAAATGATAGAACCCATTTCAAATTTCGCCTCTGTTTATTGCTCTCCCGACAAACACTCTATAAATTCCCATAATGGTTTTTACCGCGTAAACAATCTGTATTTTGATACGCCGGATTTTTTATTTCTCATGAGGAGATTGGATGGGTGCGAAAACAGGTTTAATATGAGGATTCGTTCATACACCGATTCCCGGGAATTGCCCTGCTTTCTTGAAGTAAAGCAGAAGACCGGAGATATCGTCAATAAATACAGGGCGGCGCTTCATGACAAAAACTGGCACAAATTGTTTGAGGATCCGGATTATACCCTGTCTGAAGAAGAAGACTTCGCCCCGACTTCATACAAAACACTGTTCTTCAAGCTGGCATATACCTATAACGCAACGCCGGTAATGTTGTCTCAATATTGGAGAAAGGCATACGAATCCAATGTAAATGAATATGCAAGGGTAACGTTTGACACCGACCTGAGATATCAACCGGCAGAAGGATATTGCCTTATTCCGGACGAAAATAAAATGGTTCCGCTGGATGATGAAACGCTTTTCGATCCGGAATGCGACGTTGTCCTAGAACTCAAATGTTATTCCATGCAGGTGCCATTATGGATGATAGACCTTATCAGATATTTCAATCTTCAAAGGAGGGGTTTTTCAAAATACGTCGCGGGGGTTCTCAATGTTTTACAACTTTGCACCTACGATACGGGGGCAAGACAAACATCATCAATGGATTTCATTTAAAAATAGCAGTCACGCTTTCTTTATCCTTAATTTGCAAACATATAAAACAATTACAATAAAAAACCCAATCTTTGTTGTTATGAATAAACACACCCCTACCCCTCTCAAGAGGGGAATTTGATAAGTCCCCTCTCGGGAGGGGATTGAGGGGTGGGTAAAAGTAAAAATCGTTGGTTTTTTGCCTTTTAAAATCAAACATGGTTTAATTATTTTATTTATTAGGGGAGAATAATGAAAAAGATACATATTAAAATCCTTTTTCTTTTTTTATGCATCGGTATATTTATACTTTCAAAAAATTCCTTCGCGAAAGAAACTGAACAACCGTACGAACTCTCTGTTCAAATATCGCAAAATGCCGGCAACATTGCGGATGTCGCCATCGATATTGATGTGGTTCAAAAAGGTTATTCGGCTCCCGCAACCGCAAAGCAAATAAAACTAAAATCGTCATCCGGAACGACACAATACAAGGATGTCGCCTTAACACCCAAAACAGATGGTTCCGGAAGTTCCGTTGTACTGCAATATGAAAACACTGCCAATGCAGAGTCAATACAGGTTACGGTAAAAATTAAAAATGAAAAAGGCAATACAAAGCTAACAACAACAGAAGAAGTGCTGTTGCTGCCCGATTTGGCCGTGAGTGAAATTGATATTGAAGACACGGTTGTTGAAAACCAGGAAACCACGATTACCGCGAAAATAAGCGAACTGAACGGAGATATGGAAGCATCGGCAGATGTTTCTCTGTTGATAGGCGAAACAGAAATTGGCAGTTCGACAGTAACGGTAAAACCGGGAAAATCGGAAGATGTCGATTTTGAAACAACCTTTGAAACAAACGGGTCATTCAGTGTGACAGTCCGCATCGACAATGTCCGGCCGGAAGATTTTGATCAGACAAATAATATCTTATCCTCTACTGCCGAAGTGTACACAATACCGGAAGCGCTGGCGCTGAACGACGACTTAAATTATATCTTTGATATCGATTCCCTGCCATCTATAACAGTAGAAATCAGCACGGACGAATGGAATAATCAACTGCTTTTTTATGATGCGAACCCGCAGCATGAAGAAAATTCAAAAGCCGGTTTTTATTTTACAAAAAACAATGATACCGAACAGCTTGATGAGATAGGCTTCAGGATACGGGGACATGATTTCAGCAGAATGAGACCTGAAGGAGTCGAAGGAGAACTGCACAATCCTGATTCCCCGGACTGGCATTTGGCGCATTTTAAAATAGATTTTACGGAGTACGATAACAAACAACGCTTTCATGGCGTGCGAAGTATCAACCTGAAATATTTCAAGGACGATGAAACATACGTAAGGGAAATATACTGCTACGATTTATTTAAAAAATTTGACGTATGGACTGCTCCGTTTGCAAGCTATGTAAGGTTATTTATTAAAATCAAGGAAGATGATGAACCTGCATATTATGGCGTCTATAAAATGATTGAAAATATTGATGTGGAATTTATCCAGGACCGCTTTGGCAAAAAAAATGACACTGGCAATCTTTGGAAACAATCTAACGGAAATGCCGACTTAACTTCGTACAATTTAGACACTGAAACGATTGGCATAGAAGATGTCTCATTGCTTGAAGAATTAAGTTTCCGTCCGACATACGATCTAAAGACCAACCGGTCAGATCTCGAAAACGCGAGAGAACAATTGGTTCAGTTCGTAGAAAATCTGAATACAAAAACAGGAGACGAGTTTGCGGATTGGATTCAATCTGTCATGGATATCGACTTGTTTCTCAAATCTTACGCGGTTGGCGTCCTCGTGGGAGCGTGGGATGATTATTGGATAAATGCCAATAACTACTACCTGTATTTTGATAGCGAGGGAAAGGTTTTCTTTATTCCCTATGATTTTGATGCTACTCTTGGCATTTCGTATTACCTGGATAATACCGGCACTCAGGATGTTATGAAATGGGGCGCGATGAACAACAGCCGTCCGCTTATATACAAAATCCTTTCCGTTTCGCAATTCAGAGATCAATACAAAGCATACATTCAGGAACTTCTTAATGAAGAAAACGACTATTTTGATTATGATAACAGTACAGCCAGAATTACTGCATGGCAAGCAATGATCAGCGATTATATAGAAAACGACACCGGTGAAATAATGGAAATTGCCGATGTGCCTCCGGATTGGGGCAATGCTCCCTTTTATCGATTGCTTACCGGAGATGACAGCGGCGCCGAGCCGGAAGCAAACTGGTTTAAAACCAGAACAACATTTGCGACAGAACACATATCAGATGACGAAGGATGGACATCTGCCGTTGAACCTATAACGGCAGAACTTTATTTGGTGGGAGATTTTAACAATTGGGAAATATCGGATGAATATAAGTTTTACGACAACGACAGCATTTACACACTGGAAACCGATCTCTCCATCGAAGAATATACGTTGCGAATTGTTGACAGATCCTGGAACGAAGTAACAGATTTCGGGGCATCAAGAAATAATCATCGTGTAACTATTGATGAATCTTTGCGCGTTTACAGCAGGTTTTCCGATCCTGTCAGCAGGGATATAACACTTACAACATACGAATCCGGAACATACCGTTTTGAATTTGACACAACCGACAGCGCCAATCCTACCTTATTGGTAACCAAGCCCTCCTACCTTTATTTAAGAGGAGACTTTAATAACTGGGAGGCTGTGGAAGATTACAAGTTTACCTCCGATAACGGAGAATCTACCTTGGAAGTATCGCTCACTACAGGTTCCTATGACTTCAGAATCGCAGATCAATCATGGAGCGAAGACACAAATTACGGCGCTCCTGCAGGCTCGAACAAGGTAACACTTGGCGAACCGCTGCAAGTTTACAGTATTTCTTCCAGTCCTTCAGGGTCTGAAAATATCGTCATTGATATCAATGTAAGCGGAAAATACCGGTTCGAGCTTGATACTACAGACAACGCTCACCAGACTTTATTGGTAACCCTCGTGGAAATCGAATATACCGATCTCTATTTGAGAGGCAATGTTAATAATTGGGAAGCTGTGGAAGAATACAAGTTTACTGTTAATAATGGAATTTATACCCTCGATGTTGCCCTCTCGGCAGATACGCATAAATTCAGAATCGCCGATGAATCATGGAATGAAGCGACAAATTATGGCGCTCTTGCGGGCTCGAACAACGTAACGCTCGGAGAACCGCTGCAGGTATACAGTATTTCTTCCAGTCCTTCAGGGTCTGAAAATATCGTTGTTGATATAGCTGTCAGCGGAACGTACCGGTTTGAACTTGACATCACTGATGCCGGGAATCTGACCTTATTGGTAACTCAGGTTGATTGAACACCGTCGATATTTTTTATACTGCTTCTAATGTTTATTGCTAAACAGGAGAATATATTATGCATTTTTTAAGTAAATCAAAAAACCCTCTCGCTTTCATACTTTTATTTGTATGTGCTGCTCTTTTGCCTTCGATTAAGAATGCCGCTGCGGACAAAGAGTCTGCTCCGTACGAACTATCTGTCCAGGCATTGCAGGATTCTGATAATAGGGTAGAAGTGTCTCTTGCCATTAAGGTAATAGACGATAATTATTCTGCGCCTGCCGAGGCAAAGAAAATTACGATTACGTCTTCCTCAGGAAAAACAACCTATAAAAATGTCAATTTGACAGCCAATTCTGATTTAACAAAAAGCGCTGCGACTCTTTCGTATGAAAACAAAAAAGACGCAAACCAAATCGATGTGACGGTTAAGATCAAAAATAGGGAGGAAAAAGTAAATGTCACTTTGAAGTCTGAGGCAAATATTTACTTACTTCCTGATCTGAAGATAGACAGTTATGCGCTTGAAGATGAAATCATAGAAAACCAAAAAACCACTGTCACCGCAATTATCAGCAACCTGAATTACGACCATGAGGCAGAGGCAGATGTTTATTTGAAAGAAGGGGATGTCGTTCTCGATAAGGATAAAGTCTCCCTGAAACCGGATTCCACCGATACGGACACAGTCACATTAAACACGATCTTTGAAACCGAGGGATCTCATGATCTGACAATCAGCATTGAAAACACGGATACTGAGAATGATTACGATTCATCCAACAATACAATATCTTTTACCGTTGAGGTAAACAGTGTAACCGGGCATTTAGCGCTGAACAACGACTTGAACTATGTTTTTGATATCAACGCACTGCCCTCCATAACATTGGAAATCACTGAAGACGAATGGAACAATCAATTGCTTCTGTACGATCAGAACCCACGGCATGAACAGGAATCAACCGCCAATTTCACTTTCGATAAAAAAGGCGTTTCCGAACAGGTTAAGGAAATAGGCTTCAGAATCAGAGGAGACGCTGATAACAGGACAAGGCCTGAAGGCACGGAAGGGGAAATGCACAATTCTGAATCCCCCGACTGGCATATGGCAAACTTTAAAATAAATTTTACAAAAGCAGACGACAATCAACGTTTTTACGATCTTAGGGAAATCAATTTAGACTGTTTCAAAGATGATGAATCGTACGCCAGAGAAATATATTGTTATGACTTATTGAAAAAATTCGGTGTGTGGACGTCGCCGTTCTCAAGCTACGTAAGACTGTATATTAAAATCGATGCTGATGAGACGCCTGCTTATTATGGAGTGTATAAAATGATTGAAGGCATTGACAAAGAATATCTCAAGGATCGTTTTGGCAGCAACGATGATGGCTATTTATGGAAAAATACCTTTGGCGCCGACCTGACGGATTACAATCTTGATACGGATACCATAGGAGTAGAGGATGTATCACTGGTCGAAGAGGCAAGCTATCGTCCCCTATACGACTTGAAGACCAATAAATCGGATATTGATAATGCAAAGGAACAGTTGGTTCAGTTTATTGAAAATCTCAACTCAAAAACCGGAGAAGATTTTGAAGAATGGATTCAATCTGCAATGGATGTTGACCTTTTTTTAAAGACATGCGCGGTGAATACCCTTGTGGGGTCATGGGATGATTACTGGGTGTATTCAAATAATTATTACCTGTACTTCGATGAGAACGACAGAGCATTTTTTATCCCTTACAACTTTAACGACACTCTTGGCATTTCGTATTACCTGGATAATACCGGCACTCAGGATGTTATGAAATGGGGCGCGATGAACAACAGCCGTCCGCTTATATACAAAATCCTTTCCGTTTCGCAATTCAGAGATCAATACAAAGCTTACATACAGGAACTTCTCAATGAGGAAAACGACTATTTTGATTTTGATCACAGTGTAGACAGCATCAATACATGGCAGGCAATGATTGCCGATTATATCGAAAACGACACTGGTGAAATGATGGAAATTTCCGATCAACCGCCTGATTGGTCAAATGCCGTATTTTACCGGCTGCTTACCGGGGATGACAGCGGGAAAGAACCGGAAGCAAACTGGTTTAAAACAAGAACAACATTTGCAAAAGAACATATCGCTGATGATGCGGGATGGACTTCGGATACTGACCCAATAACTGCCGAACTCTATTTGGTGGGAGATTTTAGCGATTGGGAGGCAGTGGAAGAATTTAAATTCAACAGAATCAACAACACCTATACCGTAGATGCAAATCTCTCCGTCTTTGCTTATACCTTCAAAATTGTCGATGAATCCTGGTATGAAAAAACACATTTCGGGGCATCTGTGAATAATTCATCGGTAACACTCGGCGAGCCAATCCGCGTTTACAGCAGATTTTCCGACCCTGCGCTTTCCAATATAACATTGGAAATAGATACTCCGGGAACATACCGCTTTGAATTTGACGTCACGGACAGTGAAAATCCAACATTATTGGTGACACGTATTGAATAATGTCGTTCAGAAAAAAACATTTGAGGTCTTCGGGCTGGGGCAATGTTCCCTGGATTATATCGGGAAAGTGAAGGCCTATCCCGTTCCCGACACGAAATGCGAATTTACCGGCATGGTTATCCAGGGAGGAGGCCCGGTAGCAACCGCCCTTGTTGCCCTTGCACGATGGAACGTCTCTTGTTGTTTTGCCGGTGTAACAGGAGATGATATATTCGCAGAAACGATTATTGCCTCTTTAAAAGACGAAGGGATTGACACCAGTGGTGTCCAAATCAGAAAGAATTCCGAATCACAATTTGCCTTTATCGTTGCTGAACCGGGAATTGCACGGCGCACAATTTTCTGGAGAAGGCCAACGGGAAAACCCTTGCAACCCAATGAAATAGATTATGCAATATTGCAAAAATCAAAAGTGTTTCACACGGACGGACTTTTTATGGATGCATCCCTTGCCGGATGTAAAGCGGCAAAAGAAGCAGGCATTGCGGTCGTTGTCGATGCGGGTTCCCTGCGGGAAGGCATGCTTGATATTGCAAAAACAAGCGACTATTTCATTGCCTCGGAAGAATTCGCAAAGCAGCTCATCGGAGAAGACAATCCGTTAGATGCGTGTTATAAATTAGCGGAACTCGGCCCCCGCCTTTCCTGCATCACCCTTGGCGCAAAAGGATACCTTGCACTGGAAAACGGAAAAATAATCGAACGCCCCGCATATTCAGTAGAAGCAATTGACACAACCGGATGCGGAGACGTCTTCCACGCCGGTTTTATCTACGGCCTCATAAAGGGATGGGACACCGAAAAAAGCCTCGACCGCGCCGCATGGGCAGCCGCAATGGTCAGTCTCAAATTAGGGGGAAGGGCTGGCATACCTCATTCCCTTTAAAAGATATTCACGTGCTTTACATGGATCAGATTTTTGTAATCCTACATTTTCTTCTTCTTCAGTAATCAATCGAATAAGGTTTTTTCTACTCGTTCCCAAGTTCCGACTTGGGAACGCACGTGTTTGAGAAGCTCCTGCTTCTTATAACAGGAAGCGTGAGCTTCCTATCCTAAATTGGAGAAAAAGTTAATAACTATGTAAAGCCTCTTCCTGGATTCCAAAAGCATCAAATATAACCCTCTGTTTTTTTGACACCTCACTGAGAAAAGGTTCATTTTTTTGTATGTGTGTTA
>VGXV01000077.1 GCA_016873165.1 Planctomycetota bacterium | reverse complement strand
AAAAAACAACTTACAAATATACATTTCATTCTCATACCTGCTGCCCCATACATAGGGTCGTTGAATTGCAGGTAGGTACCAACCATTAACACTATTATTAATGTTATTTATAGCTTCTTTTACCGAAATTCCTAAATATGACATAGTTTTCTTTTTTTATGTTTTATACAATGAACGCCAACTTCTTAGTGTTTTATCCTCCGTCCCCTCAAACCGATGGCTCAAAGATAGCGAAAGAAGTTTGAATGGGGGATTGCGTTTGTAAAGAAAATGAAGAGGGGATGGAGGATAAAACAGAGTTGGACTTTACCGCGACGCTATGGGAGTCCTATTGTTTTTTTCTCGTTTTTTTGGTTTATACCGAATCGGAACAGGTTTGCGAATTTTACGTTACTGTTCCTCTCGGTATAACTCATTCTAAGCAGCTCCCGCCTTTGGCGGGACCTGCCAAGAATGAGTATATAATTCACTTTCAATGGAAGAAGTTCAGAGAAATGAACCCATTCTGGAGAAATATTTCGTCCCTACGGGACTTGATTATCCCGGGCTAATATTTTCTACCCATATTTCGTCCCTCTGGGACTGTCCCGTTAGGGACAATATATTGGCAGGAAAGGAAAAAACATATTTCATAAGTCCCGTAGGGAAGACATGTCAATCTACCAGGCAGAAGTATATTCGCTGTCATTTGTTTATCATAATGAGGAAGTTATTTCGACATTTTCTCTAATAGATCTTCCTTGTTCTTAAATCAAAAAAAGGAATTTAAAGACAGATACTATTTAGTATTGGCAAATGATTTTATACACCCGCAATCACCTTCAACGTGTATTTTATACCCTGATGGTATAACAAAATCAAATATATGCCGGGGCCGGTACCTCGAAATGGCTTATGAAATGTCTGGCCGGAAATTACATTTATTTTTTCGGAACAAATCCGTCTTCCATTGCAGTCAAAGATACCAAGCCTGGCATCTGAGATATTTTCACTTCCTGCCCGAACTATGATTCTTTGTCCAAATGAATCATAAGACAGCGAAATGTCCTGTTCATCCCCTGCGTTTAAAGCCGTCAATGCTTCCACATAAATAAAGTCCATTTTTACCTGCGTATCCGATCCGGCGCTGTTGCTTACCGTGAGCGAAATGGTTTTGTAGCCGGGCGTATTGTAAACCACCGGTGGTGGTGGTTGCGTGGAGCATGTCGGAGGATCGCCGCCTCCGAAAGTCCATAGCCATGTGTCAGGATTACCCGTCGAAAGATCGCTGAATTGAACACTTTGTCCCTGGGTAATGGAGTTGGTATCTGCGGTAAATTCAGCTTCAGGAGCTATCGTCGGCTGCCAGGTTGTCCAGTAAAGTCCGCGTCCGTGCGTGGCAGCAAGAACTGTCAGGTCGCTATTTCTCATCTGTAACATGTCAACCCTCACATTTGCCATCCCCGAAATCTCAGGCTCCCAGGTAACTTCTCCCTGTTGAAGGTGGGCTGTATGCCATACTCCAAGTTCAGTGGCAATCATCGCTTCACGTGCATTATCAGGGTGATATAACGCCCACCGCACAGGCATATCGGGCAAATTCCCGGTTTTATTATACCAGTTCAATCCGCCGTTACAGGTCTGCCAGATTTTCGAAACGCCATAATTCGAAAAGGTTACCATCAGGGTATCTTCCGAACCGCCGACAGCAATGCAGGAAATATAAGCGGTCGGGAAAAAGTCGCTTCCTATTTCTACTGTCTGGGGAAAGGATTGTGCATTTGTGACTTTAAACAACTTACCATTCTGGGATCCTATAAACAGGGTCGAAGTTCCGGGAGGGGAATGCGGCGATACTTTTACACAGGAAAAGTAAGTATTCAACCCCGTATTCAGTTCGATGAATGTACCGGAGATGTTATATGGAATTCCCGAAATCCTGAGTATTTCATTGGAGTAAAGGTTTGTAAAAGTCACAGCGTTGGCAAATAAAATATTCAGATCACTATCGTAATCAGCCGGGTTGATAAAAATCCCGCTGCCGTATTCATCCACGTTCTCATACAGGTCCCAGTTCAGGAAAATTTTATACCTGTTGTAGTAATAAGAGGTGATCATAACAGAGGGTTGATTTTCATCGAAAAAACAACAGGCTCCGTCTCCTTCGTCAATCATATCCCCTACCTCAGGCGGATCGCCCTGGTAAAGCAGAGTTCCATTGTCCTGCAATCCGCCGACAAAATAATTTTGTCCGGCTTCCGGGTATATATCACAGGTATAAAACTGAAGCGTGTTATAATTCCTGTTCCTTTCCACAAAAACCGGCTCAGTTTGTTGTGCATTGCCTGTATAAAAAACACCCCCATCGCATGTAAAGAATATTTCTGTTGAAGAGCCTGCCCGGTATGTCTGTGTATGCTGATCGCAATGGACATACTCATCACCGCCGCCCGAATACATGAGCGTCCAGTCTGAAAGATGCGACCACGAATTTCCCCCGTTCGTTGATCTGTAAACATCCCTTCCGCCGATAAATACTATATTTGAATTATTCGGGTCAACTGCAGCTGTCATCGAATGCCATGCCATTGTAGCCCATTCAGGGTCATTATCCGGTATGTTTTTTTGAACCCAGTTATTGCCTCCGTTTGCCGACCTCAGTATATAGCGTCCCTTTGAATAATTAAATCCCTGGTTGTTCAGATATCCGGCGCCCATTAAGGCATAAATAACCTGCGGATTCGACGGAGCGCTGGTCAGGATTACCCGGTCGGGTAAATAATAAACCGGATCATCCTCTATGATCTCAACATAATCATCATAAACCGTCCAGCTTCCGGGAGTTCCCAGGTCGGAAAACAGGATAACCGAGCCTCCGTCTCCTTCAAAATTCTTTGATGTACCGACGAAAACCCGGCCGCTTGCCGTGATTTCTATGTCTGCCGGCGCATAAGGTTTGTTTTCGCCGGCGATGTCGGGAAGCACCTGCTGCCAGGTTACCCCCTTGTCGGTCGAACGGTACAGCCCGTCTTCAGGAATACTCTGATGAGGAATACCGTGGTAGGTGCCTGACACGACCCCAGCATAAATAACCGTATTTTCAGATTCATCCCTCACTTTCAAATCCGTGATGTATTTGAACCCTTCAGTTGAAGGCAGCAAGTCCCATGTAATTCCTCCGTCGGTTGTTTTCCAGATTCCTATCCCTACACCCGAAGACTCACGGTACATATCAACTGCGGTTTGAGCCTCTCCGGTTCCGACATAAAAAACAGAGGGACTAACCGGGTCAAACGCAATACAACTAACCGAAAGGCTTGGCCAGAAATTATTTACCGGAATCCAGCTGCTCCAGGGATTGGTGATGTCAAAATTAAACCATAGTCCGCCCGTTACCCCACCAATCCACACTTTATTGCCTGATGCCACACCCGGATCAAAGGCAAATGTTCGCGTCCTGCCACCCATATTCGCTCCAACAGTTTGCCATACAAAGGCATCTTTTGTTTTGCTTTTCCCTGCGGTAAGTTCAGTGGTAAAACGGTAGGCCGAAAGTAGCCGCTCAGAAGGGACCCGTTTCAGTTTGGGATCCAACGTCATCATGTAGTTTTGCATGGCAGCCATCTGAGGAAAATCAGCTTCTGCCGGTTCATTCGATCCCGGTTTACTGATAATAGAATCTATTTTATGAAATTCCGTGCTTAAAAAAACTTCATAAATTCTCCGTTCATCAGGCTCGTAGAAATAACTCCTGATGATGGGATAAGAAATTCCTGCAACGGCTAAGAAAACTATCAGCAGGCGCTTGTATCGCATGGGATTAAAAAATCTGTATTAAAGTGAACACTGAGCTCATTAAAAAAAATCATGAAACTCACGTTTCCAATCCTCTTTATTAGCGCACAAATATAATTCTAACCTGAATAATTCACAAATTTGTAAAATCAGGACAAAAGTCCTCTACAGGGTCGGACGATTCCTTAATCCCCCTGAAGCATGCGGGTTTGTTCACAACAGGAATCCTGTGGATCACCTGTAAGTGCGGGTTACTCACAACCCGGAATTTTAGAACAATATCGTGGTTCTATCACGGTTTTTGTAAAACTTCATAGTAGATGTGTTCCAGCTTAACATCCTCTTTGGCGATTGAAATCAAAGAAACATCACCAAAACGATTAATAATTTCACTTAAACTGTAATCCTGTGGCATCAAAATAGCCATTCGATGGCCATAATTCCTGTGTTGCTATCCCAGCCGGTTAGTAATTCACGAACTGCAAAAAAGAATGTTTACATGAATAGAGTGAGGGAAAAGGTGAATGGAACAGGCAGAGCCTGAAAGATAGGAGTGCCTGAGGCAGAGCCTCAGCCGAACTGGGAGGTTTATCGGCCAGCTGGCGGATACCAGCCTTATTTTAAACTATTGCAGAGGTAATCCTGGTGTAAAGAGCGGGATTGCTGATACCTATCGAACCGCCCCGCCCGTGGCAGGATGGTGTGAGAGGCGCTCCGGTGGGCTTTACGGCTCACCGGCCGACTACTCGATTAGGTGTATGTGCTTTTTCTGTCCGTTGGTTAAAAGCAAAAAAATGTTTCCCGTCCAAAGATAGAAAACACTTTTTATTATTTGATATTTCTCAGTCGTTTTTAGAAGCCAATTGTCGTTTTTTTTTGAGAGCAAAAATATAGGGAATTAAAAACACTAAAAATGTTGCCATCATTCCTATTCCTTTCAGTGAAAAATGGTCGAGATAGCCAACTAATACCATATCATAAATTTCTCTTGCAAAATTCATTATAAATGTAAAAGCTAAAAACATTGCATTTTGAGATTTTAAGGCTAATAGAGTAACCACAATCATTACAAAATTTCTTCCTGCTAATGTCAATATTGCTTGTAGGTTGGCATCATTATTTTCAAATTTTCCATAAGCCAAACTTGGATTAAAGTAACAAGCATACATTTGAAAAGCTAATATTGCTATCACAATGATAGAAATGATATTAATCCACATCGGGATTTTATCTCGTCTGTAATTTGAGTTTACCATAGTTTTATCGGGATGCGGTTACGCTCATTTTAGCTGATGAAATAGTAGTTGATTTAATCGCTGCTTTTACATCAGTTGAAGTAGCATTTGCAGTTACATTTAAAGTCGCAACATTCAAAGCATAAACCGTAATTTCATATTGATTGGTGTTTCCAACATTTGGACAAACACCTGCATATGCTTTAACAAAATCAGGATTTGTTACATAATTTGGATAGGCACCATTTGGCGTATGACTTGCACCTAATGGAAGGTTTGCACCAGAAATATTTCCTGCGTCCTTAACTAAGGAATTACTTGTAGTCGGAATGTTTATCACCAACCAATGGTCAAAAGGAATACCAGGTCCAAAAGCATTAATATCAATCATCGTTATTGCAAAACTTTTAGTCCCGGATGGAGCATTTTCCCAGGTAAGTTGTGGTGATTTATTACCACCTGTGCAACCGTTTTGTCCTTCGCCAAATTGCTCTTGCGTAAATACGGTTGATACATCTGCACTTTTCAGAGTGAATGTTTTCGGTGTGTCATCATCGGCTTTGTTACAAGAAACAAAAGTGAAAATTATGATGGCCATTAAGCCTAAAATTATTTTATTCATTTTATTTTTACTTTAGAGATTAAGATTTTAATTGAGCAATTGCAGTTGTCCACTCTTCAATATGGTAAACAGTTTTTATTTGTCCGTTTTCTATAGTGTGCATATCCATTGCCATAGTTTTGAAAGACTTTGAACCATCCAATTCCATTCCCATAAAGTTTCCTTTTGGCGAAGCAGAAAATTCGCTTCTTACCACAACCTGGTTACCTTCTTGTACCATATCCTTGATTTCCCATTTCATATCGGGCATCAGTTTCCAAAAACCTGCAATTTGACCAATTAATTGAGCTTTACCTTTTGTTTCCTTGGCATTGATTGACTGAAAGTTATCTGATAATAATTTTTCCAAAACTTCATTTGTATTGGTCGTTTCGTTAACTGTTAAGCAGTCATTGTAGAATGAAGCAACTAACTTTTTTAATGTATCCATCTTTATAAATTTTAAGTGATTAAATAATGATGCAAAGATGAGGCAGTTTCAAATTTTGCACAATGGACAAATCAGCCTTTATATGGCACTTTTGGGAAAGTTAGTTTTTTAGGTAAGAATTTCAAAATAACTTACCCCAAACTACGGAAAAATCCGATAATTTAGTTCTGGTATCTTTGGATGGTAAAGAATTCTTTTTTCATCAATGTCATCTTTTTTTACAATGAATCCTGTCTTGTATTCATTAAGGTTAAGTCTGACCTTTACATTGAGTCCCGTGTTTGTCGTTGTATTTTCAATGGTTTTCTTTACCGTTTCGTAATCTGAAAAAATAGCACCTTCCATTGCCCGATGAACGTGACTGAATAACCTATGTTCAATAGGGTTCCATTTAGAACAATAGGGAGGATAGTGACTCACAATTACAGATAAACCTGTTTGTTTAGCAAACAACTGTAGGCGATGTTTGAAAATATAGTGTCGGTATGAGTTTGCTCCGCCGGCATCACATAAAAGCAAAATATTACTTGCTTCTGGATATTGATGTATTCCATATTCATCCCACCACCAAAGCAAATTGTCTACAATAAAATCGGCCGTCTCACTGCTGCATCCTATTGTCATGTAGCCGTTATTGGCTTGCATGTCATAAATACCTTGCGGTATTACTTTCCCTTCTGACAAATACTCGTAATCGTGGTCATAAACATTTAAAGTATGCGTAGCAAAGCATTTTCCTCCTCTATAAAGACGCCCCAGCTTTTCCTTCTTTTTGCAATCAATGCTTATGATTGGACTCTCTAAACTCATTGCCAAAACTAAATTGCAAATAATATTGAACTGTTCGTTTCGCAAGGCATAACTACCCGTTGCCAACTGCTTAGCCTGTTTACGAAATCCATATCCTAATTCTTTTAATAGCCGCTTTACGATTCCGCTGCTTATACTGATATTGTGCTCTTCCTTGAAAAGCTTTGCTATAGCAAAAGGTTTTAAACTTACCCAAAACGTATTACTGTCTGTCGGACTGCCTGCTTTAAATCGCTCTATCAGCGCGGTGAGTTTTTCCTTTATCTCTGGTTCTTTATCAGTTTTTTTTTCTGCCCCCACCTACTTTTCGTTGCCGGGTCCCGGGTATAAATGTTTCCATTTCCGAGGTCAACTCTTTCCTGCCTTGGGTAATCGTTTTCTTATTCACCCCAAGTATCTTACAGATATAGGCTACTCCGCCTCTGCCCAGTTTTAACGATTCTAATGCAGCATATTGCCTGCGTTCCTTCTCTAACAACCGACTGTAATGCAATTGCATCAGCATAATGGTCTTTTCTGAAAATTCTTTTATCATAGAATTCAAAGAAAATTCCTTTTGGCTCATTTTTTTACATCATATTCATTGTTTTATTAATATTGTGTTGTCAATAACTCTTACTCGAACATCTCTTATCTCGTGTTTTATTTGGGGTAAGTTATTTTGAAAGTTTCACTTAATTAATTACACATGAAAATGTTTACAAAATTTTGGCAATTGATGTTGATAGTACTATTATCAACAACGGTCGTAATAGCCCAGAAACAAGTGGCTACCTCGACTGCGAAAAACTCCTCCTCCGGGGCTGATGTGAAAAAGGAGATTCAGATTATTAGCGAAAGCCCGGGAAATACCGAAATACAGAAAGCGCCTCTTAGCACTGCGGAAAAATTAGCAGATGCTGAGGTATTTACTGGTTATACCGATGCCAATGTGTATTTTGGTTCGGGCCTTATGAAAGATGAAACGGATGCAACTTCTGTTGTCGTAACCATCGGTACAGGTACTTCGACAACAACAGGAACTACCTCTACCGTTACTCCCTATAAAACATACTGGATGGACGGCCAGGATCAGCTGTTATTCCTGGCTTCGGAGCTTAGCACTGCCGGCCTTGGCGCAGGAAACATCACGGCATGGGCGTTTAATGTTTCATCCTCTGCTGCATTCACGTGCAACAGCTTTACGATTTCACTGCAGCATACTGCACTTACAGTCCTCACCAGTTTCACAACCACAGGATGGACTACTTGCTATACCGCAAACGTAACTCCTGTTGTAGGCTGGAATACCTATACGTTTACCGCACCATTTGCATGGAACGGTACCAGCAATCTCCTGGTTAAGGTTTGTTACAACAATGCAACCTGGTCCAACAACTCGCATGTTTACTACACTACGACCACTGCAAATACCCATGCATATTATTATAACGATTTGTCAACCAGCAGCGGATGTGATGTAACTGCATCTTCCGGCGTGCACGCCATGCGCCCGAATGTACAAATTACAGGGGCGGCTACTGCTGCACCCTACCTGACTGTAATTCCGAACACACTTAATTTTGGTTATGTTGCACCGGCAAGCTTTTTCGACCTTCCTTATATTCTTTCAGGCGGAAATCTAACACCGGCTGCCGGTAATATTACTGTTACGGCTCCCGTCGGCGGAGATTTCCTTGTGTCGTATGCCGGTTCCCCATTTGCAGGATCCGTATTGGTTCCTTACACGGGAGGCTCACTTCCCAACTCAACCATTACAGTAAGATTCCAGCCTTCCGCCCCTAACACCCTTTATTCCGGCAACGTTACAAATGCGGGAGGAAGTGCTACTACACAAAATGTTGCAGTAAGCGGAAGTACATACTGGTATTCGAAATATTGTACTTCCTCTGCTACTTCAACTGCCGACGAGGATATTTTCAATGTAACCGTTGGAGCCCTGAATAATAGTTCGGACTGCAGTACGCTTGCCCCCGGTCCGGGTTCTGTAAAAAACATGTACAGCAATTATACCACTACTGTTGCAGCTCCTGATCTGGTTGCGTCTCTTTCTATTCCTTTCAGCGTTCAGATAGGCACCTGCGGCGGAAATTACAGTAATGCCATTAAGATCTTTATAGACTACAATGCAGACGGCGATTTTGCTGATCCCGATGAAGAAGAATATGTTTCTGCTGCCGCTACCTCCGGTCCGCATTTCGAGACCGGTAACATCTCTGTTCCAGCCGGTGCAACGCTCGGTGTTACCATGATGCGCGTAGTGAATGTTGAAACTACTGTACCTTCTGGCATTTTACCCTGCGGAACTTATACATGGGGCGAAACCGAAGATTACCTGGTCAATATAGTCGCTCCGACAAATCCCTGGTTATCTGCTATTCCGGGCTCACTCAATTTCGGCTCCTGGCCATCGGGTTCAACGTCCACCGAATTGCCGTACGCACTGACCGGCGGAAATCTTAATCCTCCGGCAGGAAATATAACGGTAACCCCGCCTCCGAATTTTGAAGTATCAGCCACTTCCGGCGGGCCTTACAGCGCTGCACCGATTATGGTGCCTTACAACGGTGGAACCGTCAGCCAGAATATTTATGTGGTTTTCAAGCCCACAGCGCCTAACACGGTTTATACCGGTACCATAGTTAATGCTGGCGGAGGAGCTTCGGCGAATGTTGCCGTTTCCGGCAGCTCGCCTTGCGATCCATTTCCGTTGCCATATTGCAATTATTTCGATGATGCCGCTTTCCCGCTGTGCTGGTCTCAGGGTTATGCCGGAGGTGTATCTACTAACAGGTGGAGCGTCAGCGCTACTGCAAATGCAGGCGGAGCAGCCAATGAAATGCATGCTTATTGGGTAAGCGCTGTCGGAGAATCGTGGCTTCAAAGCCCGACACTGATCGTACCGGCGGGCGGCGCTATTCTCACGTTTAAGCATTTGTACGATGACTACGGTGCAGGTCTTG
>VGXV01000076.1 GCA_016873165.1 Planctomycetota bacterium | reverse complement strand
CCCTTTTGAGACCAAACTGGATTGGTTTTGCCTGGTTTTGGCTTTATTTCCGTTCCGCTTTGGACCGATATAGGTTCTTCTTTGACGAGGTTGTTTTTTTGCTTTGTCCCAGTAACTCTCAACCTTGCAGAGGTATATCTTGCCCTTTATTTTCTGTTCTATTATATAGGCCATAGCAATAGCTAGTTATTAATTAACAAATGGCCTTAATATACAGAGAATACAACGAAATTGCAAGGTTTTATTGCATAGTTACTAACTTTTTCTCCAATTTAGGATGGATTAAGGCGTTGTATTTTACGCCGAATCCACCAAATAATATGCACAGGAAAGGTGGATTCGCTGTCGCTTAATCCACCCTTTTGTCAGGGTTGCTTAAGTTAATGACATTGGTTTGTAACCTGAACCCACTAAGGGGTTCCCTGTAAACATTCTGTCAAGATATGCTTTAATTTACGTATAGCGGCGACTTGGGATGTGGTTGTTTCAAACATCCGGTATACCCCCGAAAGCAAATAAAATTGCCTTTTATTAAAAACGACAGGTTTTCCGGGGTGATAAAGGGCGCCGAACTCCTGCACGAGTTTTTCGTATACAATGTCAAGTCCTTCTTGTTTCTGCGCGGAAATGTAACATACCGGAGCGGCAAGTTCTGCTTCAATGACTTTTTTATCTAATTGCGCGGGGAGGTCGTTTTTGTTTATCAGCGGAATTATGATATGCGATCTCTGTTCTTCAGAGTCTTTCGCCGCTTTCCACAACTTCAAGGAGTTCAATATTTCCATATCTTCATGATCGAAGGGTTTGGAATTGTCAAAGACGGCAAGCACCTTATCCGCGCGCCTGAGTTGTTCCCGCGTCATTTCAATGCTCATGGATTCCAGCACGTCTTCCGGTTTTCTTATGCCTGCGGTGTCGATGATTTCAAACGGAATATCTTTAACAGAGATGAATTCACTTCCATAATCGCGTGTGGTTCCGGGTTCATGATGCACGATCATTTGTTCTTCGCCGAGTATTGCGTTAATCAGCGTTGATTTTCCTACGTTTGGTTTTCCAAGGATTACTATTGCCTGCGGAGAGGTTAATGCCATGCCGAACGGAGCAGTGTTGAGAAGGGATTCCATACGATGCGTTATTTCTTTTACAACAAAAATATCATTTCTTGCGTCCGTATTTTCATTCTCTCCGGGAAATTGTTTTGCTTCTTTTATCATGTCCAGACACTCATGGAGCGCCTTCGATAATGCTCCCTGATATTGATCTAAAAGTACTTTGGCGCACAATTTTGTGCGTGCAGTAATGAGTTCACTCAATGCCTCTTTCCGGATGCCGTCAATTTTGTTATTTTCAACCGCCTGAGCAGCCAATCCCTCCCATTCTTCCTTTTTTGCCCCGTGTGAGACAACCAGTTCATACACTCGCATGAGGATACGGATGCCGCCGTGGCAATTTATCTCCACGATATCTTCGCCGGTGAAGCTGTTCCCGGATTTTTCAATATTCAGGATGACCTCGTCGATCTTTTGAACGCCATCTGCAATATGGCCGTAATAAAGTTTGTTATCTTCCACATTGCAAAGGTCTTTTATGTGTTTCCCGGCAAAGATTTTGTTTGCAATTGCAAATGCCTCAGGCCCGGAAACAATAATCTTGCCAATCCCCCCTTCTCCCGGAGGAGTTGCTATTGCCGCAATTGTTTTATTATGTAAACTGATATTCATTTTATTAAAATTATACCGCAGCGAAGCTTTGACACATCAATTCCTTCTTTGCTTCACCTGCAATGTATGCCGATCCGGTAATGCACAGCAAATCGTTGCGGGAGATAATACGCAACGCCCCCATTACGGCTTGCCTGACATCATCGCATATTTTTGCCTGTTTCCCATATATATCTTTTATTTTTTTTGCCAGGTCTTCAGGGGACGCGGCGCGGGAATTCGCGCTCTTGGCAACAAAAATAATGTTCGCGCAGGGCACAATCTCCGGGAGGATATTGTCAATTTCCTTGTCCTGTGAAAATCCTAATATAATGATCAGTTTACCGAAGGTGAAATTTTCAAATAAGGTTTCCCGCAACGACGCCATCGATTCTACGGTATGGGCATAATCCAATATAATCAACGGATTTTCCCTGAAAATCTCTATCCGTCCGGGACACCGGATATGTGCAAGCGCGTCGCGTATGGTTTCGTTGTCGATGGAAATATTGTTTTGTTCCCTCAGGACTTCCAGCGCCCCCAATGCCACGGCGCAATTTTTTGCCTGGTGAATTCCCAGGAGCGAAATAAATAAATTCTCATAGGTACGTTGCCATGTTTTAATAGTACACAACAGCCCTTTTATGCCATTTTTTATAGAGGGTTGCGCGTTGTTTATTTGAATATCTTTGCCCAGAAGATACAGGGGTGCGCTCTTTTCTTTACAGACTTCTTTTATAACAGAAAGGGCATCCTGCTTTTCCGCGGCAGAGATTACCGGAATGCCTTTTTTGATGATTCCGGCCTTTTCATATGCTATTTCGGATATTGTATGCCCCAAAATATTCACATGATCAAGACCGATGTTCGTGATAATGGAAACGAGCGGCATTACTACATTGGTCGAATCCAGACGCCCTCCCATGCCCACTTCCAATACGGCCATATCGATTTTATGTTTTTTAAAATAGAGAAAACATAGCGCGGTAAGCGTTTCAAAAAATGTGGGAGATTCGGACGGGTTTGTATTTCTCAAATGCTGAATGTATGGCACAAGACTGTTCAATGCCTCGGTAAAATCCGTTTCGGGTATATTTCTATGATTTAACTGAATTCGTTCTTTAATGTCTGTTAAATGCGGCGACGTAAAAAGCCCGGTATTATACGCAGCATGTTGAAAGATAGTTGACAGCATGATCGAAGCCGACCCTTTTCCTTTTGTTCCCGTTATATGGAGGGAGGGATATTCCTTGTGCGGATTATCCACATGTGCAAGAAGACGAAACATCCTGTCAAGGCTGAATGTTGATGCATTATACTGGTAACTGATGAGCTTTTCATAGTCGAGTGACTTATTCAGAAACCCGAATGCTTCTTCGTATGATTTTAAACCAAAGGAACTTATGGAGTCCATTCTCACCTGTATTAAGAAAATGTTTTATCGTCAAACAAATATGGTTTTCGAAATATTAAATAGGTTTTTTACTCAGAAACAGACCCTTCGACTCCGCTCAGGGAGACAGCGGAGTCATGCTGAACGGAGTCGAAGCATTGCACTATTTTTTAAGTATAAATAAAAAAAGTGTATCACTTCGTGCACAATGAGTCAATGTCATAGAAATTCCTTTAGAATCAGCAATTTGTGAATTTGTAATATCTGGATACTTTCGTTGAAAATATTTGATTAATACTACGTATTGTGCTACCATTTAATCTTTTATAACTCTTTGATTTTTTACTTGTTGTTGGAGAATATAGGATATTATGGAAGAAGAACTAACGTATGCGTTAATAACACCTTACAGTCTTTTAAAGAGCCGCACGGGGGGTATTTTAGGCCGTTTGCTTTCATTGACAAATCTCGAATTTATCGGGGCGACAATGTTTGCTCCAAGCGATGCGTTTGTTGAGAAATATTGCGCCACCATTGAGGAACAGGAAGGAAAGTCCTCATGGAAAGAAGTTATGATTAATTATATTAATAACGGCCTGAAAAAGGGCAACAAATTTGGCATTACCAACAGGTCGGTGCTGCTTTTCTTTAAAGGACAAAACGCCATAAAAAAACTAAAAGACGACGTAATTGGTCCTATTTCAAGCTTTCAGGGACATACGATTCGCGGCAGTTTTGGCGACTATATAGAACGTTCTGACGGCACGGTTGAATATTTTGAACCTGCAGTTCTGACTGCCGCCGACCATAACTCCAACAAGAAACAACTTAAATTATTTGCGGATTATTTAGCAACCGACGGCGGGGTTTTGGAAAATGTCGTTACATTTTCCGAGGGGGTAAAACCTGAAACAACGCTGGTAATTTTGAAACCTTTCGAAAAGCAAAGCCCATTGCCCGGCAATATCATCGATATGTTTTCGCGAACCGGTTTATTCATTGTGGGCATAAAATTATTGACCATGAGCATTGCGCAGGCGGAAGAATTTTACGGTCCGCTGGTAAGCATATTTGAAGAAAAACTAAAACCCAAGCCCGAGAAGGTCGCAGCGCAACTAAGGGAAAGCCTTAAATCAATTTTCTCTTTCGAAATTCCGGAAGCGACGATTAATGGCCATGCAGCGCAGTTAACGGAACAGTTAAAGGGAATGAACGCGATACATGAGTTTAATAAAATTGTGCATTACATGACCGGACTGGATGTGGCAAAGGCAACAGCATCGGAAAAAAAGAAACCCGGAACGGCCCGCTGCATCGCCCTCTTGTATCGCGGCCCGAATGCAATCAATGAGATAAGAAATATTCTGGGGCCTACCGATTCAAAGAAAGGCGAACCCGGCAAGGTGCGAAGAATCTATGGGGAGGATATTATGAAAAACGCCGCCCATGCTTCCGATGCAGTGGAAAATGCGGTGCGGGAAAGAAAAATCATCGGGTTGTGGAATAATGAAAGTGTGAAAGAACTGAAGACCTTGATAGAAGAGTATTTAAGGTAATAAATAATCATAGATGATTATCAAAAAAATACATGTCGGTCCGTTGCAGGTATGCACATACATTGTGAAAGGCAATGATTCTGTTGATGCGATGATTATTGACCCGGGCGCCGATGCGGAAAAAATAATCACCTTTATCACCGAATCGAAACTGGTTCCAAAACAGATCGTACTTACCCATGGTCACGGAGATCATATCGGGGCAAATGCCATGCTGAAAAAGACGTTTCCTGATATGCAAATTTGCATCCACGAGAAAGACCAGGACATGCTTCCTTATCCGGCAAAAAATCTTTCGATTCTTGCCGCCTTTTACGGCGGGGCGACAGTAAGATCACCGCACGCAGACCGGCTGCTTAAAGACGGAGACAAAATCTCTGTAGGCAAATGCGTTTTTGAAATACTTCATACTCCGGGCCACACCCCGGGCGGGATATGCCTTTACAGTAAAAATCAGGAAAACGGGCATCCCCCCGTGTTGTTTTCCGGTGACAGCCTTTTTAAAGAAGGAATAGGACGCACGGATTTTCCGGGATGCAGTCAGGAAACGCTTATACAATCTATTAAAAATAAATTACTTGTCCTCGATGAGAGAACAATCGTCTATCCCGGTCATGGTCCCTCTACAACACTGGCAGAAGAGAAAAAAAATAACCCTTTTCTCCGGTGAGAAAGTAACAGATGTCAGAAAGAAAAGAAAATATAAAAGATTTATTTATTGAAGAAGAGATGAAGGATTCATACCTCAGCTATGCCATGAGCGTTATCATGAGCAGGGCGCTTCCTGACGCAAGGGACGGATTGAAACCTTCGCAAAGGCGTATCCTCGTTGCTATGAACGATCTTAATCTTGGCCCGCGTGCCAAATTCAGAAAGTGCGCCAAAATTGCGGGCGACACAACGGGAAATTATCATCCGCATGGCGAGCAGGTAGTATATCCTACCCTCGTTCGTATGGCGCAGGATTTTAATTACCGTTATCCACTTATCGAAGGACAGGGAAATTTCGGCTCAATTGACGGAGACCCACCTGCCGCAATGCGTTATACGGAAGCGCGCATGACGGACGTGACAATGACGATCATGGAGGATTTGGAGAAGAAAACGGTTGATTATACTCCCAACTATGATGATACACGCACGGAACCGGTTGTTCTTCCCTCAAAATTCCCTAACCTGCTTTGTAATGGTTGTTCCGGCATCGCGGTCGGCATGGCAACAAGTATCCCGCCGCACAATACCAATGAGATATGCGACGGAATTACCATGGTAATTGACAACCCTGACGTCACCATAGAAGAACTGATGACGGTAATCAAAGGCCCGGATTTCCCCACAGGAGCGTTAATCTGCGGAACAGACGGAATTAATGAAGGGTACAAAACGGGCAGGGGTACCATTATCGTACGGGCACGGGCGCACGTAGAAACATCCAAAACCGGGAAAAAGAGCATTGTCGTAACGGAAATTCCTTACCAGCTCAACAGAGATAATATTTTGGAACGTATTGCCCTCCTGGTTCGTGAAGAACAACTCAAGGGCATTTCCGATGTGAGAAATGAGAGCGATAGGGAAGGAAGCCGCCTGGTTATCGACCTGAAAAAGGGAGAGGATGAAGATGTTGTTTTAAACCAGTTGTATAAACATACAAAACTGCAGGACAGTTTCAGCATTATCATGATTGCGCTGGTAAATAATCGTCCGGAAACACTGAACTTGAAACAGATGCTGATATGCTACATTGATCACAGAAAAGTCGTTATCGTCAACAGGACGAAATTTTTGCTGGAAAAGGCGCAACACAGAGCGCACATACTCGAAGGTCTGAGGATTGCATTACAGAATATAGACAAGGTCATTGAGTTAATTAAAACGTCGGATACGGTAGATATGGCGCGAAAAGGGCTTATGTCTTCGTTTTCCCTTTCGGAAATTCAGGCAAATGCTATCCTGGATATGAGGCTTCAGCGGCTTACGGGACTTGAGCAGGGAAAAATAGAAGCCGAATATGAAAAACTGTGCGCGGATATAAAAGAATACCAGGCAATATTGGCGAACGAAAAGTTAGTATTGGATATCATTAAAAAGGACGTTGCGGAAATAAAAGAGCACTTCGGAGACAAGCGCCGGACGGAAATTGTTGGCGCCGTGGATGAATTAAACATAGAAGACCTTATTACGGAAGAAAGTGTTACGGTCATTGTCAGCCATGAGGGATATATTAAACGGCTTCCATTAAGCGCCTACCGCAAACAGCAGCGGGGAGGAAAGGGAGTTGTCGGCGCAGAAATGAAAGAAGGGGATTTTATTGAACATTTGTTTGTAGCTTCTACCCATGACTATATCCTCTTTTTTACGGATCAGGGAAGGGTTTACTGGCTTAAAGTGTACGATGTCCCTCAAATGGGCAAAATAGCAAAAGGCAGGGCGCTTATTAACCTGCTGGAATTAAAGGAAGGTGAAAATGTTACTTCTCTCATTCCTGTGCGAAATTTTGACGAACGGCAACTGGTGATGGCGACCGGCAATGGGATTATCAAAAAGACCGTGCTCAATGCGTATGGCAATCCGAAAAAGGGCGGTATTATGGCAATCACCCTCGATGAAGGCGATACACTAATCGGGGTAAAATTGACCACCGGAAAACAAGACCTTATTCTCGGTACAGAGCAGGGGAAGGCGATACGTTTTTCGGAAGAAGACGTCAGGTCTATGGGACGCGTCACGCGCGGGGTGAAAGGAATAACGCTTAAGAATAATGATAAAGTGCGGGGTATGGTTGTTGTCGATGAACAGGCTTCACTCATGGCCATTTGTGAAAACGGTTTTGGCAAACGAACAGATTTTGGAGAGTATTCAGCAAAAAACAGAGGTGGCCAGGGAGTTATCAATATCAAAACCACCGAAAGAAACGGAAAAGTGGTGGCATTGATTGACATCAGGGAAAATGATGAGCTAATCATGATAACAAAAGGGGGAAAGATTATTCGCACTCCGGTAAACACAATCCGGGTTATCGGAAGAAATACACAGGGGGTTAAACTATTTGATATTGATAAAACGGACAAATTAATTTCGGTTGCCCGTGTAGTCCCCGAAGAAAATCCGCCCCAGGAAGAAATGGAAGCCGAATCCGAATCCGAAACTGAAATGGAAATGGGAACGGATACAGAAAACAACATTCCGGAACCGGAATAAGATGTCTTTAAAAATATGTGCCCAAACGGGAGTTTGGGTACAAGCAACATATAAGGGTGGGCATCTCCCACCAAATAAACTTAATGACATTGGGTTACAAACCTGAACCCGCGGGTAGCGAAGTCGAAGCCTTCGAAAAACGGATGCTTGTGGCGTACGATACCCAACATACTTACAAAATGTGCATTTTACACAGATAATAGGTGGCACGGACTGTAGAGACGCATAGCAATGCGTCTCTACGTTTGTCCGTATTGAATTGTACAGCATTGCCTATAAAATCACAAATAATGAGCCCATAGAGTATAATCATGTCCTGCTTTCGTGCTTAAGGATTTCAAAACAACCACTGTAAAATGGCCTATACATATTCTGTCTCAGTTTGTATTATTACCTTTAACGAAGAAGCCCGGATTCGCGATTGCCTTGAAAGCGTCAAATGGGCGGGTGAAATCATTGTGGTGGATTCTCTCAGCACAGACAAGACGGTTGATATCTGCAAAGAATATACGGATCGGGTATATCAACGCCAGTGGGGAGGAAACATCGATCAGAAGAATTATACGATAGGGCTGGCAACAAAAGACTGGCTCCTTTGCCTTGACGCAGATGAACGATTGTCGCCGGAACTTACGAGAGAAATACAAGACGTCCTTAAAAATCCCGGCACAACAGATGGATTTCTTTTCCCCCGGCGAAGCTGTTACCTTGGCCGTTGGATATTTCACGGTGACTGGTATCCCGATTATCAATTGCGTCTTTTCAAAAGAGGATGCGGAACATGGCAGGGAACAAACCCTCATGGAAGGGTAATTATAGAGGGAAAAACACGGTATTTGAGACACGATTTGTATCACTTCAACTATAAAAATCTTTCCCATCAGTTACGGACAATCGATAATTATTCGGACGTTTTTGCCGGCATCATGATAGATCGTGATAAAGATTTCAGTTTGTTCCAGCTTGTTCTCAGGCCGGTTTACAAATTTCTCAAAGTATATATAATGAAGAGGGGATTTTTAGACGGACTTCCCGGCTTTATCCTTGCGATTACGAACTCTTTTTACATATTTGTTAAATACGTAAAACTTTGGGAACGTACGCGGAGAAATGGCAGAGAAAAGAATTCATCATGAAAAAGATATCTAATTCAATAGTATCCCGCCTCTCGACCTTCCTTGGCAAGACGCGCTTGCCCTATTTTCCCTCAAAAATCACCATCGAATCCGGCAATATATGCAATTTACGGTGTCCTTTATGCCCGACAGGGCAGCATGATAAAAGCGCCAAAAAGGGATTCATGCCCTTTGATTTATACAAAAAAATACTTGACGAGATCGGCAGTCACCTCAGTCTGATAAGATTATATAATTGGGGAGAACCCCTTTTAAATAAAGAACTATTGCCCATGATCCGCTATGCCATGAAATATGGCGTGGAGGTAAAAATAAGCACAAATCTTTCATTGAAGCTGGATGATGCCGATATTGGGGAATTGTTACAGTCGGGGCTAAAGATTATTTATATTTCCTGTAACGGAACCAGTAAGGAGACGTACCTCAGGTACCATGTCGGAGGGGATTTTGATGTGGTGATGGACAACATGAAACGTCTTGTTCAGAAGAAAAAGGAAATGTCCCGCTGCAAAACGAAACTGGTATGGTTATTTCATGTTTTTAAACACAATGAACATGAGAGAGAGCAAGCGCGAAAAATGGCAAAAGATATCGGTGTTAAGATTAAAATAAATAAGATGAGGCCCGACATGGGGAAAGAAATCTTTGAAACGACGCAAAGTGCGTTGCAAAGGGACGCCGGGTGGATACCCGAAAACCGGAAATTTATGGTCGGTTCTGAGAAGAAAAAGAAAAAACGAATCGCCTGCGATCTTCCCTGGACAGAAACGGTGATTAACTGGGATGGCGCTGTATTGCCCTGCTGCGCCGTTTACAGTGAAACATTTGCGTTTGGCAATATTCAGAAGGAATCATTTGCCCAAATATGGAATAACGAAATGTACATCTCCGCCCGGAAAGAGATTTTAGGGAAGGAAAACAAGAAAAAAACCATCTGCCATATCTGCAAAAGCACGGGGTATTTGCATAGTTTTTAATTGTTTTTGAAAGAGAATGAAAAAAGGAATCGTTTTGCAAGGTTAAGTTACGCAAAACCAACCCCACCTGTTATGCCTTTGCACAGAGAAGCTCACATCCCTTAAGCCTTCTTACTCAATATTAATATATTACCTGAATCTTGCACGAGAGGGAAGAAAAAGTAGGTGAAATCATCTGGATTACCTCATTATAATAAGGTAAGTGACATTAACCTAATAATAAGAGGAGGTAACCCAAATGGTTAAAGAGCAAGATAA
>VGXV01000075.1 GCA_016873165.1 Planctomycetota bacterium | reverse complement strand
AGGAATTGAAAATTCCTCAAAATATGAGGTTGGTTTGGTTGCCCGCTTACAGTCCACAATGCAATCCTGTGGAACATATCTGGGATGAGATACGCGAGAAGTGGTTTGCGAACAAGGTGTTTGATAGTATGGATGCAGTTGAGGACATACTAATGGACGCTTTGGTGACACTGGAAAATGACAAGAAAAAAATCGCCGGGATAGCTGGCTTCGACTGGATTATTAGCATTCCTTTGAATGCAACTTAGTATCAGTAATCATAATCTTGTTTTTGTCTACCAGGTATACTTCTCCCGTATCACCCAGATTTTTATAATCGGTGGTGATTTCATTTATTGCTGATAAATCGTAACAAGTAATAAGATATCCTAAAGGTTTTTTTTGTGTGCTTTTTAGGGAGTAAATGGGAGAAATTATGTGAAACCTCTTCTCATTGCAGAAATGACATACATGGGAAGCGGTAACGTATGCCTTCTTATTGGAAAAGTTTACGTTGGAGATAATATCTTTTTCATGGGAAATAAATGTATCCGTTATTTCTTCATGTGTTGATGTAATAGTTTTGCATTCAGCGTCTACTATATGAATACCCTTTAGGTCGTGATCTATGGGTATCTTGGTAGTTCTTAAATAGTTGTCTAATGATTTAACAATATTTTGAGAATATTTTCCGTGCTTTATTTTTTCGATCCGTTCCCTTATGTATCCATCGCTGCTGAAATCAATTGTCCTGTTCTCTTTTGAAGTAATGCACGAAAGTATATGATTATTTTTTGTTTGTGCGATTGCTTTTAATCCATTGATTTCCTGATTCCGAAGCAAAGTTCTGAGGTGGCAATAGTAAATTACCGTGATAAGGGTAATTGGTATGAGCGAGATGCAAAGCCCGAATAGTAATATTTTCCCTTTTATGGTAAGTGGTTTCATTGTGATTTTTGCAGATGAAAGAAATAGGGAAAAAGTTTAGGGAAAAATGTGGCGTAGAATATATAATAAGTTTACTATTTTAAGAACGAATGTCAATATGTTAAATATGAACGGACAATTCAGTTGTATGACACAAGGCGTATAATAATGTAATGTTCCGGAGTTTCAATCTTTGTAGGGTGGGCATCACCCACCGTCTCACGTTGTTTGTAGAGACGCATAGCAATGCGTCTCTACGTTTGGTGGGCAATGCCCTGCCCACTCTGTTAAAAGTTGCCGAAGACCTAATTAATATCTGCTGGTTTAAGTTGTAATCAAATGGTTGATGATCTGACAAAACTTCGCATTGATAAATCAAAATTTCAGGTGCGTCGCAGTAAGAAAATACAAGGAATCCCCTTTTTTATTATTGCAGGCATTATTATGGCAGGGGTATTCTACGGAACGGGCATTATAAAACCTGCTGTCCATGTCAGAGTGTCAAACATATCCACGATATTTCCTTCACAGACCTTTACCCTTTTAAATGCGAGCGGGTATATTGTTGCCCAGCGAAAATCCGCAGTATCATCGAAAATTACCAGTTGGCTTGTATCTTTGTCGGTGGAGGAGGGAAGCAGGGTAAAGAAGGGAGATGTTATTGCATGCCTTGAAAATAATGATGCAGTTGCAGCCCTGAAAAGGGCAAAGGCCGATTTGAATGTTGCCCGATACCGGCTCAGACAGGCGGAGGCTGAACTTACTGAAGCTGGGCTTTCCTATAATAGAACAATAGAGCTTTTGCAAAAGGGAGTCGTTTCTCCATCTGAATATGATTCGGCGGAAGCAAAATATAAGCTTGCCATTGCGGCAGTTGAGGAGAGGAGAGCGGCAATACGCGCCGGCAAAGCGGCGGTAAAAGAGGCGAGGGTAAATCTTGATTATACGTATTTACGCGCTCCGTTTGACGCGGTTGTTTTGACAAAAAATGCCGATATCGGCGACATAGTCACTCCTGTGGGCGCTGCGGTGAATGCGAGGGCGTCTGTAGTGACAATTGCCGATCTTGACTCTCTTCTGGCGGAAGTTGATGTATCGGAATCGAATATCGAACAGGTAAGTCTGGGACAGCCCTGTGAAATTCAACTGGATGCCTTGTCAAACGAAAGATTTCGCGGAAAAGTGCATATGATTGTTCCTACCGCTGACAGGACGAAGGCATCAATATTGGTAAAAGCGGCATTTGTCGATAAAGATCCCCGCATTATGCCGGAGATGAGTGCGAAAGTGGCATTTTTAAAACGTCAGTCAACGGATGATGAACGAAATCCGATAAAAGCGGTTCCCGAAACAGCGGTCAGGACAATAGGAGAAAAAAGCGTTGTGTATGCGATAGAAAATAACCGGCTGGCAGAAAAGATCGTGAGTACGGGAAGGCGTTACGATTCTATGATAGAGATAGTATCGGGCTTAGACGGCAACGAAAAAATAGTGACGAACTGGAATAAAAAGGTGAAAAGCGGCAGGAAAGTGGAGATAATCGAAGAATAATAAATGAATATGAATAATTCGATTGTATCCATCCGAAATCTGACAAAAACCTACAAGAGGGGAAACGAGGTAATACATGTATTGGAAAACATTTCCCTGAATATCGGACATGGTGAATATCTGGCGCTTATGGGGCCTTCCGGCTCAGGGAAAAGCACTCTTTTAAATCTTATTGCAGGCCTTGATCAGGCAGACAGAGGCAGTATAGAAGTGGGTGGCATAGATATTACCGCGTTATCGGAATCCGAACTTGCGCGGTGGCGCGCGGGGAATGTGGGATTCATATTTCAGTTTTATAACCTTATTCCCGTTCTTACGGCATATGAAAATGTTGAATTGCCTCTTATCCTGACAGGCCTTTCCGGCCGTGAAAGGAAAGAACACGTGTATACCGCCTTAAAAGTGGTAAATATGGAAGACCGGTTGAGGCACTATCCTTCCCAACTATCAGGAGGACAGCAGCAAAGGGTAGCGATTGCACGGGCAATCGTTACCGACCCGACAATACTTGTCGCCGATGAGCCTACCGGAGATCTGGACAGGGCTTCGGCGGAAAATGTGCTGGAACTTATGGATCGCTTAAACCGGGATATGGGGAAAACTATCATCATGGTGACCCACGATCCCTGGGCGGGAAACAGGGCACATAGTATGAGACATCTGGACAAGGGTGTTTTGAGCGGGAGCAATCCCGATTTTTTGTAAAAACCTATTACCGTATATTATGCCGGATATGAAAAGATTCTCAACTTACAGGAAAACTCAACCCTTCGACTCCGCTCAGGGTGACAACAAACCGTTTAAACAGTTTAAGCGGTTTAAACCGTTTTTTTATGGTCATGCTGAGCGGAGTCGAAGCATAATAAATGATGAATTACAAAAATCGGGAATGTTCCCGTCTTGAGCGATGCTTATCAGGATTCTCATTCGTAATGCCTTCAGGCATAAACTCCGCAGTATCTTGACCATAACGGGCATAGCAATCGCAGTGCTGGCCTACGGATTGCTTCATACCGTTATCGATGCCTGGTATGCAGGGGTTGCGGCTTCTTCGGCAAACCGGCTTGTCACGAGAAATTCCATATCGCTTGTTTTTCGCCTGCCATTGTCGTATCGTGAAAAAATCCGTGTTGTTGATGGTGTTGAAATTGTTTCCTATGGAAATTGGTTTGGCGGATATTATAGAGATGAAAAAGATTTTTTTGCGAATTTTGCCATAGACCCCGTTTCCTACCTTAACCTCTATCCCGAATACAAAATATCCGAACAGGAAAAAACTTCGTTTCTCAAAAACAGAAAGGGTTGTCTTGCAGGAAAGAAACTGACGGAGAGATTCGGCTGGGAAGTCGGTGATAGTATTACGTTAACCGGCACTATTTATCCGGGGAAATGGGAGTTTGTCTTAAATGCCGTTTATGAAGGAAGACATAAAAATGTGGATGAAACAATGTTTTTTTTCCATTGGGATTATTTTAATGAGACATTGAAAAAAGAACGGCCTTTTTCTGCGGATACTGTGGGATTTTACATTATCGGCATTGACAAACCGGAAAATGCGGCCTCTATCGCGGAGGCTATTGATGCAACATTTAAAAATTCATTGGCAGAAACGCTTACCGAAACGGAAAAGGCGTTTCAACTTGGATTTGTCACCATGAGCGAGGCAATTCTTAAAGCCATTCAACTGGTTTCGTTTGTGATTATCGTGATTATTCTGGTAGTTGTCGCAAACACAATGGTGATGTCTGTGCGTGAACGTACCGCAGAATACGCGGTATTAAAAACCATAGGCTTTTCAGGCGTACATATTGCGGCGCTTATCATTGGCGAATCAATGATAATCACGTTAATCGGCGGGACGTTGGGCACACTGGCAACATATCCTGCCGCCGCGGTGTTTTCAAATGCCGTGGGGACTTTCTTCCCGGTGTTTAATATTACCATAAAAACCATTGTTATGGATGCGATAGTCACTCTGATTGTGGGGCTTTTTGCCGGCATGTTTCCCGCATGGCGGGCAATGAGTATCCGGATATCAGAAGGACTGAGAAAGATAGGATGAAATGAAACTCCTCTTTTTTTATAGTTTTCGCAACCTGTCAACCCGTCGGGTGACGACTGCATTAACCGCATCGGGCATGGCGCTGGTAGTATTTGTCTTTGCGGCAATTATTATGCTTGCTGAAGGTCTGCAAAAGACGCTTATCGAAACGGGTTCATACAATAATATTGTTGTATTGAGAAAATCCGCGTCTACAGAAGTCCAAAGCATCATAGAGAGATATCAGGCGTCTGTTATTGAAATGCAGCCGGAAGTCGCGTTGGATGAAAACGGGCGCAGGCTCTTTGCGAAGGAATTGGTGGTATTAATTACCCTGCAAAAAAAGGGAAGCGGCAGTTCCGCAAATGTTGTTATCAGAGGGGTTGGCAGCGCTTCAATTGATATTCGGTCTCAGGTAAAGCTTTCTGCAGGGCGGCTGCCGCATATGGGAACGTCTGAAATAATGGTGGGGAATAGTGTTGCAAAACGCTTTAAAAACGCGGGATTGGGCGATTCTATTTTCTTCGCGATGCGGTCATGGAAGGTTGTCGGTGTGTTTGACGCGGGCAATACGGGGTTCAGTTCCGAAATATGGGGCGATGCCGGTCAGCTTATGCAGGCATTTCGAAGGAATGCCTATTCGTCCCTTATCTTTCGGGCACAGGATGCTTCCTCCTTGCCGGGATTAAAGTGTTGTATAGAAAGCGATCCTCGTTTGACCCTGGATGCGATGATTGAAGTGGATTATTATAAAAAACAATCGGAGATGATGGCAACGTTTTTGAGAATTCTGGGGATTTCGCTCACCGCGATATTTTCAATCGGGGCGGTAATCGGCGCAATGATTACCATGTATGCGGCAGTTGCGAACCGCACTGCGGAAATCGGGACGTTACGCGCATTGGGTTTTGGCCGGATGAATATCCTTATGGCGTTTCTTCTGGAATCACTTATCCTTGGGTTTTTAGGGGGATGTGCCGGATTGTTCTTTGCCTCCGTTTTGCAATGTATCAGCGTATCGACGACAAATTTCCAGACATTTTCAGAACTTGCATTTCGTTTCAGTCTTAGTCCGGGGATTATTGTAAAGGCAATGATCTTTGCGCTCTTTATGGGATTTTCAGGGGGAATACTCCCGGCGGTTCGCGCATCGCGCATGAACATCGTGGAAGCTTTGCGGGAGGTATAAAAATATAGCGCCTGCGCATAAACTGAAAGGGGCGCATTCCCGAATTTTTGCAAATCCATCATTCTTGTTTCCAAAGTTCCTGTTTGGGAACACAATTGTGAAGGAAGCGCATGCTTCCTGTTATGAGAAGCGAAGCTTCTCAAGCAATTACGTTCCAAAGCTCCAGCTTTGGAACGAGCCATGGTCTCTTTTGGAATATTGCAAAAATTTGGGAATGCTCCCGTTGTAAACGTATGTCGCTGTGTATGAAAAGTAAAAGACACGTCAGTAAAGAGGTATTCCCGGCATCGCAAGAGCCAGGAATACCTCTTCACCTTTCATGAAAAAAGTAATTATAGTATGTATGCGCCTGTAACATAACCCGTATGGGCAGTTCCTAACTTTTCAAGCAATTCTTCATCCGTATAGGTCTCTACTTTTGGCGCTTCGTACATGGGTAAATTTTTCTCTATCATTGTGTATCTCCTTTAAAAAAATACAAAAATCTTTTTCCTGCACACTTACCATTAATTCAAGAAGTAATGAGTAAAGGCAGTTCCTAACTTCTCAAGCAGTTCTTCATCTGTATAGGTCTCTATTTTTGGCGCCTCATACGATGGTAGAAATTTTTCTTCCATAATTTACCTCCTTTCTGAATTGTCTGAGATTAAAAATGCTTAGGAATAACCGATTCTCTGTGAATCGTAGATAGTGTGAATTACTTATTCCGGTATCTTTACCCTCACCTTGATTGGTCCATGCCCTGAGCTGTTTCCATAGATATCAACGTCTTCCAGTTCGTAATAGTATGTTCCGCTTTTTTCAGGCGCGTCTTCATAGGAATAAACATCTCTAGTATTTATCGATATTTTATTTTCGTTAGTCAAATATACTATTACGCGAATGCCGTAAATAATTTCTGAAAATCAAACTATAAATCTAAAATATAAAATATTAAATACTTAATAAAATAGCAGACGTAAATACCCTAAACTGGATAGCCCCAAATGGGTGCGTTCGGATAGATGGTAAGTGAAAGAGGCAAAACGTAATGTGTGGCAGCACTATCGCAAAATAAATCCTGTATATAAGGATTTACTGATAGTAGATGAAATAAATTTTCCCCCCGTCAATAGGTATGCACCCTGAAGGGTCTGTCTGTTTATGTGTATTTACAAAAGTATAAATTATTTTAAATGCCTATCTACTTAGATACTAAACTTCAAATGATAATTTATTAGGATGTACAAGTTCCCCATAGGTAATAGTTTCAGAACTAACGCAAGCATGAATAAGGCGATCAAAAAGTTCTTTTTTCCAAAAACGACGATTGAAGCGATAAGCTATTTCCGAGAGGTATGCCTGCAGATGTTTCTCAGAAACCCCACGATGCGTACCACGAATAACATTCTTCGCATTAGAAATAATCCGGTGTACCCACGGCATCAGTCTACCCGCTGCTCTGGGATCACGAAGAACTATTCTGCAATGCAAGAGATTTTTGTTCTTTGCTGCTTTTCCATAGGATCGCCAACCGTCACTTCGTATTGCTTCCAAAAGTTGCTTCCTTTCTTGTGTTTTTTTGCCACAGCCAAGTCGTTCCAAAAAATCTTCAATCGTTGCTGCCGAAGCATCATTAACAATACGCATGTGAGCAAAGCCTGGCTTCTCTTCGCCTTTATAGTTTCGGTAAAGGGAAACAGCACACAAAACAACGCTCTTATGCTCACTGCCTCAGCCTTGCTTCGTACCAGCCGGGCCAAAAAAGGATTCATCCATTTCGACCAGTCCTGCAAGACTGTATTGCTTGTCTCTCGTAACCATCGCTTTACGCACTTTATGGGCCATCAACCAAGCTGTTTCGTAACACCCAATTCCAAGCAGTCGCTGCATCTCAAAAATCGAAACGCCCACATTGTCCATTGCCATATGGTAAATCAACCAATACCATTTCAGCAAGGGGACACGCGTCTTGTGAAAAATTGTGCCAGCAGTGATGCTTGTTTGATGACGACAATTCCGACAGTCAAACAGACATCGTTTCGAAAGATACCATGCTTCTTTGTGGCCACATCGGGGACAGATGAATCCGTCTGGCCAACGTTGATCAACCAGATGCCTGGCACACGCAGTATTATCCGGAAAATCTTTCTGAAAGTCTATCAAACTACGTTCCATGTATTCCTTGGGCATATCGATCCTCCCCAGGAATTATATTACATTTCGATGTTAGGAGTAAAGTAGATATGCATTTATTTTATTATTATATGTCGTAACAAATGCATAAAAACGGCGCTTTGAAAACAAATCACCCAATGGATACCCCCATTTGTGTGTATTGACAAATTTTGTAAATAGTAAATAATCAAGAAAATATGAAGAGTTTATTTATGAGGATAGTTTAGTCTGGTTGTAGACGTAATAATGTATACGTCGGTTTAGGGAGAAGGCATGAATAGCGTCTGTTATTGCGTTTTTGAGTGCTGTTGACCTTGCTTGGTGGCGGGCAGGTATAAATCAATCTATTATGTAAAGGAGGCATTCAATGGAAGTAAAAAATACGTTGAAGGAATATGAAGCGCCGAAAATAGAGACTTATACGGATGAAGAACTTCTGGAGAAATTGGGGACAGCTTTCACGCACTATTATAAGCTGTGATCCTGGCACACGCTGGATTTATAAGGTGTACCGTATAATAAGGAAGAAGCATACGGAATGTCTCTAGCTATTTCAGGTGTTTTCAGACGGTAGGTAAAGAAAGTATAGTTTTATTTCTTAACTGTTGAATTAACCCTTTGGTGACTTTTAATAATGTTGTAGTAGCAAGGCGCGCCTAGCTACTACATGAACAATCTGAAATTCCTTGGACGTTAAATAAAAAAGAGCTGTGGGTTAAAGTTGCGCAACAAACCCACTCATAGGTCTTATTTATCCATAAGATATATGTGATGACTAAATGGGAAGAGGGTGTTTTACAATTTACTCTGAAGGAGGTGTACAATGGTAGAAAACAAAATGCAAAAATATGAAACACCAAAAATAGAGACCTATACTGATGAGGAACTTATGGAGAAGTTAGGAACCGCCTATACTCATTATTATCGACTTTAATTTTGGTGGTAAGCAATTGATGTAAGGTGAAATACCAAAGCAGAACCTTATTAAGAAGTAGTATTTTTAATAGGGAATAACGTATAAGGCTGTTATACAGTCTGTCATTTAGCAGTAGCGAAAAGAAAAACCCACAGCTCTTTTAATTTAAATGTTTAGGAATTTCAATGCTTCGACTCAGCTCAGCACGACGGCATTCCGAGCGGAGTCGAGGAATCAAAGTTGCCGAAGATCTAGTTAAATATTGTGGTCGGGTAGACGGCTGGAGTAATCCAGTCGTCTACCCGACCAATATTGTGAATTTCAGTATTTTTCCGGTAAGTGATCAAAAAACTCATTTCCTGTTGCTTCCAATAGTTGGATGTAACTTATATTACGCTTACTATAATATAAGTAATGGAAGCTATTTGACTGGGAGCATTCCAGATTTTTTGTAAAACTCATCATTTATGGTCAAACAAATCATAACACTTTAGTTTTTTTGAAAAATTGCCCATGCCTTAACCCCATGCTTCAGCATGGGGTTAAGGGGAGAAATAATCATGGGCTTCAGCCCTGAGATAGAGTTAGCCCAATATCTTTCACTGTACCAGAAGGTCATGGCTAAAGCCGGTGTATTTATTGTGGATACCTCCGCACTGAAGTGCGGAGGTAATGGAGGTGCATTATAAAATAAGGAAAATCGAAGTCTTTTTCAAAAAACTAAAGTGTCACAACAAATCTGGTTTTCGAAATTTAGAGGTAATTTGGTTTTATAAAAAGTAGGGGCGATGCATTTGCCCCTGTTCAGCATAACTCTTTCATTAGAACTGACTCGGTACGCATACAGCATTTTATATATCGATGCTTTATATCGGCAAATGCTTCGACTCCGCTCAGCATGACATTCACAGTCATCCTGAGCGGAGTCGAAGGGTTGAGTTTCTCAGTGTGTTGAGGAACTTTTAATATCCGGCAGAATATATGTTAATTGTTTTTTTACAAAAAATCGGGAATGCTCCCCATTTTATTCCCATTTACAAATTGGATTGGAAAATTACATTTCCACGTTACGTCAAAGACTTACTTCCTTAGAAGTCTATGTATATAGTACGGTAGGGTGGGTCAGAATATTTTCAAAAAATCTTCATGAAATTGATGGTTTGCAAAAAAAGGGAATACACTCTATCAGCACCTTCATACCAAAAAAGATAAGTATCGGAGAAATGCTTTTAACGACCATGCCTTGATGGTATTCCTCTATTGATTTGTTATGTCACGAGAGATGAAATTGTTTGTGTTTGGATTGAATGTATAAATCAAACAAATCTGGTTTTTGAAATATTAAACACCGATTTTCACACACACTGAAACCATCATAATGCGTCCCTAAAGTCGTCTGTGTTTGAAGGTTGCAAAAAGCGGCGAATTTATCTTGCCCTTACCTTGTAAAGGTATATTACAAAATAGTCTATACCCTGTATTTCCTTGCTTGCCTGTTAGTAGTAACAAAATAC
>VGXV01000074.1 GCA_016873165.1 Planctomycetota bacterium | reverse complement strand
TCACTTTTTCTTGAGCCTGGTAATTATTACGTTGTTTGCGCATGGTGAATTCCTCCGTTTTTGTACGCTAACTCAAACGATTGAATTCTCCAATTCACGCTGAACCAAAACAAGCCTACCGTAACCCCCCGAAACAGAGCCAAAGCACGAACAGCCTCCACGGAACGCGATGAAGGATACTCACGCAACTGGCTCCTGAAGCACCGTAAAGCCTCAATCTTCTGCTCGATATGTTCGCTGATATCGACAAAACAGGTAGGAATAAACGCGTCATCGGCAAACGGTGGCGCCCATGCGGTCTCTGAAAGGGTTTCATACGCGTAAATCTCCTTCACGGAACAGCCCTGCACAGGCCTTGCTGCCACAAGCGCCGCATTATAGACAGCGCGATGGTCATGATGGATATCTCCCCGGTGAGGAATGAACATCCGCAACGGCTTAAACTCCCTTATAAGTTTTGCTATGGAACCTGCAAGTTCAGATACAGAGTACAGGTCAAGCTCAGGCGCAAAAAAATCAAGGAATACGGTTTCTCCTGCACCGAGAAACCCATGAGCGCTCCGTGCCTCCTGACGAACATTTTGAACAGCCTCATCAGCGTAAAGCCCCGGCTTGCCTCCTGACATAACCACAACCTGAACACTTGCGCCTTCACCGGCAAGCCGGTGCATGAACCCGCCACACCCAAGTACCTCGTCGTCCGGATGAGGTGCAATCACCAGAACACGATCACTAATTTTCTGCATGTGAACCTGAAAATGGTTTCGTCATTTCATTGTTGACATCATTGATGCCATCACGCCTTACAACCTTGACCAAGGTCATCAGCAATATCTTCGCATCAAGCCAGAAAGAGAGATGCTCAACATACCATACATCGCTTTCCAGCTTTTGCTCCCAAGTCTGAGCATTCCTGCCCTTAACCGCGGCCCAACCCGTCATACCTGGCCGTACCTCATGGCGGCGCGATTGTCGAGCATTATATAATGGCAAATACCTGACCAGTAAAGGACGGGGGCCTATAAGGCTCATATCACCTTTCAATACATTGATCAGCTGAGGAAACTCGTCAAGTGAAAGTGAACGCATGAACCGACCCAAAGGCGTTAAGCGCTCGGCGTCAGGCAGCAGCTCCCCATGCTCATCACGTTTATCATTCATGGTCTTGAACTTGATCAACCTGAATATACGACCGCTCATGCCTGGACGATCATGCAGATAGAATGGTGACCTATTATTTACAACATATAATAGTATCGTAAATAAAAGCAGAAACGGCGAGATCATAAGCAGCCCTATTGCAGAGAACGTGATATCGATTAATCGTTTTCCATATTTAGGATAAAGCATCGGAAAATCTTATTGCGTTTATTTTTACAAATTCTTTTGAAGCATCAAGGGCATTACGCTGTAAACGTCTATAATAGACAGGATCATTCTTAACTTCCATAATATATTTCACCATATCATCTACTTCATCTCTTCTGAAACAATGTCCGACTTTGTATCTATTAACCAGTGTCGCAAGCTCAGAGCTCTTTTCTGCAACACAAAGAAGCGGTGCTCCAACTGAAAGATAATTGAATGTCTTACTCGGTACGCTCAATGTCGATGCAAACGAGGAGAGAGTGACAACTGCGATATCTGCTGATGAAATAGTATATGGCAACATTTCAGCCGATTGCCATGGAAGCAGGCGACAATTTTTTAATTTTTTATTCTTTATTCTGCTTTCAAGCATATCTCTTTTCTCACCTTTCCCGATAATAAGAAAATAAATCTCATTATAATCTATAAACCTTTCCGCTATATCTATAACTACTTCAACATCATGTGTAAAACCAAGATTACCGGAATAGAGAACCACAAACTTTTCTTGAAGCTTTTGCTCTTTTATAAACACATTATTTCTTTTATTTATCGGCATCACCTTTTCATCATCTATCCAAAGAGGTATAACTTCTATCTTTGATTCATCTGCATAGGCTTTGATCTCTTTCTTCATCCCGTCACTTATCGTAAATATCTTTTTTGCCCTCTTAAATACATTTTTGTTAACCTTCGTCCATAATCGTACGGGGAAGGATTCCATCTTCAACAACCCCGATGCTGCTATGGCATTCGGATAAATATCGTATACAAGAATAGAGAATGGATTTTTACAAAATAATGGGATAAACGCTGTAAAAGGAGGATTTGTTACCAGAAACAAATCGGCATCCCGGTAACGAATTATTATAAGAAATAGCATCTGAATAAATGCGATACTCCATGTAATCAATCTTTTCAGCTTAGTCGCGTTGTTATACGCCTTGACTTTGTGAATACGAACCGTTTCATCCAGCTTTCTGCTTCTTGATCTAATATTGCCGACAATTATTACCCGTTCATCATATTTCTTCTCAAACGCATTGATAATATCGATCATCAGATACCCTGAGCTCTGGTTTACAAATACAATACGTTTTTTCACTTATTGCCTGAAAGTAATTCAGTGTAAAGATCAAGATATTCTCTGTATCGATCAGTGCTTTTGAACATGCATTCTGCTCTTCTGCGACATTTATAACGGTATACTTTCCTGTCACCGCTCATAATTATTTTCACCGCATCATGTAAAGCAGCTATTTCGCCTTTTTTTACTACAATTCCAGTCTCCATCGTAAGCGCTTCAGGACTTCCACCAGTATCATAGGTAACTATAGGAGTACCGCATGCCAGAGCTTCGATATTTGTTGTCGGAAAATTATCCACCCATGTAGGGTTAATAAGCATTTCTGCATTAGAATACAAAACAGCAAGTTCTTCGATGCTTTCTGTTCGCGAGATGCCTTTTATCCCTTCGGGAAGAGATCTCATCTGTTTTTCATTCAACCCAACAAGTGCGATACTAATTAAAGGATCAAGAATTCTTCTTAACAACACAAAATCTTCTAACCCCTTTCTTTTATCCCAGATACTCGCAACACCGAGTATATACGGTTCAGATCCTATTCCATATTTTTTCCTTATTGATATATCATTATAATCTGGTGTGAATCGACTGATGTTAATACCATTATAAATGACTTTCACCATATATCCACCAAGGTATGAACACCTTACGTGGCCTGCAAGCCATTCCGAAGGCGTGACTATTATCATACGTCTTGGTTTTGTGAAAAGCCTTTTTTTTATATAATAATTCCTTTCTGAATTATCATATAAAAGGCTTTTTGGGTATCCTTTACTGTTCGGGCAATGGTAACATCCGGTTTGCCACCTTTTACAGACGACGCTATCGAAATAGCTGCAATGACCTGTGATTGGCCAACAATCGTGCAACGTCCAGATAACTGGGATGTCCAATCGTTCAAGACACTCAAAAAGAATACGAACATTCAGATAATATCCATGAATATTATGCAGATGAACAATATCCGGCTCTAAAGATTCAAGCTCACGTATAAATCTTTTCGTCGCATTTCTACTACCAAATCCATGAAGATCGAACAACAGGCTGATCATACCATGAGCGATAATGTTGGTATCGCTCCCTATTCTTATAAGACGTGACTTACTGTCCCTTCCAGAGCGCCCATATGCTATAATACTTGTCCATCCTTTCTCAATAATACTTGATCCAAGTTCCTCTGCTATACGTCCATGGCTTCCTGTATTTGCTGTGCTATTTATTTGAAGAACTTTCACTTTTCAGAAAGTAGTAAACGATGATATTCATTACCGATATTTTGAACTGAATATCGTTTAATATTAATTTTCGCCATTTGTCCCATTTTCTCCCTCAATACTCCATTATTCATAAGATCTTCCAGTCTTGTACGATATGTATCATAATCAAAAAGAGGCACGAGATAACCATCCTCTTTGTTCGTTATCATATCAGATGGACCTGCGATACAGTCAAAAGAGATAACCGGCAAGCCCGCAGCCATTGCCTCTCCTATCACGTTAGGAAAACCCTCAGAACTTGAGGTAAACGCAAATATCTTGCTTTTCCTGTAATAATCATCAACATCAGTTCTGTTTCCCGCCAGTTCAACTGTATGTTCAGCACCAAGCTCTTTTATTAATTCTTTCAGGCGTATCATATTATTTTGCTTCAATGCATCATCACCAACTATAACAAGCTTCCAATCAGGCCGTCCAATACGCACAAACAGTTTTATCAACTCATCATGATGTTTTGTATGAATTAACCTTCCCACACTAAGCACAATATCTTCCTTTTCTTCTATATCTTCGACGACTATATTCCGTATCGGATTTCCAATAGTTTTTATTTTTTCTCCACTAATAAACTTTGAATATATTTCATATGCTTGCCTTGTCTGAACCACCACCCCTTTTGCCTTTTTATACAATACGAACCTCAATACATCATGAATCATACCAAGACTTTTATCAGGCCTACAGCGATCAGAAATATATATCTTTTCATTTTTAAACAGTAAAGACAGTAAAACAAGACTATTCCAGTACTCACCAAAACTCAGAATTGAATCAGGACAGATTTGAGATATCAGCTTTCTGAGAAATAACAAAGTCTTTATGGTGCACCACAATCTATGCTTGTCATTGAATTCAAAATCAGGATAATGGATTTTAACTCTATCTGGAATATCATAAAATACGTCTTTTCTTTTACCATAGATTATAAGGTGCAAAACAATACTATTTTTTTTAGAAAAATAATTGACCAGCTCAGACATAACCCTTTCCATCCCTCCAGGACCAAGGCATGGGATCAGAAAGGCAACTATCTTTTTATTTTTAAATTTATTCTGCAAACTCCATTCCTTTTATAACAAATCATTCAGTCCTGAAATATTTATCGATATAAATGGCAATTAATCACACAACTTATTTATTCATATTTCAACCGACAGCAACAGATAAATGCCATCGTATTGACACTTCAGCAGAATATATCATATACTTAACAGTATAAAGCATATTAGCTATACTACTTCAGATATTATTTCACCTAATTGTTCCGAAGACATGAATTCTACTTCAGGCCATCTCCTTATTATTGCCTCAAGAAGACTCTTTAACTGATATAATCCATTTTCTCTGTTTGACGGATCCAGTGCGCCAATATAATTGACACGATGAGAACTAATTACAGCAGGCTTATGCCACCTGAAAGCAATCGAAATTTCATTGAGGCAAGAGTCAACCCAGTCACGCCCAGGACTACTCGGCTCAAAAAAGCAGTTACGTGTGATATAACGCTGACCGTACGAATTTTTCTTTCCCAACCATCTGAACGATTTATTCGCTTGCCCTGAACCGGGCGGTTCACGATGAATCTTGGCAGTCGACATGAAACTTATTCCTTTTTCAGCAGCTACTTCCTCAAGGCAACTGCTGAACGGTCCATTTGGAGGAACAAATAATTTCGCCTTGTAGCCATGCAACTGTTCAAAAAGGTTCAATCCCTCCATAATCACAGATTTCTGGTAAGAAATTTCATCCTTACTCACCAGATCGAAAGCCGCCTGTAAAGAAACTCTTTCCTCATCTGTGCCGAGATTAATTTCCCACAATCCTCGATCAAATGCACAATGAATTTGCTTATGACCTTTTTGCAGCAATCTCAGCCATTCATTAACATTAAGATGCTCTCGACCATGAAATTGCGGAACAAACAATCCTTTTTGTATACCCTCTTTCCACAAATCAAATGATCCCTGACATCCAGGATATCGTGTAAGCGTTTCAGTAAAAGGCTCATAATAGTATTCCTGATAATTACAACCACGAATTTTATCGAAATCAGGATTTGCAACAACACTCACCGCTGTAAATACTGGTGGTTTGCCATCTCTACCCTGGTAGGAGGCCAACAACTCAAATAATGCACTCAGATCATCCACCGTAGCTAATGAATCAAACCGATTGTAACGGTAACCTTCACCTGATGTAAGATCGACACCAAGAGCAGTCAGCTCCTCAAAGACCTTTGTGGAAGGCATCCTGATACTTCCCCAGTCATCAGACTCAATAACGACAATCTTCCGGGGGGATCGCCATCCAACAATATTACTGAGATTTCTATGAAAGCTCATGTGCTGTTCTTTGAATTTTCAACTATTAACACATAGAGATGAGATTAACATGACTCAGAACCGAAACAATTATTAACTCTGTCTCTTTAGATTTTTATGTATGAAGTTACCCAACTCTACTGTAGTCATAAACTCAACATCCGGCCAGTAGGCAAGAATCTTTCTCAATAATTCCATGAACAGTACCAAACTCTTTTTCCTATTTTCTTCATCAATCTGTCCCACAAAATTCAATCTATGTAAGGAAATTACTGCGGGTCGCTTCCACATGAAAGAAACCGCAATTTCTTTCACACATCTATCAACACAATCAGATGAATGGTTATGCATACTTGGCTCAAATGATGCATTTCTTCTTATGTATATTTGATCCAGATTATTCAAATCTCCAGTATAATGCATTACATGGACATGTGTTTTGTGATCAAACAATGGCAAGAGCTGATACTTCATCCCCTGAATATACTTCACTCCCGCTGAAAACAATGTCTCATTCAGTTCTGATGACCAAATATAATTGTTGGCAATAAAACTCATTGATTCAAAGCCAAACGTATTCTTGAACATCTCAAGTCCTTTGCGAAGAATCTCTTTCTGCAGTGGTATTTCTAAATAACTTGCAGCATCAAAAGAAGATTGGATATTAAAATATCCTGAATCTACAAGATTGGGACCCAATCCCCACATTTGATGCTCAAATGCACTGATAAATGCCGGATGACCACTGCGCAGTAAATTCAGCCATAAAACTATATTAACGTGCTCTCTGCCATGAAACTGAGGAAAAAACAATTTTTTGTCTATCCCTTGTTCCCACATATCAAATACTCTATTAAGTTTCGGATAACGTTCAAGGGTTTTCTTAAATGGTTCATAGTAATACGTGTTGTAACCTGATTCCTTTATCCTCTCAAAATCAGGATTCGCCATCACGGAATTTGCTGTAATTACAGGATGATTACCCCTATGATCCCTGAAAGCTGAGAGTACAGAAAACAATGCATCTAAATCATCTCGACCGGCAAGAGAATCAAAACGATTGAATGGGCACCTGTCAACTGGTACTCCTTCTCTAAGCAACTTATCGAAAACCTTCTTAGATGGCATCCGAATACTCCCCCAGTCATCGCTTTCAAAAACAACAATTTTCCTACATAGATGAATACCGCGTATGTTACGCAGGTTAGTTGCAACCGCAGTCTTTACTTCATTAACGATATTACTAATCATTCAGAACAATTTCATCCTGTCCAAAATAACCTTTAGCGTAGCACATTTCTTTCTTTTTTAACTTCAGCATTACCATTACAAGTCATTTTTCTAGGGACAATAGATCACCGAGTTTTTCATCCCACTCAAATGGCGAAATTACTTCATAGCCTCCTCCATCATAAAATGTGACTTCGCCATTATACAGTTTGCCATCAACATCAAAGAAATCAACCCTTACATAGCGAAATTCACGTGAAATTATTTCCGCGTTTTCAATCATTTTATCAAGGTTTTTAGGTCTTGGAAGTGGATTATTATCTCGTATCTGATCAAGGACCACCGACCTGTGTGCCCAATCAATTGGCAACATTTCCCAATCGCGTGAATATTTTTGATTTCTGTAATCTTCAGTATCATTGCTCAAGTAAATCGTAAGGGCTATGAGCTGTACTTTACCATGGAAGCAATGGACACGGAAATTAGTAGGGATTAGACCATCTTTCCTGATAAGCAGCTTTTCAATAACGATTCTTCTTGGAATATTTTTATACTGCCACTCACGTTGCATGAGATAATAATTCTGGGAAAGCCAGAATCGGCAATCTATCTGAATTTTGCTCCAGTCTACCTTATTTTTATCCTGAATTATGTGGTACCATCCACTGGCATGGTTAGGTTTAATGACGAAAGGAGCATTCGGCATATTTTCTTTTTTTATTTCACGCCAGTCATCAGAATCAAAGAGCAAGTCGATAAGATATTCTTTTCCCAATTTCTCCTCATAAACTTTTCGCACAGCATATTTATCAGCATAGATAGTGTGCAATGGTGACCTGTCGTTGACTTTTAGCCACTGCATCTTTTCATTCAGTGTTTTTGGGTTTTTAAAATCAAAGGTATAACCATGAGCTTTTCTAAATTGCCTCATTACAGCCTTTTTGTCTGAGAGCCATAAACGGCATGAAAACACATGCCAAAGGTTGATCAGGGCAACGGAAATATGAAAACCCAGATTTCCAGAGTACATCATCTTTTTGATGTTGAATTTAAGCATATTTCCCTACATAATTTGACATCAGTAGTGTCAGGTTAAAAATAAAGAGTGTCTGAAAAAACTTGAGAAACGGCGATATTTAAAGCTGCCAAACCTTTGATATCAGCATCATACACAAGAAGTTCCAGACCATGGAACAAATTAGGGTTTACTGAACAAGTAGAAGGCATTTCAAACAGCTATGGAGTAAGCAACCGCCGCTGGCATCAGTTCCCGAACAAATACCAAACCCTTAAAAGTGGGTTCAGGATCAAACCACTGCTTCAATAAGCAAACGCTCAAATTAATACTGTTAATACTTTTTCCATACCACCCGGTTCACATAATCGGTATAGCTGAGAATGATCCTGAGAACCTTGTCAGAAACATTTGGTATGGTGTAATCAGCAACCTGACGAAAGTTCCGCTCCTCGCCCCGCAACTGGGTTTCAAGAATGCAAAACGCCAGCATCACGCGATCAACATCAAGCCCTACCATCATGACGCTTGCCTCCTCCATCCCTTCAGGCCGTTCATGAGCCTCGCGGATATTAAGCGCGGGAAAATTCAGAATGGAAGATTCCTCATTAATCGTACCGCTATCGGATAACACTGCCTTTGCATGAATCTGCAGATGCACATAATCTGAAAATCCCAACGGCTTCAGCAATTGCACCTGCTTGTTGAACGTCACACCGCTCCCGTCGATCCGCTTGCGTGTTCTCGGATGGGTTGACACGATCACCGGTTTACCGTACTCTTCGGCAATCGTGTTGAGAATAGAAACCAGTCTGAGAAAATTCCGGTCGGATTCGATGTTCTCCTCCCGATGGGCACTCACAACGAAAAACTCGCCGTCATCGAGCCCTAACCGCTCAAGCACAGTTGAACCATCGATCTTTTCCCGGTAGTGCGAAAGCACTTCAAACATGGGGCTTCCGGTCTTGATGATCCGGTCTGCAGGCAATCCCTCGGCAAGCAGATACTCCCTTGCTATATCGCTATAGGTCAGATTGATATCCGCCGTATGATCGACGATTTTCCGGTTGATCTCTTCAGGCACCCGCTGGTCAAAGCACCGGTTACCGGCCTCCATATGAAATACCGGTATTTTCTGCCGTTTTGCAGGATAAGCTGCAAGACATGAATTGGTGTCGCCGAGAATCAGCAGCGCATCCGGCCTTTCAGCTGTCATCACCGCATCCGCTTTGGCAATAATCAATCCAACGGTTTCAGCTGCACTCCCCCCTGCAGATTCAAGGAAATGGTCCGGCTTCCGGATATCAAGATCATCGAAGAATATCTGGTTCAACTCGTAATCGTAGTTCTGGCCTGTATGCACCAGCACATGATCGGTATGCTCATCGAGCTTCGCAAGCACCCTCGAAAGCCGGATGATCTCCGGACGGGTACCCACGATGGTCATTACTTTTAACTTCTTCATTCGTTTCTGTTCAAAGTGGGAAGGAAAACGTATCGGGACGGTATCGGTCGAACACCTCGTTGGACCAAAGCATCACAATCATCTCATTCTGGCCGACATTGGTAATATCGTGTGTCCATCCAGGAACGGTTTCCACAACCTCAGCCTGCTCCCCGCTGGTAAACAGTGCATACGTCTCGCCACTCTGCATATGGCGGAACCTGAACCGGGCATTTCCCTTTATGACAAGAAACTTTTCCGACTTGGTATGATGATAATGCCCGCCGCGGGTGATTCCCGAATGAGCCGTAAAGAACGAAAACTGCCCGCAATCGGGCGTTTTCAGCATCTCCACGAAGACGCCTCGCGCGTCACCGTGTTGAGGAACCCTGTATGAAAAGGATTCAGGGGGCAAATAACTGACATAGGTTGCATAGAGCGCGCGCAAAAAACCCTCCCCAACCCTGTCGGTCATCAAGGTATTACGGCTATCCCTGAACGACCGTATAAGAGCTGCCAGCTCGCCGACCGTCGTCGAGTACT
>VGXV01000073.1 GCA_016873165.1 Planctomycetota bacterium | reverse complement strand
ACGGAGTTTATCCTGAGCGGTAAAAGATGCTTCGACTCCGCTCAGCATGACATAAGCGAAGGGCTCAGGGTGACCGTAAATGTTATCTATAAAAAAGCATGTCATGCTGAGCGGAGCCTTGTAGATTAAGCGGAGCGAATCCACCTTCAATACTATGGTCATCGTTGTCAGTAAAAATATTCCTTCGCTCATTTCTCTGTGATAAGACTTGTCCTCGTGAAAACGGGGATGTGATTGTATGCTGCTCCTTCAAGTTCTATGCTCCATTATCGTAACATGACAGACAAGATGGCAAAAAGGGGCAAATCTTGTTAACAATATATATAACGTAGAGTAAAACACTGGCGTAGTGGCTACCAGGTTAAGGTTTGTCTTCCCCGTTTCTCTCCGTTTCCTCTGAGAGTGTCACAGCATCTCATCAGTCCCCTGAAGATACTAAAGTGATAAGATAGTAGTAACTTTTAAGTTATAACCCTCAGCCGAAAATATTGCTGGTTCAGGATTGTAGTTTGTATCAGGCATTAAATTCCTTACCTGGTACTTATTTTGTTTTTAATTTCATGTATTACATCAACAACTGTAACTCTATGGGACGGTAGGATTTTATCACATTCGTGTTTGTGATGTGGAAACGTCTTTATGGTTTTCCAATGAGGTTTGTTGTCCCATCTCGGATTATTACTTTGCCTCCTTCTTTCTGCCAATGATAAGCATATTTCTGATAACTTGGTGAATGTAGTTCGGTAATATATAATAGCGTACCATCCGTAACTCTTGCTTTTAATTTCAACAACTTGATCGTATCTTCGTCAATGAGCTCAATAACATCGATGGAACAAAACAGGCTTGATTCTTTTAATGCTGCTATGATTCCTTGCAATTTTTTAAATCCTCAATCTTATTTTTCCATTCAGCATATGCGATTTCAAACCCTTCCCATACAAGCATATCATCCCATTCCGAAAATATCTCTTCATGGGCGGTTTCAACCTTTTTCTTAAAGACATGAAAATCCATGCCATATTTTTCTTCGAATTGCTTGCATTTACTATGATAATACTCCGCTGTAGTTAGCGCCTTATCCATTAACAGTTCAACGATTTCCCGGTCTGAAATAGTATCTGCCAAACCAGACGGAAGCTTAATCTTAATTTCTTTAAAAACCGTTTTGTGCATATCTCACCCCTTTCGCGTAATATCGGAAGCATTCACCGTGATTCTACCTCTTATCAAAAGGGAAAGCAATGATTTATAGTTAAAAGCATCTGGTTTTCGAAAGTTTTATACTATAATATGCTTCGACTCCGCTCAGCATGACATGTTTTTCATAGATGACTTTTATTGTCACCCTGAGCGGAGTCGAAGGATATTTCTATTTGTAAAAGGAAGACTCTGTTTAATGTTTCGAAAACCATATTTGTTTTGCTATAAACAGCCCTTGTTATGGATTCTTTTGGCAGGTGTTAGTTCAGATTTATTCAGATATGTTTGAAAAATCTGGATTATTTAATATTTATAGGGGGGGGGAGTAAGATGGGGATTAATATTTTCCTTGTTGCTTTTGGATTGCAGCTAAAACCAGGGTATTTTCGCATGTCCAAAATCCTCTATTATTTCAACCTCACCTCTAAGCAAAAAGTATTGGTTAAATCTAAAGAGAACCTTCATATCAATCGGTTTTATTCCTGCATATTCTATATTCAACAGGTTGTCCGAAATTACAGACAAGCGAAAATTTGGATATTGATTTATAAAGACTTATAACTTGAGAACTCGCGAAAGAGTGAATTCTCGGACAACCTGTCAGGGTCAGACCCCAAGAACCGCCTTTACGGAATTAACAAATAGTTACAAATCCAGCATGGAAGCCGGGGAATTTGTGCGCATTCAAGCCATGCATCAATAGGACACATGGTTTGATAAGATGGACATTCGTTGGAAGGCGTATGCGGGAAAAACTAAACCTGTGTTTGATGAAGAAGAACAGTTCGCGATATATGTATATGTGGAGCAAGGCGTTGGTTTTTGCGCCGTATCCACCTTCAATATGATGATATAGTGGATTCGCTTCTCTTGCTCAAATCTTTCCGACATGTTTCCCAAAATCTCCAGAAATGAACTATGGTCATCGTCGTCAGTAAAAATATTCCTTCGCTCATTTCTCTGTGATAAGGCTTGTCCTCGTGAAAACGGGGATGTGATTGTATGCTCCTTCAAGTTCTATGCTCCATTATCGTAACATGACAGACAAGATGGAAAAAGGGGCAAATCTTGTCAACAATATAATCACAAATCAAGATGTGGCCCCAGAGGTCATTCGCCGATGCCGTGAATCACTAAAAACGCCATTCTTTCTTTTGGCCACATTAAGGTGTTCTCCTTGGTTAATTGGGATTTGTTTAATTTGCATTCTATTTTTTCCAATCAGTAAAATAGACGATTATGTTCAGATTACAAAAGATTTCCAATACTATGTTAAGAAAGGAAATTAATGGTGTTTGTTTTTTGATACATCTATTCCATATAAAAACGTTCGTTTTTATTTTTTGCATTTCGAGTGTAAGACAGTAACGATTCACGACTATTTGTTAATCATTCTTTCTACAGCATCAGCTACTTTTCCAATTTCATTTATGGATGAGATACGTATAATATTGTAATTTACTATGCATTCTTCCATATCCACAGAACCAAGCAAAACTGGAAGTAATTTCCCTGCAATGTTCTTCTCCCTGGATAGTATAAGATTAATCTCTGTGCCTATATATTCTGACATGCCTTTTGATATAAATACAACGTTTACATCAGCTAATTCGATATTGTTTTTTATCACTTTTTGCCAGTCTACCCCGGTTGTAATGTCAATTATTGCTGAAGCTGTCACATCATATCCTTTTTTGATCAACAAATATGCCAATCTACTCGCAATAGGTCCGTCCGTGACAGAATGTGACAGAAATACTTTCCCTTTAAAGGTACTCAATGTATCCAAAGTTTCTTTATCATTAAATTTTAACCAATGGTTGAGCGTTAATTTTGTTTGCCCTTCAATTAATATCTCCGCCTTTACATTAAACTCTCCCCATCCACTACCAGATAGCTTGAATTTGGATGCTTTGTCTGTAATCAAATGAATTGGATTTTGGAACGTAGGATGCAGAAAGTACTTTACGGATATAACTTTTCCTTGGTCTACTGCTGACCCTTCAAGCCAGATATTCCAACTCCAGTTTTTGTTGCCAATATATTTAGAATCATTAACCAATTTAAGATTTTCCATTGAATTGTACATATCAAGTTTCCTCGAGGTTTACAACAACCCACTGTGGCGTATATATTGATTCAGCACAGCTATTTCTTGTTCGTGCCTGTATTTGTATAAGAGCATCATCTGGTACATTAGGCAAGTATAAATAACATCCTCCTGGCTCACGGGAAAGGGACACATCTTGCCAGTTTGATAATACACCATTTACGTTAAACCTATATTTCCATTCCGCATTGTTTCCATAGTTCTGCGCAATTTGATTCGGTTGAATCAACAATTTTACAGGTCGACCCAATTCTCTTTTCCAAACACCAATCGTCGCAGAAAGCCTTAAAAATGCTGCTAGGCAATCGTCAGGGTTATAGGAAATGTATTCGTTGTGCTGATACATGCCTCCTGTTGAGACCCCTTTCTCTATAAGTGCAATAGTACGCATATTTTTACTTCTTGCATGGCCATACTCATCTTGCACCCACTGATGGGTGTTCCAACTTCCATCATCCTTTTGTTCTCTTCGCGTCATTAATGCTATTAGCGCATCGCTTTTTTCTATCAATCCCTTGATTTTGTCTGTCAAAGGTCCACCTCCCAGTGCCTCTCCATTGACGGCAACAAGTCCGTGACTTCTCAATAAACCTTCCATACGGTTTACTAACAGTCGATCAGGTGAATCGAAATCGTCAGAGAAATGAAAAGAAACGAAAACGTTTTGCATGCTTTACTCTTATTTTATTGTTTAACAACAGGTTAAGTATAATTACAAGACCATAAATATATTCCTTTTATTTACTCCAAAAAATTTGGGTAACTACACAAAGGATATACGTTTGTTATTATGACTTTTTAAAAAATTTAAAATTAATGAATTAATAACGGGCATAAGATTTATTCCTCTCGTATTTAATTACTTCTCAACCTATTCAAACTAAGCAATAGGTTGAAACAGCCACCTTTTTTAGAAACACACAATACCTATTTTTTTTCGGGTCATACTTGTTTTTTATTGCAATGCATAGACAAATATCTCCCGTTGTTTTGTCCTGCATATTAGAACTGCGTTTGACTATATAAGAATGGGTATATCTTCTGAACTAATTAAATACGCATTTTATTTTTTTCTTTTTATAATTTATCCAGAAGATAATACCATTCATTGCTCATGTTTTTACATATGTTTATTGGTGGTTCCTTAATATTCATAAATATTGCATACCATACATGATTCCAACCATTTACGGTAAATGGTTGACTTGCAATCTCAAAACCAAGCTTCTTGTATATATTTACCTTTTCTTTTGGAACTTGTGCATAGATCCCATGAACACCGATATCAACTAAATAACGGATCAAAGCGATAAATAAGCCGTTGAAAATATTAGCCTTTTGTCCGTCAGGTTTGTTTATATAGACACCAACATCAACAACTTCATTGCCAGCATTACAATATTCAACAGTTTTATGTGTTAAATTAGTAAATTGCAAAACATTGTAATTTCGTTCTATTCTAAAAGTTCCTGCTAAGTTTCCATTAATGTCTTTTGCCGAAATATATGTATATTTGGTGACATCCTCGAATGTTTCCTTTACGTATTTTAACGACTTAAGGCCGTATTCCTCTCTTAGCAAAAGATTGTAAGACAAATCCCGACACCTGGTTTTTTCAAAAACCTCAGAACAAACCTTTATTTGGAAAGTACGATAATTGAAAATTTTCAAGCGCATTTAACAAAAATAAGTATAACGATTTAAACTAAACTTAATAGTTTAAGTGATCACGGCTTTTTGGGCACTAAGGATCTTTGTTTGTCCAATATGTGACCAATGATAACTGGTTCAAGATACCTATAAAATTCTTCTTTTCTTTCAACATATTGAATATTGAAGGTTACAACCCACCCGATCCTTTTATTTTCAGGTGCAGGACCAAGGATGGCGATTCCTGCTTTTTGCATTAATATTTTACCATATATTGGGTGATTATATTGTATTTCTTCAAAATCCCGAAGTGGAGGTTTAGAATTATTGACAAATTTATCATTAAAATTTTCCTCAATACTTTTAAAATTTTCTACTTTGTCTTTAACTTCTGCAAAAAATTGCGCATAAGATAGTTTCTCTCTGTCATTAAAGTCAACACCAAATACGATTTTTGCCGTAATATTCATATAATCGATATTATATTTTTCATCCATTAAATATACAGGACTCCATACTGATGTCGAAATTATATTAATGCGGTCTACCAAAGAAGTAATTTCTTTTTTGAGGTTTATAATTTCCCATGCATTGCTTATTTCACTTTTTACTGTTTCTAAGGCACCTAATAGTTCTGTTCTAATCACTGACCAAACAGTACTTAAAAAATCTCTTTCCTTATAAGTTCCGCCTATTTTCATTTTTTCTAACTGAAGATTGACACCCGCAAATATTTTACTACAGTCAGCTTCTAATCGACTTTCAAATTTCTCATCAGATTCCTTTTCTGTTTTTGGTAAAAAACAAGTGGCCTGAATTTGTAAAACTTTAATTGGTTCAGGTATATCTTTACTTTCTATTCCAATAAGAACGGGAAATATGCGGCATTCTCTTCCCCAAAGGGCGCCTGATTCCCAGAGTACCCATGCAGACTCAATACTTTTAGGAGTTAAAAAAATAAATGCAAATTTACATTCTTCTTTAATGGCTTTTTTTAATTGTTCTAACCACTCTTCACCATTTTTAAGTTCTACCGAATGAAAAGCATTAATTCTGTAATGGATCTTAAATACCTTCCTGAAAGCCGTTGCTACTCTATTGCTTGTATCACCAGACCAACTTATAAATATTTTCGTTTCTGTTTTTGTTTCTGTTTTCGTTTTTCTTTTCTTTTTAGCGGGCATTTTAATCTCCTAAAGTAAATTCTTGGTATTTATGTTTATTGTATGGATTTATGCAGTTCGTCTTCTATTTCAATCATCCAAACACTATCTTTTCCACGAGATTCTCGTGCTTTTCGAATCAACCGAATGTTGTTAAGTGTAGTATCCGGTTTCCATCCTTCCGGAATATTTGCAAGGGCATTGCTAAGCGCAGAAGAGGCTGTGTCTTGGTCGTTTTTCAGTATTGCCCATTCAAGGAGTGTCGCATAGTCCCAATAATCAGGCTTCCCGGATTCAATGCGCCGCATAACACTATACTTAACAACGGGAAATAGTTCTTCAAGTCGTGGATCCGAAGGGTTTTGAATTTCCATCAAGGTAATCGCATTAATGCCCGGATAGGCATCACGCCAGTCCGTCTGGAATCCCTTCAGATAAGCGTCTATGGCCTTTGCCAGAAGCCCTTGTGCCTTGAGTTTTTCGCCGGCGTCATAGGCTTCATTCCACCGGTCTTTGTATACTCTGCCAAGAATACCATAGGTTTCGCTACTTGGACCACGTTTCTGAATAAGGTTCAGTAAAACGCGTTCCGCCTTTTCACCTTGCTTGTTGCGATTGAGCGCCAGGGCATATTGTTCCTGAACCATAACCGTATTGGCAAGAGGTATGGGCATCTCCTCTACTAACGCCACCATTTCCTTCCACCCTTCTTCCACCGCCCGATATGAAAGGAGCAGGTCAATCAGCACTCCAAATTCAACGTCACGAATCGGCCCCAAAGCGGCCTTTACAGCATCAATTGCGTTTACATCTTTTTTTCTGGCTTCAGCAAGCCGTTCTTTCACCGTAGCAGAATAATTGACTTTTTCACGAAAAACATCGGTCTTTGCATGGTCAAGATCTTGCAAAACCATTCCATCGATAAGTTGAAAAATAGGGCTGTCTGTTCTCCGTTGCCGCGCTTCATTGAGGAGCCTTGTAAGCTTCTCGGTATCAATTGAGCAGTTGGATGCCTTGCCTGATGAATCAACAGAATACGGCATTCCACGCAAAGGACCGACGTCAAAGGGGAGTCGCGTATTTTCGGCAAATAAGAGAACAGTGCTGTGTGGTCTCACTGCATGTCTTACGCCAAGTTCATAGTAAACATTGGCGTTTGCGGTTGTAAGATCGGCAACTGCGTACTCACATATTATGAGTCTTTCATACATCGGTTTATGGATCATCCCCCCAGCCAATTCTTCATCGGCACGCACAGGCTGAAGACCTGCATTTTCAATAGCAGGTTTGATCAAATCCGCATATACCGCATCAAAGTTTATTTCCTTCCCCCCGGCGTCTTTTTTTGTACCAAATGGCATAAGAACAAAACACAGGGGTTTATTTATAGGTTCCTTTTCAGACATACCGTACAGGATTTTAAATAATTTAATCGTTATAGATTTTGAACACAACAATTGGATTCATAAGTTGTTGTTTTCCAACCAAAATGTTGTTACGAAGATGTTTTGACATTATTTCTCCTATTCTTCGTTGGGTTCCTTTTTTGGGATAGTATTTACATCTTCTTCCTTTTTATATTCTGCTTGGGCAAAACGGGCAATGTCTGCGGCAATAACGCTCTCTACTCTTTCAACCAATAATTTCTTGGCCTCTTCCTTTTTTAGGCCTTTATAAGGCCCTGCCATATATCGGTACATCCATTCTTCTTTTTTCAACATCTCCTCATTTGCCCGATAGTTAAACCAATTAGCCTGGGGCTGAGCAAGTTTATCTATACCTGCAAGAATCGCAATAGTTGCTGAAATGACGGCGCTTATAATACCGGGCAAACCTGTGAAAAACGCTGGTACTTTATTAGGGTCATTATTAACAAGTCCTGTGGCATAATTATCGAATACCACGATTAATGGTATCAATGCCCCCAAAATGATGATAACTGTTTGAAATCGCATAAAGCGTTTTTTATTCAGATTTGCCTTTCCACCATACCATGACTGCTGATCCTGAAGGCGTTCTTTTATATATTTATAAATCCCGTTATCATCTTTGGGCATATCTTGTTTACTCACAGAATTTCCATTGCTCATTTATATCTCCTTTTTAAATGAATACCTTTTGGGGTACTTTGTTTACTGGTTGTAACTATTCAACCAATCCTCAAATCCCCCTGTTTTCCAGTTAAAATTATTGCCGAATAGTGTTCTGTAACGCAACCCGACAGGATGTTCTGATATATCTCTCTGGTTATTATCATATTCCACTACAGTAATATTTTCCGCTGAAAGATGTGCCAATCCGCGTTTTAACAGGTAGATAACATCCACGTCGTCTTCCGGCAAACTATACCCAATTATGATCACCCGCTGTGATTTTCGTAGTGTTTTTTCCGCATTATACCAAACCTGCGATATGTGTGGATTACGATAGTCTTTAAGGTGTGTCGGTGTGATTAATACAGGCATGAGATTGGATGAACAGTCTCTACAGGGAATGCCCTGGCAACTGTAATGTTCTTCTAGCGATCTCTCAATGTATAAACTATTAAGAACCTTTACTGTTCTTCGCCCGGATTCAGAAATGCCCAAATCCAAGCGATTACAACCGGGACAATATAACCAGTTTAATGATCCATGTATCTTAAATAGATTGCCAAAATGATTTTTCCCTCTGTAAAAATCAGTACTTATATCACAGCCATAAAAAGGGAAACATTCCGCAAGACCAACAGATTCGGCGAATGAAAGTATTGCATTATCAACAATAATATCATAATTCAAGGAAATTGCATTGGGCATAGAGTTGTCAGATCCGTATAAACGTTCAAACAACTGCCGGTAATAATTTGCGGTAAGTCTTTGCAACTTTAGCTCTAATAAGGCGAAAATTGCATATTCCAAAGCAGAACGGACACGACTTAAACGTTCCGTTTGCCAATTTGCCCCAAATGCATGCTTTCTATCGATTGCCGTATCAATTAAACTTAGCAATAGGGGTAAAGCAGGAAAATCACTTTCGTTCAAGGTCCCTGAAGCAGAAACGTGGAAATTTTCGACAAGAAATTCTTGGAGTAAAGAGATATATCCTTCCCTTTCTATAGTATTTTTCTCTTTGAATACTTCAGATAAAATCTCTTTCGTTAAAGGACCACCGCATGCTTTTGTCGCACCTGCTCCAAATATTATGGTAACATTAGAATCCATTTTGTATTATGCCAATGTATTCAAAATTTACTTACACATTGCATGCTTATTTAGCGAACTTTGCTAAGAATTTCACGAGTTTTCCTATACCGATAACTATAGATTGAGTTTGTATAGCCTGTTCAATCTCTGCACGAATTTCCATCATTTCCTTTACATTGTCATCGGTGCAAATCATTCCATCCTCTAATAACTTTAATCTTGCTTTTGCATATTCATTGTAAAGTTTGTCACGCTCATCTTTTAGGCTAATTTTCCCATTGAAATCTGCATTCCTATATTTCCTATCTATCGAAAGCACTGCATTAGATGCTTGTTCGAGTACCAACATATCTTTATCCATTTTTCGTACCTCCTCCTCCTCCTAATTAAAATTATTTCCATGTTTTAAAAGTAGAATAATTTTCTAACACTTGCATTATTATTTTACCACGGAAACAGGTTCTTTGGTTACCATTGTTGCAGTATCTGATGTTTCCACAATTTCTTTATTTGTGGTAGGCATCAAAGTTTCATTTTCTTTATTTGTCGAAGTCGTCAAGGTTTCATTTGAGCCAGATGATGACGCTAAAATTTCATTATTAATTTCACTTAGAACCGTTTCAGCCATATTATTCCAAATAGGATCCTGTTTAATTTCTTCGAATACTTCATTGCTTTTCAACTTGAGTTCTCCAAAGTCTTTTCCAGAAATATTACCAGCCTCATCTAATATAGCAGAAACAATATAGTTCAAATCTTCAAGTGAAAGCTTACTATATTTATCTATAAGTCGGCGAACCTCCATTCCTAGCTGTGCAGCTTGTAAACATTTCTTAACTGTTTCATGTTGCAACATTTGTTCATAATTCTTATTATTCTCCCATTCTTCCTTCAATCTAATATAATTAGATCGCTTCACATCAGAACTTAAATTGCCTTCGTGGACTTTCTCAATATCCGCTATAATTTTAGACCTATATTGCAATCGTATCGGAGGATGATCACTGATTGATTTAGCAAAAGCACTCATCTGAATAGTTAGTTTCTCTGTAATTGATTTTGATTTCTCCACGGCTTTTCCAGCAAAAAAACTTCCAG
>VGXV01000072.1 GCA_016873165.1 Planctomycetota bacterium | reverse complement strand
AATCTACAAGGCTCCGCTCAGCATGACATGCTTTTTTATAGATAACATTTACGGTCACCCTGAGCCCTTCGCTTATGTCATGCTGAGCGGAGTCGAAGCATCTTTTACCGCTCAGGATAAACTCCGTTGAAGGGCTGCGTTTTCCTGTAAATTGAAGATGTTTTCATATCCGGCATGATATACGGTAGTCGATTTTCACAAAAAATCTGGAATGCTCCCATCGCGAACTGTTCTTCTTTCATCAAACACAGGTTTAGTTTTTCCCGCATACGCCTTCCAACGAATGTCCATCTTATCAAACCATGTGTCCTATTGATGCATGGCTTGAATGCGCACAAATTCCCCGGCTTCCTTGCTGGATTTATAAATCTTTATAAAGTGTGACATAGTTTTGCAGGTAGAGGTTTTTGTTGAATTAATTTATCAAATTAATTTTATTGAATTTACTACCTATTATTGGTATGATTTCGCCTTGGTTTTATTTATTTATAGATTATTTTAAAGGTTTTTAAGGAGTTCGTATGGCCTGTGGTTTTGAAGGGAAGAAAAAGCATCGGTTAAACAGAAGAAAATACATTTTAAAAAGGCGCAGAAGAAAGCATGACAGGGTATAATTCCAAGTCGTAACTATTTTGAAAATAATTGATTTGTATTCTTTTAATCCGTGTTTTGCTGTTTCAATAAGTCATTATACACTTTAACAGCGACCTATGATGTTATAATGTTAAATGCATAATCAATGCCCGCCCATGTATAAAGATGGGAAGGTAGTTTCATATCCTGAAAAATCCCGCCTTTCGGTTTATCAACTGCCTCTGCTTGTTATTGTAGCCGTTCTCGTATATTTATCTGCCTTACGGAACGGCTTTGTTTTTGATGATACATTTACCATAACAAATAACTATTTAATATGTTCATGGAGTAAATTCACCTCACTTTTCACCAAAGAGTACTTTGCCGCTTCCGGAGAGCTTAGCTACCGCCCTGTAGTTACTCTTTCCTATTTTATCGATTATTCCATCTGGCAAAATAATCCTTTGGGGTATCATATCACAAATGTTCTTTTTCATACGATTAACACCGTAATCCTATTCCTCCTCATTAAAAGTATTTTAGTCCAAAAAATACTTATACAAAAGCACGAGTTTATTTATAAAACTGCACGGGTATCAGGCAATTTCACGTTTACATCGTCCCGTCAAATTGCCTCTATTGCTTTTCTTTCAAGCATTATCTTCTGCATTCACCCTCTCCTTGCGGAAGCAGTAAATGCTATTAGTTTCCGCGAAGATATTATTATGGCAACATTTTATTTTGCCGCTTTCTTTTTTTACCTCATCTCGAATCATAACAAATCTATTTTATGGCATATATTTTCACTGCTCTGTTACGGACTAAGTTTATTTTCCAAAGAAATGGCAGTGACGTTTCCTCTTGTCATTATTTTGTTTGACGCCACCATGCACCGCAATGTGAAAATAGTATACAGGAAAATTTACTATTATGCGGGATATGCCGCTGTGACTATTTTCTACATTCTGGTACGTTTCGTATTTTTACATAATCCGACAGAATCATATATCCCCTACCCTCAGGATAGTCTTTGGATAAATTTCATTCAGATGTCAAAAGTAATCGCATCATATATCGCACTCATTTTTCTGCCTATAAATCTCAATGCCGACTATGTAGTGCCTTTGTCATCTTCCGTTTCAGATGCCTCTTTTCTTTTGTCGGTTTTTCTCGTTATTTCCGTAATTATTATTATTTTTCGCCTTTTCTCTCATTCGAAAATATTATTTTTTTCTGCTCTATGGTTTCTGATTACGTTGCTCCCCGTTCTCAATATTATACCGATAGAAAACATCATGGCAGAGCGCTATCTGTATGTGCCTGCTGTCGGATTTTATATCATTGCCAGTCATTTGCTTTACCAACTATTACGTATAAAAACAAAAAACAACACTGCCATCTTATACTGTTGTACGTCAATCGTTACATTTATTCTTATGTGGTATTCCTGGCAAACTATCCAAAGATCTAAAATTTGGTATGACAATATTTCTTTATGGTCTGCCACTGCGGCAAGGTCTCCTCAAAGTTCACGCGCGCACAACAATCTTGGCATAGAATATAAAAAATCAGGATACATTGACTCCGCATTGCGAGAATACGAGACTGCGATTAAAATCAGACCAAATTACTCGGAAGCATATAGTAATCTTGCAAATCTTTACATAGAGATTGGGTCAAATACTTTGGACAGAAATGATTCACTCAACCTATACAGAACTTCCGAAGATTATCTCAAAAAAGCCATAGAAACTTACAAAAAAGCTATTGAAATCAGTCCTTTTAATAATGTCGCCCATTTTAATCTCGGCATAACATATGGAAAATTGGGATTGTTCAATGACGCGGAAATCGAATATAAAAATTCAATTCGACTTAACCCTAACAACCAACACGCGCACAATCATTTGGAAAATATTTACGAAGACAGGGAATTATCCGATATGGCACTGGAAGAATACCAGATTGCTCTTTCCATAGATTCAAATAACGCAATAACCTTCAACAATATTGGTAATATATACCTTAAGAAAGAGTTATATGGAAATGCAATTCAGGCGTACGAACAGGCAGTTAAAAATAATCCGGAAGGCATTGTTTTCCATGAAAATCTGGGTAATGCTTATCTTAAAATGAATTTAACCGATAAAGCAATTGCCGAATATGAAATAATGATTCATCTTCAACCGGACAATCCCAATTATTATACAAACCTCATTGCCCTTTACTGGAATCACAAAAAAAATAGCGAAAAAGCTATTTTCTATTTGAGGAAGTTATCTGCTTTGCAACCTGATCAAAGAGATAGCATAAATAAAATGATTGATAAACTGGGGGGAAAAAAATAGGGGATTCACATAATTATTATGTGAATCCCCTGTATAAATTTTTGCACTACTTATTGTGCTTGAATTCCGTTTAATTCATCGTCCCTTCAAGGAATCCTTCCAGTTTTCTGCTGCGAATCGGATGTTGAAGTTTACGGAGGGCAATGGCCTCAATCTGCCGGATACGTTCGCGGGTTATATTAAACCTCTTTCCAATTTCTTCCAATGAGTGCGTATATCCGTCATTGATACCGAAGCGTAACTTAATAACCTCCCGCTCCCTGTAACTTAAGGTATCAAGCACCTTTTGTATCTGCTCTTTTAATAAAGAGCGTTGGGCAAGAAATATAGGCGCCTCTATTTTTTTATCCTGAATAAAATCCTCAAACATCGTTTCTCCGTCACTGCCAATTGGCGATTCTAAGGAGATGGGCTGCGTTGTGATCTGAAGCAAACGATATATCTCCGATAATGGAGTATTAGTGTCCTTAGCAATGGCTTCCAACTGTGACTTTTCCACAGAAGAACCCTGGCCTCCCTTTGCCACGTATGTCGACTTATTAATGACATCCATCATGTGCACAGGGATTCGTATCGTTCTGACTTTTTCTTCCGTCGCCCTGATAATCGCTTGTTTTATCCACCACGTCGCATAGGTGCTGAATTTAAACCCCATCCGATAGTCATATTTGTCCACAGCGCGCATAAGGCCTGTATTCCCCTCCTGAATAAGATCGTGAAAGGCCATGCCACGTTTCCTATACTTTTTTGCAATACTTACTACGAGTCGCAAATTCCCCTCTGAAAACCGCTTTCTTGCCGTCTCATACTCATTGTAAATTGAATTGATAGAAGAGATTATTTGCTTCAGGTCTTTCACCGGCATTTCAAACAATGCCTGTATCTCATTAATATCACAAGAAAGTTCTTTGCTCAGTTCCCTTTTAAAATTTCTCTGGACGGTTCGTTTCTTATTATAATCACCAATTATCGATAAAACCTCAAGCAATTCCCGCATAACCGGCATTATGGTTTCCGAGCGCACACTAATCGCCTCTAACTCCTTAATTGCCATCCTCTTTCTTGTCAGAATCTTCTTATACACCCTGTGCTTTTTGTCCTTCGCAAGGTTTCCCTTCCGAATCTTTTCATAATCTTTTAAATTATCTTCTATGCACTCTCTGATCTTGTTTGTAACCGTATGAATCTGTTCAATAACCTCATCCCGATTTTGCTCCCTTGTAGCTGATAATTCGACAAATTGAACAAGTTCTGATTCACTTTCAACGTTTTCCAGCAATCGTATATACATTTCCAAAGCATAATCAAACCCCAGTACTCTGCGATGAAGCAACCTGCTCATAACCCTTATTTTCTTCGCAAGGTAAATTTCCTCTGCCGGCGTAAGCAACGGTATTTTTGACATCTCATTCAAATAGAGGCGTACGGAATCATAGTCTCTGTTTTTTTCTTCTTCCTGATTCCACTCAGTTATTTCTTCCTCAACCGGATTATCTTCGTTATCTATGTTGTCTATATTATCTATGTTTTCTAAACATTCTGTTTTTTGTTTTAATATATTCATATCACTATTTTTTGGTTAAATACATAAAAATAAAGTAATCACTCTTTATAACAAAAATTTCCCAGGAAATGTTCTCACTATATGTTATTTTCGATTTCCAGGGATTTTCTTATTGTCAATCATTTAATTCTTTACCGTTTATACACCCCTACTTGCAGCCAGGAACATTAATTATTATTCTTCAGCAACTTGCATCATGATCTTTTTTTGTTTATTATTATAATTCACTATAAAATACTTGATGTTCGCAGGAATTTACGATAATTTTCGATTATATTAAAGCATATCTTACACTATCTTCCGGACATGAAATTGATCTGCATACTTTTATTATATTTACGTTAAACCAGTTAATTAGGCCTTTGGCAACTTTTAACAATGTCGTGGCTAAGGCGCGCCCTGCTACTACAAAACAGTTTGAAATTCCTTACCGTTAAAATTAGGCGTAGATTATATCATACAATCTGGTAAATCGTTACAAAATTTTGCACAAATACTTTTATTTGTCTCAAAAACAACTTAAGATGTTTACAATATATAACTTATAGCATACACAATGAAAATATTGATCATAGAAGATGAAAAAAAAATTGTGAAATATTTGAAGCAAGGCCTTGAAGAACATTCCTATGCGGTTGACATAGCGCATAATGGCATTGATGGTTTACATTTGGCAACACATGAAAACTATGACCTTATGATATTAGATATTATGCTTCCCGGAATTAATGGAAAAGAAATACTGAAACACATAAGAAACATAGGAATTCACACACCGGTAATATTTCTTACCGCTATTGATTCTGTGAATGACAAGGTAAACGGCCTGGATATCGGAGCGGACGATTATATAGTCAAACCTTTTTCCTTCCCGGAACTATTAGCCCGTATTCGTGCCTGTATGAGGAGAAGAACAGATAATTATGTATCGTTTTTAAAAACAGGCAATTTAACACTTGATCCAAAGACCAGAAAAGTATTTCGCGATAAACAAAAGATTGAATTAACCCCTGTCGAATTCTCTATTCTTGAATATTTCATGAGAAGTCCCGGACAGATTTTAACAAGAACCATGATTTCGGAACACATATGGGATCATAATTATGAAAGTTTCAGCAACGTAATTGACGTTCACATCAGCCATTTAAGAAATAAACTGGAAAAAGATTTTAACAAAAACCTTATCCATACGGTCAGAAGGGTTGGTTATGTTCTCGAAGAAAGAGATTAAAGTATTCAAAACAGTTGGTTTTAAAATCACTCTATGGTACTCTTTTTCAGTTTTGGTAATATTAATTGTTTCCGGTCTATATTTTTACTATCGATTACAACACGTTCTAAATAAAGAAATTAGGGATATCCTTTTAGATGAAAGCGAAGATATTCTGCAGCATTTTCCGGAAATTAATTTAAATCTGGATTCTCTGAAAACTGAAATTGAAAAAGAGACATTCAGTGGAAAATTTTTTAAAATAACGGCATTATTATACGACATAGAAAAAAAATCAATTATCACATCGGTAAATTCATTACATTCCCCTTTAAAAATTTCTGAAAAAACAATTAACAATGCAATAAATGGAATCGAAACATTCGAAACAGTCAAACCTAAAGATTCAGAATACAACTACCTTCTCCTGGCAAGGCCGGTATTTCAAAATAATGCGCCAAAATACCTTTTGCTAATGGCAACGTCACTGAAACCAATATATAAAACATTGGAAAATTTTGGAGATAACATACTATTGATAATGCCGGGAATTGTTATTTTCACCATTATTGGAGGCTGGTTTATCGCCAAAAAGAGCCTTGCCCCTGTTGGATACATAACAAATGCAACCAAAACAATAACAGCGTTAAATTTACATACAAGACTTAAACCTACATATACGGAAGATGAATTGGAAGAATTGACGAATACCATCAATCTCATGCTCGACCGTCTCGAAGATTCTTTTAAAAAAATTATTCAATTTACCTCAGATGTTTCTCACGAATTAAGAACACCGCTTGCATCTCTGAAAGCCGGCGCTGAAGTAATCCTTACAAAGCCAAGAACTGCTGAAGAATACCGCGAGTTGCTCGAAAATAACTTACTTGAGTATGAAAAAGTAATTAACATGGTAAATGACTTACTGGTGTTGCTGAAAACAGATGCTACGAAACAAGATTTTAAAATTGTTAATTTGGGAAAAATTTTACATGAACTTTATAACTCTTTTAAATTACTCACAGAAACAAAAAAAATAGGCTGTTCAGTAGACAAAATTGAAGATATTGCAATATATGGGGATCAGAAATTGCTTTATCGTTTGTTTTCCAATCTTTTAGACAATGCTATTAAATATACTCCTCCGGATGGTAATATCTGCATTTCTCTGAAAGATTTAGGAAATGAAGCCCTTGTTTCAATCAAAGATACCGGAATAGGAATTTCCGAAAATGACCAGGATAAAATTTTTGACAGATTTTTTCGTGTAGATGCTTCCAGATCAAGGGACACTGGCGGAGTAGGTCTTGGATTGAGTATCTGTAAAAATATCGTAGACCTTCACAAAGGAAAAATAGAAGTAACGAGTATACTAGGGAAAGGAAGCATTTTTTCAGTCACCCTTCCAAAAAATCATCATAATTGCTGATCTTTTTACTTAATCGCACTTAGCCATACGCACAACCAGCTTTTCTTTAAACAATCGGGCAATTCATACATTAAGATTTCTTAATGTATTCTTCATCTTCCTTTAATGTTTATCTGTTATAAGGTTACTTTTTATTGCACTTTTTACTGCAAATTCTGCATTTTGAGAAAATTTATAAAGAAAAATGGGAAAGCAATATACCTCCGTTTTGAAAAATGAATTTGATACTGTTTTACCACACAAACATTCCAAACGTTCAAATTTTCTGCGCCGCCTGAAATCAAGCCTACGAAACATTTTTTTATATTTCATAGCACGTTTGATGCGTGAAAGCACCGAGCCATTGCCGAACCTGTATGCAATGAAAAAGATTCTGCTTGTTTCGGTAAACCAACGTTTGGGAAATTCTATTCTGATAACCCCCGCTGTTTCAGCGCTTACCAATGCGCTGCCCAACGTACAATTTACTTTTGTGGGAGGAAGGCACGCCAAATCAATCCTGGATGGTTATGCCATAAAACAAATATATACGATTCAACGAATAGACACGGTGCTTCCTCAACGATTATGGCGTCTTATTAAATTGCTTCGAAAAGAAAAGTACGATGCGACTATCCATCTCAGCACATCAACCAATTCACTGGGGGCCTATATCACCTATGCCTCCGGAACCAGGCATCGCATAGGATGTCAACGAAACGATGGCAACATATTATTTACTTCCGTTTTTAAACATCCACACTCACGCCATAAAGTGGATCAAATAATGGAATGCATGGAACAAATCGGAATACCGGCTCTTGATGAACGCAAAATTATTCTTAAACCAAAAGAGCTGCTATGGGCAGAAGATTTCTTCAGACAGCATATCGGAAATCCTTCTCAAAAGCCGATTGGTATATTCACCGGCGGCAGACAAAAAAAAGGAAAAGCGTGGAATTTGCAAAGTCTTGGAATTATTACAAATAACTTAAGGGCAAGAAATATTCCTATTGTAATATTTATAGGGCCTGAAGAGGTAAAAAATGAAACATATATAAGGTCTGCAATGGGAGACGCCTTATACATAAAAGGCACCTCGGTACGTGAAACAGCCGCGTTAATATCAAAGTGTAAAGCAGTGTTAACCCCTGATTCAGGCACGATGCATCTTGCAATCGCAGCGGGAACGAAGACTGTCGCCCTGTTTTCCAAGCCAAATTTTGAAAGATGGGGACCTAAAGAATCTCACGGGAAAATAATATTTGACAAAGGCAAGACAAACACAAAAGACATTCTGGATGCCTTGCTTGATTACTACACACAATGCGCCGCATAATTTTCGGATTAAGGCGAAAGCAAATAAACGTAGCTTGTTATCTTATTTCCGGAAATCAATTTATCTCCTGGAAATTTGCAATGGAATGATAATAACCTGCCCTACAGGAACATCCTCAATGTTTTTTATCTCATTTTTATTCGCATCGTAGATAATTCTCCAGTTTTTTGCATCATTATATGCTTTGGAAGCAAGTTTATAAAGATTATCTCCCCAGCGAATGCGATAAACAGCCCTCTTATATTTTTCATCTTCAATATATTGTATTTCATCAATATTGTTCAGAATTGGAACGGCGGGTATTATCAGTTCCTGACCAACAGTCAATGAATCCGCCGATATTCCTTCATTCGCCTGGCAAAGTTCTTTTACCATAGCATTATCATCAAAAAACTTCCTGGATATGCTGTATAACGTATCGCCAGCCTGCACCGTATAAAAAACCATCGGTGTATCACTTTTTGTTTTTATTGATATCGCACTTATGCCTGATAAAGAACAAAATTCTTTGCAAGGAACGCTTGCCATAAATTTCCTTACCAGGTGTTCTACCGTATCCTCTATTACTTTTTCTCTTACATTAATTGAACTGTCAACAACCGCCATTGGAATACCGAGAACAGATACCGGTATTGAATCACTATGCATTTTTTCCGTGTGTCCCGCCTCCCAGATTACCTCAGACGTCCTGGCGTCAACCATTTTCATTTCCGCGGAAAAAACAACCTGCGAATATACCCCGAAAAAATGTTTATCACATTTTGTAACTGTGCCAAAAACTAAAGCATCCGCCTTTACCATTCTTCCCAAATTATAAAGATTTTCATTTTCCAGTTTGCTTCTGTCAATGCCAGCGAGATTTATTCGTTCGTCAATCTCTTCAAGCCTTATCAAACTATACCCTTTAGCGCCAAAATGAGTGAAAAAACTCTTACGCAAAACATCATCAGCCCCCGGTTTTTCACTTTTATTCTGAAAGGGTACTATTGCTACGCTGGTAATTTCGTTTTTTTCAGGCGGATTTAAAGTTTTTATGAGGGGGGTAGATTGTTCCTCAAGATAATTGCACGATACTATGAAAAAAGGCAATATGATAATAAAAAACGTTTTTTTCACTTATGAATTATGCGAAGAAACCATCGGAATGAAATTCTATTTTTCCTTAAAAAGCATATACATAAAACATAAATGCTTATTTATTTGTGGTGTTGATTATTTTCCGCTTTTTATAAATAAGCATAATATTACGTATATATATAAAAAGTCCGAACGATTGCCCCATAATAAAAACGGGATCTCGTCTATATATTGCGTATGTCATTAATATTGAACTGCCCGCCATACTTAAATACCAGAATATTTCCGGTATGAAACTTTCTCCGCGCTTCTCGGAAAGAATCCATTGGACAATGAATCGTGATCCAAACATAAACTGCCCGATAAACCCCAAAATAACCCAAATATTAATCTGTGTTATAACATTACTCATTCTCTACCTCATAACGAAGCTTTCTCTTTTTCATCCATCGTATTGCCAACAAATCAACAAATGCCCTCACAGCTCTATTTGATACTCCGTACTTTGACTTCCCATATTTCCTGGGATGGTGGGCAACGATAATTTCAGTAACGGAAAATCCCTCCATTTTGAAAAGTGTTGGTAAAAACCTGTGCATGCCGTTAAACAATTTGATTTTATCGAGGCATTCTTTCCGATATGCCTTGAGTGAACATCCCGTATCCTTAATATCTTCCCAGGAAAGTTTATTCCGGATATAATTTGCCACTTTCGAGGAAATACGTTTTATCAGCGGGTCGTTTCTTTTTAATCTCCAGCCACACACCATATCATACGATTTTAATTGTCCCAGCAACTTTGGAATATCGGCAGGGTCGTTCTGTAAATCAGCGTCCATCGACACTACATATTTCCCCGCGGCATGTTTAAATCCAGCATCCATAGCAGCCGTCTGCCCGGCATTCTTCTTAAATCGTATCGTCCGGAAGCCGGCATGTTCCGCACACCATTTTTTCAGCTTTTCAGCGCTGCCGTCAGTGCTGCCATCATCCACGACAATAACTTCATACGCATAGCTTTTTAAAGCATTTATTATGGCGTGTGCCAACGGCTCAATGTTTTCAACTTCGTTATACAGAGGAATGATTATCGATATCTCAGGTTCCATCAATTGAATATTTTTATAACTTACAATTTTTTAACCTTAACGGCACATACCTTATATTCAGGGGTAAGGGCAAGCATGTCTTCTCCGGGACCTGTTAACACATTGGTCTGTGTTTCAGGATAATGGAACGACAGAAATACGCTCCCCCGGC
>VGXV01000071.1 GCA_016873165.1 Planctomycetota bacterium | reverse complement strand
AAATAGCAGAAATGGTTGGCGGCTCTTATCAACACGATGCTACCGGTGATGAACTCAGGAATATCTTCAAAAGAGTTATTGAAACGAATAAAAATATCATTGGCGTGAAAAAGAAAAATATCATCTATGATATATCCCAATACTTTTTAGGCGGCGCACTTGCCCTGCTTTTTTTATTTTTTATTTTGTGATTGTTATACGTCTCACATATTACCCCATACCATTTACCATCTATCTTAAACTTCGTATTTTTGAAAAAACGATGGCAAAGATACCTTAAATATGGCATTTGCACCCATTGCAATTTTTTACAATACTAAAACAAATTTCGTTTTTTGCATACCTCAGTAATTCTATTCTCTCTTTATCTCTATTTACAACAACAGGATATGAATCTTTTTTTTATTTTCTTATTTCTTTGTTTTTTATATAATTTTTGGCATGTTTTTAGTAGTACTTGGAGAATAACACTATCTTGATAATTTTCTGTATCCGTTGTAAATTCACCATTTGTTTTTATTATTTAATATTTTTAGGAGCAACAAAAGTACATGAATGAAACCCTATTGTTCGCGTCGCACAGATTAGATAAATATGACCATATAATTTGCTACCTGAAACAACATGGATTTGAAAGCATACTAACGGCATCAAATGGAGACGAGGTTCTAAAATTTCTCAACGCCAAAACTCCCGATTTTGTATTTTTAGATGCAGACCTGCCAATGTTAGATGGATTTCAATTATGCAAGATAATGAAGTCCCCTCTTTTTGTACATTGTAATAACGTCCCTGTGATTTTAATCACTGATTCACAAAAGAATTGCATGGTTCCGCAATTGGCAAAATGCGTCGGCGCATATCTCACTATCCACCCGGCATTTGTATTGGAAGATTTATTACATTTGATGCAAAATAAATCTTCATCTGATGATATTGTCGAAGACAGGATAAAAGTTTTAATTGTCAGCAGCGATCAATCTCTTGCACAAATATTAAAAAATTATCTTCTTGCGGAAGGCTATAAAGTGTTTATCGCGGAAGATGAGAAGGAAGCCCTCCATCGATTGGAAAATGAAAAACTATCGGTCATTTTTTTTGATGATCATTTACCTGAATCAAATGTTTCTGAATTAATAAAAAGAGCAAAAGAAACCGTTCCTGAAATATTCATAACGATTATTATTCCAGAGGCTTCAGAGGCAAGGGCAATTGAATTGATGAAAGCAGGAGCAAACGACTATGTTATAAAACCTGAGGATAAAAATACCATTCCATCAGTTTTTGCAAATACATTAATAAAATACCATTTAAACCTCTGCAACCAACGCCTGGATGTGGAAGAATTAACACTGCACTCTATGATAGATGGCATAGTTGATGGTATCATTTTCATGGATATGAATGGAAAGATAACTACTGTTAACAAGGCTGCGAATGGGATACTCGGTCAGCTTAATTTAAAGAGAAGCAGCGATGGATCATTAATCAGTATAAATACCATTTTCATTAAGGATATCTACAATGCATTGTTAGAAAAAAAGGAAAATTCTGTTTCCTATGAAATAACTATTAATGGCGATGGAGAAAAATATTTCAATGTCATCGCATCTTCGGTTAGTCAATTTATTGATGAAAAAATACATGACATCAGAGACCGCAGAAAGAGGAAACGACTGACACGGGCTTTCACAGGAAAGAATATTGGGATAGTCATTGTCCTGAGAGACGTTACCCGGGAGCATCAATTGACAAATCAGGTGGTAAAATCGGAAAGGCTTTTTGCGGTAAGCAATCTGGTGGCAGGCGCTGCCCATGAATTGAATAATCCCCTCGCGGGCATTCAACTCTGCACAGAACTGGTCATGAACGATCCCGCAATGAGCGAGAAAGCGCTGAAATATCTCCAAAGAATTCAGAAAGAGACAGAACAGATTCAGGACGTCGTAAAAAGCCTCCTCACCTTTACCGGAAATTATACCCTGTCAAAAGTGCAAATTAATATCAATGAAATTATCGAAGATATTATAAAGCAAAAAGCCTATCAGTTTGATCATGCAAATATCAAAACTATTATTTTACTTGGAGATGCTCTGCCGTTCATTTTTGTCGATAAATACCAAATACGCAGGGTATTGCTGAATATCATTGAAAATGCCTGTGCCGCAATGGAAGTATCAGAGTATGATAAGTGCCTGACTATTAAAACTGAAAGTCAGAATAATGTCGTAAAGGCCACTATATCAGACACGGGTCCTGGAATACCCAAGGAAAATCTTACTAAAATATTCGAACCGTTTTTCACCAAAAGGGCAAACAAAAAGAAAAAAGGCACCGGGCTGGGGCTGTCTATCGCTCAAAGCATTATCCAACAGCACAATGGGAAAATTCACGTGCAAAGCGAGGAGGGGAAAGGCGCTACTTTTATTATTGAACTTCCTGCCATGGGGAATCAATAATATTTGGGTCGGATTATGTTATTTTATCATCTGAATTGCATAATTTCTCCACAACACACGTAGCACATAATGGCTTTTTGGCAGCGCAAGTTCGCCTGCCATGTGTGCCCATAACAAGGCAAGCCTTTGTCCATTTCCTTTCCGGCAGAATCTCACACAGCTCCATTTCTACCTTATCAGGATTGTTTGATTTCGCAAAACCCAGGCGGTGAGAAACACGAAATACGTGTGTATCTACCGCAATCGCCTGTTTACCGAATACATTGCCAAGCAGCACATTGGCTGTTTTCCTCCCGACTCCGGGAAGCGTCAAAAGTTCTTCCATGGTTTCCGGCACTTTGCCATGAAATGTGCCAACTAATTCCTTTGTGCATGCAATAATATTCTTCGCCTTGTTTTTGTAAAAACCGGTCTGACGGATTTCCTGCTCAAAAACCTCCTGCTTTGCGTCAGCATACTCATTTGCGGATTTGTATTTTGCAAATAGATGCTCTGTCACCTTATTTACCCGTTCATCAGTGCATTGAGCAGCCAGTATGGTCGCAATCAATAATTCCAGAGGTGTCTTATACCGAAGAATAAGTTTTGCATCCGGATATTCTTTTTCAAGAAGGGACAATATCTTTTTTGTTCGTTCTTCAGTCATGACGAAATAACACTACAAATGAACACGTAATAGGTTAAAAAATTGAAATTTATAGCCGATGTCATACAAGTTTAGCATGGTCAAACGAGAGACGCATAGCAATGCGTCTCTACTATTTACATTTCTGTGGGTGCATGCATACCAAGGATTTTTAGCCCATTTTTGATAATTTGCCGTGCGGCATTTACCATAAGTATTCTTGCTTTTGTAAGGTCATCATCTTCTGATAATACTCTGTGAGAATTATAGAATTTATTAACTTTTGCACAAACATCAATAAGATAGTTGCTAATTAATGAAGGTTCGTAAAACTGGGCAGATTTTAACAATACGAAAGGATATTGCCACAAGACTTTTATGAGATTGATGGCATCGTCTTCTTTAAGCAATGCAAAATCAATATTTGACGTAACTGCTTTCCCATATTTTCTTAAAATACTGCAAAGGCGTGCGTGGGTATATTGCACGTAAGGGCCTGTTTCTCCCTCAAAATTTAATACGGTATCCCAGTCAAATATTACATCCTTATTTCGTTTTGTGCTCAGATCTGCGAATATTACCGCCCCAATGCCAACATCATTGGCAACTATTTCCTTGTCCTTTAAGGAGGGATTCTTTTCTTCAATGATCTTTTTGATGCGCTCAACCGCTTCAATCAATAAATCCTCCAGCAATACTACCATTCCTTTGCGGGTGGACATCCTGCCTTCCTTAAATTTCATGAGACCAAAATCCACGTGAACACAGTTATTTGCCCAATCGTACCCCATCAGTTCCAACACCTTGAATACCTGGTTAAAATGAAGTTTTTGCTCAGAACCAACGACATAAATCATTTTATCAAAATGATACTCAGCGCTCCTGTACTCCGCTGCCGCAATATCACGCGTTGCGTACAATGTAGTGTCATCTTTTTTCCTCAGCAAACAGGGAGGCATATTATAACGTTCCAGGTCAATAATCAATGCCTGCTCACTGATACAGGATAAACCTTTTTTCTGTATTCTTAGCACAGTATCATCAACCATTGTGTTATAAAAACTCTCACCGACGAAAGCATCAAATTGAATTCCAAGCATCTTGTATACTCTTTGAAATTCAAGAAGGCTGATATCCTTGAAACGTTTCCATAACGCAATTGCCTCCCCATCTCCGTTCTCCAGTTTCTTGAACCATTCTCTTGCCTCGTCCTCAAGATGAATATCTTTTTCCGCTTCCTGATGAAATTTGACATAGAGTTTATTCAGATCGGTAATCGTATATTTTTCGAGATTCTTTTCTCCCCATTTCCGATACGCAACAATCAGTTGGCCAAACTGAGTTCCCCAGTCGCCGAGGTGATTTATACCGACACACTTGTACCCCAATTCCTTATATATATTATAAAGAGCGTTTCCAATTAACGCAGAGCGGAGATGATGAACGGCAAGATGTTTTGCAATGTTTGGAGAAGAATAATCAATTACAACAGTTTTGTCAGTACCAATAGCATCGGAACCATACAGATCAGTTTCATTGCTGATTTTTTTTAACACGACCTCGGAGAATATTTTCTTGTCCAGGAAAAAATTCAAATAGGGGCCAATGGCTTTTATCTCATTTATGGGGTTAACGGGGGATATTTGCTCCGCCAATTCCGAAGCAATCTTATTTGGAGGTTTTTTAAGTGTTTTTGAAAGGCTAAAGCAGGGAAACGCATAGTCCCCCATTTTTGAATCGGGGGGAATTTCTATGCATTTATCTATTTCATCTTCGATAAGATCTGTTTTTTCTTTTAATAAAGATACAATTATCTTCCTGAACTGATCTATCATTTGTTTTTTAAATTTTTTTGGAGCATTAAATCGTCTACACCAATCCCATTCGTTTTTTCACTTCAGACATGGTTGTTTCCGCCATGCTTTTGCATTTTTTGGCGCCTTTATGCAATATATCGATGATAAAATTCTTATCTTTTATCAACTGTTCATATTTTTCCCGCATGGGAGCTAAATCACTTACGATATTTTCGGATAATGTTTTTTTGCACTCGATACAACCAATTTCCGCAATGCGACATGCCCTGTTAATGCGTTCTATTTGCTCGCTGCCAGAATAAAATTTGTGTAATGCAAAAAGATTGCATATGTCGGGATTACCAGGGTCTGTACGTCTTTTTCTGTTCTCGTCTGTTACCGCAGTAGACAATTTTTTCCATATTGATTCCGGAGATTCTACCAGTGATATGTAATTATCCCTGCTCTTGCTCATCTTTGTTTTTCCGTCAAGTCCCATAATCCTTGGCGCGTTTGACAGTATTTCCTGTGGATCGGGAAATGTTTCTCCATATCTCTGATTAAACTTTCTTGCAATCTCTCTTGCCAATTCTATGTGTTGCACCTGATCTTCACCTACGGGAACCGCCTCTCCCTTGTACACTAAAATATCTGCCGCCTGCAAAACGGGATACGTAAACAAACCCGTATTAATATTATCCCTGTGTTGTTTTGCTTTATCCTTGAATTGCGTCATACGTTCCAAATGGCCAACCGGGGTCACAGAATTCAGTATCCATGCGAGTTCGGTATGTTCCGGCACATGAGATTGAACAAACAGAGTGCACTTATCCGGATCAAGACCGGCTGCAATATTGACTGCGGCAGCTTTGATTATGCGATTTTGCATTTCTTTCGGGTCGTATTCTATCGTTATTGCGTGATAATCGACAATGCAGAAAATGCAATCGTATTGATCAATCATTCCTACCCAGTTCTTTATGGCGCCGAGGTAGTTTCCTATATGTACTTCACCGCTCGGTTGAATCCCGCTAAATAATCGTTTTTTCATGAAAATTCCTGATTTATTACAAACAACACTAAAATATACTTCAAATAATCTTCGATAATTTTTCTTCTATCCTCTTTGCAGCTTTTTTTGTGTCTTCGATGCTGGGAACCAAAGCGAACCGAACATATCCCTCTCCGGGATTTATGCCGCTCTCTGTTTTGTCACTTATCCACCCTCCCGGTGTTGTGACTATAGCAATATCAGGAGAAAGAAGTTTCTTGGCAAATTCCACGGAGGTCATTCCTTTCGGCGCTTTTTGCCACAAATAAATGGTAGCTGCCGGGGTACAATCGGAAAGATTGATCTTTTTGAATGCAGCGACGAGCAAATCTCTTTTCTTCTGATAATCAACCCGCATTTCCTTAACATGAGTTTCATCACTCAATGCCGCTATCGCGCCATCCTGTATAAATGTAGGCGTTCCGGAATCGATGTTTGTTTTTACTTTCTTAAAAATATCAACGATCTTTTTGTCTCCGGCAACCCAACCGACCCGATAGCATGTCATTGCGCTTCTTTTTGAAAACGAATTAAAAACAATGATTCCCTCTTTTGCTACTTCAAGGATGCTATGCGGGGGTTCATTAAAATATATTTCACTGTATGCTTCATCTGATGCGATAATAATATTATGCTTTTTCCCAAATTCTGCGACTTCTTTCAAATACGATAACGGAGCAACTGCCCCTGTCGGACTGTTCGGATAATTAAGCCATAATATCTTTGCCTTTTTGCATATCTTTTCCGGAATTGATTTCAGATCAATAAGAAACTTATTTTCTTCAAGGAGTGGCACATAATAAGGTATTCCCTCGGCAAACAACGTCCCGCGCGTGTACGGCGGATATCCGGGAGTAGGAATTATCACATAGTCGCCAGGGTCGACTAATCCTTCGTGAAAGTTAAATATTCCTTCCTTCGACCCGATGGTGGAAGAAATCTCCGTAGCGGGGTCTAACTGAACGCCGAATCTTTTATTTGTCCATTTTGAAATTGCCTGCCGAAATTCGGAAGTTCCGATATAGCTTGGGTATCCTGATGATTTACGATTTGTTATTCCCTCCTGAGTTGCCTTGCGAACAATTTCAGGGGTTGGGACAGTTGGATCTCCCACTCCAAAATCAATAGGAGCGACTCCCATGGCCTTCAGTTTTTCGACTTCTTTGTCCACCTCAGCAAACGCATAAGAACCAATAGATTGCAATCTTTTCGAACCTATAATCTCCATAATATCTTTCCTTACTATTAAATGATTTACTTTTTTGACGAATCGGCAAAAGCCGGTCTGGCAGGGCTTCTCTTTGCGGTAATTTCCATAATCTGTATCTCGAGAACATTGGTCTTGTTCAACATTGCATCAGTAAATGGCGCTTTAGGATTCTGGGGCGCGTATTTTTCAGCAAGTTTTTGCAGGGACTCAGTCTTCTCGCCAGGGTCATGTATTTCCTTTATTGTGCCAAACATAATTACCGAACGGTATGCAACAGAGGAAGCACACGTTGGCTGCTTCACAATAACATCTGCCACATCGTCAACCTCAAAACAAACATTTTGGTTAATACGAATATTTTCCAGTTTCTTCCCTTCATTGGCACAATGGAGAAATATTTTCATTGTTTCTTTGTCATATGCAAAATTCATTGGTGTGATGTAAGGAATTTCTCGTGAACAAGTGCCCAGTCTGCCTGTTTTTACCTTTGTAAGTAATTCATCAATTTCTTTTCGGTCTGTAATCTCTTTATCTTTTCTGCGCATAAGAAATCCTGTAATCTATCGTCCGGGAAAATATGACTAATAATTCGAATATGTCTATGATGTTTTATCTCTTATGCATCATCAGATAGTTAAAAACATCTGCTTTTCGAAAAATTTACAATACGCAACCTTTTAATGCTTCGACTCCGCTCAGCATGACATTCATTGTTCATTGTCACCCTGAGCGGAGTCGAAGGGTTATTTATTTAAAAGTGTAAATCTGTTTTATATTTCGAAAACCGTATCTTCATGCCTGTTACAAATACTCATCTTCTTCGTCATCAATTAACTGTGAATCATGAACTTCAGACATCATGGATGCAGTGCTACCTATGATCGAACCCATTGATTGACAGAGTAAATGTACTATCTCAGCTTGAGTTTTTCTTTCATTTATATCTTTCGCCTTGTTCATTTCCTTCAAACTACGTAATGTCTCGTTTGAGAGTTGGTCTAATATTTTTTCAAGGTGTTCCATGATACAATCCCTTTCAAAAAGTGAATGATAAATTGCAACAGAACGTTACAATACAATTTTATATATCCCTTCCCACTGCTTTGGCGACAGGTTTCATTTCACGCATCAATTGTGCAAAGGAATTAAGATCAATTGTTTGCGGTCCGTCTACAAATGATTTTTCAGGATCAGGATGTGTTTCTATAATTAATCCGTCTGCACCAACAGCAATAGAGCCTTTCGACATTGGATTCACAAGGGATCGTTTTCCGGTACCGTGGCTTGGATCAACAATAACAGGTAAATGCGTCATTTCTTTCAACATTGGCACGATGCTTAATGTCAGAGTAAAACGTGTGTATGTCTCAAAGGTCCGGATTCCCCTCTCACACAAAATTACGTTGGGATTGTTTTGAGACAATACGTATTCTGCGGCGAGCAGAAATTCATCATGCGTTGCCGACATGCCGCGTTTTAAGATTACCGGTTTTCCGGCTTCTCCAACGGCACGCAATAATAGGAAATTCTGCATATTACGGGTTCCGATTTGTAATATGTCGCTATATTTGCTCACCAATTTAACATGTTCTGGAGTCAGAACTTCAGTGACAATTGGCAGTCCGGTTACATCGCGGGCATGAGCCATGTGAATCAAACCTTCTTCCATAAGCCCCTGAAAAGAGTATGGATTGCTTCTCGGTTTAAATGCCCCTCCTCGTATGGCGGTTGCGCCCGCATCTTTCACCCTCTTTGCGATTTCAACAATCTGTTCCTTGCTTTCTATAGCACATGGACCTGCTATAACCGCAATCTTTTCTCCGCCGATCGTTTTGCCATTTGGCAGGTGTATTATCGTATTAAAATCTCTCCCCTCTTTGCTTGCCAGCTTATATGGCGCTAAGATAGGAACAGTCTTTTCCACCCCAGGCATTACCTCCCAAAAATCCTGTGGCAAAATACGTTCATCCCCTATTACCGCTATCACGTTCCTGTTTGTTCCCTGCAAAAGGACGCCTTTTAATCCCGTTTTTTCAATTTCTTTGAGGACGTGATTTACGTCTTCTTTTGTAGATCCAACCTTCATTACGATAATCATTGGTTATACCCCCACCATATTCTCTAGGCAAAAAAAAACCCTAAAACCGTTAGTTTTAGGGTGACAAATCAATTTTTTATAGAATGCTGAACCCTAAGAGCGCCTGATTTGATAGTAACAATATTTAAAATACATATTTGGCTCCCATAGTATTTAATTTATAAGTAATGAAAATTAACATATTGATACATTTCATGTCAAGTTTAATTTTATCCTTGTTTACGTCACTGAAGTGTAATTATAATCAAGTAGTAAGATAAAATAAAACAATATATTACAATACACAGAAGTATGCATTAAATAACATAATTATATACGGAAGCAGGCGCTCTATAATTTGAAAAAATATCTCCCGATTTATTGCACACTGACACTTTTATTTTACTCACTTGTCGTATATTTGAATTGTTTGCACAATTCCTTTGTGTACGATGATCAATCCACGATAGTCGATAATTATTTCATTCGAAATTGGCGCAACTTTCCTGACATTTTTACCCAAAAATACTTTAAGCTTTCAGCGGAGTTGACGTATCGTCCGATAGTCACTCTCTCGTATTTTGTTGATTTCGCCTTCTGGAATTCCTCCCCCTTTGGATTTCACCTCACGAATGTTCTCATTCATTCGGTAAACTGTATAATCTTTTTTTTCTTTTGTCTTCTGTTGCTGGGAAACACAATACCCGCGTTTGTTTCGGCATTATTGTTTTCTTCTTATCCTCTGCTATCAGAATCGGTAAACGCCATCGGTTTCCGGGAAGATTTGTTCGCATTTCTGTTTATAATATTAAGTTTCCTCTTTTTTTTAAAATCACGAAAAAACAGGTATTTCTTATATTACCCTTTATCGTTATTTTGTTTCTTTTTTGGACTTTTCTCGAAAGAAATGGCAATAACCTTGCCAGCATTGATTCTTTTATATGACTTCATTTTTCACCCGTTCTCTAAAAAAAACAGTGACATACAAACAGCAAATCCTTTTATATTGTCCCGGATTTCTTTTCTAAAATCTGAATTTTTTCCTTCCTACTGCGGCTATGTGCTAATCTCTTTTTTTTACCTCGCAATACGCTTTTACTTATTACATGATCCGATGGAGTCTGAAATACAATCTCCGGTTCAAAATCCTTTCTCCAATTTTCTCACCATGACACACGTGCTGGCATATTACATTAAACTACTGTTCATCCCCTCTCCGTTAAATGTCGATTACGTGGTTCCCATTGCTACTTCACTTGCAAAAACATCTTTTTGGCTTTCCGCCTTACTTTTAACGGCAACAGGAATAGTTACATTTCGCTCAAAACAGAAAAACAACTACATTTTCTTTTTTTTTCTGTGGTTTTTCATTACCTTAACTCCGGTGATGAACATAATCCCATTGGGCAATATCATGGCAGAACGGTTTTTGTACGTTCCTTGTGCGGGTATTTGTGCTGTCTTTGGAACTTTGTTAACAAAAGGAACCGCCCTTTTGCCTTCTTCTTTGAAACACAACAACAATAATAAAACATCTGTATCCACCGCAACGTATTCTGTTTCTTTGCCATTACTCTTTGCTTTGCTTTTCCTTATTTCAGGAAGCGCTTATATAACGCTTCGGAGAAATACCGACTGGAAAGATGAATTGATTTTATGGTCAAAAACCCTTTTCGTTTCACCTAACAGCGCAAGGAGCCATGTTAACCTGGGAAATGCCTATGAAAAAAGAGACATTAACAACGCTGCGTTTGAAGAATACAAAAATGCCTTAAAAATTGACCCGAACGATGCAGATCTCTTTAACAACATTGGCATCTATTACGACAAAATGCGACATTACGAAGATGCAATTGCCTGCTATAAAAAAAGTATAGAAATATACCCTCAACACACGCGGGCACACAATAATCTGGGAGTGATATACACTAAGCAAAGAGAATTAGACGAGGCGATTCAGGAATTTACGAAAACAATCTCGATAAACCATTTTTACCCTGACGCGCATAATAACCTTGGTATTGCCTATTACCGGAAAAATATTATGGATCTGGCGGAACGTGAATTCAGGATCACTATTGAAATGGAACCAAACCATGCGGAAGCCCATAATGACCTTGGAATCATCTATAACGACAGTCATCAATTTGATAATGCAATTACCGAATTTCAGACCGCAGTAAAGATTAAACCCGGTTACGCAAATGCGCATATGAATCTGGGAGCACTTTTACTGAGGCACAAAAAAGACAAGGATGCGGCATTATTTCATCTCAGGGAAAGCATAAAACTTGATCCGCAGCAGGATCAGGTTGCCGGAATACAGAAACTTATTCAACAACTGAAACAGGCAAAGTAGCTTAAAAAAGGTGCATTCCCGGTTTTTTGTAAAAAGTTTATTACCTGAATCTTGCACCAAATAGACCGCTCCTGTGAGGGCGGTGAAATTTGTTGTATTCGTATCAAAACGTAACCATCACCCCTGCCAAAAAGTTTTTCCTATTTGTTTTTTCATCACTTTTTCTCGC
>VGXV01000070.1 GCA_016873165.1 Planctomycetota bacterium | reverse complement strand
GGAACGCATTATGAAATATATAGATGAAGTTAATAGTGAACCGGTGGTTTTTAAATGGAAATACAAAATGGATTCTCTTTCTGTTTTATAGACTTATTGCTATGTTATTTAGGAATCGATATACTAGTAATTCCTTTGTTCGATCCAAAAAAACATCAATCACATTTTGTGGGATATCCACTGGAACTTCAATAAAAGGAACAATCTTCATCTTGCCAGTATTTTCGTTTTCAAAAACATCAATTGCACCCTGTCGGTCGCAAATTGTCTTTCACACACTTATATATTAAGTCAGGATTGATTTTATCTTTGTAAAGACGATAATCGTCAATTGGTGTGGTTTGCGGTTTATTGCTTTCCGGCATGATGTTATCTCCTGCAATAACCCCTGAAGGTAAGATTAAGGACAACCGCTCAGGATTGCGGCTTTCGGTTCGTCAACCTAGCCCCTAATGCCATTTCTAAAAATTATTGTGCGTCCAAGAAAGAGGTATATTAATGAGTATTGAGGTTTGAAAAAAGCGCACCGCCCCCCTATCTCAAGTCGTACCTAAGTCGTACCTTGAATAAAAAGAGAGCAAAAGAAAAGAAACTAGATAAATAATACTTGTAATCCTTACCGTTGAATTTACAGGCTAAATACTAACAGAAAAAAGAAAAGAAAAACAGATAAAAACATGGTAAAATAATTTTTTTATTTGAACCGTAATAAAATGAAAGTCCGTCAGCAATGAGATTTTCTTTTTCTGCAATAATTCTTTTTATATGTATTTGCGCCACTGCACTCGGAGATTCCCTGTTTTTAAAGAATATCAATAAGAGTATCGATATTACCATTATTGGTTTTAAGGAAAATTATTTAACAGCAGAAATATCGCAAAACGATTTAAAATCTTTATCAATGCAGTTTCCTGAAGAAACTTTTGATACCGATAATATTTCCTTAAAATTAGATGACATAACCATTCAATGCAAAGTCGAAACGCTTGTAAACAACAGAGTAATATTATCGATTCCCACATCTGCCGTTTCTTCGCTTCATATGTCATTTGATGATTACTCCAGTCAAAGTACAGATTATTCTATTGAAAATGAATATCTTTTTTTTACGCCCAAAGACAATAAAACAAGAAAAATTAAAAACCAAATAACACCAAAAAAACAGACACACAACAAATCGTACGCTTTACACTCCCAATCATTGCCGGATGAATTAATAACAGTAGATGGTATTTACATACAAGGGGAACTTCTGAAAATTACCGATACTTCTATTACATTTCTGCAAGACGGAGAAAATGTCTGTAATATTCGACTGGAAAACGTCAGTGTTTTCTCCCGAAATAACGAAATTATAAAGGTCTATTCTTATAAAAACAAACAGCCTCTGTTATCTATTCTTAAACCGGCACATGGTGAAAATATTTCCATCAAAAATATAGATATTTCCGCCTTTAAAACGTTAGATTCTGTGGATGCAACTGACAAAACCATAATCGTACAGGAAGGAAAACCATTCTCAAAACCGGCAGATATAGCTTCTACCACGAAATATTCTATGCCACAGCAATTAGTACAAACAGATATACAAAAGCCTGAAAAGAAAACCGATTCTGATCAAACAACTGCTGAGGACAAAGATAAAACAGTCGCCGTAGCGGAAGAGGGCAAAATAATTCCTTCTCCGCAAAAAACATGGAAGGGAAGCGTTGAATCCGGCGTTAATATTAAAACAGGAAATACAAAATCTACCACAACTCATCTGAAACTTGGATTTTTAAATGAAAGGAAACGGGATAAAATATCCTTCGATATGCTCGCCATTTTCGAAACCCAGAAAAACGAAGATACTGACGATAGTGAAGAAACTGCCGATGAACAAAGAGCAACGGTGAAATATGAATACAATACCTCTTTCAGGATATACCTGTATTTACAGGAATACTTTGAACATGATGAAATTGAAGATTTAAGTTACAGAACTATTACTTCTTTTGGACCAGGGTTTCGTTTGATCAACAAAGAAAAACTGAAGTATCGGTTTGAGGGAGGACCTGCCTATACATTTGAAAGATTTCACGGGGGAGCTATTGAAAAATATTCAGGTTTGCGTTTTGGGCAATTTTTTGACTGGCAAATGCTGAATACCACGACTTTATTTGCAAAAAATGAATACACGGTGAGTATGGAAGATCAGGAAGATTGGCGTATAGATTCAAGCTTTGGCGTGAAACACAGTCTGATAAAAGCCTTGTCTCTCAGCACTGAATTATTAAATCAATATGATAACACTCCTGCTGAAGGCAACCAAAAAGATGATACAACGCTTATTGGAAGTATCGGATATAACTTTTAGGGATTTTTTCAACTACACCAAACCAGTGCACTTAATATTTTTTACCACATAAGAGATTCTGATATATCAACAGGGTTTTATTAATATTTTCATCCAATGAATATTTCTCTGATTTATGCCTTGCCGCTATTCCCATTTGTTCCCTTTTTTCTTTTTCATGAAGGGCATTCAAAGAATTTAAGATTTCTTTTGCATTGATCGGATGTTCAATGACAAATCCATCTTTACCATCATCGATAATTTCAGATGCGCCACTCGCTTTACTAACAATTACGGGCAATCCCGATGCCATGGCCTCGAGACATGCAGTGCCAAATGCGTCATATTCACTTGGGAAAACAAAAATATCTCCTGACGCATATATTTTTTGTACCTCTTTGCTTGTGCCTGCAAAAATTATCCTTTCATAAATACCTCTCTCTTTTGCGATTGACCGGAACTTTTTTTCATCTCCCTTGCCAACAACCAACAACTTGAAGTTTCTTTGCATGTCCATCATCGCCAAAGCATTTATCACATGTATAAGCCCTTTCCTCTTGAACCCGGAACCTACAAACACTAAAAGAATATCATTCGGACCCACTCCATACAGACTTCTTATAGTATCTCTGTATTTTAAGCGGTTATCAGGAGTAAAAAAATTTGTATCCACACCATTATAGATAACAACGATATCTTCCGGAGGTATTTTATAGTGTGCCATCAATTCTTCTTTACACATCTCTGAAATGCAAGTAACTTGTTTGTAACGTTTCTTCTTGAAAATCTTTTTTTCAAGGAGCAAAAGGCCCAAGTGTCTTGGATTGAGACATAACAATATCTTACCAATAGCAGTTTTCATTAACGGATATGTATGCAACATATAATCCCAGTGGCATCCCCCGCCTACCCTGTATATGTCCTGATGCAATGTTTGCGTAAACCCATGAATAATATCAAATGGTATCCCTGTTTTTTTTACAATTTTGGGCGCATTGACTGCAAAGGTCCAGTATTTTAGCGGAGACCAGAATGAAATAGCTGGCACGTAATGAAAGGTAAATCTTTCATCCTCCTTTTCCGGAAAATGGTGTGTAAATATATGTACCTCATACTTTTTATGGAACAGTTGTTCTGCCAAATTACAGACATAACGCTCAACGCCCCCTTTTTCTTTTATAAACTGATACACCACTAAAGCAATCTTCATAAAAAAATACACCTTCCGAAATTTTTAACTCCCTGAGCCAAATCCCCAGCTCCGACCGGGGAAAATGGCAAAAGCAAAGCTGAAATATTTGAAGAAGATAATATCCTTAATTAGCCTGTCTGCCGCCGACAGGCAAGGATGTCAAAGGGGTTGTTCAGGCAGCCCATTCCTAAGAAAGTATCCGGAGATAAAAAAGTCTATCACATGTAGTATGGCAATGCAAGTATCATACAGAGCGAAAGGGGGTGCGTCATCTTCTATCTTCTTAGGTATTCTATAGAGTTGATAAAACAAAAAACTCTTGCTCTTTTCTTTATTTTTGCTATATTGCTAATCCTATGAAAAAAACACTTCCTGTATAAAGTAGCTATAATATTTGTTTTTTGCTCAATGTTTAGCACAATGTCTTCATTTAGTCTCTTAATTTGCGCCTCTGATAAACCATACTTGAAGACTCCGGTTTTTACTTGTCTGATATCCTTCACATGCATGTGACAGCCGTGTGGCTCGTCTGTAAACCCAGTGAAGGCGAAAAAACATAGGAGGATGGTAAAATATGGCTATTAGCAAAGGTGAAATAAATGATCTTAAGACGAAGCTTGTGGATGCAAGGACCGCCCTTGTTTCCATGCTTGGAGAAAGTAACAGGGGAAAACAGGAAGAATACAGTGCGAAAGTAAAAAATCTAACAAATGAAACTATAACATTTCTTTCTACCTTGATGGAAAAGGCAAAAGGCACAAATGTAGCGGGTAAACTTAAGGAATTGAAAGACGCCTGGGATATTTTCAGAAATACAAGAGATAACGAAGTTATTCCAAATTTTTTCGCAGGAAAAGTAGATGAAGCAAAGGCCGTAGGCGGAGGTATACAAAAGGAAAGATTCGCAAAGATATCTTCAATGGTCGATGAACTCTTAGCGATGACATAAAGGGAAAAGGTTTTATTTAAGGATTTATGGGGGCGAACAAGCTGTTCGCCCCGTTTTTTTATTAAAAATCCTTAAACATATTCAACGTCAAAGTTTATTTTCTTCCCTTTTTCTTCACCGCCGTCTTTGTTGTGCCTTTTGTTTTTTCTTTAACGATGGGCTTTGCTGCTTTTGCATTTCCTTTCGCCACAGTTTTTGCTGTTGCGGCTGTTTTCGCCTTTGGTTTAGCGCCTTTTCCTGAAAGAATCATTTGTGCTTCCGCCTTATCGGCGTCCATAATGTATGTTATTCCTGTTACATCAGCAGCATCACGTGTCAGCGTAACGATATCATTCCTCGTAATGTATTCCAACGCAAATTTCCTCGATCCGCACATTAACTGGCGTAATCCTTGAGACAAACGCTGATAATAAGAATACAGCCCTAAAGCATTTGGAGGGACCTCTTTTTTTGCTGTGCCAAATAATCTTTTTACCTTTGAAGCCAAGACAAAGATTTCTTCTGTTGTATTACCATAGTCTGAAATAAATTTTTCAATCTTGCCTTCTTTTATCTGATTGGAGACCACAGTACCCACATGTGCCGCACAAAGAGGCGAGCGCGCCATGCCAACCGCTTTCACGTATGGTGCGCCAATTGCGAATGCTTTGAAAATATCATCCTCAAACGCGAAACCACCCGCAAGTATGATATCCGGCACGTAATGTCCCTTTGACGCAAGCTGATGTACATAGTTATAGGTAAGGGCTGAAATGTATAATGTCGGAATTCCCCATTCATTCATCATGTGCCACGGACTCATACCAGTGCCCCCACCGGCTCCATCAACGGTTAAAACATCAACGCCCGCAATGGAACAATACCATACTGCCCTTGCAAGATCAGCAGGCCGGTATGCCCCTGTTTTCAAGAATACATACTTTGCCCCGGCATTTCTTAATTGTTTTACCCTTTTTACAAAATCATCTTCATTTACCATACCGACTCTGGAATGTCTTTCAAATTCCTTAAATGACTTTCCAAAACTATTGGCAGCATCACGATCATACGGATCAGGCAGCACGATATAACCACGGTCACGCAACATTTTTGCTTTTTCCAGGTTGTTTATCTTAACCTCGCCCCCAATATCTTTTGCCCCTTGTCCCCACTTCATTTCGACCGCCTGAACACCGAGTTTTTCAACTCCATATTCCAGTATACCTAACCGACTATCTTCAACATTTTCCTGCATTACGATCAAACCATAACCGTCCTGCTGCCATTCCTGGAATGTTTTGACTCTGTATTCAAGATCAGGGCAATGGGTTATTCTACCATTTGATATTTTGGATTGTTCGTCCATTCCGCCAACATTTTCACCAATCGTTAATGCCGTCCCGGAAATCGCCGAACCTATGGCTAAACCATCCCAATGCGTCTTTGCAACTTTTGTGGAACCAAGTCCGGGAATCATAATTGGCATTTTCAACCTGATGCCTTTATCTTTACCAAGCCGCGTTTCCGTATTTACATTATCAAAAATAGCTTTATCACTGTTGGCCTCAATACCAACAGCGCCAACTGCAGTTCCCATTATATTTAAATGGCTAAAATCTACAGGATATTCTTTATCGGCACCGGCAGTAATTACTCCAAATGGTTGTGGATACAAATTTTCAGCAGATCGAAATGCTGACTTTCCTATTTCACAAAAACCAGGACAATCATCAACACAAACAGAACACATCCCGCTGGAGGCATTTCTGTCATTTGGTGTTCTATTTTTTGTACGAGTCGCTGCCGACGCATTTGGTTTTGAGAACGACATTCCAAACCCCTTTCACTAGAATAGGTTAATTAATCTAACAGTAAATATTACTGTACTATAAATTTATGGAGAGATTGCGTAAAGTGTCACAAAATGTTGAATATATACAACTTTTCAAATTAACTGTCAATAAATTTTTTACCCACACAGTAGTAATAAATTATTATTTGTAAACAATAAAAAGAAATTATATAATTTCACTCGTAAATACAATCACCCTTGCAATAATGCAATAATAGTAAATTATTCAGCATTACTTAAAGCTGTTTCTCCTAAAGGAGGGAATTAAATACGGTGAAAACTCAAACAAAAACTCAGAATGACAGACACTCAATTAAAGAGAAAATAGAAAAAATAAAACACGAAATCGGGAAAGTCATTGTCGGTCAGGAGGAAATGATTGAAACAATTATCATCGCTCTTTTGTCAGATGGGCATATCTTGCTGGAAGGATATCCCGGGCTTGGAAAAACGATGACGGTAAAAACAGTAGCAAGCATTCTGGATGCAAAATTTCACCGTGTACAATTTACCCCAGACCTCATTCCGGCGGATATTACAGGATTTGAAATGTGGCTCCCTGAAACAAAAAAAAGCAGAATTCAAAAAGGTCCTGTTTTTACCAATATTCTTCTTGCAGATGAAATCAACCGTGCTCCGGCAAAAGTACAAAGCGCCTTATTGGAAGCAATGCAGGAAAAACAGGTGACCATCGGCAGGGAGACGTATCCCCTGGAAAAACTATTTCTTGTGCTTGCTACACAAAACCCTATTGAAATATCGGGCACCTATTTATTGCCGGAAGCAGAAATAGACCGCTTTATGTTTAAAATAAAAATACAATATCCTTCCTATAATAATGAAATGGAGATAACTGAAAAACATGCCTCTGATACGAAAATACCTCTTGAGGTCATTTTAAAACCAACGGAAATACTTGCCTTACGAAATGCCATCGAAGAGTGGCTCTCGCCGAATGATGTGCCGTATATAGTGCAATATATCACACGCCTTGTAAGAGCGACAAGGCCGGAGGAAAACAATGGCGACATAAGAAACCTTGTTATGTATGGCGCTTCCCCAAGGGCAACGATTGCGCTTACGAAGGCTTCCCGTGTATATGCATTTATGCACGGAGACGACACAATTCTACCGGAGCATGTTCAAAAAATGGCATATCCCGTTTTACGGCATAGAATTATTCTCACACACGAGGCGGAAGCAGAAGGACTGGACTCCGACGACATTATCACACAAATTCTCCACAGGGTTCCAATTTTGGAATAAATACCTTGAAAAAAAAACGCGTCCGGCTTTATTTACAAAGATTTATAGGAAATCTTTTTGATGGATCTTTCTCCAGTTATATAAATTCAACGCACGGGCTGGAATTGGATGAACTCCGGCAATATCAGGCCGGCGATGATTTGAAAGCTGTTGACTGGAAAACCACTTCCAAAACAGGACAATTGCACGTGCGTCTGAAATTAACCGATAAAAGAGCGACTATTTTTTTTATTATCGATAAAAGCCGTTCTGAAGACTTTGGTTCTTTTTATCATACAAAAGGTGACATTCAATCGGAATTACTTTCGTTGCTCGTATATGCCGCAGCGGAGACAGGCAATGAAATTGGTTTTCTTACGTTTACGGATAAGATTGAATGCTACATACCACCAAAAGCGGGAGAAAAAGAAGCTTTTAAAAATATGAAAAAAGTTTTATCGGAGAGACCTGCCTCTCATTTTACCGATATCAATATACCTATAACCTTCTTACTCAAAAAAGTCAAAAACCCTTCGGTCGTTTTTATCTTATCTGATTTTCTTGCACCCCATAATTATGAACGTTCACTGAAAACACTTTCTTACCGGCATGAAGTTATTCCTGTTGTTGTTTCCGACAAAAGGGAGACATTTATTCCAAAAACAAGGGGATATCTGACAGTTTGCGATATGGAAACACAAAACAAAAAATCATTAGGCATTTCAAAGGCGCTTGACGTGCCTGCCCCTTTTTTTACCCTGTTGAGAAAATTAGCTATCGATTATATTATTATTAATACTGACGAAGACGAGGGAGTATGGATACAAAAAATCTCCGGATTTTTCGATAAACGCATTCGCAGAGGGGGAAGAATAAAAAGATGAAACATTTTTTAAGTTTATTGTTATTCAGTAGTATGTTTTTCGGAGGATACTGTTTTACCGGGGTATATTGCCAGGAAACACAAAAAAATGAAGAACCGGCAGCCGCAGAATCAGAATCAGAATTAAAAAAGGAACTTCTGCTTACGGACAAATCTCTCGAAATATGGACATTTATTGATGATTACAGAATCATTCCCGGAAAAACGTTACACCTTACCGTGCAGGTTTTATGGAAACTGGGAATGACTGTGGATTTGCAGAGTCTTGCCAATATAGACCTTAGCCCTTTTGTAATAGAAGGAATAATTATTGGTGAACGGCAGATTTTTGACAATATCCATGATTTTGCGGTGATTACCTATGCTCTTTCGCTGCCACCGGAGAGCAAAGAAGGCATATATTCAATACCTTCCTTCACTCTTTCTTATACCAATACTATTGATTCAACCGAAGGCACTGCCAGTTCCGCCCCTATCGCCGTAAAAAAGGTGCCGATTCTCGTTGAAGGAAAAATCGATAAGGATGTTATCTGCATAGGTGATCGCATTCACTATACGCTAACAATCAGACACGAAAAGGATATAAAATTATTGTGGGATAATTTGAATAAAATGCAATTTCCCCCATTTGAAGTATTAAAAACAGAGGCAACGACACAAACAGACGGGGAAATTACCAAAACGGTGATCAATTATACCCTTGCGATGTATGAACTGGGTGAGAAAAAACGGAATCCGGAGATTCCAACCTTATCCGTTTTATATTACAAAGAACCGGTTTCAAGTGCTGCAACAACCGGAAGCAACGAAGCTTCCATCACTACAAATGAGGCACACACCGCCCCTATTTCCATTCTTATCAACACACTCCTTAAGTCGGTTGATGTCCCTTTGGAAGGATTAAAGGGTCCGATGCTCTATTCAAAAAAACACATATATCTTCACAGTTACCTTCCCATTGGCATGGGCATCTTCCTGCTGCTTTCATTTGTCATTCTTACAATTCGAACATCTATTATGAAACACGCGGAGAAAACACCGGCAATTGCTGTTATCACCCCTCAAATTGCCCTGGAGGATTTAAAGAATGCCATTACGGAACTTGAGTATGCCGATGATGATTCAAAAAACAAAGAAGTCATACACATTGCAAACAAGGCTCTGAGGAAATACTTAAGCACGCTTCTTGGTATTTCAAACGAACTCGCGCAATCGTTAACCACTGCCCGCTTTTTTGATCATAACGGGCAAAATAAACTTTCAGAAGATGCAGTCAACACGGCAAAAGAATCTTTTAAGCTGTTGGATTCTCTCATTTTTGGCAAGCAAATTTCTAAAGTTTCCTTCAAAAAAATAAAAGATAGTCTGGAAGAAGTTGTGCGGCTGACAGGTGTATAAATAAATGACTATAGCGAATCCCTGGCTTTTTTTACTGCTTATTCCTCTTGGCTTGCTTTATTTTTTTTGGAAGGGGAAAAAATATATAGGATATTCAAGTCTGTATCATGTAAAAGAACCACACGGGTTCAGAAAGATTATTGAAGGTTCTTATAAGCCTGTTTTTTTTGGTTCCCTGTTTTTTTTAATAGTGGCAATGACATATCCGCAATCTGCCTATCATAAAGAAAAGATATCTTTGCGGGGACGTGAAATACTTCTCTGTATTGACACATCCTTCAGTACAACAGGGGCTGCCATTGAAACAATAAAAGAAATTGTGGGCGCTTTTATAAAAAAACGAACAAATGATATCATAGGGTTATCTATTTTCGGCACCGATGCAGCCCTCATTACAATGCCTACTATGGAAAGGGAATTGCTTCAAAAATCACTGGAACGCGTGCACTCCTCACAAATGGGCTACCAAACATCCATAGGAGAAGGCATTTTTACCTCAATTACCGCATTGTTCGAAAAAGAGATGGGAAATAAATTTACCTTTACCGAATTAAGAAACAGCATCAACAAGCAATACCTCGGTGATTATGCCATTTCATTCGTTAAAGAAATGAAGAAAAGGGATGTTTTGAAGAATAAACTGATTATTCTCTTCACGGACGGCATATACAATATCGGCATGTCTCCGGACAGACCCCTGAGGCTTTTGCAGAGACTGGGAATAAAGGCATATGTTGTGGCAGTAAAAGCGTCAGATGTCTATGGTATTGACCCTGATGTTGCCGCACAACATATCCGGGAATTGCAGGAAGCAATAGAATCGACCGGCGGTAAATATTTTCATGCCGATAATTTTGAAGAGGTTGCACATTTCTATAATGAAATAGATAGAATTGAAAAAGATGAAATCGTAATCGAAAATATTCTGAAAAAAAAAGACCTTTATCTCTATCCCACGATAGCAAGTTTGTTTTTTCTTTTGGTTTCTGTTTTTATTGAAAATTTCTGGATCAAAATTCCTTAAATAAATCAGGAGATACGTATGTTTTATAAATCGTTTCTGAAAATAATGCTCGTTGTTCTTGCATGTATTCTCATCTTTTACGGTTACACAAGCTTAAAAATGAACACCATCATTACGAGTGCTGATGAAAAGACAAAAATGGGGAAATACCAGGATGCCCTTTCCATGATTCGTGAGTTGGAAAGCAATCCCATCATCAGCAAATTATCAGACAAAGATACTTTAATCAGTTACAACAAAGGCGTGTTATATTCTTTATTATCGGAAAAGAAAAAGGCTTCCATCGAATACAGGAAAACAATGGAAACAACCGATCCCCTGTTAAAAGCAAGGGCAATCTATAACAATGCAAATATAATTGCGGAAGACATGGATTTTTCCACCGCCGCAATGCAGTATGTTGAGGCGCTTAAGATAGACCCTGATGATTTTCAGGCAAAAAAAAATCTTGAAAGGATGAGACTGGGAGAGTTGCAATTCAATACCATGTTTTCCAAAAAACAGGAAGAACGGGAAGACCGGATAGAAGCCCTGAAGCTTATCCCATGGGGCACCAAGTATCGCTATAGCGGAGAGCAAAAAATCCGCTGGTAAGGTATAGCAAAATAAATCTGATTTTAGAAATGTAGCGGCAAGGCGTGCCTTGCCGCTTATATTATTGAGAATCGCCAATGGCGTAATTTTAAAGTGGTGGCAGGAGTTACCTCCTGCCACCTTCTGTGTAGTAGCGCATTGCGGATACATCCCTGTGTTGCTGTCAGGAGGAAACTCCTGCCACCACAAAGAATATACTGGCGAAACTTGTAGAGACGCATAGCAATGCGTCTCTACAACAAATGCATTCCCAAACTGGGCAGGCTGGGTCAAATGAACCTTCTTGACTCCTGCGGGTTCAGGTCTGTGACCTGAACCCCTACGTTTCATACGTGGTAATTTAACCATGAAATATATATATATCGCGCTATTAATTCAGATAAACTATTGGGTTCAGATTACAAATCTGAACCCGCAAGGATACTGTAATGTTAACTTTTATCCATGAAAAATATACGCCCTTTGTATTTTCCCTTTCCTGCCTGATCCTGGTACTATACTTTCTCCTTTACTGGAGAAAAGCTGCATGGATAA
>VGXV01000069.1 GCA_016873165.1 Planctomycetota bacterium | reverse complement strand
CAAAAATATGTATCCTTGCGAGAAAAAGTGATGAAAAAACAAATAGGAAAAACTTTTTGGCAGGGGTGATGGTTACGTTTTGATACGAATACAACAAATTTCACCGCCCTCACGGGAGCGGTCTATTAGGTGCAAGATTCAGGTAATAATTATTATACCTGAATTTCCATTATGACATAAACACTAAACTACCGGGAATAACGGGAATAACTGACACAATTGGTTTCGTGGGTATATTGCCCGGCGATGGAGATAATAAAATTACCATGCCGGCGGTCATAAAAGGTATAGTCAAACAAATCTGGTTTTCGAAATATCAAATAAGCTTTACTCGTAACACTTTAGTTTTTTGAAAAACTGCCTATGTCTTAACCCCATGCTTCAGCATGGGGTTAAGGGGAGAAATAATCATGGGCTTTAGCCCTGAGATAAAGTTAGCCCAATATCTTTCACTGTACCAGAAGGTCATGGCTAAAGCCCCTGTCTGCCGACAGGCAAGGGTGTATTTATTGTGGATATCTCCGCACTAAAGTGCGGAGTTAACGGATGTGAAATTTGTTCCATGCACCAATATTAGAGGTGCATTATAAAATAAGGGAAATCGAAGTCTTTTTCAAAAAACTAAAGTGTTGCCTTTACTCAGAAACACAACCCTTCGACGGAATTTACACTGAGCATACGAATGTGCTCAGGGTGGCAGTTCGAGTCATCTGAGCGGAGTCGAAGCATTAAAAGCCTAATCGAAAACCAGATTTGTTTGACTATACTCTCTGACTAAAGAATCGTTTCTTTAAGGCAATAAAAAAGGGATAACACCGAAAAGCGTTATCCCTTTTAAAACGAGACCACAATTGCTTCATTTATTGTTTCATAATTTGTAGTAATGCGTAAAAGCAGTTCCTAACTTTTCAAGCAGTTCTTCATCTGTGTAAGTCTCTATTTTCGGCGCTTCGTATGCCTGCAATTTCTTTTCTCCCATTGTATGCCTCCTTTCACATTAAAAAAGTTTTCTAATGGCTATTCTATTACTATGTATTATATATAAAAAATAAGAAGATGTTTGTAAATACACGAAAAAGAACAGACCCGTAAGGGTGTATGAGAATGGGCAATGGAAAACGATGTGAATACTATGAAATACACTCCTAAATTTCCTTGACAAAATTACACCGAAATAATATTATTATAGTGTAATTATTATGACAAATATTAGTAAATAATTGTGTGGTGAAAATGGAAAAGAAAAGAGAAACAAAACTGAAGTTGGATGACATACCAAAAATTGGAACAGCGGGGAGGGAAATTCTGGTCAGATCTTTGACAGAATTAGATGAATATAAAAAGGCTATTGATGAGGGGTTCTCTGGTTTTTCGGAAGAAGAGCTTAAAACGATAGAACAAAAATATACTACTGGAATGCAGAGGGAGGATGTTCAGTACGAGTTAAAAGAGAAAAAATGGCCATTAAACATCAATACGATAAAACACTACATCAAAGTTGGACAACTACCAAAAGCCACCTGCTGTAAGAAAGAAGGCAAGACAATGTATTTTTATCCGAAGGATTTCATGCGTCATTTAAATTTGATTCGCTTTTTACTTGCCACAGGCAAAAAATCCGATTCTTTTGCGGCAGTAGTAAAAGTCTTGGCTGACATTGAGTACAGGGACGACGTGCTTATGGATAAACATGATGACGAATGTTATAAGGAATATGATTATGGGTTTTTACATGTGATTTATATAGGAATAGATGAAATACGGGGTGGAGTATACTATGGTGAAAAGGCTGTCAAGGCGGCCTTTGGTAATAATAAAGAAAAGGAGAATAAGTACCTGAAATTATTGGATAAGATTAGTCATTTGGCTGATGAAATTTCAAAAGTGGCTGATATCTTTAAGAAAGAATCGGGAAAATAGAATATTAAAAGGGTAAGGATGAGAATGTTAAATAAAACATCCATGACGAAATTCACAAAGGGGGATAAAGTCTCCCTTTTGGCTGCCATTCCGAACGGAGCGAGGAATCTCAAGATTCCTCAATGTATTCGGAACAAGGATTTCTCCCTTCGGTCTAAATGATCATTATTTGCGGTAGATAATAGTCTCTGTCCATATTTTATTCCCTAAATGGTAAATGAAAAAATGAGTGTTATAATTCCTGACTTGCAATGGTATCTCGAACAAAGTGCTTGTAAGAATATTTCTCCACGCTGTCCGTTTGCAACGGTACAAAGCTGTCCACGTTTTTATCAAAGCTTGTCTTTATTAGGTGATGCTGGCAGTACAAAAATCCCAGAAAAAGAAGATAAAAAACTATTTAAAAAATGGAAATGTACACCTTTATGGCCTATAACAAAAGAACAAGCAACTTCAATATCAGGTTATGAGGACAACCATTTTTGGAACTTTTGTCCCGAAGTTTCATTTGGGCGTTTTGACTTTTTTGCTAGTGATTTGGATAGATATGCAGATGAAATTGATAAAGATTTAGCACATTCTAACTTATCAAAAATAAAAACAACCTCAGATGATTGGAGATGGTCTTGGGCAAATATTAAGCCGCAACATTACTCGGAATGTCCTCTGTACTCTGTCTTATTGAGACTAAAGACAGACATAAACAATAGACATGAAGATATTATTGATTTCAAACCAAATTTTCACGGAATTGGTTTGAACATTAATGCTTTAATTAGAAAGATAAAGAGACGCATCAAGGGTAAAGATGTTTAGTCCTTACATAGTCTTAGCTAAAAGGTAAAACTACATGGAAAATAATCAACCAAAATATAAAGTTGGAAATATAGTAACACTCAAGGCTGATTCCGCCCGTAAAGGCCCCATTATTGAAATACTTCCTCCTGTTCAAGGTCAATATAGATATAAGATATTTCATTCGACAGATGATATACGTGAATACCTCGAAGATCAAATTACCATTATCTCTGTAGGTACAGAGACTCCTGGCAGTGAAAAAGTAATAAGTCCCGAAGAATTTGTTGTCCGTTTAAATTCGTTTCGGCTGAGTCATCCTCTTACAGATTCTCTTTATGCCTTGCATGCCGCAAGGATTCGATTTATTCCCTTCCAGTTTAAGCCATTGTTGAGATTCCTTAGAGCGGACAAACCACGGTTACTTATTGCAGACGAAGTTGGGGTAGGAAAAACGATAGAAGCTGGTATGATTCTGCGGGAACTCCAAAGTCGCCAGGAGTTAAAGAATGTACTCATCGTATGCCCAAAGGCATTGGTTCAAAAATGGAACGCAGAAATGAGACGCTTTGATGAAGATTTCAAACCCTTAACAGCCGAAACCCTGAAATATTGCATAAAAGAAACTCAATCGGATGGTATATGGCCTAACCAATATGCGCGGTCTATTGTGCATCTGGAATTACTACGGCGTGAAGAATATTTGGAAGGAATTCAGGGCAAAAAACAAAGACCCGGCTTAGTTACCCTTGATCCCCCGCCTCAATTCGATCTCCTGATTGTGGATGAAGCACACCATTTAAGAACACCCGATAGCAAAACGAATAAATTGGCACGTTTCCTTTGTGATATCTCCGAATCGGTTGTTTTTCTTACCGCAACACCAATACAATTAGGTTCAGAAAATCTATTTACTTTGTTAAATTTATTACGACCCGATCAGTTTCTTGACGAACCGGGATTTGAAGAAATGATTGTCCCAAACAGGCATATCAATCAGGCAATCCGTCATATAAGAATGAAACAACCAAAAGATACATGGCAAAGCGATGCTTACTCTGAATTAAATAAGGCAAACAATACTCCCTGGGGTCAAGGTGCGCTCCAGAAAGACCCCCGCTTTTCCCGCTGGATAACCTATTTTAAAGAAAATAGAGTTATGGCAGACGAAGAACGTATCAGATTCATACGAGACATGGAAGACATACACACCCTTGCCCATGTCATGAACAGGACCCGCCGTCGCGACATTGGGAAATTTACCATCCGGGAACCTTTTACAATCCGTGTGCCGTTTACGGAAGACCAGCAGTGTCTTTATGACGCCATTATTTCTTTTCGCAAGGAAGTTCTGCGGCTATCATACGACCCTTTGGTTATAAGGTTGATTATTAATATACTCGAACGCCAGGCAGCCAGTTGCTTGCCCGCCTTAATACCCGCCTTGGATAAATTCATTAGCACAGGTAGGTTTTCCACGATAACAGATGACCTTGAATCAGAGAATGACTTTAACACGCTACCCAATAGTCTAACTGAGAAGGCGGAGGAATTAAGGGAAATGGCATCTTCCCTGCCTGATAACGACCCTAAATTAGATGGTTTACTAAAGGTTGTTTCAGAAACGATCCACAGCGAAGGACCAGGCAAAGTTCTTATATTCTCTTACTTTCTCCATACACTTTCTTATTTGGAAAGGCATTTACAAAAAAGGGGGTACCGTGTAGCAGTTATAACCGGTGAAATCGATGATGATGTTCGGGAAATAATACGCGAAAGATTTCGTTTAAGCAGTGAAAGCCCCGATGCCATCGATGTGTTGCTTTCATCCGAAGTAGGCTGTGAAGGACTTGACTACGAATTTTGCAGCCATCTTGTGAACTATGATATACCTTGGAATCCCATGCGGATAGAGCAACGTATCGGTCGTATAGATCGTTTTGGACAAAAGAGTGAAAAAGTTCAGATTTACAATTTCATAACACCGGGGACAATAGAAGAACGTATCTTTTCCCGATGTTTTGAGAGACTCGGCATTTTTAAAGAGACTATAGGAGACATGGAGGAGGTTTTGGGTGAACTCACCGAAGAACTTACCCGGATGATTTTTGATCCTTCGCTAACACCCGAACAAATGGAGGCAAAATTACAGCAACTAGCGGATAACAAAATTCGGAAGATTGAAGAACAAAGGCGTTTAGAAGAGTCAAGCACTGAACTGTTGGGTTTGGACACTGCTTTTCAGGAGGAGGTAGAAAAGATCGAAAAGGAAGGCCGTTATGTGTTGCCCGACGAAATTAAGCGCATAATGGCGCTCTACCTCGAAGCCCGATGCAAAAACGCCAAACTTCTTGCAGATACCAAGCAGGAAAAGTTGATTAAGCTACAAGCATATAAAGAGGATAGAAACACATTACTTGAAGACTTAAACAAGCTCAAAAGGCAGGATCGTCAGACATTAGAACTGAAACGCTGGCTGGAAGGGAGCGAGTCTTATTTTACTATGACCTTTGACCAGGAAACCGCTCTGGAACACAGAAGTATCCCTTTCATTACCCCCATCCACCCGCTAACCAAAATAGCTGTAAATTATTGGAACAGTCGGAAAACCCCTTTGTTTGTAAATCTGGAAGTAAAAGACAGTGGAATACAACCGGGCATGTACGTATTTGCGTTTTATTTGTGGGAGGTAATTTCTTTTCGCTCCGAGGTGCGCCTTTTGCCATTGGTATGGAGCATAAAAGAAGATAAGCCTGCAAGTGCCATTTCCGAAAAGCTACTGAAATTATTAAACCAGACTCATTCAGCAACATCTTCGGTTTCTCTGTCGCAAAAGCAACTGGATTATGCATTACATAAACTTGAAGAATCTATTCACGATAATCGGATAAGGGAGGTAGAGAAATTAAGAGATATCAATTATCAATTAGCAGGGCAGCGATTGGCGAGTTTAAACAGATACTATCAGAGAAGAATTGCAAGGGTTGAGGAAGAACTCACATTTGCAACAGATGACCGCATTCGACGGATGAAGACATCCGAGAAAGATTGTATACAACGGGAATGGGAAAAAAAGAGAGGGGAAATTGAGGAAAGAAAAAAGGCGGACATAATTAGCCAGAGGATAGCTTATGGAATTATGGAGGTGAAAAACTCATGAATATATCTAATGTTAAGAAATTGTCTAAAGAACATGGAGAAATCTTTAGCCGTCTTCAAATACATCGAGAACGTATTGCAAATATATTGGAAGAACCAGCAGTGAAGGGTGTTAAAAAGAGCGCTACAGATAAATATTCAGAACACGCTCATTTTGTTTATGAATTGTTACAGAATGCGGATGACACAAAGGCTAAAAATGTAAGATTTATTTTAGACAAGAAAGGTTTAATTTTTGCCCATAACGGAGAAATTCACTTTTCCATTAGCGACCCTAAGACAGAGGAAGAAGACCAGAAAATTGGTAAGCTTGGACATACTAACTCAATTGCATCAATCGGGAATACCGCAAAAAAAGAATCACAAATCGGTATGTTTGGCTTTGGCTTTAAAGCTGTGTTCGAATATACAAATACCCCTCACGTATACGATCCGCCTTTTTTGTTTAAAATAGACCGCTTCATCATACCTGTCCTACTTGAAAACGATCATCCAAGCCGTATGGATGGTGAAACATTATTCTACTTTCCTTTCGATCTGGAAAACAAAAAAGACACTGCTTATAAAGAAATCAATGAAAAGCTGAAAAATTTAGATAACCCATTAGTGTTTTTAAGACATCTGGGTAAAATAGAATGGCAAAATGCCGAGGGAGAATCGGGCCTTTATCTAAGGAAAAACGAAAGTAATATTACAGCTTTATTGACAAAAATAAATGGTAATGAATTTGAGCATAAATTCCTAATGTTCGAAAGGAAAGTCAAAGATCAAGATCAGTTTGAACACACGATAAATATTGCATACAAGTACGATCAAGAAGGGGAAAACATCTCCTCTGACCACAAATTTCCTGCCTACTGTTTTTCCCGTACACAAAAAAATACGGAATTGAGATTTATAGTTCATGCGCCCTTTTTGCTTACTGATAGTAGGGAGGGAATAAAAGAGGATGCATGGAATAATTTCTTAATAAAAGAGTTAGCTGAGTTAGTGGCTGATAGTTTACTTGAAATTAGAAAGATGAGACTTCTTGATGTAGACTTCTTAAATGGCTTGCCTATCATAAAAGATGATTTTAAAGACAGCAAATTCCTACCTATATATGAAGCAGTTTTAAATAAATTTAAGAGTGATGAAAAACTCCTGCCTGCAAATGACGGTAGTCATATAAGTGCGAAGCAAGCGTTTCTTGCAAGAGGAGAAGGATTGACAAATTTGTTGGAGTCGGGACAACTCTCTCAATTATTTGAAATAGAAAATTGTCAATGGCTTGATTATAGCATACCTGAAAATTCCGCTGTTTGGAATTACCTCAAAGACGAACTTAAAATTCTTATAGTTAGACCCGAAACACTTGTCAGTAAATTGAAGGATGAATTTATCCAGGAACAAAGTGATGGTTGGATGATAAAGTTTTATTGTTTTTTACTAAAGCCAAAAGAATTATGGGAAAAATCAGATTCAATACTCAGAAAGAAGAAATTTATCCGATTATCCGACAACACCCATGTTACCCCATTTCACGAAAATGGTAATCCACAGGCTTATTTGCCTTCAGATTTACCATCAAGTTTACCAACAATTAAACAAAATATTGCAAAAGATGAGAATGCGAGGAAATTTTTAATAGAACTTGGATTGTCTGAGCCTGACGAGTTGTATGAAATTCTTGAATTTGTTTTACCAAAGTATTCAAAATCGGAAATAACTGTTTCCCAAAAAGAAAACATCCACGATGTTAAGAAGATTTGTAAACTATTAACGGATTATCGGTCTAAAAATCCTTCTGATTCAATTACAAAGATAAAGACATTACTTAGGAAAATAGGTTTGGAAGATGCTTCTAATGGGATAAGTTTAAATAATGAATCAGAAAAGCTTGTAAACCCTCTTATGCAAATAGTATTAATGAGAATTCCCTTTCTTGCTTCTATTAATAGTGTAACTAAGGAAACAAAATATAAGAAATCCTTGGAAATATATTTACCCAAAAGTTATACGGGAAATACAGAACTTGAAAGCTTTTTTGAAGGAAATTCTGGCATATGGTTTTTAGATGAATGCTATCTTGATGTTCCAGAAATAGAAATTGTAATCAAAAACCTTAATATTTTGGATAGACCAAAGATTACAAAAGAAGAATTTGAAAAAGAAGGTAAATACAAAAACTATAACAAAGAGGGTTTTAAGGAAGATTATAAAATGGATGGATTACAATTCTTTTTAGAGAAAGGAAGGCGAAATATTGAAACTTCCTTATATCTATGGAAATTGTTAATTGATTCTCAAAAACTACCGAATTATAAGATCGAATATAAAGGAAGCTTGAAAGTATCGAAGACTAAATCATTTACACTGAAATCAACTGATGCGATACCAAAAACAACAATTATTTTTAATTTGCTTACACAAAACAAGTGGCTACCTGACAAACAAGGTAATTTCTGCAAAACATCTGAAATTCAATTATCTGATTTACCAGATGAATTCGAAAAAGAAAGCATCGAAGCAAAGCATCTAGCAGAAATATTAGGATTAGGATTTAAAAAGAATATTGAACAGGAATTTTATTCTCAATTCCCAGAAGAAGCGAGATTGTTAGAATTAGCTAAAAAAATATCCAGGGAGAAATTAGAAAAGCTCGTTACAAAGGAGGAATTAGGTGAAAAAGATGTTGATGAGACACATGATTATGAAGATGTTGATTACAAAAAAGAACTTGAGCAGACATTCAATTGCCCACAGATAAAAGAACACGAAGAAAGTCATATCCCTCCTGATCCCATACCAGACCCAACCAGGAGAAGGGAAAAGGTACAAAGCGACATCCAAAATTCAAAGGATATCGAACCCAAACCCTTAGAGAGAGTCAAAAGAGTTCCAGTAAAAAAATGGGAACAGAAAAATTATGAGGCAAGGACTTTTCTCAAAGGGCAATATAATGGTAAGTGTCAAATCTGCAATTACTCATTTACGAAAAGAGATGGAGACCCTTATTTTGAAGGAGTATATTTGGTCTCAAGGACTAAAGCAGCCTGGATTGATCGGCCAGGTAATGTACTTTGTTTGTGCGCCAATTGCAGTACAAAATTTATGTATGGATCTGTCGAAGCAAATGATATTTTAGAGCAAATTAACGGCTTTAAATGTGTAAATGAAGGTGGCACAAAAAATACTGCCACTATCAAGCTCAAGTTATGCAATGAAGGCGTTGACTTAAAATTTACTGAACGGCATATAGTAGATTTGCAGGAAATCTTAAAATCGTCCGGAAAAGGTATAAAATGACAATAAAAATTGTTCTTATCTCCATCGTATGCGTCATGACTACCGGTTGTGCATCCTTGCCGTCTGTTGAAGAAAATCAGACAGAACGCCAGGTAATTGATATATACGATAGTAAAGGAAACGTAAAAGAGCATGTGATTATTAAAGATGATTATATTACGATTTATGATAAGGACTGGAAGACAAAGGGATATGGTAAGGTACAAAAATAGCCTGGATTTTATATAACCGTTTAAGGAGGATAGTAAATGCCAATTACCCAAGCACAAATTGACAAAATAGTTTCTCTGGCAAAAAGTTACGGAGCTACCCGATTAATTCTTTTTGGAAGTAGTATAGACACTCCGGCGCAAGCAAGGGATGTTGATATTGCCTGTGACGGCATTACCGGATGGAAGCTTTATGAACTGGCAGCAAGATTGGAAGAAGAACTGCATACGCCTCTCGATCTCATACCTTTGAGTCCCCCATCCCGCTTCACAAAACGTATCGAAAGCAAGGGGAGGATAATTCTGTGACAGCCGATGAACTACGAGAGGAAATTAATATTGAAATTGAGCTAATTGAAGACATTTTGCGAGAGATTTCTTCTCTGCGTAAGGACACTACAGATCGTGAACCAACCACACGTGAAAAGACTGCTGCCGCTGCTTTTCTTGCACAATTTTATGGTGGGATTGAAAATATCCTAAAACGCATAAGTAAATTTTATTCTATTCCACTTCCCACGGGAGACACCTGGCATATGGATTTGTTCAAACGGTTTTGCGCTCCATCGCATACTCCTTTACCAGGATTGTTTGATGAATTGCTATCATTTGACTTAGCTCCTTTCCGCAAATTTAGACACGTTGTTTATCATAGTTATGGTTTCAAAATTCAGTGGGAACGTATGAAAGAAGGCATAGCAAACATTGAAAATGTGTGGGCGAGATTTAAGGCAAATCTTTTTGATTACTTGAAAAACCTGGAATCAGAATAAGTTAAAACAGGCTGATTATGATATGGAAACTGCAGAATTTATGGCAAATGGCGGGAGATTTTTTTATGCAGTGTTTATGTGTCATTTATCTATTGAAAAGTCATTAAAAGGTCTTTATCAAAAGAGATTGAAAGAGGTGGCGACAAAGGTACATAATCTTGTCTATCTGCTGAACAAAATTGGCATTAAACCTGATGAGTCTATCGGGAGATTCCTCGTTAAACTTAGCGAATCCAGTGTTGTTACAAGGCATCCTGGTTGAAGCACTGGCTATGACGCAAGAAGAGTGGGAGAAAGGAGAATCGGATATCATAGAGTATTCAAAACAAGGTGAGGTCATCTATGTTGCATAGCAAATACGTAAGCAGGAGATAAAAAAATGGCTCATGATTCCTCTACCGCTTTCCATTTTTTCAGGTACTTTTGCCATATCCGCCACTTAAATAAATCTGCTCTAAGCATAGTCGGTTTTCCCTGGATTATTTTTTTGCCTTTCGGGAAGTGTGTATTCGCGCAACATCCTGACTTTGATAATAATCCGTACTGATGCTACCCTCAAATCGCCGCAAACATTTATTTGGGCAAACCTCAGTATGGAACTTTTATCTCCCGTTGAGAATTATTTCGGAGGGAAGGGGGTTATTTTTGCACGAGACGTTTGGCTTGGTGAAAATTTTGAGACGAACTGGGAGTATGTGCGCCATTTTCTTATTCCTCCCGGTTGTTCAATCGGGTTGCACAGGCACGATATTATGGAAGTGGTATATAGCAAAACAAATCTGGTTTTCGAAACATTAAACAGAGTCTTCCTTTTACAAATAGAAATACAACCCTTCGACTCCGCTCAGGGTGACAGTTTCGTCATGCTGAGCGGAGTCGGAGCATATTATAGTATAAAACTTTCGAAAACCAGATGCTTTTAACTATATATAACAATTCCGATAAAAACCTGCAGGTAATAGAGGTGGGGGGTTCACTGGTGAAGGGTGAAACAGACGGCATTTCCCTGGGAGATGACCTGACGCAAAGATAATTTAGGTTTTTTAAAAAAATGATGGCACCGGAGGGGGATAAGCGGGATTTATTCGTCATTAAATAGAGAGGTTAAATAACGAAAAGAGCATGGCAATATTTCTATTGATATAATGTTAGGAACGAATAAAATAGAGTCGTTTATTGTATTTGATATCCATAAGTTAGGAATGTCTTGCTCTATGATATCGTTATTCCGCACGTTTTCTATTGTAACAATATGATTCTCGTAACGGTTTGTTTTACACATACGAAAAAATTAATTATGAAAGGCAGTAGTATATGGCAAGTTTGTTTCGAAGAGAAACGGAAGTTCCCGATGAGAGGGAAAGAAATATTACTACGGATGAAAGACATAGCAAATCAAGAAGGGAGGTTGGAATGGCAGAAGGGAATATAACAAATTTAACGCCGGACACAGAGTTTAAAGGAACAATTAAGTTTAGCAAGATATTAAAGATTGACGGAAAGTTCGACGGAGAAATGATCACAGATGAGGGAGAAGTTATTGTCGGAAGCACCGGGTCGGTTAAGGCAAATATTAAGGTGCGGAATGCCATTATTGAGGGACAGGTGGATGGAAATATTATTGCCTCCGAAAGGGTGGAACTGAAGAAAAAAGCAAAACTCATGGGAGACTTGCAGGCAAAAACGCTGGTGATTGACGAAGGCGTAATATTTGTCGGCAAATGCAGCGTCCATCCTGAAGGATTCAAAACGGAAAGGCCGAAGATGAATGAAAGGCCGGATACTAGATAATACTATACATCATTCATTATATACACCCCGTATTGTTTTATTTTTAAGCTCATGATGTCCAAAATAAATGAGTCGTCTGATATTACCAATATAACATGCCCCTATTGTGAGGGGAGTCTTGCCGTATCGGTTTACTGCGAGTCGATACCATGCTGCCATTGTAGCCGGCATATCAATGTGAAAGAAATCCTCTCCCCCGCAAAGAAAGTGAAAAGCATACCTGTTGGAACAAAAGAAGTTTTTTGTTTCAAATGCGGGAAGGAAATTTATGCTGACAAAAATGCGCAGGCGGTGTCGTGTGTGTATTGTTATAACCGAAACGATCTGAGTGATTACAAAGTAAAATCGATTTTGGGAAAAAATCTTCAGACACACGGCACGTTGTATTTAAAGAAGAAGGGGACGATTGACATATCAAGCGTTCTGGTCGGGAATGCCGTTATTGAAGGAAAAATAAACGGAGACCTCACTGCGATGGGCACTGTGGAAATTTTAAAACATGGAGAAGTTTACGGCAAAATAACCTGTCGAAAACTCATCGTAAAAAAAGGCGGTATTTTTGAGGGAAGTGTGCGAATGTTAAACATTGACGCTGACGATTAGCAGAAGTTGGAAATACCGATAAAGAATAATCCATTCCTGATTATTGACCTTGGCGCAAGAATATTTTTGGAGGGGAGCATTGAGTATTTTAAGGGAGCATTCCCAATTTTTTGTAAATCAAAATAAAGCCGACCATAAAGGATCGGCGCTACCATGCAATATGTGTCGTAGCGCGGGTGGTTTATCCCCCGCATAATACCTCCACATTTTACAAAA
>VGXV01000068.1 GCA_016873165.1 Planctomycetota bacterium | reverse complement strand
GAAGATTTTCAGTCCCTGCAAAGATGAAAAGGTCTTCTATAACATATTAAATTTGGCATACAGAAATATCCCTTAACCGCTTTTAAAGAAAGGTATTATTTATGAATATCAATGCAAAAACAGGAATTGCAGCAAACGATACCGCTGAAATGTTAGTTTTTTATCTGTATGAAGAAAACAAAAAAATACACACGGCGCTTGAACCGTTTGATACATCATTTAACCATGCCATTTCTGAATTACTAAAAAATAAAGAATTTGTTGCAAAACTTAACAATACCTGTACCTTGCCTACCTATGGTAAATTCCCCTCTCAACGTATCATGCTTGTCGGTTTAGGGAAAAAAGAAGATATAACTATCGACAAAATCAGACAAGCCGCAGGCACTTCGGTAAAAACAGCACAAAACATGGGTATTAAAAAAGTAACCAGCATAATGGATTCAATGGAAATCTCCGCACAAAAAACAGAAGAGTGGTATCAGGCCTTTACTGAAGGAGTTGTATTGGGTCTCTATCAATTTAAAAAATACAAAGAAACAAAACCGGAAGAAGAAAAAGAAATCAAAATACTTACTCTTTTGCTTTCTGATAAAGAAGTCCTGCCTTTGGCAAAAGAAGGAATACGACGCGGCCAGATTATTGCAGATGCAGTTTCATTTGCCAGAGATCTGGTAAATACACCATCACAGGATAAAACTCCCACCATCCTGTCAAATATTGCAAAAAACCTGGCAAAAGAACGCGCCATTACCTGCAAAATATTATCCGTACCTGACCTTAAAAAACTCAACATGGGCGGCATATTAGGCATTGCCCAGGGAAGCACACAGCCTCCCAAATTCATCATACTGGAATATAATCCGCGAAACAAAAATCAGGATACAATCGTTATTGTCGGAAAGGGCATTACCTTTGATTCAGGAGGAATTTGCCTGAAACCGGCAAAAGGTATGGAGCAGATGAAAAGCGATATGTCCGGCGGAGCAACTGTACTGGGTATTTTCAGCGTGCTGGCGCAACTTAAGGTTCCGCAGCGTGTTGTCGGGCTTATTCCCTGCACGGAAAACATGCCCGGCGGCTCTGCAATAAAACCCGGAGATATCGTCAAATTTCACTCCGGCAAGACTGCAGAAGTGGCAAACACCGATGCAGAAGGACGTTTAATTTTGGCAGATGCTCTTGCTTATGCTGAAAAATTTCATCCCGATGCCGTAGTGGATTTCGCTACACTTACCGGAGCATGCGTCGTCGCTTTGGGCAATATTGCAACAGGAATGATGGGAAATAATGAAGAACTGAAAAACAGGATAAAAATTGCAGGAGAAAAGTCATGGGAAAGAGTATGGGAACTTCCTCTCTGGGAAGAATACCAGGAATTAATTAAAAGCGACATTGCCGATATTAAAAATACTGGTGGCCCCGGAGCTGGCACAATAACCGCCGCGTGCTTTTTAAGCAAATTTACAGAAAAATATCCATGGGTGCATCTTGACATTGCCGGAACTTCCTGGTCGGAAAAAAACAACGCATACATACAAAAAGGCGCAACAGGAGTCGGCATTATGTTAATACTGGAGTTACTAAAAAACTGGAAAAAATTCCCGAAAGAAAAATGACCGCTGAACAAAACAACAATTCCCTTATCATCCGGGGCGCACGGGAACACAATCTGAAAGGGATAAATGTAAATATACCACGGGATCAAATTACCGTTATTACCGGCATAAGCGGTTCGGGCAAATCTTCCCTCGCCTTTGACACGATTTATGCCGAAGGACAACGGCGATATATCGAAAGCCTTTCTTCGTATGCCCGCCAATTTCTTGATCAGATTCAAAAACCCGACGTAGAACTCATCGAGGGGTTGCCTCCAACCATTGCTATCGAACAGCGCACCTGCCCCTCAAGCCCGCGTTCAACCGTGGCAACAATAACGGAAATCTACGACTATCTGCGTCTTCTCTATGCAAAAATAGGCACTCCTTATTGCTGCCACTGCAACTGCAACTGCGTCATCTCCCGTCAAAATATCGACCAAATACTACAAAAAATTATGGAAATCCCTTTACAATCCAAAATCATGCTCCTGGCGCCGCTCGTAAAAGGAAAAAAGGGAGAACATCGGGAAATTTTTCAATTGCTTTTACAAAAAGGGTTTGTTCGCGCACGGGTTGATGATTCCGTCATTGACCTTACTTCCATCCCGAAATTAGCGCGATATAAAGCACATGATATATACGCCATTGTGGACAAGCTGATTATAAAAGACGGCATCCGGTCACGGCTTCATCAATCCATTGAAACATGTCTTGCTCTTGGCAACGGGGTGATGGTCGTAACCAAAGAACATAAAAAACAATGGAAAGACACCATTTTCAGCGAACGTTACGCCTGCCCGCATTGCGGAAGAGGATACGAAGAACCAGCGCCGCGTTTGTTTTCATTTAATAGCCCTTACGGAGCATGCCCCGGATGTGACGGGCTTGGCAACACCCTTGATTTTGATCCGGAATTAATTATTAAAGATAAACAACTAAGCATTAAAGAAGGGGCAATCGAAGCCTGGCATAACTGGGGTTCTCTTACTCAGACAATTTATGACACCCATATTAAAACATTCGCAAAAACATATTCCATCTCACTCACTACCCCTTTTATCAAATTACCGGAAAAGATCACGCACGCGCTGCTTTACGGATCCAAGGATTTCGAAGGAGTTATTCCCAATTTAAACCGGCTCTGCAAGAAAACAAGTTCCGAACGGGTTTTACAGCGTCTCTCCGGTTATATGAGCCACAGAACATGTGCTATGTGCAACGGCGCACGATTACGGCAGGAAGCGCTTGCCATAAAAATTAACAATAAACCTATTCATGAAATAATGGCTTTTACTGTAGAAGATGCGCTCTATTTTTTCAAGGCATTAACATTAACAGGACAACAGGCCGTTATTTCCAGGCAACTTCTGAAAGAAATCCGGAGCAGGCTCCAATTCATGATGGAGGTAGGGTTACACTATCTTACCTTAGGGCGCAGCAGCGATACTCTTTCCGGCGGTGAATCACAACGAACCCAATTGGCAAAACAGGTGGGCACAGGACTTGTTGGCGTATGTTACGTGCTGGATGAACCCACAATAGGCCTCCATCCAAGAGATAACGAACGCCTCCAAAAAACCCTGTATACGCTAAAAGAAAACGGAAACACGGTACTACTGGTCGAACATGACGAATATACCATCAGACATGCGGATTACATTATTGATCTTGGTCCAAAAGCAGGAGAACAGGGAGGCCGTATTGTAGCACAGGGAACTTTACAGGAAATTCTCAATAATCCGGATTCCTTAACCGGACAATGCCTGCGTCATTCTCCTGAAACAGCATATACACAAAAAAGGAAAAAATATAATCTGAAACATGCTCTGGAAATAAAAGGCGCCCGTGCCAATAACCTGAAATCAATTTCGGTAAAAATCCCTTTAAAGGTTTTTTGCTGCGTTACCGGCGTATCCGGCTCAGGAAAGAGCACCCTCGTTCACGACATCCTGTATCGCACTGTTGCAAACCAGTTATATGGAGGCTATTCCTCTCCGGGGGAACATGAAAAAGTCACCGGTATCCAACACATTGACAAAATTATCGAAATTGATCAGTCTCCTATAGGACGCACGCCACGGTCAAACCCCTCGACGTACACAAAAGTATTTGACCCCATTCGTTCCCTCTTTGCGCAAACTCAGGAGGCAAAAATCCGCGGTTACACGGCGGGAAGATACAGTTTCAACATCAGCGGAGGCCGCTGCGAAGCCTGTAAAGGCCAGGGCACAAAAAAAATGGAAATGCATTTTCTGCCCGATACGTACGTTACCTGCGAAGAATGCAGCGGAAAGCGATATAACAAAGCAACCCTGGAAACCACGTACAAAGGAAAAAACATCTCAGACATACTTGAAATGAGAATAGAAGACGCGCATCTTTTTTTTGCTGCCATACCCCAGATCGAACGGGTCTTGCGCACACTCAAAGACGTTGGGCTTGGATATATAAAACTGGGACAGTCAGGCACATCCCTTTCAGGCGGAGAAGCGCAGAGAATCAAGCTCGCCACTGAACTTTCCAAAATAGCAACAGGAAAGACATTGTATATACTTGACGAACCAACGACAGGGTTGCATATGGCAGACATACAACAATTACTGAAAATATTGCACAGACTTGTTGATAGGGGAAATTCAGTGCTTGTGATAGAACACAACCTTGAAATTATCAGAACGGCAGACTATATTATCGATCTTGGGCCGGAAGGAGGTGCAAACGGAGGAGAAGTTGTGGCAACGGGAACACCGGAAGAAATCATAAAAGTAAAACGATCGTATACGGGAAGGTTTCTTAAACAATATTTAACATCGTCTCAGGAAAATACGGTTCAATCGGTTTAAAACGGATTACACATCGGATAAAATCCTACTTTATTGTGACTTTTGAAAACATAATAAATTCCAAAATTCAATATCCAAATGACAAACACGGAATTTGTATATTGGAATTTATTTGGGATTTGGGATTTGTTGTTTGTAATTTTAATCGGGTTTTACATATCGGAAGAAACCCGTAGGTTGGGTTGAGGAACGAAACCCAACTTTATTAACAGACAGTTTTCATGTATCAGAAGATACTCTGAGCAATTCTTCCAATGTAGTCTCCCCCCTGCGAACTAACTCCAGGCCGTCTTCCCATAAGGTTTTCGTCCCTTTTTTCACGGCCTCTTTCAATATTTCGCTTGAATCCTTGTGGGCTAAAACAAGTCTTCGGATATCCTCATCCACTACCAGAAGTTCAGCGATAGTCCTTCTTCCCCTGAGCCCTGAATTGTTGCAATCATCACACCCTTTTGGCCCGTAGAGAGGCACGCCTTCCTCTATCCCAACCGTCTGGCGAACCTCCTGCTCCGGCATATACAACTCGCGGCATTTTGGACACAATCTGCGAACAAGCCTTTGCGCAAGCACTCCTACAAGACACGATGAAATGAAATAATCCTCTATGCCCATATCCATCAACCGGGTAAAGGCAGAGGCTGAGTCGTTTGTATGGAGTGTCGACAAAACAAGATGCCCCGTCAATGACGCCTGGACAGCAATTGACGCCGTCTCGCGATCCCTGATTTCACCGATCAGGACAACATCCGGATCATGCCGCAAAATCGAACGCAACCCTGAAGCAAACGTAAGGTCAATCTGAGGATTTACCTGTATCTGATTTACCCCCTGCATGCTGTATTCTACCGGATCTTCCACCGTAATAATTTTTACTTCGGGAGAGACAATCTCCTTGAGAACGGCGTACAATGTCGTTGTTTTTCCGCTTCCTGTCGGACCTGTCACCAGAAACATGCCTTCCGGCCTGTTAAGAAGTTTCCGGAATTTCTTTAAAAAATCAGCCTGGAATCCCAGACTCTCCAGATCAAGCATTACGGCAGTCCGGTCCAGAATCCTCATAACAATGCCTTCACCATGGCTCATCGGAATAATAGAGACACGCAAATCGATCTCCTTGCCCGCAACTTTCATTTTAATCCTGCCATCCTGAGGCAAACGTTTTTCGGCAATGTTTAACTTTGCCATAATCTTTATACGTGAAATAATTGCATTATACAATTCACGCGGCGGGGGAATAAGTTCACTCAGCACGCCATCCACACGATACCGCAACCGGGTGTTTCTCTCAAAAACCTCAAGATGTATATCGCTTGCGCCTACTTCAATTGCCTTTGTCAGAATACTGTTCACAAGTCTGATAACGGGCGCTTCAGAAGCCATATCGCGCAGTTGTTCTATGTCCTCCATCACCTCCACACTGGAAGTCATGGCATCGTCCTCTTCACTTACTCCTGTCTCATACAGTTTCTCCAGGGAACCGAGGATATCTCTTTCCGTTCCGACAAAAACTCGTATCTGTTTGCTGGTTGCCAGTGCAATTGTTTCCACAAGCAGCGTATCCTGCGGGTCAGCAAGGGCAATATCAAGAACGTCTCCATTCAGACAAACAGGAAGCACCCTGTTTGCCATCAAAAATACTTTAGGCACATTCTCCAGCATCACATACGTATCATTTTTCTTCTTTTCCCAGATGGGTATTTCCAATAACCTGCTGTATGCAAGCCGGAGATCTTCTTCCGAAATGGTTCCAAGATCAATCAATATTCGTCCGAGCTTTTGCCCCGTTTGCTTTTGCACCTCAAAAGCACGGTCTAAATCCTGACGATTTATCTTGCCTATTTCAAGGAGAACATCACCAACATTATTTTCAATTGCAATTACCATTATTCATCCTATTCCCGCTTAGAGTTAAAGGGGGAGTTAACTCCTCAACTCCTTAACTCTTATTCCCAACTTACCACATCACCATCTTCACCTTCACCACCTTCAGAGCCATCTGCCCCATGCGAAACGATATCATAATCCCCATTTTCTCCGGGATATACATAAACGTATTCATTCCCCCACGGGTCTTTAGGAACGAACTTCTTTTTCAAATAAGGGCCTTTCCAGTTTTCCACTCCCTGCGGAGAAACTACCAGCGCCTCTAATCCCTGCTCCTGTGTAGGATACCTGGTAGTATCAAGCTTAAACATCTCCAGGGCAGTTGAAAACCCTTCGATCTGCTGCTTCGCCACCGTCTGGCGGGATTCGCCAACACGACCAATCATTTTGGGACCAATCAATGCAGCAAGCAAACCGATTATAATCATAACAATCAGTAATTCCAGCAACGTAAATCCGGCATTCCTTAATACATATGATTTCATTTTTACTGCTTTCATTTCACATCTCTCCTGGTATTAAAAACGGTAAAATTTAAAACTTCGCAACACTTTAATCCGCACAGGCAATAAAATTGCCTGCCTATTAGCAACTTGCCCCTACGGGGCAAAATCAGCACACGGCTTTACCTTGATAGTTCTTCAAAAAACCAAAGTGTTGCAAAATTCCTATTTTGATACAAAAACCTTACTAACGTAATAATTTATACCAAAAAAATTTGTTTCTTTCAAAAATATAATACTCAGCATAACGTTTCCTTCGAAAGTGAGCATTTCCGATTTTTGCAACACATCATCTTAGTAGAGACGCATTGCGATGCGTCTCTACAGCAGTACCCATCAATAAAAAGACCGAATAATATTTACGGGTATACTTCGTTCACTCAGTTATCCTGTAGGTTGGGTTGAGCAAGGCGAAACCCAACGTAAAATATCTATATAAATGTTGGGTTTCGTTCCTCAATCAAACCTACAGTGCCTTTGACATCACATTTATTCATCATCACTGTCATCCTCATCCTCATCATCATAATCATCTTCGTAATCACTATAGATTTCATTTCGATCTTTATCTTTAGCGCCGGATGCTGACCGCGCAGGAGAGGCATTGCCTGTCCTGCCTGACAAAATAGCAGATGTTTTTAACGCATCAATTTCTTTTTCAATCTCTTCATCGGAAAGTTCCCCCTGCGTCCTTTCAAATGTCACAACCTGTTCCATTTCCTCATTAAGATTAAAAATCGCCAATCCTCCCAGCGGTTCAATGTTCAGGACTGCCGTCATTTCTCCAAACACAAATCCCAGTTTTTTACCATTCGCTGTGCCATTTGGATAAAAGGTAAACATTCTTATTTCCTGACCGGAATCCTCAAGGTTATCGGAAAACATCTGTATTTCATACGGTATCTCCATCTTTTCCTTGCCTTCACACCACACATAGCCATCCAATAAATCAAGCACCACTTCTGTTTTTATCCCCGTTGACATCGCCTCAATCCGTGCTTCTCTCAGAAAAAAAACAATCCCTGACATAGCTTTTCTGAATTTCAAAGTATCGAGAGAGCCTGTATACCGGGGAATAGAAATACCCGCGATAATTCCAACAATTACCATAACGATAATCATTTCAATGAGTGTAAATCCGCGCCTTTTCGTTAAATTCTCTTTAGAAAATCGCACAATAAAGAAAAATACCCCTTTAATATCCATACTGAAATTCATGCTGTGTTTCGTACTCAGCTATTCCTGTAGGTTGGGTTGAGGAACGAAACCCAACATTTCGCAGCGTTTTAGCTTTTTGAAAAATTGTGACAACATAAGGTAAGTATAGTTAAAAGCATCTGGTTTTCGAAAGTTTTATACTATAATATGCTTCGACTCCGCTCAGCATGACATGTGTTTCATAGATGACTTTTATTGTCACCCTGAGCGGAGTCGAAGGGTATTTCTATTTGTAAAAGGAAGACTCTATTTAATGTTTCGAAAACCATATTTGTTTTGCTATAAATCTTGCTTACCGGTTTAACCCTGACAGGGTTCTTAAACCCTGTCAGGGTTGTAAAATAGCCGAAAAACCATGTTTTTTCAAAAAACTAAGGTAATACAAATATTTTACGTTGGGTTTCGTTCCTCAACCCAACCTACAGCTTCTACAGTTTCTGATGGGTGCGCTGACGTTTCCATCCATCCTACTCCGAACTTTGAAAAATTCCAGGGAAAAAAGGAGAACACCAAAGGGATGACATAATCACCACAATCCGGAGGTTTCATAGAAAATAAAATTAATTGCCTATGCACTTGACTGGACTACATACTACATATTGCAAACTACGAAACAAGGTATTTCCCATAAAAGGATCAATTGCTACGGCCTGTTGCAAAAGGCGAAAAAAGAGTTTTCCTCGCGACTTAGATGTTCTGCGATTAAAGCGAAAAGCAAATTCATTCAATCTGAAAAAGATATTCCCGGCAACTTTCTTCGGAATTAAATCGTTTTTCAAATTCCATGATATTTTGCGGGTAATCTTCCATACCCGCATACTATAGTCAAACAAATCGTAACAATTTAGTGTTGCAGGTTAGATTGAGGAACGAAACCCAACAATATAGTTTATAAAAAAAGGGGTGTTATATCTTTCGACATAACACCCCTTTTAAAACTTCTCAGCTTAGATAAGCGCTATTTTACTTCGTGAGAGTGACACTTACCTTCGGTTTAGCTGATACACCACTTACGCTAAACTTCACACTCGCCTTACCTGAGCTCTTCTTTGCCTTAATTTCAAACGATACCTGTCCGTTTGAATCGGTTTCACCGCTGGAAGGCGTTACTTTAATCTTCTTTTTGTTCGAAGAAGAAAGTTTCCTTGTTACCTTCACACCTTCTGCAGGACAACCTTCGTCATCCGTCACGGTGACAGTGACAGTTTCCGTATCACCTTTAGAAAGGGACAACGATTCAGGATCAACAGACGCAGTCGTCGCTGTAACCTCGTCAGGGCAAGTCGTGAGAGCTAACTCAACTGCCTGTATCGTTACCGGCGCTGTTACCGTTACCTCAACAGTAGCAGTATCATATCCCTCCATGCTTACCGTTACGGTATAATCACCCGTCTCGAGGCTAAACGTTGCAGTACCATTTGCGCCTGTAGTGCCCGTCTGTCCATCAACTGTTACCGTAGCGCCTTCAACCGCATTGCCACCCTCATCGGTCACCGCAACTACCAATGTCGCAGTTACCGGAGTCGGAGATGCAACCGGCGTTGGCGATGTTGGAACTATAGCCGACAAGGCAAAATCAACCACCGTAGTGTCATTAGCAACTACCGTTACACTAGTCGGTGTTGAATTGCTATATCCGGTCGCTGAAGCTCTTAAGGTAACCGATCCTGCAGGAACATTATCAATCGTATAATATCCTGTTGCATCGGTCGTGGCGCTATACAATGGCGCTGGCACAGATGTAACTGTTGCGCCTTCAATTCCCTCACCGGTATCCGCATCCGTTACAAAACCTGCTATGGAACCTGTCTGAACAGGAGTTGGAGTTGGTGATGCTACCGGAGTAGCCGTGGCTGTCGCTGTCGGAGACGTTACCGGAGTCGCACTTGCAGTGACTGTTGGTGTTGGTGTTGCAACAGAACCAACAGATGCGGTGTCAGTTACCACCGAAATACTACCATCGGCATCAGGATTATCAGTAAACGATACCGTTACCGTATCGCCAGTCGCAGCTTTAACGCGCGTATTTACAAGCGTATCGCTTGCGCTCACCGCAATAGTGCCAAGGAATGTTCCGGTATTATTGCCGGTTTCCGTCAAACGTAACGTAGTTCCTGTAGAATCCGTGGAAGACTTAACATTTACGTTCACTATGTTAGCAGTGGTTATCGAAGAATTTGTCTCTGCATCATAGAGTGAAACACTCGCATTTCCCTCAAGAGCTACCGATTCTGTAACAGTAAGTTCTGCGCCAAAATTCTTCGTAGTTACGACTGTTGAAATATCCGTAGCAGGCGAACTATCCTGATAAATAACTGCTATTGTTCCATTCGCAACAGCCCTGACCGTCGGTGTCGTACCACTAGAACTTGTTTGTCCAGTCTGGAATGTACCAACGAATGTACCGGAATTAGTAGCATTTTCACCAAGAACAAACGCGGCTACGGAAACCGTGCTATCTGATGAGGATTGCAACTTCACGGTGCCATTATCTTTGGATGATGTCGTATTCAAATCATTATCTATCAAAGTAACGACAACACTATCACCGTTCAAAAACGCCTGGCTCTTGTCGGTTGACATAGCGCCAGTACCGCCGCTCGCATTCAAAGCAACAGTCGTATACGATGCCAGGTTGTTATCATTCGATGAACTTGGCGAATCGTTGTAATAAATGGTAATTGTATCACCGTTCGATGCCTTAATAAACGGTACTGTAACATTTGTGTCGCCATTGTTATCTGTTGACGATCCGGAATTTCCCGTCAATTTAAAGGTACCTTTAAACGTTCCGGTATTTTTCCCTGTCTCCGTCAACAATACATCTACCGTGTTCGTCGAAGAATTAAAATCTGATGTATTTACACCAGTCTTCGCACGAGTCGCAATAAGCTGTTTTGCCAATGTGCCTTTCAATGCTACCCCATTATTATTCGAGTTATCTGTACTTGACCCAGGCCTACCCAAACCAACTTCGTTTACGTTTCCGCTAAATGTTTCACCTGTGCCTTTCATAGTAGACTGGTTGTCTGCGGTTGTTGTGTTCAAGTCCTCATCTATCACCGTAACTACTATTTCCGCATTGAGCCCAACAGTTCCGGATGGCGATACAGATAGCGATCCGTCATGCGTCTGGAAAACTACATTATCCGCAGTAGTCGCCAACGAATTTCCTGCTGCGTACGATCCACCACTATTTAACTTGTCATTGTAACGGATTCTATAAGTAGCCTTGTTATATCCACCTATGTAGAATACGTTCGATTCGATACGGGCAGTGTCCATATCATTACCTACCACACCAACGAAAGTCTTCCAAGGCGTAAAGAATAACGAGCTGGACAATTTAGTAACGGTTAACTTTGTCGGGGAAACGCTTGTTACTTCAGCAAATTCCGAAAATGCATCATCCGCCACCCTAACCACTGAACCCGTTCCAATCACGCTCGTCAATGTTGGGTTATCGGCAAAGTCTATAGTGCTCGTGCCGGTAAAATCACTAAACGTTATTGCAGTGGTCTTTGTTGTATTTGTCGTTACCCTCACTGCAGTATAATCAAATCCAATTGTGCCTACAAACGTGCTGGAATTTACTCCCGTTTCAGTCATCGGAACGGCGACCCAGCGTGTTCCATCAGGAGAAATTTCCACCGTGTTGTTCAATCCATCCAACGTAGCAACAAAGGACGACGTATTGGCAGAACCCAGGAAGCTCTTCGCATCATTCGAAGAACCTTTTACCAGGGAATTCGTATCGGTGCTTTGAGTACCCAACCTGAATGTTACACTCCCTGGACTTCCCCTGTCTACACCCGAACCTACCACAGAAGCGTTGGAAGGCAATACCCACACGATGGTATTATCGGTATTGGAAATGCGAAGTTCAGAATATGTGTTAGTTCCGATTGACATTCCATCAGGAAAGCTCACGGATATCTTGTTATTAACACCATCAGAATCCGAAGAGTACGCCTTTACGGTGAGACGATCACCCATATCCCTCACTGCTGTATTTGTGGTAACCGTACCCAGCCAGCTTCCATATGCCACCGATTCTTTGGAAGAACTGGTTGAATTCAAATTGCCATCTATTACCGTAACCGTCAGGAAATCGTTGATATCAACCGTTGTTGCGCCTGCTGAAACCGCGCCCGTTTCTCCGGTCGCACCGAAAGCCAACAAAGAGGTAATAGTACCAACCGTACCGCTGCTTGCCAAAGGATCCAGATACGATACCTTAATCGAATCGCCCGATCTTGGGCCTGCCAACAGGAATGAACTTACCGATACGGTTATAGAACCACCTGCGGTAGTCGCTGCGCCACCTGTTTCATAGGTGCTACCACTAGAAGGGGTGTTCACGCCCCCTACTACCCCTGTTGTAGTAAAAGTGCCTATCTGAACTAGACAATAATCCGCGCCATCAATGAGTTTCTGTAACCCGCTCGCATTAGAACCAAAATGCCCCGCGCTGCTACCGTCACCCATAACTGATTGTGTTTTGCTAATAGCACCTACCCTTGTAGTTGAAAAAGAACTAGTACCCCAACCACTACCAAACGCAGATGATGGCGATGTTGTAGCATCATATGCCAATGTTAACGTCCCATTAGCCGCAGTCATAGTCCCAGGGAAAATAAGCCCAACTACACCGCTATTTGTAATTTCAAGAATTTTAAACGTCACACCGCTGGTAACCGATGCCCCACCCATTGTTGCAGTTCCCAAAGCCACCACTCCACCATCGTAAGCAAAGTCAGTGGCAGTACCAGACGCATTTGGGCGAACAGACCCACTTCCCACATATCCTGCTTCATTCAAACTTATCGAAGGATCAAACGTAGCCGTACCACTTACCACCAAATTACCAAACAACTGCCCGGCTGTCGAAGATCCATACACCCTACCATTTGCGGTAAATATGCCGGTATTGTTCCCTGTCTCCGTAAGCACGATATGCGTTGCCTTTACAGAGGTGCTACTTACC
>VGXV01000067.1 GCA_016873165.1 Planctomycetota bacterium | reverse complement strand
TTCTATAGGTTGTAGGGATGGTCTTGCCATTTTTTGTCAAAAAAATCGGGTAATGTGCTGCACATTACCCATCGCATGACAATTCTCCTATTTCTCCTATAATTCCACACCATTCCTTCCCATTTCCGTTGCTTTGGTTTTTAATTTTGCTAAAAAACTTGCTATCGTCTTCGTTTTTGCTATACTGGATACCGCATGATAAAAAGCAATTTCCTATCATCTATCATCTCCTATCATCTCATCTGTTATTGGAAAAAGGAGGACGATTCTATGAGACAATACAAAATTATCGTTGAAAAACATTCGGATGGTTATGTTGCTTATCCTTTGGGTTTAAAGGGTGTTGTCGTTGGTCAAGGCAACACATATGAAGAAGCGCTTTCAGATGTAAAATCTGCAATTCGTTTTCATATTGAATCTTTTGGAGAAGATGTTTTTGAAGTTGATCCACCAATTCTTGAAGCTTTTGTTGCAGAGGCAGGGGTGTAAGAGGAATGCCTAAATTCCCGGTTGATGCGCCAAAACAGAAGGTAGTTAAATCGCTGGAGATTTTAGGATTCAAAATGATTCGTGAAAGAGAGCATATTTCAATGGAACGGATAAACCCAGACGGGACTAAAACTCCTCTGACCATGCCAAATCATCCGAAAATAAAAGCTTCGACCCTTCGTACAATTTGCACACAATCAGGAATTTCGAGGGATGATTTCCTCAATGCTTATGAAAAAACATGATGGTGACCTTCAGATAGTACGCCACAAAAGATTGTCATCCAAACCCTGTCGGACTTCTTTTGTGTCGGGAATGTTGTGTACAATGCTTTGGGGACACGATCAAACCATTTGAATGGTAACTTTGAACCCTTAAATTTGGACTAAAAAAATAACGACAATGATTGTAATTCTCAGTGTCATCGGCATATTGATACCAATAGAAAGAAAGGGAAAGAAAGGGGTCACACCTTGATTAGTGATTATATTGTTGACAAGAGTAGCCCATTTCGCTATCATGTCTGCCATGTCAAGACAATGGCGTATAGAATTTGAGGGGGCATACTATCACATCTTATCACGGGGAAACGAGCGAAGGGATATTTTTGCAGACGATGGCGACCGTATCTTATTCCTGGATATTTTGGGACAAATGTCGGAAAGGTTTGAGATTGAGGTTTATGCCTATGTACTCATGAATAACCATTATCATTTGCTCCTCAAAACCAATAAGCCCAATATTTCTCAGGGCATGCAATGGTTTGGCACTACGTACACACGCCGGTATAATCTAAAACACAAACGAAACGGACACCTTTTCCAGGGACGATTCAAAAACTTTCTTGTCCAAAACGATAAATACCTGATACTTCTTTCCTGTTATATCCACAGGAATCCGCTGCGGGCAGGAATAATTGGGCGGTTAGTTGATTATCCCTGGAGCAGTTATCCCGTATATGCCTATGGCAAAAAATCACCGGAATGGTTACGTACAACGCCAATTCTTTCTCATTTTGATTCAAAAGATAAGAACAAGGCATATAGAGAAATGACCCAAAGGTATTCCCGTGAAGAAAAAAGAATATGGGAAGATTTTCGGCACGGCCTTTTTCTAGGTACACAGAAGTTTGTTGACGACATCAGGTCTAAATATTTATCCGAAAAACCGGATGTTGAAATTCCCCGGAAGCGTCACGTTTTAAGAGATACCAACCCTGAAACCATCTTAGAGAAAGCCGCAAAGGTGTTGCAATGCAACACGAATGATTTCTTACAATCCGCCAGGATATGCGATGCAGACAAACACAATCGTGATTTATTGATCTTTCTTTTATGGAACACGGGGTGGTATAATAATCAGGAAATCGGCAATTTGTTTGGTCTTGGATATTCTTCCATAAGCCGGCGGGTAGCGATTATGAAATCGAAGATATCGAAAGATAGTGGAATTCTTAAACGATTAGAAGAAATTAAATCACTAATCAAGGTGTGACCCCATTTTTTCCAAATGTCCCAATTGTTGAGACAAAAGAGATATCAGAAAATCTCTACATTGATCTGGATGAAAAAGGCAATCTTGTAAGTATGACCATTGAACATGCGAAAGAAAAAGCAGGCATGTCAGAAGTTTCTTTTTTGCAAATGGAAAAGGCAAGCATCTAATCACAATTTACCATTTCATAGTCCATACTCCCCAGACCAATTTTCTGGGCATAGGACATCTGAACGGTGTAATCTATTTTTGGCCAGGATTCCTTAAAGAAGTCTTTGCCGATGTTTTCATGGATGAGATCGGCTGCCGCTTTTTCTATGGCAACGGGGTCCCATGAGGCGATAATGCCGATGTCTGCAATATCAGGCTCGAAAGGTTTGTCCATACAGTCGCAATGATGGGTAATGTGGGTGAGAAAGTTAAAGAAAACCACCTTTCCTTCTTTTCCCCTTAAAATGGCAAGACAGTGTTCCGCAACCTTTTTCTGGAGGTTTACGGCATTTTCGTCCCATGCGATTTTTACTGCCTGAAACTGGCATACCGCAAGGCATTCTCCGCAGCCGATGCATATTTGCGGGTCGATAATGGCATATTCTTCCCCTATATTAATTGCTCCAACCGGGCACCACTTTCCGCATACGCCGCAACTCGTGCATTTTTTCTTAAGAATCTGAGGTATGACCCCCGAATGCTGCGATAATTTTCCGCCGCGTGAGGAGAGCCCCATGCCGATGTTTTTCAACGTTGCTCCCATGCCGGTCGCAAGGTGCCCGGTTACATGGGAAATTGAAACGATTGCGTTGGACGCCCTTGCCACGCCTGCAACGTGAGCATATTTGCAGATTTCCTGATTGATTTCTATCTGTACGTCATGTTCACCGAAGAGTCCGTCGCCGATGATAATTGGAGCGCCGACGCTTTCGTAACTAAAGCCGTGTTCGTGCGCGTGTGCAATATGATCAACGGCATTGGTCCTTCTGCCTACGTACAATGTATTTGTTTCTATTAAAAAAGGTTTTCCGGCGTTCTCTTTTACTTTGTCGACAATTGATTTAATAATCGGGGGTTTGAGGTATCCGATATTTCCTTTTTCCCCGAAACTTGTTTTTACCGCCACCATGTCATTTTTTTTAATGGCATCCTTAAAATTGGCATAATCAAACAATTTTGCTGCTTTTTCGGCAAGGGAAGGAATTCCTTCTCCGTTCTCTGCCTTGATAAAATATACCTTGGACTTCATAGTATTCTCCACGTAACGTCAATGTGTTTTTGCATCGGTTGTCTATTTTTATTTACGAAAGGCCATCATGCCGCCTTCCATATTGAAAACATTCTTGAATCCGGCCTTCATCAGGATGGTGGCCGCGTGGAATGAACGCGCGCCGCTGCGGCAGACCGTAATAATCGTTTTTCGTTTGTATTTTTCCAACTCTTTTAATCTCTTTTCAATTTGCCCGACGGGAATATTATATGCGCCCTCTATAGCGCCCAATTCTTCTTTCAACTCTGAAGGTTCCCTTACGTCCAGGATGAGGGTGTTATCGAGTTGATTTTCTGCGATCCGGCGTTTTATTTCGCCGGCGGAAATAACGAAAACTATTTGTTCATCGCCTTTGGCCGTGGTTGCAGTTCCCATGACTTCGCATGCAGGTATATAGCGCGGAATGGCAACTGCATTTGGATCCCGCATGCATTCGCTGTTTGCGGTGAGCACGTCTTTCATCCAGTCTGCCGCTCCGAGTTTAAGACCTGTTTGCCATTTGATATATGATTCTTTGGAAGGGAATTGCAGGTACGGGTTATTCTTTTTCTGATTTTCCAGGAAGGATGGTTCTCGTCCCCTGTATTCGTGCGCCGGGTATACAGTGAGATGGCCGGGTAATTGTATAATCTTTTGCAAAGATTCCCAATGATCTCCCGGATTCCCTCCCGGCAGGTCGGTGCGTCCCGCGCCGCCTTCGTTCAGAAATAATGTGTCGCCGGTAAATATCTTATCTTCAAAGACAAGGCAGATACTGTCTGGGGTATGTCCGGGTGTATGTAAAACGTTGCAGGATGCATCTCCGAATTTTAATAAATATCCGTCTGAAACACGCCTGTTTACACAGCGAACAGGGGAGCTTTGATGCATAATATAGTCAACGCCAAAAAGTTCTGCAATCATTCCTGCTCCGGAAATATGATCCGCGTGGGTATGGGTATCGATTACGCCGGTGAGTTTCAATTTTGAATTTTTGATAAATGAGGCGTATTCGTTTACGTGCAACAATACAGGGTCGATTAAGATTGATTCATTTGTCGTTTCAGATCCGATAAGATAGGTTTTACAGGAAGTGGTGTTAAGTTGCCTGAAAATCATAAAATAGCAATAATGATAGTAATTAAAGTACTGTAATGTTTGTTAATACAATGCATTGTGTAAGTGAGTTACATGATTATTGCGACGATATAGCTTTCGTGCCATACTACAAGATATAAAATATTTGTCAATAAATATCCTGTTACACCAAGGCGGCATAATCTTGCCGTGGTTTTATTCCGTATTATTCTGTTTTCTTTTTTCCCGGAGGTAGTTTTTTATGAATTCCGAAACACTACACAATAATTTTGCCGATGATTTCTATTGCTTCTAACGATTTGGGAAGAATCGTATAATTTACCCCGATCTGCTGTAATTCGTCTCTTTCAGTTTCATTTTTAGCGCCTGCAATGACTACAATTTCCGGGTTATATACTTTTGCGTATCTGGTGGCAATCTTTTTTGTTTGTGTATCGAGAATGGTGATCACCAGAAATTTGGCAGTGGAAAGATGTGCCTTGATCAGCAAGTGATGATTCATTGCGTCTCCGAACAAATAACGATATCCCTTGCTTTTTAATGTATCCAATTTCTTTACATCGTTTTCTATGACAATAATATCATATAAGTCTTTTAACCCTTCGGCAAAAGTTTTCTGCCAATAAATATTATGGCGGTGACTGTCAATATGCTCATGCCGGGCACTTTCGTGAAATTAACAATATTTCCGCTCATTATAGATTCAAAGTTGATGATAAAGCATACCATGATCACCACTGCTAAATCCTGCACGATGAGCAATCCGATCATGATTCTGCTGTGCAACTGCTCCAGTTCTCTCCGTTCCGTGAGAATTTTTACAACAATCATTGTGCTGCTGATGGAGCCAATCATTCCCAGAAGGAGAGAATTTAATAGTGAGTAGCCCATGAATCGTGACAGCACATATCCTGAAGCAATCATGCATACAATTTGAAATATGCCGCCAAAAATAATAACCTTCCAGATGCTTCCTATCCTGGAGAATTTGAACTCTATTCCGATGATGAACATAAGCAAGGCACGCCGATTTCGGCAAGGGAATGCACTTCTCCTACCTTGTGTATTAAGCCAAAACCATAAGACCCCACAAGAATGCCTACCCCGATGTATGCGAGGATAACCGATTGCTTCAGTTTATGGGCGAAGATGCCAAATAAAAACGAAGCTGATATGATTATTACAATGTCTATAATGAGTGCAATAGATTCCAAATCATTCATAATAATTAATCAAATCAGATTTTTGAAATGTAAAAACAGTTTTACAAATTCTTCACCGCATTTTCTATCCTCTTGAGCGCCTCCGCTATTACAGAACGGGGACACGCAATATTCATCCTCATAAAACCCTCTCCGCCAGGCCCGAACAGATATCCTTCATCAAGGCCAACCTTCGCTTCTTTTGCCATAAAACTCCTGAGGCTTACAGGATCAAACCCTAATGCCCTGCAATCGAGCCATACAAGATATGTGCCTTCCGGCGGTATTATCTTTATTTTTGGTATATTTTTTTCAAAGTAATCAAACAGGAATTCATAATTTCCCTGCAAATACACAAGAAACTGCTCCAGCCATTCATCTCCATATCTGTATGCCGCCTCCATGGCAACAAACCCAAATACATTTATTCCCGGCAGAATCCCCTTTCTTGCCTCCTGAAATTGTTTGCGTAATCCGGGATTGGGAATAATATTGGCAGAAGCTTCAAGTCCGGCAAGATTAAACGCCTTGCCGGGCGATATGCACGTTATGGAATGCTGTTCAAATTCTTCCGATATTGTTGCAAATGGTATATGGGTAATTCCATGGTAAAGCAGCTCACTGTGCACTTCGTCCGAAACAAGTATTGCATTATGCCGTATCACCATTTCTCCCGCCCTGATTAATTCCTCCTTGTTCCATACCCTTCCGACAGGATTATGTGGACTGCACAAAATCATCACTCTCACACGATGCGGTGTTGGCGGTCTTCCATGCCTGATCGCAAATGAGGACTCAAGATGAACGAAATCCATCTCATACCTCCCATTATGGAAAACAAGCTGGTTATTCACCACATGGCATCCGTTATTTTTAATGGCATGCCAGAAGGGATGGTACACGGGGGACTGAAGAATAACCTCGTCGCCGGGGTGGGTGTATGCCTTAACAGCGGCGTACAATGCGGGTACGATTCCGGGAGTAAAAATAATCCATTCCGGTCTTACCCTCCATCCATATCGTTTTTGCATTCTGGTTACAATTGCATCCACCACGGATTTTGGATTTGGAAGCGAATAGCCATATATCTCGTGGTCGGCCCTCTTTTTAATGGCGTCGGTAATGGGTTTTGCTATGGGAATGTCCATATCGGCAACCCACATGGGAATTACATCCGCATCTCCGAAAAGCGACAAAGCCCCATCCCATTTTGCGCAATCGGTGTTTTTGCGCGATATAACACGATCAAAATCGTATTTCATCATGTTTCCTGGTTTTTCCCGCTGCAATCTTCTGCCGGGCAAGGTCATCGGCAACCTCGGAGGTGAGTCTCCCCTCTTGCTGCGCTGTTTCAAAAATCCTCAGAGCGGCATCGTATAGCCCGGATATCCGTTTCTTTACCTCATTTACATCATAGTGTCCAAAAATATCTCCCGATGCATTGAGCATGCCGCCCGCGTTAATTACATAATCCGGCGCGTAGAGAATACCCCTGTCATGGAGCATTTTGCCGTGGCGCGCTTCAGCAAGCTGATTGTTGGCAGCGCCTGCGACAATGCCGGCTTTTAGCTGGGGAATGGTGTTGTCGTTCAGCACGCCTCCCATTGCGCACGGAGAAAATATATCAGCCTCCTGCGAATAAATTTCCCCGGAGGCAACTGCCTTTGCCCCATAGTTTTCCACTACATGGGCAACGGCTTCGGAATTCACATCGGCAACAATACATCTTGCTCCGGCTTCGTACAAATATTTACAAACAAATTGACCTACCTTGCCAACCCCCTGCACCGCCACCGTAAATCCTTTGAGAGTGTCCCGGCCAAACTTATGTTTTACAGCAGCCCTCATGCCATGGAGACATCCAAGTGCAGTAAAAGGGGAAGGATCACCCGTTTTCGTCAAACCGAAAACATAATCACACACCCTCGCAAAAATTTCCACGTCCTTAACGCCAATGCCGATGTCTTCTGCCGTGTAATATTGACCGCCCAACCGCTGGATAAACCGGGCAAAAGACGTAAGGAGTTTCTCGCTCTTATCTTTAAACGGATCGCCTATGATAACCGCCTTCCCTCCTCCCAGAGGCAAACCGGCGAGGGCATTCTTATAACTCATTGCCCGGGAAAGCCGAAGCACATCAAACGCCGCATCACCAACGGTAGCATAGGGCCACATTCGGCATCCCCCGGCAGCAGGCCCCAAGGTGGTGTCATGGATGGCAATAATGGCAAACAGATCCGACGCTACATCACGGCAAAACAGAACTTGCTCATGATTGTCATATTCACTATTGTCAAATACAGACATAGAGATTCCTCCTTAAATAATCATAATGAAACATCCTCTGCCACACCCGATTTCTCATTCACCACTTTTTCTACCTTCTGCCAATTTACTTTGTGGAGAAGTTTTTTCTCTTTTATCATTTTCTTCGCTTCTGTCCGCAGATCTCCAATTCTTTCGTAAACATCCTTATGAGCCTCAAGAAATACCCTCCCTTTTTCAGAAACAGCTACCTTGACCGGCCTATAGATAATTTCTCCCTGTGCATTTATTTTTATTCTCTCAAAAAAATTCTCCATGTGTTCCGGAAGCACCCGAATACAGCCGTGACTTCTGAACTGATACACACTTGCAGGATAAATAGTCTCATGGATAAGAATCCCATGAAATGTGGTTTTTACCGCATATCTTCCAAGAGGATTTTCCTTGCCGGGCGGAACGGCAATTTTTATCTCGTCTCCCTGCATTTTCATCTTTTGCTGAATGGATTCGGGAACATACCATGTCGGATTTTTTGCCTTTTGGGTAACTTTAAACTTTCCCACCGGTGTTCGCCAGCGTGTCATCCCGTTCCATGATGGCATTCCCAATCCCACGGGAAAAACCATCTCAGGTTTGCCTTTTTTGAAAAAATAGAGCATGCGGTCAGGAATATTTATCACTATTCCTTCCTTCAGCACAAGAGGAACTATTTTGCGGTTATTTATCTTAAGTTTCTGTCCTATCCTGAGAAATTTCTTCAGATCTATATTGTTCTTTCGCGCAACATTTTTCCAGTTTACCCCGAATTTGGCGCCGATTCGCTCCAGAGTGTCCCCTTTTTTCACAACATACACTGTCTCACCGCCAATGATCGCATCCGCACCCGAGACATTGCGGACAAGCAGGAAAAACAATAGTAATAAGAAAAATATATTTTTTTTGCACAAATAACTGTACCTCGCATAACGATATTTTTTAAAGAATTATCACTATTTCCCAATGTATTTTCAAGAAGATACTTCCTCTTATTTTAAAATTAAAAAAATTATAGAACCGGGCTATCCAACAAGGTATAATTTTGTTGTCTACAGCTTGCAATAAATGGGAGCATTCCCAATTTTTTGTAAATCAAAATAAAGCCGACCATAAAGGATCGGCGCTACCATGCAATATGTGTCGTAGCGCGGGTGGTTTATCCCCCGCATAATACCTCCACATTTTACAAAAAATTGGGAATGCTCCCCAATAAATTCATTACCCAAATGAATAATGTTGCCTTTTATGATAAAATATGGTGTTTGCAGTATATATATAATTACAGCACTCTTTTCTTTAACAGCCTATAGTTCAGAAATGGCAAAGCAAGATTCTTTCCCGGTAACATCCTTCACAAAACAGGAATTTGAAAAAGGCGAGCCTATAGGGTGGAAAAGCCACAAGGGCATTTGCAGGGAAATACGCAACCGGTTTATGCCGGAATTGATTGAGATGGAGGGAAAAGGTGTTCTGCATGTAAACGCCAACGACAGCGGCACAATTATATTCCGCCCCGTGCGTATTAACCCCGTGGAATATCCTTTTTTAAACTGGAGATGGAAGGTATCAAACATATTGCCCGAAAGCAGGGAAAAGGAAGCAGGCGGTGATGATTATCCCGCGGCTGTGTGTATTGTATACGGAAAAACATTTCTCTCCATACCCTATAACTACAAAATACTGATCTACGCATTCGGAAACAACATTCCTGTCGGGGAGAGATATAAAAGCCCCTGCGAGTCCAGAGCAAGGATAATTATTGTCCAGAGCGGAGAGTCAGAGACGGGTAAATGGCTTAATTACAGCATAAATCACTATCAGGATTATTTACGCGAATACGGCGAAGAACCCCCCGGCATTATTTATGTCGGACTTCAAACCAATGCCGACCGGACTCACGGAAAGGTAGAGGCATGGTATTCGGATATTTCTCTTCGTCGGTCCCCTTAATAACAGGTTAAGGTCTTTTTATGAAAAACGTACTTGGTATTTTAGGGAGAAAATTGCTGTTTTATTTCGTAAGTCTTTCCCTTATTCCTGCCGTTATCTTATGCTACATTAACTATCTCCACAGCAAAAAATTGCTTGAAACAGAACTGTTTAACGAACTTTCACTGATAGGCGCCGCCCTCACCGAACACATCAACATATTTCTCATTACTGGTGTCAATTCGGCGAAGCACTATTCATCTGACGGTTTTATACGCGATCATCTTGAAAAAATATCCAATACTCCGGAAAAAAGGCCTCTTTCCGAAGAATTGAGCAAATACCTGAAATACAAAACCGGCCTCGAACAAAAATTCAGAGAAACATTTATAATAAATCCCCTTGGCATCGTGATCGCTTCCAGCGACACACTGCGCGTCGGCGCGGATATGTCCGACGACCTTAATACATTATCGAAAAAAGGAAATACCTTCGTAAAGGATGCGTATTTTTGTGATCTTACCGGAGAATGCAGTCTGATTTTCTACTCTTCCGTTATTCACAAAGACACAAATAATTTTTTAGGGATGATCGGCATCCGCATACTCGCTTCGGAACTTGATACTATTACCGTGGGAAATATGCAAGAAATACAGGATTCTTCGTCAGAAAAAGAAACCAGCGTTACGCCTCAAGCCTCTGAGTCTTCAGCCATCCCCTATTCGATACATTATACAATAAGGCCCCCTACTGAACTTGTTACCCTCACCCGCAGAGGCAAAACGAGCGAGGCATATCTGGTAAACAAGAACAGGCTCATGTTGACGTCATCACGGTTCACGGAAAGCGTTCAATTAAATCAGAAAGTCGATACTTTGCCTGTTCATGTTATGGATACGGAGAAAAATGTAATGATGGGAATTTATTCTGATTATCGAAATATCGCCGTTATTGGAGTATCAAAGCAAATACCATCCATGGATTGGCTATTATTGGTTGAGACAGACCTCTCGGAAGCGCTTGAACCGGTATATCGAATAAGAAATTATTCCATTATTATCATCACAATCAGCGCTGCAATAATTTCGGCGCTTGCTTTCTTCATCTCTAAAAACATAATCAACCCTATCACACTTTTGATGACAGCAATAGGCAATGTATCGCGAGGAATCATGGGCAAACAGGTACAGGTAACCTCCGGAGATGAAATTGGAAAACTCACAAGCGACTTTAATCGTATGAACTCCGAGTTAATGACGACACGGGATGAACTGCGCAATCTGTTTGATGCGGCAAACGATCCCATGGTTACGTTAAAAGAAGGAAATAAAATCAATAATATGAACGCCAGGGTCTCCGAATTGCTTGGCTATTCACACGAAGATTTGCTTCAAAAAAACATTACCGACATTATTCAAAAAAATGACATTCAACAGGTTGAATATGCCTTACAAGAAACATGGATGATGAAATACGGCGAAAAATACCCTACGTTTGAAGTTGGCGTATTGGGAAAAGACGGAAATATCGTCATTTGCGAATTGGATTTAAACCGAACCCAATTCGGCATACAACCGCATTTCCGCAATATCACAAAAAGGAAATTATTAGAGCAGAGTATTTTGGAAGAAAAACAAAAACTGGAAGAATCAAATAAAAAACTCAAAACCCTCTATGAAGAATTAAAAAACACCCAACTGCAATTATTCCAATCGGAAAAAATGGCTTCCATTGGGCAATTAGCAGCAGGCATTGCCCATGAAATCAATAACCCTGTAGGCTTCATATCGTCCAATCTGGAACTAATGCAGCAAAAATTGCATACCTTTAAAAAATGGATTTCAGAAATGAAATTACCAGCAAAAGATTTTGCAACCGAAACCCCTGATGCCACCGGTACCAATATTAACCATAACAAAATAATCAAACAAATGGAGGATGGGGTTCTTGAATCGCTGGAAGGCACAAACAGAATAAAAAAAATTGTAGGCGCTTTGCGTACCTTCAGCTACAGGGGAAACGATGAATTTGAAATGGTTGATATTAACGCGGAAATTAAAAATACCCTTAACATAATACACAACGAAATCAAATATAAAGCAAATCTGATAACGCTTTTCGGGGACATTCCCCACATACGATGCAACAGATATCAATTGGGGCAGGTTTTCATGAATATTATTATTAACGCGGTGCAATCGATAACAGATTATGGCGAAATACGATTGCATACGGGTAAAAAGGAGAATACAATATTTATAGAGATTACAGACAATGGCATCGGCATTCCAGCGCAATATATCTCTAAAATCTTCGAGCCTTTCTTTACCACGAAAGAGGTGGGAAAAGGCACTGGTTTGGGACTTTCTATCGCTTACAATATTATTAAAAATCACCATGGCGCAATCGAGGTCAATAGCAAAGTAAACGAAGGAACAACTTTTACTATAAAATTACCTATTGATACGGTATAATTTTTACTTCTTTTTTGAATACAATAATCACTCTACTCCAATGTATAGTCATATATTTTTAATGAAGAGGACTTTTTAGGATGAATCAAAATACCATACTCATTGTTGATGATGAAGAAAACATCCTCCATGCAATGGAAAGACTTCTTGAAGAAGAAGGATACCGGATGATTTTTGCAAAAAGCGGAAATGACGGACTGGAAATCGTTAAAGAGGAAGATATCCACATGGTTGTGTCCGATCACAGAATGCCGGGAATGACCGGCATAAAATTTCTGAATGAGGTCAAAAAAATTTCACCGGAAACGATACGCATCATGCTGACAGGATACGCCGACGTTGACCTTGCAATAAAGGCAATAAACGACGGAGAAGTCTATAAATTCATTACAAAACCATGGAATAATATTGAACTCCAGAACACGATAAAACAAGGAATAGAGTATTACAATCTGCAAAGAGAAATAGAACGCCTCAACAACCTCACACAATCACAAAACGCAGAACTCAAACAATGGAATCTTACGCTTGAACAGAAAGTCGCCGAGCAAACAAAAGACATACAAAACTTATTTCTGGACTCCATAAAATCTCTTGTTTTCGCACTTGAAGTAAAGGACAAGTATACGGAAGGCCATACACGCAGAGTTACCGATTACGCCACATACATTTGTAAAAAAATGGATTTCCCGCAAAAATATATAGAAGATGTAAAACTGGGAAGTTTATTGCACGACATCGGAAAAATAGGAATTAGAGAATCCGTATTGAATAAACGCGAAAAATTATCAAAAGAAGAACACGAACATATCAAAACACATGTCGCCATCGGAGAAAAAATACTGACGCCTATTATAAAAAATGATACGGTTATGCACATTGTTCGCTACCATCATGAACATTTCGATGGCAACGGATATCCCTATAAACTAAAAGGCACATCTATTCCCCTGGAAGCAAGGATTGTTGCCGTGGCGGATGCGTACGACGCCTTGCTGTCAGAACGTCCTTACCGCAAGGCCAGCGACCCGTCCATTGCAAAGAAAGAACTACGGAAGTATTCGAACACTCAGTTTGATCCGGATGTTGTTGAACTTCTTATATCAAATGGATGTAATGTATTAGATAATTCGTTATCATAAATCCCTCATAATATTTTTTTTCGCTTTAAAAATACTATGGCAATATTCA
>VGXV01000066.1 GCA_016873165.1 Planctomycetota bacterium | reverse complement strand
ATCTTGCTCTTTAACCATTTGGGTTACCTCCTCTTATTATTAGGTTAATGTCACTTACCTTATTATAATGAGGTAATCCAGATGATTTCACCTACTTTTTCTTCCCTCTCGTGCAAGATTCAGGTATTACATTTTACCACCTATGGATGTTTTTAAAAGGAGGAGAAACTATGGCAAAGGAAGCATTACCGAAACAATATCTTTTAATTCAGAAGAAACACAAAAAATTTTTTGATGCGGTAGAGGAATTAGGTAAAGTTGTCAGAGAGGAAGGGCCCCTTGATGAAAAGACCGCGCATCTTGTTCAACTCGCGGCTGCGGCAACGATACATTCCGAAGGCGCTGTTCACAGTCATGTAAGAAGGGCGCTTGAGGCAGGGGCAGAACCGGATGAGATATACCATACCCTCATTCTCCTTACCAGTACCATAGGGTTTCCTTCGGTTGTTTCCTCAATAAGCTGGGCGAATGATATCATAAAGAAGAAAACTCCTTAAATAAGTCTCCATGTTCGAGATGCCACTGTTTCCATAAAATACTTTCCCTTAACAGAATGGAGAAACAAAATAGCCTGATGTTTTCAAACATCAGGCTATTTTTCTTTACACACATAATGTTAGTATTGCAAAGATCGTTTTATGCGCAAAAAATACCGGAAACAGGAGAAGGAGAATTAACCTGCTTCCGGTAAGAAGAGGAGGGAAGATATATGGGAGATTCCTCTTTTATTTACTTAAACAATTCAACCACAGTGTATTGTTCCCTATTCAATATTTAACACACAGAGTGTGATTTTTATCTGTAGCAATTGTCACAAATTCTGATAATATATTTCTAAAAGGCAATATTAAATAATTGTTTTTAAACAAGGAGGAAAAATCCAGGAATGAACTGATACGAAAATAATGAGGGTATAAAACGATTTTAAAATATCATCTCACCGTATTATTAAAGCTTTCACGGAAAAATGAATTTTGCGAATTTTAATTTCTTTTAAAAAAGAGGAGATATATGAGCAGCTCAGAAAACGAACAGGAAGTACTTGTGGTTATATCAAAATTGAAAAACTATATCCGCTCAACCTCCGGAATGAACACTGCCGGCAATGTGGCGTCGAAATTATCCGATATCGTCCGTAATCTGTGCAATCAGGCAATTGAAAGGGCAAAATCGGACGGACGCAAAACGGTGATGGAAAGGGATTTTTCCTGAACTGCCACCCAATTCTTTGAGAAAAGAACCGGAATTATGTATCCTTTGCAAAATGAACACTATTGTATCGCAACAAAACATCTTAAGCGGGGCGGGGCAATTAAACCGTTCCGCTTAAGCATGAAGGTGAACTAAATAAACTTTTTGTTTGTTGCCTTGTTTCATTATCGTTTTCCGGGTTTCTTGAACCGTACTCTTTCACGCAATGGCATTGTCCCGGGACTTGTATTCGTTTTTTCCCGCATAGGTTAAAATGGTTTCTATGAGTTTGGCCTTCCTGATCGGTTTTGTTATATGCCCGTCACAACCGGCTTCCAGGCTCATATCCGTATACTCTTTCAGCGCATGGGCGGTAAGCGCCACAATCGGGACAGCCATTCTTCCTTGTTCTTTTTCCCATGCGCGTATTCTTCTTGTGGCTTCATACCCGTCCATAACCGGCATTTGCATGTCCATCAATACCAGATCGTACGAATGGTTCCTGCATTTTTCCACAGCTATTTCTCCATTTTCCGCCACATCAATTGTGCAGGGCGTTTTTTTCAAAAATGCCTGTATCAGCATTACATTATCCTGGGCATCTTCAGCAAGAAGGATTTTATAAGGAGGCAGTTCTTTTTGTATAACCGTCCTCATTGTCGTTGATTCCGGTTTCCCAATGGCATGGCTTATTGCTTCGAACAGTTTCGATTGTTTAATGGGCCGTTCCAGGTAACTACTTATCTGCAATGTTCTGATCCTGTTTTTAAACCCCGCGCTATTATCAGAAGACAGCGCTATTATGGGAAGGTTTGATAAGCCTAGATCCTTCCTGACGACCTTCGCGACATCATAGCCGTCCATAACCGGCATCTGACAATCGAGCAATAACAACTCAAACGGGTGTTTATCGGATTCGGCTTTCCTGATTTCAGAAATCCCACTTTCCCCATCCTCAACATCTGTCACCTCAGCGCCGCTCATGGTCAATGTATTCTTCAATATTAACCGGTTGGCCATATTGTCATCGATAACAAGTATTTTTTTCCCTTCAAAATTCACCGGCAATGCCTCTTTTTCAATATGTATCGTTTGCAGGCTCAGGTTCACGGTAAAAGAAAAAACACTTCCTTTGCCTGGTTCGCTTTCCACCCAAATGGTTCCTCCCATCAATTCAACCAGTCGTTTGCAGATCGTCAGCCCAAGTCCGGTGCCGCCGTATCTCCTTGTTGTGGAAGAATCCGCCTGTGCAAATGATTCAAATATCTTTTCGTGCTTGTCTTTCGGAATCCCGATTCCCGTATCGGAGACGGAAAACAACAGGGAACAGGGATCTTTCCCTTCATTGGTATTTTTTACCTTTAGATGTATCTCGCCCTTACTGGTAAACTTGACGGCGTTTCCTACCAGATTGGTAATAATCTGGCGCAAACGGATCTGATCTCCTATCAATAATTCCGGAACACCCTGTTCTATAGAACAGGTAAGCGCCACTCCTTTTTTGTGAGCGGAGGTCTTCATCATTTCGGTAACACCTTCCATCACATCCCTGAGGTTGAATGCGTCATCAGAGAGTTCTAGCTGTCCCGCCTCAATTTTGGAAATATCGAGAATATCGTTAATTATTTGCAGCAGCGTTTCCCCGGCATCGCTGAAAATCTGAACATATTTCTTCTGCTCTTTATCAAGTTCCGTTTCGCAGAGAAGTTCCGCCATCCCCAATATGGCATTCATGGGCGTGCGGATTTCATGGCTCATGCAGGCCAGAAATTCACTCTTATACTTGTTTGCCGCTCTTGCCTCCTCCGCAAATTTCTCCGCCCGCTTTTTTTCCTCCTGTGCGTTTACCCGTAATTCCTCAGATACCTGCAAACTTTTCTCCAGTTCCCGCGCGGCATCTTCCGCTATTTTTCGCGCTTTTTTAATATCCTCTTCAGCCTGCTTTCTCTCGGTAATATCTCGCACAATCATCAAATATATTAATTTGTCTTCCTGATAAAACCTGTTCAGATCGAATTCCAGCGGGAAGGTTATGCCGTTGTTCCGCGTGCCCTCAGCCTCATTCGACGCCAACCCGGAAACACATTCAGTTTCTTTTTGCATACGTGTCTTTAGATAATTTTCAAGTATCGGATGGTAAGGTTCGGCGATAAGTGTGGCAACGTGTTTCCCTTTGATTTCCTCTGAAAAATACCCAAAAATCTTTTCTGCCGCAGGGTTGAATGATTCAACGATACCATTTTGTGTAAACGTAATAATACCTTCTATCGCATTATTGATAATCAACCGCTTGTGCGTTTCGCTCCGCACCAGCTTGCCGCTTTCCTGTCTGATTTTTTTAACCATTGGGTGAAAAATATACAACGCAACGGCAATTAATGCAAATAACGTCGTGCCCAACACGATAACTTCCAAAATTTGCAGCCTTCTGTTGCTCTCCTCACTTTCTTTTTGTAACTGATCAACTACCACATTCAGGGATTCCACTAAATTTGCCGCAAAATCGTTCAGGATAAAAAGCAAATGCGGATTAAACGAATTAAGCACTGTTGATGGTTCATTGGCGAGAATCAGCGCTTCTGCCAGATAATTGTATATCTGCTTATCCAGATTCATTGGATTTTCAAAATAAAAGGCATGCACCTGCGGAGACCTTTTTCCCGGCAGATTCATTGATTCGTTCCCGTAAATAAGTCCCTTGTGCGCATTTTCCATCTCGTTTATTGTTGCCAATAGGTCCTGTCGCAATGCATTTATTCCGGCCTCATCTTTTGTATTTGCAAGAACAAGGGAAAATATAGCAATATTTTGTGCCAGAAAACGCTGTTTATTGGTAACATTTATTACGGCAGCATTCGTTTCTTGTGAAGAAATAACTTTATTGAGCGTGAAAAATGACGCAATACTCAACATGGCAATAATGCCCAGGGCAAAGATGTACTTCAGCGTCATATCTTTGGTAAAATCTTTATTTTTCATGGCACTTTCTATATAGTACTGGCATTTCCGTGAGAAAGAATATACTATCAGCGAAATATGAAAATTACATCAATAAATCCGTATACAGAAGCGATTATCAAAGAATTTGATCTGCTTACGGCAGATCAGATTAACGAAGAAATCAGGAAATCCCGCAATGCTTTCCTTGCATGGCGTGATGTAAAAATAGCCGAGAGAACGGCGCTTATTCGCAACCTTGCGCCGGAATTACGGAAGGAACAAAGAAGATACGCTACGACCATCACAAAAGAGATGGGAAAAACCATTACAGAATCTCTGGCGGAAGTAGAAAAATGCGCGAGACTCTGTGAATATTACGCAGATAATGCGGAAACGTTCTTACAACCGGAGCATATTCAAACCGGAGAAAAGCAATGTTACGTTTCTTTTGAACCGTTAGGAATTGTGCTTGCGATAATGCCATGGAATTTTCCTTTCTGGCAGGCATTTCGCTGTGCAGTGCCCGCAATAGCAGCCGGGAATTCCTGTGTATTAAAACACGCTTCCAACGTTCCCGAATCAGCCCTTGAAATAGAGCGCATTTTCATGAATGCAGGATTTCCGCACAACGTGTTTAAAACATTATTGATCGACCCACGATCGGCAATACAACTCATTGACGAAGATAAAGTAGACGCGGTTTCCCTTACCGGCAGCAATAAAGCCGGGGAACAAATCGGCGAAATTGCGGGAAAAAGGATTAAACCCATCGTCCTTGAACTTGGCGGGTCAGACCCTTTTATCGTGCTGGAAGATGCGGATATTGACAAAGCAGCGGAAACCGCGGTGAAGGCACGGATGCTGAACGTTGGCCAAAGCTGCGTGTCATCGAAACGGTTTATCGTCATTGACGCCATTTCTGAAAAGTTTATCAGCAAATTCACGGAACATTTTCAGTCCCTGAAGATGGGAGACCCTCTGGATGAAAACACCACCGTAAGTCCTCTCGCACGAAGGGATTTTGTAGAAGAATTAGAAGGACAGCTAAACGATGCAAAACAAAAAGGCGGAAATATTATTTTTCTGGATGCGCCAAAACCGAAAAAAGGGTTCTTTTTCACGCCCTGCATAGTAACCAATGCGACGCGCGAAATGAGAATTGTCCGGGAAGAAGTATTCGGACCAATTGCGCCTATTATAAAAGCGGCGAATGAGGAAGAAGCTATCCGGATTGCAAATGATACGGAGTATGGATTGGGGTCATGTATCTGGAGCAAAGACGTTAAGAAGGCCCAAAGACTCGCCACACGAATTCAATCGGGAATTGTGGCAATAAACGATATGGTAAAATCGGATCCCCGGATGCCGTTTGGAGGCATAAAAAAATCCGGTGTCGGAAGGGAGTTATCCCATTACGGCATAAAGGAATTCGTCAATGTAAAAACAGTGGTGGTAAAAAATTAATATGAAGGCATCCGATTTATTCGTTCACCAGTTACAGGAAGAAGACGTTGAATACATCTTTGGTTTGCCGGGAGAAGAAAATCTTGATTTTCTCGACTCCATTCGCAAGGCAAAGATAAAACTCTTTGTCACTCGGCATGAACAGGCGGCGGCCTTTATGGCGGCGACATACGGAAGGCTCACCGGAAAGGCAGGAGTGTGTTTTTCAACCCTCGGCCCCGGCGCTACAAACCTGGTCACCGGAGTGGCACACGCCCAGTTAATCGGCGCACCGTTAATAGCTGTTACAGGGCAAAAGGCATTGGTTGGCAACTGGCAGGCAAAATTTCAATCGGTTGATATTGTAAACCTGATGAAACCTATCACGAAGCACAGCATATCAATTATCGACCCAAACACCATTCCAACAATCGTACGTGATTCGTTCAAGGTTGCCGAAGAGGAGAGACCTGGCGCTGTTCATATCGAACTCCCCGAAGATGTCGCGTCTTCCAGGGCAAATGCCGCAGTTCAGAAAAGGGGATTTATCAGAAGGCCATCCCCTGACCACCGGGCGATTGATGAAGCCGCTAAACTTATTAACAAGGCAAAATATCCTTTGATCATCATTTCTTCCGGCGCGAACCGAAAACGCATCACAAAGCACCTTCTGGACTTTATCAACAAAACGGGTATTTATGTAGTGCATACACAGATGGGAAAAGGGGTGATCGGAGACGATTGCCCGTACAGCCTGTTCGCCACGGGGATACATAAAAGGGATTATGTTAATTGCGGCATTGACATGGCTGATCTGATTATTACCATTGGATATAATACGGTCGAGTATCCCCCTTTCGTGTGGAATAAAGACCTTAATAAAAAAATCGTAAACATTGACTTTGTTGACTCTCAAACGGACAAATATTTTAATCCGGATATAGAGGTAATCGGGGATATCTCTCATTCATTAAGAAAATTGGAGATAAAGGTAGAGAAAAGGACTACTCCTGAATTTGAAAAACTTCGCAATTTTCTGGAAAGGAAACTGGGGACAAAAGAAGAGGGGAAATATCCCCTTACTCCCATAGAAATCGTACACCATGTGAGAAAGACACTCGGCAAGGAAGACATCGTCACACTGGACAACGGTATTTACAAACTCTGGTTTTCGAGACTGTACAGAACGTACGCGCCAAACACCCTGCTTCTCGATAACGCGCTTGCCACCATGGGCGCGGGCTTGCCTTCCGCACTCACGGCAAAACTGCTTAATCCCGGTAAAAAAGTCCTTGCAGTTGTCGGAGACGGGGGGTTCATGATGAATTCTCAGGAACTGGAAACAGCTATGAGGTACAAAATACCCGTTGTCGTGCTTATCGTAAACGACAATGCCTTTGGCTTCATTAAGTGGAAACAGAAAAATATGAAATTCAGGGAATTTGCCCTGGATTACGGCAACCCCGACTTTGTAAAGTATGCAGAAAGTTACGGTGCAAAGGGATTTAAGATAAATAAAGGCGATAATCTTTCTGATATTTTAAACCGGGCATTTTCCCTTAACAAAGTTGCGGTCATTGAATGCCCCGTTGACTATTCCGTAAATTACGACGTATTTTCACAGGAACTTCAAAATTATGTGTGTGAATTGTTGTGATACAAAGTCAACTACTATCGGCTAAAGCCGATAGTTCGATGGTTCAAGGGTTCAAGGACTCAAGGTGCAAGGTAATGAGGAAAAACCTTTTTCTTTCCTTAGTACAATTGAGTAGCAGCAATATTTCACGAAAATAAACTAATATTGTCATGCAGAGTATGGTACGCCGGTAAAAAGCAACATTTAACGGGTGCATTCCCGATTTTTTGTAACTTCTGCCATGTTTTAATAAAACGTACAGCCTTGTAGATTAAGCGGAGCGAATCCACCATTCATGCGATAATCGTTGGTGAATACGGCGCAAAAACCAGCGCCTTTATCCACCCTACCCGCACCGATCCCATAAACGGTTACAAAAAATCGGGAATGCACCCCATTCAACCCGGTAGTGTCTAAAAATTGCGTATATAGTCAAACAAATCTGGTTTTCGAAATATCAAATAAGCTTTACTCAGAAATACAACCCTTCGACTCCGCTCAGGGTGACAGTTTCGTCATGCTGAGCGGAGTCGAAGCATATTATAGTATAAAACTTTCGAAAACCAGATGCTTTTAACTATAGTATTCCAGCCACTTGTGTTTTGATAACCCTTCGGGATAAAACACTCCGTCGCCCCAATGATCATAAGTAAAACCGCTGGTGCCAACAAAGATATCTGCTTTTTTCATTTCAAGATTATCTTTTTCATTATTTCTTGTTAAGCACTTCCCTCTGCCAATGTATGCCTTCATATTTATTTGTTGGAATCTCATTTCGAAAAGCATACAATATTTATGCTATTTTTTACAATCTCCTCAGATTCTATTTATTGAAAATATTAACTATGAAAATTCTTTTATCAAATATTAAAAATGTAAATGGAGTGGGGTATATTGTTTGGTTAATAGCAGCTATATTTATTTTGTTTTGGAAGTTAGAGGATGTTGTTGGTTTACATCGCGATGAAGCCATTTTTGGTATTTATTCTCAGATGATTCTTGAAGGGTCCCGTCCTCTTTGGGGTATTTTCAATATATACACTGCTCCTATACATGCATACATGCTGGCAATTGTCATAAAAATATTCGGAGATTCCATATGGAGTTTGCGGGTTTTGGGTCCAATATTCTCACTAATAACTATAACTATGGTTTATGATGTTATTCGTCATTATTCGGTAGTTCGGGCGCGATGGACAGCCTGCTTTCTTATAACATTTCCTCCTGTTGTTGTTTTTTCTCGTCTTTGTGCAGAAGTCTATGTCCTACATCCCTTTCTTTTTTTTGGAACAATCTGGATATATCAGAGACTATGTTTAAGCCAAAAAAGATATTTACGGGTTATCGGATGGTTACTAACCGGCGCTTTTGTATCAATTGGTATATGGAATCATGTTATATTTCTTCCAAGCGCCGTAGCCTTAATTTTTGCATATTTAGTATTCCTTTGGCCTGGCACTCGTTTGTTTTTTTATTCGCTCTTGTTCTTTTTACCCGGCTTTTTTTTAGGATTAATTCCCCGCATTATTTCCGCAATATATTTTGGATTTAGCTTTTTTCCTGAAACCCCGTCTCTCCCCATGATATCAATTGCGTCCGCCATTAAAAACTTATTCTACACCTTATCAGGAGATGGCCTCTATGCAAGGTTTTCCGGTAGGAGTACGTTCTTTTTTACCTGGGGAATTGCCGGAATTTTACTTATTTTTTTAATTCTTCGGCTTTTTTCAATAACTAAAATAAGGCAAAAAAAATTATTATGCGGAACAGGTGTTTTTCTTCTTATCAATTTTCTGTTCATATGGAAGATGTCTGCATTTGGATCAATATGTTCGCGTTTCTGGTTAATTCCGGTATGGATATTTCCCGTTTTATTAGGATTATTGATGGAAGATATCCACTCTTTGAAATGGCACATGTTAGGGTATGCTGTTATTATAATTCATACTATATCACTATTACTAAACTACTATATTCCCTGTTCATATTCACCGGGTGTTGTCGCTCCGGCTGTTTATGTTGGCGGGAAATATGACAATACATGGGATTATTACGATCATCGTCAAATAGTCAAAAAATTGGCACACACAGACAGTAACTACATTTTTATTTCGGATCAAAACGTTTTTACCTTCTACTACCTGATGCCACAAGACCAAAAACATAGGATTAAAATGTTATGGCCGATCAAATTAACTGAAAAAAATATTCCGCCTGAGAAATCCAAATTATTTGATCTGGTAACATATATTGGATCAATACCAAAATCATCGCGTTTTTTATTTTATGATTCAGATAAAATCAGCCTGGACGATTTTTCCCGAATGAGTTTTTTTAAATGGTTGATTATAGATTCAAATACGAGTATTCCCGGATTTACTGTTTATCGAGTAAAATAGCACCTTATCGTCGGTATATCTATAATAGGTATTTAAAAAATGGCTACGAAAGTTGAAAAAATTAAAAAAAAGGAACATTACCAGATAGAACAAAACAACTGGCAGGATTTTTTGTATACCATTATTTTTAAATCGGATACTCTTGCAGGTAAATGCTTTGATATTGGTTTGATAACAATTATCATACTGAGTGTAACGACGGTTATGCTCAACAGTATTGTGAACATCGAACAACAATACGGGCATATCCTGCATGTGGCGGAGTGGGTATTTACTCTCGTGTTTACTATCGAGTATATCCTTCGGCTGGTATGTTGCAAAAAACGGCTTGCCTATGCGCATAGTTTTTTTGGCATTGTCGATCTTTTCGCTGTTATACCGACATATATCAGTATTTTTGTGCCGGGCAGTCATATTTTAATAGTAATACGCATATTCCGTGTGCTTCGGATATTTCGTGTTCTGAAACTTGTGAAATATGTCGGTGAATCCGATCTGCTGATAGCTTCCCTGCAATCGAGCCGGAGAAAGATCATGGTGTTTCTGTTTTCCGTCATGACAATCGTCATTATTTTCGGTTCGATAATGTATACCATTGAGGCCCCGGCAAATGGATTTACCAGCATACCGCGAAGCATTTACTGGGCAGTGGTAACACTTACTACGGTTGGGTATGGAGATATGGTGCCAAAAACACATCTTGGGCAGGCAATATCCGTAGTAATTATGGTATTAGGTTATGGAATAATCGCCGTACCGACGGGAATTGTCACCGCAGAAATTACAAGCGCCATGGGACACAGAAAGGTTTCAAAAAAAGTATGCGAAAGCTGCGGTTACCGGTGGCATGATGACGACGCAATCTACTGCAAGCATTGCGGAATGAAATTATAGCATCACTTTAGCTTTTTGAGAAACTGTGACAACATAAGGTAAATCTTGCTTACGGGTTTAACCCTGACAGGGTTTCAGAACCCTGTCAGGGTTGCAGAATAGCTGAGAAATCATGTTTTTTCAAAAAGCTAAAGTGATACAAATTATAATGCATGGCATATAATTGTTCGGCAATATACGATTAATCTGTAATGACTTATTTGAAGATGGCTTACAGATTCTTTTCCGGCACGCCCTCTTTCCGCAGTATACAAACTCACACGGTATAAATTTTTCTTGACCTTCTACTGAAAAAACAGTATTTTTTCAGAGCTTTCACTTATTGACATTATCGGAATCCTACCCTATGAACATAATACCTGAAAATGACAAAGAGAAATTTATTTACTCTTAATATTTAATTTATTCCCGTTTTTTCTATAAATTCGGAACTTTGTAAATTTTATTACTACTGTTTTTAACCAATTTAAAAAAAGGAACTTGTTATGCGGATGCGCAAAATTCTCATTGTTCATGAAACCAGAATATTAAGAACATTACTCAAAACATACCTTATATCCGAGCTTAATGACGTTGTTGTCATTGAAGCGTTGACCGCCGCAGAAGCCTTAGAAAATTTCAAAGAGCAAAAATTCGAGGCAATTCTTTGCGGAATGCAATTTAAAAAAACTGATGGTGTTCATATTTTCAAAGAATTAAGAAAGGAGGAAACAAACAAGGATACTCCTTTTATTATTATTACCTCCACCGGTTCGAAAGAAAATATCGCTCATTTAAAAGAAAACGGCATTCAGCATTATCTTATCTCTCCATTTACCGCGATAGAATTAAGGGAAAAGATCAATACGGTCTGCGATCCCCGTCAATGGCGCACGCATGACAGAATAAGCATCCCAGGCGCCAAAGCTGTCATCAGCATGAATAACGACACCATTGAGGCAGATGTGATCAACATGAGCCTTGAAGGCATACTTTGCGATATCACCTGCACGAAATCATATAACGATCTATTAAACAGCACACACATTACCGTTATATTTCCTCCCCAATTTGAAAACACCAAGATAAAAATCCTATGGTGCAAACTCCTCCGGGTAAATGTCTTCAGTTGGAATGAAGTGTACTTTCCGAAATGCACTCCCGAACATATGCGTGTCGTTTGGCAAATAGTGAAGATGTCAGATGAAGATAATCAAAAATTTCAGGAAATCTGCAAAAAAGTTGAAAAAGAAAACAAAAATATAGAAGCAGTTAAAAAGCAGTAAAAAAATTTCCCATCGCAAATTATACCACCTTACAACGGGAGCATTCCCAATTTTTTGTAAATCAAAATAAAGCCGACCATAAAGGATCGGCGCTACCATGCAATATGTGTCGTAGCGCGGGTGGTTTGTCCCCCGCATAATACCTCCACATTTTACAAAAAATTGGGAATGCTCTCCCTTACAGGTTCACAGATTACGAAATGGAGAGCGAAGCGCCGCTTCGCTAATGCCCATATAAAGTAAGCGAAGATATACAACTGAAATTACAATTTGTGAACATGTAAGGCATATATCTTCGATGGCTTTTTACATTGTTCATTATACTGGCAAACCTACTGGTTATATAAGTATAAGTTAAACACTTCCTGGTCTGTTAACGCGCGCTGGTAAATGCGAACCTCATCAATTGTCCCTGAAAAGAAATGCTTCGGATTAACACCTGTAGCGCCGATTTTTGTGACAGTGTCGTTTTTATTGGTCACAGAGATATCACCATTGGCGCTTACAAGGCTGCCGTTGAGGTACAAAGACATTCCGTTTGTCGTATTAAACGTTACTGCCACGTGATACCATACATCAGGAACAAGACCTGCCGGATAATTTATCGGCGTCGTAGAGTTTCTCTGAAACATAAGATTCCCTGAGGACGATATAAAAAACTGATACGTTTGAAATGTTTTCCCTACGATCATGAGCTTGCCCAGTCTGGATATCTTTATCCACGCAGAAATGCTGAAGGCGTCGGTTAAGTCTATATCTCCTATATCCACATACGCATCTATTCCGTTAAAATCAAGTCCTCCTCCGTTTCCATTTGCTCCGGCAGTCCATGCGGCGCCGCCATTGATTGTGCCATCGTTGCCATTTCCCGATGAATCATCGGCTATCAGCCCGCTTCCCTCCTCAAAGGCATAATAGGACAACAGGTCATTAACGTAATGCCTGCCATATAAATTTTGTATTTCCTGACTTGTTAGCGCCAAACGGTAAATACGCACTTCATCGATTATCCCTGAAAAAAAATGCCTGGGAGTAAAATTTGTAGCGCCGATTTTTGTGACAGCGTCGTTTTCATTGGTCACAGAGATATCACCATTGGCGCTTACAAGGCTGCCGTTGAGGTACAAAGACATTCCGTTTGTCGTATCAAACGTTACTGCCACGTGATACCATATATCAGGAACAAGGCCTGCCGGGTAATTTATTGGTGTCGTAGAGTTTCTCTGGAACATAAGATTCCCTTCGGGCGATACATAAAACTGATACGTTTGAAATGTTTTCCCTACGATCATGAGCTTGCCCAGACTGGTTATCTTTATCCATGCAGAAATGCTGAAGGCATCGGCAAGATCGATGTCTCCTATATCCACATAATCATCCACCCCATCACATTGAAGTCCGCCACCAATGCCATTTACACCAATAGTCCATACAGCGCCGCCAATGATTGTGCCATTATTGCCATTTCCCGATGAATCTCCGGCAACGATGCCGGTACCCTCGTCAAGAGGATAGTATGCGTAAAGACCGTTGTCTTGAGGGACAAAAAGTATCGCCAAACCATTTGCAAGATGAGAAGAATTATATGAGTATAATTTTCCGATAGTGCCATTTAAATTTTCAATCCCTATAGTTGCAGAACTGCCATAATCAAATTTACTGTCGCCAAAAGAAACATCCTGATACTGAAAGAGGATATTATTGCTTCCTTCACAAAGGGTTGCTTCAAATATTGCCTGGCCTACATTACGATAATGAGATATATTGTGCCACTCGATGGTTAATGTCCTGTTTGGGCTTTCTCCCTCGATCAAATAATAAATAGCTCCCCCGCCAGATAGGTTTAAATCGTCCCAAAATGGTGCGATCATGTTATTGGGAATATTTGAAAATGGTATCATGCTATTGGACCAAATCAGACCGTCTGTATTGCCAAAGGTAAGGTAGCCATTGGAAGATACGTTAACCGTATTATATGTATTGCCGTAAAATTCAAAGTCAAATCCTATGGATATTTCTGCCGATGAATCATCACCTTTTATTCCGGTATTTATTCCTGTAGTAGCGTCTATCCAGTCATATGCTACCTGATCATCCATGGTATAATTTTTGATCACTGTCCCGGAAATGGATTTGGCCAGTGTAGTCCCGTTATACAAGGCTTCTACAGTAAGCACTATTTGCCCAACTAACGAAGGAGACCATGTTCCTGAGTATATACCATCGTTTGCAAGAGCATCGGGCAATACTCCATCATCTAAAAGATGAAAAGATACACCTTCAGAGGTGGCAACAGTTACCTCTGCGCCGGTAATGGAATCGCCACAATCGAAAAGCGTGGCAAAAACAGAAGCATCAGCAGAAAAATCGACCTCAAATCCGTCACCCGGAGAAACATGCATTGCAAGATTACCGGTTTCACAGGATACGGCATTATTTACATTCAATCGACCGCCGGAAACGGTATACCCGGACAAAGAAGGCAACGGATCAACTGTATTCATAATCAAGTTCTTTATTACCGAATAATTAGCAGACAGGTTTTGTTCCCAAACCAGCGCAGCAGCACCCGTAACATGAGAAGTTGCCATTGAAGTTCCGCTTTTATATGCATATGCTTTACCAAGAATAGTACTATAGATATTACTTCCAGGGGCTGCTAAGTCTACGCTTGCAACCCCATAATTAGAAAACCCGGAGAGTGCGTCATTACTATTTGTTGCGGCAACGGAAATGATATTGTTTAAATTGTATGAAGAAGGGTAATGAGGCGTTACATCAGCATTCACGCTATTATTGCCTGCAGCGGCAATAAATAATATATCCTCATTTTCCATTGCCTGTATCGCATCGTAAAGGGCTTGTGAATATGCTCCCCCTCCCCAGCTATTATTGGTTACTTTTACATTAATTCCATTCGTCTTATGGTTTAATATATATTCAATACATTCTATGGCATCTGAGGTAAAACCTGATCCATTGGCATCTAAGAACTTACACGCCATAATCTTCACATTCCAATTAACACCGGCAACTCCAATTCCATTATTCCCGACAGCGCCAATAGTGCCCGCAATATGAGTGCCGTGGCTATTATCATCGTAGGGATCGCCATCACCATTAACAGCATCGATTCCATAGATATCATCGATATAACCGTTGCCGTCATCATCGATGTTATTCCCGGCTATTTCGTTGGGATTTTTCCACATATTTGCGGCAAGATCCGCATGGGCATAATCCACACCGGTGTCAATTACCGCCACAACAACATTTGAATTCCCCGTAGTAACATCCCACGCTTCCGGGGCGTCAATATCGGCATCCACCGTGCCGGAAGAACCCGTATTGT
>VGXV01000065.1 GCA_016873165.1 Planctomycetota bacterium | reverse complement strand
AAGCTCCTCTAAACGGCACTCTATCCTGGACTCTTCTGAATCCAATGACTGTTCTTGTTTCTCGCTATTCCCCTTTCCCCTGTTTATGCGGGGTTTTTCTGTAATGTTGTTTTTATTTTGCCTCATGCCCCCCAGTTTAGCTTATCGGTCTTTGTTTGTCCAGTAATATTTGTGGAACACGGTAAGCGCCTGGACAGGGAAAGTGGAGTTTGTTGTAGTGCCATCTCCTAATTGTCCATTACCATTTTTCCCCCATGCCCATACCGTTCCGTCTGACTTTAAAGCTATTGAGTGGCTATCTCCCGCTTCGATTGCGACAATTCCGGCAAGTCCGCTTACCTGGACAGGAACGTTGGAATTCGTAGTAGTGCCGTCTCCCAATTGTCCATAATCATTTTGTCCCCATGCCCACACCGTGCCGTCTGATTTCAGGGCAACCACATGATCGGAACCAGTGGCAATAGCAACTATGCCGGTAAGACTACTCACCTGCACAGGAGAACTTTTTTGAACTGTAGTTCCGTCTCCTAGCTGTCCTGCCGAATTGTTTCCCCACGCCCAAACCGTCCCATCAGCCTTCAACGCAACGCTATGATATCCCCAACTACCCGCAGACACTGCAATTACATTGCTAATGCCACTTACGTTGACAGGGGAACTCCTGTTTGTTTTTGTACTATCAGCCAGTTGATAATGCTCATTTTTCCCCCAGGCGATTGTGGTTCCGTCTGATTTCACTGCAAGGCTGTGAAAACCTCCTGCAGAAATCTTTGGATACAACGTGAATGATACTTCGCTCCCATATGATGTTCCCGCGCTGTTCTGTGCCGCTGCGCGATAATAATAGGTAGTATTTGCTGTTAAACCGCTGAGACTCGCATATACCGCCGAAGTGGTGGTTATGCCGGTAAGAGTCTGTGCAGTGGCAGAACCAGTGTAAGAACCGCTGCTGACGCCATATTCAAACCACGTAGTAGAAGTGGCGCTATTCGGATTAACGGTGCCAGTAAGCATCGCGGAACTAAGTGTTTTGCTCGTCGCCGAACCGGTGGTTACTGTTGGGGCGGTTGTGCTTGAAAAGGTTATTTTGGATATAAAGGCGTCAATATTTCCACCATAAGCCGTGGTTGTACCTGCAATTGGAAAGTTGTTGGAAGCAGTATCTCCTGGTACATATGCATTTCCAGAATTGTCAACCACTATTCCATAGCCAATATCACTGCCACTTCCTCCAAGATATGTGGAGTATTCAATACTCGTTCCAGAAGCATCTAGCTTCGTTACAAAAGCATCATTTGAACCTCCACCATGAGCCGTAGTCGTCCCCACTATTGGATAATCACTTGAAGTAGTATAACCAGTTATATACGCATTTCCTGAACCGTCTACATTTATTCCATAACCAATATCACTGCCACTTCCCCCAATAATGGTCGAAAACACCAGATTACTGCCTGAGGTGCTAACCTTGGTCACAAAAGCATCATTACCACCACCTTTATGTGGTGTAGTTGTTCCAACAATCGGAAATGTGTTAGAAGAAGTATATCCTGTAACATATGCATATCCCGAACTATCTACATCTATACCGGAACCATAATCGGCTGCTGTACCCTGTAACCAAATAGAATATTCAAGGTTACTGCCAGAGGTACCAATCTTAGTCACAAAGGCATAAGGGAGACCATAAAAGACAGGTGTATTCGTCCCAACAACCGGATAATTATTGGAAGTTGAATATCCCGTTACATATGCGTACCCTGAACTGTCAACAGCAATGCCATAGCCAAGATCACTTGTACTCCCCCCAAGATATGTCGAATAAACAAGGTTTGCTGCTGATGTTCCCAATTTTGTCACAAAAACATCCATATTCCCTTTATAAGCTGTAGTTGTTCCCACAATAGGGTAATTACTTGATGCAGTTATCCCTGTCACATATATATACCCGGAACTGTCCGCTGCTAATCCATAAGCATTATCACTACCACCAAGGTAAGTAGAGTATTCGATGACAGGGTCAATAATGAGGGGGTGATTGTTATCGTAGGGGGCGATACGGAAGGCGTAAATAAATTGGGGGTTGGGGATTAGGGGTTGCTCCTTTTGCGGGTTCAGGTTTGCAACCTGAACCCCGGTATTTATACCGTTTGAAATATTTATTATGGAGACACAGGCATCTGTTTCTACCACCCCCTGCACCTCTGTAGGGTGGGCATTGCCCACCAAAAAATCATCCTCTGCGATCTTTGCGTCTTTGCGGTGAATTCCCGTTTCCAGACGTTTCCGGATGATCTTTGATAGTTTGGCAGCAAGTTCCGAACGCTCGGGGTTGGTGGGCAATGCCCACCCTTCATCTGTTCCTTCCACCCCCTGCACCCCCGCCAGCGGGGGACAGTGTAAGGTATCTGCCAGCGGGGAACAAAGGGAGGTGTCTGTCAGCGGAGCATAGTTGGATGCACCCTTTGGCAGGGGATATGTATTTGTCCCCCTCTGGAGGGGGTTAGGGGGAGGATTTTGCATCATGCATCCCGCATCATGTATCTCAAATCTTCCCGCCACTTCAACCCGCATTCCGTTTATCTCCCGGTATATATACGGGCGTTTCTGGATGATCTTTGATGCTTCGGCGACAAGTCCTGACCTATCGGAGTCATTGGTAGGTTGGGTTGAAGAATGAAACCCAACGGAGGCACACGCTGTCTTCACCATGAGTAATCGACGCACCATTCCCCGTAAAGGTTATGAAATCCTTATATCTCGTTACCTTAAAAAAGTCCTTGAATTTAAGATAGTTTGCTTTTACCATAACCTGTGTTGTATTTACAGAAATATCTCATAATAAGATATGAAACAACTATATTCTCATTTTGTTTTATGACGTAATATATTTGTAATCCTTCACTTTTTTTAAACGTTTAGCAAAATGGTACGTTGTAACAAGTGCAACCATCATATTGGCGAACGTCTCTGCATTGAACTTGGAGACTGGCTCTGTCCTGAATGTTGTGGACAATATCGTATTGTTGATATAAATTGCTGGACGTATTGTCCCTTCTTTTTCAGGGAAGAGATCCCTGCCGATTCCGAAAAAAAGAACAATAACTGATAATCCGGAAAAATCCATAAAGCGTTTACGGGTGCATTCCCGATTTTTTGTAACCGTTTATGGGATCGGTGTGGGTAGGGTGGATAAAGGCGCTGGTTTTTGCGCCGTATCCACCAACAATTATCGCATAAATGGTGGATTCGCTCCGCTTAATCCACCCTTACAAGGCTCGCAAGGTAAACATTTTTCTTGTGCACATACTAACGATATCATTTAAGAATCTTCATGGCACAACAACAATCACGAATCATCACCCTTCTGACCGATTTTGGAGTTCAGGATGCTTATGCAGGCATTATGAAAGGTGTGATTGCCGGGATTAATCCCCGTGCCGGCATTATTGATCTATGCCATATGATCCCCCCGCAAGATGTTTTTCGCGGAGCCTATCTTTTGTACACCTCGTACCGCTACTTCCCGAAAGGCACTATCCATGTTGCCGTTATTGATCCGGGAGTAGGAAGCGAAAGAAACATACTCTGTGTGGAATGTAAAGGATATTTGTTTCTTATTCCCGATAATGGCTTGCTGAGTTTTATCCTTCTCAAAGAAAAAACGAAAAACATTGTTCGTGTGACTAATACAAAATATTTCCTGCCGGAACAAAGCGCTACCTTTCATGGACGTGACATATTCGCGCCGGTAGCCGCACATCTGTCACTTGGTATTTTACCTTCTCGATTAGGGGAAAAAACCGATCAAATCCACACGATTGATATACCGAATCCCGTATTTGAAAAAGAAAGAAATAGAATTATCGGAAACGTTATCTCGATTGACCATTTCGGCAACATCATCATTAATATCACAGAAAAACATCTGGCTGATTTAAAAACAACTGAAAAAGATTTTACAATATCCGTTGGCACTATGAAAATAACCGGAATGGTAAAAACATATGCTGATGTAAAAGCCGGCATGCCACTCGCACTTATAGGAAGCGCAGGATTTCTGGAAATTTCCATAAATCATGGGAATGCTCAAAAATATTTTAAGGCGGAGAAAGGGCAAAAAGTCTGCATCAATTCATAAATATAAACACACATAACCATTGTTCGACAAAAAACCTTATTCGCTAAAATTATTACCAAAACCGATAATTGTGCTTGACTATTTTTAAAATATTTGTAATATGCAATCATTGTTTGTACATAATCACTCCATCGCACCTGATTTTTTCAGATAATGCATTTTGCGATATTTTCGCCATAATTTTGACTCGAATACAAATAAATATCTTTTATTTTTTCGCCTTAATATAAGGAGAAACGGTTAAATGAATACATGGCCTATCGGAAAGAAATTTTCTTTCATTTTTATAACACTTCTTGTGACTATATTGACCGGGACTTTCTTTGTATTCTGGACTATTAAAAGCCAGCGCACCAGCATAAACGTTGTCAACCTTGCGGGAAGACAGCGCATGCTGCTTCAGAAATATTCAAAAGAAATTAATTCTGAACTGGTTCCTCTGCAACTCCGTTACAGCACAATAAAAGCTGCGGAAATTACCACACTTCAGATTGTTGCAGACCGAACCCATTACACAAAAAATGTTGTGGGGAAACTTATCAAAGAAGCTCCGGAAGTGCATCCTAATCAGTATTATGACACAATTATCGGAGGCATTCCTCTCCCTGCTACCTTTGTTAAAGAAGTATCGGAAATTATTAATCAAAAAGGGGTTTACAGCTACGATCTGTTAAGCAGATGGAATATCAACAAGGAGAAAGGGCTTAAAACGGATTTTGAAAAAGAGGCTTTTGACTATTTTTACGAAAAAAAGGGACAAACATTTTATCGGTTTTTAGAACACAAAGGTTATTATACGCTACGGTATGCAACTCCGGACATCGCTACTGCACAAGTCTGCGTCAATTGCCACAACAATCATGCGGAAAGCCCAAAGAACGACTTTAAACTTCAGGATACGATGGGTATCCTTGTCGTAAATATTCCCATTGGCCCTTCAAATGATGAAATTGCGGCTTTTTTGAATCAATCGGACGAATCACAATCAGGCGCACATACATTTTTAAAAACAGGCATAGTCTTTGAGGCAACACTGGATTCTCTCACCAAAGGAGGAAAGGCGCCCTTAGACCTCGAAATGACAAAATATACCACAATTCCCCTCACTAAAAATCATGCCACCCTGAACAAATTAAACGAAATAAAAAAATTGTGGGAAACCACAAAAGCCAGCACAAAAAAACTATTCGAAGCTGAAGTGAATTCCGCTGAATATATAGCGTTGTACAATGAGGTTTTCAATACCGTTAATGTTCTTGTAAAGAATATGAATGACGCAGTTAATTTATACCAGACAAATTCCGATAAACGGGCTACCCGATTATTATGGATACAGGGGGTTGCGGCAGGAATTGCCTGCTTAATTATCGCTCTCAGTTGGCGCAGCATAATACAACCTCTTATAAAAATACTTAAAGATATTATTGATCATCTTTCAAACAATGCCGTGCAGGTGGTGTCCGCGTCGGAACAAATCTCTGCGTCAAGCCAAAGTCTTTCGGAAGCAACTTCGCAACAGGCGGCTTCGATAGAAGAAACCTCATCGACCATGGAAGAGATATCTTCGATGACAAAACAAAACGCGGATAATGCGACTGAAGCATCGAAACTTGCATTGGCATGCAATACTACCGTTGAAAATGGCAACGTATCTGTCGCGGATACAGTTGAACACGGAAACCGCTCTGTAAAAGAAATGGCTGAAGCCATGAAGGACATTTCCGAAAGCAGCGGAAAGATTGCCGATATCATTAAACTTATCGAAGGTATTGCTTTTCAGACAAACTTACTGGCTTTAAATGCCGCAGTTGAGGCGGCGCGTGCCGGAGAACATGGACGCGGGTTTGCCGTTGTGGCGGAAGAGGTAAGAAATCTCGCTCAAAGAAGTTCTTCCGCATCAAAGGATATTACCGCATTAATCGCGGATAGTGTTAAGAAAGCTGAAAAGGGCATGGAACTTGTAAACAAAACAAAGGATGTTTTTGTCAGCACAGAGACAAAAGTGAAAGAGGTATTCTCCAACTCCATTACACAAGTAAAAAGAGTCGCTGACCTGATAAATGAAATTGCTTCTGCTTCGGAAGAACAAAGCAATGGCATTCAGCAGATAAGCAAAGCTATTCAGCAGATGGACCAGGTTGTGCAGAAAAATGCGGCAACTGCGGAAGAAACCGCTGCAGCAAGCGAAGAGTTAACCGCTCAGGCCCACGAACTTAATATCCTTGTGAAAAAAATATCTTCGGAAGTTAATGCAAACGATCGGGAACAACCTATAGCCACCCAACCCAAAAAAGATGTGAAAAAAGAAACGAAGGCAATTGCAGAAAAATAAGATGTGCTTTATGAAAAATAATTATTCTTCTCTTGGTTTTAAAATACTGAATTATCTTTTATCTGTAGTATCATTTTTGCTTGTTTGAATAGACGGTAATTCTGTTTTTCCCATTTTTCTTTGATTCTAATAGCGCTGTATCTGCATGATCAATGAGATCGTTTTTGCTCAGATTATCTAAGGCTGGCTTCGTTTCTGCAATACCGATGCTTATTGTCACTTTATATTTTTCTTTATTATCGGAAAAAATATGATCTGCGACCTTATTACGCAATCTTTCCGCTACAATCCAGGCACATTCCAGTTCGGTTTCAGGCAGAACTATCGAAAACTCTTCTCCGCCATAACGGGCAATTATGTCGTATGTCCTGATTCCCTTCTGCAATAATCTGCACAATTCCTTTAAAATAAAATCCCCCGCCTGATGGCCATAGGTATCGTTAAATTTCTTAAAGTTATCCACATCTAACATTATCAAACAAAATGCGCCTTTTTTTCGTTTTGTCCTGTTAAATTCCCTCTCAAGAAATATTTGTAAATACCGGTGATTATACACCTCTGTTAATCCATCGATATTGGCAAGGCTTTCAAGCCACTTGTTTTTTGTTTCAAGCTCTTTTGCCACTTTCTGCATTTGTACTTTTGCATTAACAAGTTCCTTATTCATCTGGTCATACGTCAAATTTATACCGCTGAGAATCGTGTTTGCTTCAATCAATATCTCCTCAATAGGTTTCGGCTTTTTAATATGAAATCCAAAATAATTTGCATTTTGAACAACCTCCAGGTCAACTTTATCCAATATATCGTCAATTGCCGCCTTGCTAAGGCCAAATATAACTTTAATTCCTTTTACAAACTTATCATAATACTTATTTGGATTATTCGAATACAAGATATTAGACACCAATCCCGCAAAATAAATAACATTTGTGTATATTTGTATCTTTTTATCATCTTCTTTACTTCTTTCCGGAAAATGATGATAGAGAATCGGGATTGACAATATAGCAGGAAAACCCCAGTTTTTCGTAACCTCATACCCTATTTGCGCGTGATCGATCCCAATAATTTCCTGTTCAAGTTCGGTAATCTCTTTTTCTGAATTTTGAGACTCTTTAGCGATCTGATCATATAATTTCGGATGTGTGCTTGCGAGAATCAATTTTCCAATATTTTTTAAAAGACCCGCGATAAATATTTCCTCAAGATCATTTTTATCAATTTTAGCCTTTATTAATCTGGCGACGACCGCAGTGGCCAAAGACTTCGCAAGAAAATCTTCATAATTAAAAAATTCCGATTTGTTGCCGCCTTTAATAGCGAGAAATGAAAATGAAAGAACCAGGCTCCTGATGGCATTAATCCCGATACATGAAATTGCCTGTTGTATGGTGCTAATTTTATACGCAAAACCATAGTAAGCGGAATTTGCTATTTTTAGTACTTTCGCAGAGAGTGAGACGTCTTTTGACAATAAGTCGGCAATTTCTTTCAGAGTCGTTTCTTCTTTTGATGTGATAGAAATAAGTTCCGTGGCTACTGCTGGCAATGTCGGAAGTGCAGGAGATTTTAGTATGTTATTAATAATATCTTCTTTTTTCATGGCAAAACTCTGTTGCGAAGCATTCTGATCCCCCGCAAAATTAGCTTTTTCTGCCTTTACTGAACTGAGAGAAATAGGATACATTCAATTACGTAACGGATTATAGCAAAAGGATTGTATTGTTCTCTGCTATCTCCTGGTATTCGACTCGCAGTGAAAAGATTAATCTAGTTTTTACAAAATAACATACAAAAATTCAATCAATATATCGACAATTTTTGAATAATTTATAATTTTCATAATACAGTACTATTCCGGATAAATATATTCCTGAAAATAATAAATTTTTCAATTTTTATTTTCTATTCGTTTATTATACTTTACTATTTAATATTTTATCAGAAAGGAAATACATAAAACATATGTTTGACAAGGTTTTTAAGGAACAATTACAGACTTGGGATAAAACCTACCTTTGGCATCCCTTTACTCAAATGCAGGACTATGTTAAGGAAACACCTCTTGTTATTGCGGAAGGAAAAGGTATCTATCTGAAAGATATTGATGGCAATGAATATATTGACGGTGTTTCCTCTATGTGGTGCAATCTTCATGGTCATCGCAAAAAAGAAATCGATGATGCAATAAAATCACAGCTTGATAAAATCTCACATAGCACCTTTTTAGGACCTACCAATATCCCAGCCTCAGAACTTGGAAAAAAACTTATCGAAATAACTCCAAACGGTTTAAACAAAGTATTTTATTCGGACAATGGTTCCACCGCAAATGAAGTCGCCCTGAAAATGGCCTTTCAATATTGGCAACACAAAGGGCAAATGAATAAAACACAATTTATCGCACTGCAGTATGGATATCATGGCGATACCATTGGCGCCATGGCAGTGGGAGGAATTGAAATGTACCATAAGGTATTTAACCCCCTTTATTTTAAAACACATCTTGCACCTTCTCCTTACTGCTATCGCTGTCCGTTGAATAAAATTCCGGGAAAATGCAGTATGGAATGTCTTGATAAACTGGAAAAGATTTTACAGGAACATGCCGATAATGTTGCCGCAATGATTATGGAACCTCTTGTGCAAGGCGCAGGTGGTATGTTAACGCACCCTAAGGATTATCTGGCGGGAGTTAGCAGACTCTGCAAAAAATACAATGTGCTTCTTATCCTTGATGAGATAATGACGGGATTTGGACGTACAGGGAAAATGTTTGCCTGTGAACATGAAAATGTAGTTCCCGATCTTATGACTCTGTCAAAAGGAATTAACGGAGGATATATGCCTCTGGCGGTTACACTCACAACACAGGAAATATATGACGCCTTTTTGGGAGAATATTCCAGTTTAAAAACCTTCTTTCACGGTCATACATATACAGGACATCCTTTAGGATGCGCCGCTTCTCTGGCAAGTATAAATCTCTTTGAAAAAGAAGATATCATTAATAATCTACAACCGAAAATACACTATTTAAAAGACCGTTTGCAATCTTTCAGGATATTAAAACACGTTGGCGACATACGACAATGTGGTTTAATTGCCGCAATCGAATTGGTAAAAGATAAGGATACAAAAGAACCTTATCTCTGGACCGAACGCATAGGAATGCAAATCTGCATCGAGGCAAGAAAACATGGATTGCTCATACGCCCACTTGGCCACATCATCGTCATTATGCCGCCAATTGTTATTAAAAATGAAGAAATAGACAGAATGTTAAACATTATTCATCACTCAATACAGCTTATTACTCAAGGAAAAGAATAGAGGGAAGTAATAGAATTGAGATGTGGTCAAATCATAATATTTGACAAAAAGAAGGAATGAACGGAGGACAATAATGGAGAATGGATATTTTATAACAGGAACAGATACAGGTGTTGGCAAGAGCATCGTTGCCGGAGGCCTTGCTGCATGTATGAAAAATAATGGTTATGATGTAGGTGTCATGAAACCTATTGCCACAGGATGTAAATATCACAACGATATGTTAGTATCAGACGACGCACTTTTTCTCAAGTCCGCTGCTGAAGTTGATGATGATTATGAACTCATTAATCCGATACAGTACGAACAACCCCTTGCCCCTACAATTGCAGCACAATTAAACAATACTGTTATAGACCTTGAAAAAATAAGAAATGCCTTTGATACGCTGTGTGAACGGCATGATTTTATGATTGTTGAAGGCATTGGCGGTTTGCTTGTCCCTATAAATGAATACTATTTTGTCATTGATTTAGCCAACGAATTCGAATTACCCCTCATAATTGTCAGCCGGCTTTCTCTTGGAACAATAAACCACACCCTTCTTACCGTGGCATATGCCCGGGAACATGGTGTAGATATAAAGGGAATAATCTTTAACGATCCGGCAGATACTGATGAATGCCTGAGAAATTACAATGTGAAAGAGATTAAACGTCTGACAAATGTGCCAATTCTTGGCGTTATACCGTTTGATAAACAACTCAATGTAGAAAAGTATAATAAAGAATTCGTATTAAAAATTTTTAGTGATAATATAGACAAAAGCATTATAATATGAAAAACTGCGTTTTACCGCATTTTTGTAGCTTTTTTTGGAGAAATTATCATGCCGCCCGTAGGTGAAAGGGTTGATAACCTGGAACAAATACTTGCAGAATTCATCAAGAACGTTGGCAATGCTCAGTTGCAGACGGAGAGGGAAATCCGTGAATTTAAGGAAGAAATGCAACGCGACAGGGAATACTCCAAGAACGAAATGAAGGAATTCAGAGAGGAAATGCAACGTGACAGAGAAAACTCCAAAAACGAAATGCGAGTTTTTAGGGAAGAAATGCAGCAGGACAGAGAAAACTCCAAAAACGAATTGAAGGAATTCAGACAAGAGATGCAGCAGGACAGGGAAAACTCCAATAATGAAATGAAGAAATTCGAAGAGGAGATGCGTAATGACAGGGCGAAGGCTTTTAAACAGTGGGGAGAAATCACCAACAAGATGGGAACACTGGCGGAGGATTTTGTAGCTCCAAACGTAAGGGAAATAGCTCAGCGGTATTTCGGATGTGAGGAAGGCAGCGAAGAAGATTTCATGGTAAGAAGATTTAAAAGAAAGCCAAAAGCTACGAGCAAGCGAAGGGAGTTTGATGTAATTGCAGTGTATGATAAAAAAGTTATTCTTGTAGAAGTAAAATCCACCCCAAGAATACAATACATAGATGATTTTGCAGCAACTTTTAAAGAGATATATGAGTACTTTCCCGAATACAAAGAGAAAAAAATCATTCCGGTTTTTGCATCCCTTTATTTACCTGACGATGTAATTACCTATCTCACCAAAAGCACTATTTTTGCAATGGCAATAAGGGATGATATGATGGATTTAATGAATTTTGAAAAAATACAATATTAGTTTAATATGGAGTAATAATAAATGAAAACCCAATTAGAACTGGCACGCGAAGGCATTATTACCAATGCCATGAAAGAAGCTGCTGCTTATGATGATGTAACTCCTGAATTTATTCGCGATGGAATCGCCAAGGGACATATTGTTATCTATGGAAATCCAAACAGAAAATCCCGGGTTGTCGGTATTGGCAAGGGTTTAAAAACAAAGGTAAACGCGAGCATCGGCACGTCCCCTGACATTATTGATATTAATATGGAAGTTAAAAAAGCCCAGACTGCTGAAAAATATGGCGCCGATACCTTGATGGAACTTTCAACCGGAGGAGATTTAACTACAATAAGAAAACGTGTTCTTAATGCTATATCTCTTACCGTCGGCACTGTTCCTTTATATCAGGCAGCGATTGAAACAACTAAGAAAACAGGGTCTGTCGTAAATATGGACGCTGATTTTCTCTTTGATGTCATTGAACAACAGGCAGAAGAAGGTATCGGCTTTATGGCCATACACTGCGGCATTAATTTAATTACCCTGGAACGATTAAAGAAGCAGGGCTACCGTTACGGCGGCTTGGTGAGCAGAGGCGGGTCTTTTCTTACTGCATGGATGAATCACAACAAAAAAGAAAACCCCCTTTATGAACAGATAGACCGCCTTATCGGTATTATGAAAAAACACGATGTTATTCTGAGTCTTGGAAACGGTTTGCGGGCTGGAGCCGTTCATGATAGTACCGACCGCGCGCAAATACAGGAACTCATAATTAATTCTGAAATAGCAGAATATGCCCAGGGCAAAGGAGTTCAGATTATTGTTGAAGGGCCAGGCCATATCCCCATCGACGAAATTGAAGCAAACGTAATTATACAAAAGCGATTAAGCAATAATGCGCCATTTTACATGTTGGGGCCAATTACCACCGATGTCGCCCCTGGCTATGATCATATTTCATCCGCAATCGGAGCGGCATTGTCCTCCCGTTATGGCGCAGATTTCATCTGCTATGTAACACCGCCGGAACATTTGGCGCTCCCGAATCCTGACGATGTCAGAGAGGGAGTTATGGCAGCCCGTATAGCTGCCCACGTTGGAGATATGATAAAACTCAAAGACAAAGCGAAAAATTTAGATCTGAAGATGGGCATTGCCCGCAGAGACCTTGATTGGGCTACACAATACGAAACTGCTATCACGAAAGAACGAGCGCAGGAAATCCGAAATAACCGTCCGCCTATGGATGATGATACATGCACAATGTGCGGTAGTTTGTGTTCACTGAAAGGTGTAATGGAATATTACAAGGACGATCTTGAAAAGAGCCGCAAAAAAACTGCAACCCCTGTAGGATTTTAGTAATGCTGTTGTTATTTTATCATAAAAGGACTTTACGTTGTCCGTAATTCTTCTTGAACCGCCCCGACCAGTAAATCAAGAAAGATTTGAAGACGTTGTAAATGCGCCGTTAAGTTCCTGCCTTTTTACAGGCTATATTTCCGCCGTATTGAAAAAAAACAATATACATGCGGATATTATTAACGCGCATCTTCACGGTTGGTCATTTGAACAAACAATAGCAACCATTTCAGAAAAGAATTACTCCCTTTTGTGCGCCCATGCTATTTATTTGTGGAATGACACACATACAATCTTCGATATGCTTTCTCTCTTGAAATCAAACAACCCCGGTATCCACATCAATCTTTATGGATATTTTCCGACATTTGCTTACAAAGAAATTCTTTCGAAATACCCTTTTATTGATTCTGTCACTATCGGAGAACCGGAATATACTATTACAGAACTTGCAAAACGTATGGTGACCCAAAATACACCGCTATTATCGAATGCCATTCAAGGGTTAGCTTCCAGGGATGATAACGGCAATATAATATTTCTCCCACGCATACCCATTCAAGATCTTGACACTCTCCCCTTTCCGGAACGATATGATATTGATCTATATCAACAGAAAGACATTGCCACATATATTCTTGGAAGCAGAGGTTGTTACAGTCATTGTACTTTTTGCTATCTGAACCCTTTTTACGGACAAACAAATGCATGGAGAGGCAGGAGCGCTAACAGTATTTTTAAAGAAATAGATATGTTAAATAAAAAATACTCATTGAACAATTTCTATTTTTCAGATGCAAATTTTTTTGGACCAGGAAAATATGGAAGAGAACGGGCAATTACTTTCGCAGATCTTATTCTTGCAAACGATTTGAATATCCGCTTCGGTTTCGAATGCCGTGTTAACGATATTGAGGAAAAAACGATATCAAAACTGGTAATGGCCGGACTTACCAATGTTTTTCTCGGGTTGGAAAGCGGGGACAACAATTCTCTGAAACGATTTAAAAAACACACAACCTCTGATGAGAATAAAAGAGCTATTCAGCTTTTAAGAAATTATGGAATTGAGCCAACCTTTGGTTTTATCATGTTTGAGCCGCATTCCACAATGCAGAGCATTCGCAATAATTTTGAATTTCTGAGAGAAACATGCATTATGTCTTCCCCCGCAGTAACCGCACATTTACTCCATCACAGACAAACAATATTCCAGGGAACCCCGGAATATCAATCAATGACACAATCATTAACGATGAGCGATAGTTCTTTGCCGAGCTATGAAGTGGTGTATGAAATACATGATTCAAAGGCCAACGCGTTTTCTATAACTATCTCAAATATATGCAAAAATTTCTTATCTCTCCTGCCTCAAACCTTTGAATGCGACACATTAGCGCCAGAAATCAATCATGATTCTTCCCCATTGAAAGAATTAAATACTGCCTTGATCTCTGCATTCGATACAATTCTTTGTGAATTCGAGAATACCGCTATTATTCCCGACAGTGAATACCTGCATTCCACACACAGAAAGGTAATTAATAATTTTAAGTCATTGCTACTAAATACAACTGCCGTATATGAGACAAAACAAATATAAAATTCCAAAAAACATTTACCGCACTTTTAGCAGGAACATTTAATGAATCCGACAAATTATCAACAATTCGAGTATGTGCTTCAACTCAGTTCCGCCTACTGGAAATCACAGGTACTATTTACTGCAATAGAATTGGATATTTTTACTATTCTGGATAATAAAAGTTTAACCGCTGAGGAACTAGCGCATAGTATTGATGCAAATGTGCAGGCTACGGAAAAAATACTTAATGCGCTTGTCTCACTTGATTTGCTTGTTAAACAGGGAAAATATTATCAAAATGCTCAAATATCACATCACTATCTCATTAAAGGAAAGCCTTTGTACCAGGGTGATGCCATTCACCATTTTCACAATATCGCTGAAAACTGGACCATGCTGTTGCAAACAGTGAAAACAGGAGAAGCGGTAGTCTTAAAAGATCTGCCGGAAGACGTAGACCCTCATGATTTGAAAGACTTTATTACTGCAATGCATAATATTGCATCAGTAAAAGCACAGGATATTTGCACTGCATTACATTTGGAAAACCCAAGAAATATGCTTGATCTTGCCGGAGGCCCTGGGACTTATTCAATCGAATTTGTAAAAAAATATCCTGAGTTGCATGCGGTAGTTTTTGACCTGGAACATGTGACAAAATTAACGCATGGTTTTATTCAAACCGCAGGATTGCAGGAAAGGATAAAAGCACAGATAGGGAATTGTCTGGAAGACGACTTTGGCAATAACTGCTATGACCTGATTCTCGTTTCCAATCTCCTGCATATATACAACCCGGAAAACAATAGTAAAATACTCAAAAAATGCCGGAATGCTTTGCAAGATGAGGGAACAATAATCATTCATGAATTTGTTCTTGATGAAACAAAAACACAACCGCAATTTGCAGCGCTTTTTAGTCTTAATATGCTCATTGGCACACAGGAGGGAGCATCCTATAGCGGAGAGGAGTACCGCTCATGGCTTGAAACCAGTGGTTTTAAAAATATTACAAAAATCGATTTACAATCTGATTCATCATTAATCACAGCAAGAAAATGATAACCTTTATTCTTCTTCAATCAGAATCATCATTTCCATATCTTCTCCTTCATCTAGTGTCTCGTCAACTTTCAAGTGTCGGATAAAGACGAGATAGTTTTATCCTGGCCTTTTCGGCAGTGAATTGCCAATTGACCTTAGCATTTTTGTTGTTTCTGGATTTCTGCCATGCTGCCACCTCTTT